>JAEUHK010000055.1 GCA_016795465.1 Verrucomicrobiaceae bacterium | reverse complement strand
CGACGGGTTTGCCAAGGTTGAGCAGGCCTATGGCCTGTTCCTTGAACTCTTGGGTGTATCGTTGATAAGCTTTCTTGTGCATGCTTTCTGACATCTTGGGGTTCCGGTTGTCCCTGGTCCAGAAAGTTAGAGCACCTCAATAGAGTCATCGACGCGAAACCGGGCGGTGGCAGGATACGCCCATGAAGACGAGCGGACTTTGCCTCAGGACCGAAAGGAAGGTGGCGCGGGCCAGCCGGGATTCCCGGCGGGCGGAAAGCAGCCGGGCGAACTCCAGCCGGAATTCTTTTCTGGGGGTGGGGAAGGTCCGGCGGGTCAGCCGGGATTCTTTTCTGAGGGTGGGGAGTCTCCCTGAGGTCAGCCGGAAATCACGGCTGAGAGAGGGGAGTGTGCCCTGTCTAAGCAAGCAATCGCTGTTGAGACAAGGGAGTCTCCCCCAGGCCAGCCGGAATCTTTTTCTGGGTGGGGGGAGTCTCCCTGAGGTCAGCCGGAAATCACGGCTGAGAGCGGGGCGTGTACCCTGTCTCAGCAAGCAATCCTTGTTGAGACAGGGGAGTCTCCCCCAGGCCAGCCGGAATTCTTTTCTGGGCGGGGGGACCTTCCCTTCGGCTGGAACGAATATGGATTCTAGAACGGGGAGGCGGCTCACCCCTGGAAAAGCCTTGAGGATCAAGGCTTTGAGCTTTCCCCGCCCGGCGCGGCGATCCGCGCCGCCCCGATGAACTGGGACGAGGGCACCTGGGACAACGGGTCCTGGGACAGCCCTTCGCCCGCGCCTTTCACCCCCCTCCCGACAACCCGCAAACGCATCAACCACCACATTATGGCCGCGAACCCTACACCCGACGACGACGACGTCCTCTGTGCCTTGGCCGAGGACCTGGCGGATGGCTGTCACCTCCACGAGGTGGCCATCGGCATCAAACAAAACACGGAGGCCGTGATCCGCGCGGCCATCACCGCGCTGAGCCAGCAGAAGCAACTGCTGGGCACGGCCCGCGCCTCCCTGGACGCGCTGATCGCGGCGCATGAGGTGAAGGACCGGGAGGCCATCACGGTGCTGACGAACTGCAAGCTGCGGCTGGCAAAGCTCTTCGGCAGCCGCTGGAATGCCTCGTGGGAGCCCACGGGCTTCCCCGGCCAGTCCACCGCAATTCCTAGCACGATGGACCAGCGCTTCAGCCTGCTGGCCTCCCTGGAGACCTACTTCACCGCGAACCCGGCGAGTGAGAGCGCGGAGGCGGAGGCCACGGCGGCGCTGTGCGCGGCGAAGCACGACGAGGTGAGCACGGCCCGCCAGGCGGTGAACACGGCGCGAACCACGCTGACGACCCGCAAGAAGGACGCGGAGGCGGTGGTGCGCACCCTGCGCAAGCGCGTGCGCGGCCTGATCGAGGAGCTGGGCACGCTCATCGCGGATGATGATGAGCGTTATGAGGCCTTTGGCCTGAACATCCCGGCGAATCCGAGCGCACCGGAGCCGATCACGAGCCTGACGGTGGCGGCCATCGGCGGCGGCAAGGTGCATCTGATGTGGCCTTACTCCACCCGCATGGCGGGCACGCGCCTGCAGCAGAAGATCATCGGCGTGGACGACGATTTCGTCAGCGCGGGCACGGCGGATGGTTTGGAAAAGACCCTGGCCGGCTACACCGCGGGCCAAAGCGTGGTCTTCCGCGCCATCGCCTACAACGACGGCGGCGATGCCAACCCGAGCCCGGAAGCGACGGTCGTGGTGACGTGATGGGTCAGGGAGAGGCACTTGCCAAGTGCCGGTGGGTCTGAAGGCCCGGACTTGGCAAGTGCGGCTCCTTGGCTGGCAACGGCGGGAATGCAATCCAGCCCTCCCGGACCGCCTAAAGGCGGGACTACAGAACCCGGAGCGGCAGAGCTTCCGAGCCACCGAGCAGCAGAGCCACAGAGCCACAGAGCCACAGAGCCACTGACCTCTGACCTCTGACCTCTGACTTCTCACCACTCCACGTCTCGCGGCGCAGCCGCCCTCCAAGTCTCAAAGTCTCACCACTCCATGTCTATGTTCGATCCCACCAAACCGGCGAACAACAGCCCGAACTCCAGCGCGGAGATGCGGGGGCAGTTGAATGCGCTGAAGGCGCTCATCGATGCGATTCCCGCCGGGCCTCCGGGGCCGGAAGGTCCGGCGGGTCCGGCGGGGCCGGAGGGTCCGGGTGGTCCGGGTGGTCCGGCAGGCGCGGAAGGTCCGATGGGGCCGCAGGGTCCGGAAGGGCCGATGGGGCCCTCGGGTGGTCCGCCGGGACCGGAAGGTCCGGCAGGGCCGCAAGGTCCAGCCGGCCCTCAAGGTCCGCCGGGGGAGGTGACGCAGACGGATCTGGCAATCGTGGAGCTGAACATGCTGAGCCAGAGCAGCGCGAACAGCAACGGGGTGGGATTGCTGAGCCTCGTGGTGAGTGATCCGCCGACTCAAAGCGAGGTGCAGGATCTGGCGAACAAGCTGGATGAGCTGATCAATGCGCTGAGGCGGTAGGTTCCAGACGAGGAGAAGGGGAGAGGAGGGCGGCATTGCATTGCCGCCGAAGACAGGGAGTGGTGGAGTGGTGCGGTGGTGCGGTGGTGGAGTGGTGGAGTGGTGGAGTGGTGGAGTGGTGGAGAGTGGTGTGGACGCTCTCGTCCGCTTCGTGAAGGAACGGTGGCCTCAAGGAGCGGCACTTGCCAAGTGCCGGTGGGCCCCAAGGCCCGGACTTGGCAAGTCTGGCTCCTTGGCTGGCCACGGCGGGAATACAATCCCGCCCTCCGTCTTTGACCGCCTGAAGGCGGGACTACGAACCCAAGGCGCGGGCTGAAGCCCGAACGACGAACGATGAACGACGAACAACGAACACGCCTCATGCTTCATCCCTCACTGGAGGCGGCGGGAGGAAGTCGCGGGCGAGGCGGAGCTTGAGCTCGCGCATGGCGGTTTCGAGGTGGTGGCGGGTTTCGGCGAGCTCGGGTTCGAGCTGGGGATCGATCCGCGTGGAGGTGAGGCGGTCGAACTGCTCCTGAAGCGGGGCGCCGTCCTCGCGGTAACCGCTTTGGGCGAGGAGCTGGCGCACGCGGTCGGCGAGGCGGCGGGTGTCGGCGATGAGGACGAGGGCGTCGCCTTCGTCGATTTCGCCGGCGGCGAGGCGGGCGAGCTGCTGGCAGTGGAACTTCCGGCAGCGGACGGGCCGCTGGTCATAAACGGTGCAGCAGAGGCGCTCCAGGGCGGCGCAGGGCTGCTCCATCCAGTAGTCGGTGCCGCGGTGCCGGATGCGCAGGCCGAGGGCGGCGAGTTGGTCGGGGGAGTCCTCCGGCTGCATGCGGACGATTTGAAAGAGGGTGCCATCACAGCACAGACCGCAGGCCAGGCAGAGGCGCGAGGCGGCGGCAGCGGTGTCGGAGGTCATGGCGGGGACAGGTGGGAGGGATTTTCTGTTTGGCAAACGGCGGCAGGGACGGGAACGTACTCGCATGAAGCTATCCAATCTCCCGATGCTGATCGTCGCCGTGCTGCTGGCCGGAATGGTGTGGATCTTTTTCGACATGTCGCGGCCGATCACGAGCGCCCACGGCAGCGCGGGAGCGGGCACTGTGGCCTCGGCGATCGCGCAATCGACGGCGGCGAAGCCGGTGATGGTGGAGTTTTACGCGGACTGGTGCGGGCCGTGCAAGGAGGTGGGGCCGGTGGTGGATGCCTTTGCCCGCGAGGTGGCGTCGAAGGCGCGGGTGATACGGGTGAACGTGGATGAGGACCCGAAGCTGGGCTATGACCACGGTGTGCGGGTGATCCCGAGCTTCCTTGTGTTCAAAAACGGCAAAGAGTCGGCCCGTGAGTCCGGTGCGATCTCGAAGAGCCGCATGCATGAGCTGCTGGCGGAGTGAGTTTGCGGTTGCCAGCGGGCAGGGCGTGTCATTGAATCGCCGCTCTCATGAAACCGCTCCTTTTGCTCTGCTCGTTCGTTTTGCTCCCGCTGGCTGTGAAGGCCGTGACTCCCGATGGGAAGCGGAAGCTGGTCCTGATCGCCGGAAAGCCCTCGCATCCGCCGGGCATGCATGAGTTCCGCGCGGGCACGATCCTGCTCGAAAAGTGCCTGAAGAGCGTGCCGAACCTGGTGGTGGACCGTCACGAAATGGGCTGGGTGAAGGACGAGGCGACCTTTGCGGACGCGGATGCCGTGGTGATCTATGCCGATGGCGGCGCGAAGCATCCAGCGGTGGTGGACGGGCATCTCGAAACGCTGCGGGCGCTGATCGCGAAGGGCACGGGCTTTGGCTGCATGCACTACGGCGTGGAAGTGGTGGCGGACCAGGCGGGCAAGGAGTTCCAGGAATGGCTGGGCGGGCACTATGAGAATGCCTTCTCGTGCAATCCGATCTGGGAAGCGAACTACACGAAGCTGCCGGAGCATGCGATCACGCGGGGCGTGCAGCCTTTCACGACGAAGGACGAGTGGTATTTCAACATGCGCTTCCGCCCGATCTTCAAGGACGGCATCGAACCGGCCGTGGACAAGGGCGCGACGTTTGCCCCGATCCTCACGGCGACACCGAGCGATGCGACGCGTGACGGCCCGTATGTGTATCCGAAGGGACCGTATCCGCACATCCAGGCGGAGAAGGGCCAGCCGGAGACGATGATGTGGGCCGTGGAGCGTGCGGATGGCGGCCGCGGCTTCGGCTTCACCGGTGGGCACTTCCACGACAACTGGGGCAACGATAACGTGCGCAAAGCCGTGCTGAACGCCCTCGTGTGGGTGACGAAGGCCGAAGTGCCTGCGGGCGGCGTCGAATCGAAGGTGACGGAGGAGGAACTGAAGGCAAACCTCGACCCGAAACCGGCTCCGAAGCCCAAGAAGACCGCGATGGAGACGCCGAAGATCTTCCAGCGGTTCGCGCAGAAGTGACTCAAGGAGACATCTGAAAGCTCTGTGATGCGTGACGAGTGATACGTGAGCCACGTTTGGTGCTCTTCATTGATTCACGCATCACTCGTTACGCATCAGTCTTGGATTCGTTTTTTGTCACGGCGATGTGATCTCGTGCTTGCCTGCCTGCACGGCGAGGTCTTTGAGGCCGCTGCCGCTGATCTGGTTGTCTTTCACGATCTGCCTGTCGCCATTGAGGATGATGCCGTTTTTGCCGGAGGCGGTGATGACATTGCCGCTGAGGGTGTTTTGGGCCGTGCCGGAGGCGATCTGGATGGCGTTGCCTCGGGTGCGGTCGAATTGGTTATCGCGGATGATGTTCTTTTCGTTGAGGCCGGGCTGCTTGCACCAACGCCAGAGATTGATGCCGGTCTGGCAGGCGAGGAAGTCGTTTTGCTCGACGATGCAGGCGATGGCGTCGTTGAGCTCCACGCCGACGAGGCTGCGGGCGATGTGGTTGTGTCGGGCGATGCTGCCGGTGGTGAAGTGGTCGAAGTCGATGGCCTCATCCGAGGTGTCGCGAATGGTGCAATTCTCGATGAGGGCGTCTTCGCAGGCGTAAAGGGCGATGCCGCGGCCGTGGCAGTTTTGGATGAAGCAGCGTTCGATGTGCAGATTCTTCACGAGCGGCCCGGTGGGGCCTTTTTCATAGCTGTAGGGCCCTTGGGCAAAGATGCCGCAGAGCTGCACGTGGCCGCGCACGGGCGGATCACCCTCCACGCGGCCGCCATCGAGCGTGAGCTTGCTGATCTGCACGTCCTCGGTCTTGCCACGGATCTCGAAGATGTTTGGTGCCTGCGGATCGCGAATGAGCGTGCCGGACGGGGCAGGGAAATCGAGCGGCTTCACGAGGTGGAGGGTGTTGCCCTCGAGTTTCGCGATTTTGGCGAGGTGGTAGGGCTTGGGCTTCTTCGTGAAGGAGTCCACGGCGCCATCCGCCTCGATGTGGAGCTGCATGCCGGGCTTGAAGGACTGGTGGCGCTTCACCCGGATGGCCGTGTCGCCAGCCTTGGCCGCCTCCGCGATCTCGGCAAAGGCGAGCGGCGGGAGTTGCAGCACGGTCGTTTCGGCGTCGAGGCCTGCGATGCGGAGCTTTTTGGCATTTTGGATGACGAGGGAGTGCTCCAGTAAGTGTTTTCCCGGCGGAATGACCACTTCAGATCCCTTGTCTGACTTCACAGCCTCATTGATGAAGTTTTGCAGCTCGTCCGCGGTCAGGGCGAAGGCGTTGGCGGTCAGGCAAATGGCGGCAAAAAGTGATCGAAATAGCATGAGAACGCGTTTATACGGTCCAGCCCGCCCGAACCTGCCGAAAGACCGCAAGATGCAGTCGCACGCACGCAATCGATGTGGAGCAAAGTACTCCTGCCAGCGCAAAGCCAAAGTCAATGACCTCTCAGAGCCCCGAATCGACCGTTACCGCGACCACTAAAAAAACGAAGCGCGACACCAACACCTGGAAAAGCATCGTCCAGAAGTATCAACAACCCTCCCTGCCGCGTGCCATGTGGCAGCTTGTGAACACTCTCGTGCCCTATGCGCTGACCTGGTATCTCATGTACCTGAGCCTGTCGTGGTCCCTGTGGATCACCGCCGCGCTGGTGGTGCTGGGCGGCCTGCTGGTGGTGCGTCTTTTCATCATCTTCCACGACTGCTGCCACGGCTCGTTCTTCAAGTCGAACACGGCCAACAACATCGTGGGTTTCATCACCGGTGTGCTCACCCTGACGCCTTATCACCACTGGCGCTGGGAGCACAACATCCACCACGCCAGCTCCGGGGCGCTCGACCGCCGTGGTGTGGGTGACATCTGGACGATGACCGTGAAGGAGTATCTGGAGGCCTCCCGCTGGAAGCGCTTCTCCTACCGCATCGTGCGCAATCCGCTCGTGCTCTTCGGAATCGCCCCGGCTTACCTTTTTGTCGTCTGGCAGCGCTTCTCGATGCCGAAGGCCAGCTCCCGCGAGCGCTGGTCCGTGCGCTGGATGAATGTGGCCATCCTGCTGACCGCGGCGGCCCTGAGCAGCGCTTTTGGCATTTGGACCTACGTCCTGCTCCACCTGGGCATCGTCTTCGTGGCAGGTGGCCTTGGCGTGTGGATGTTCTATGTCCAGCACCAGTTTGAAGATGTCTATTGGGAGCGTGACGGCCACTGGGACTACACCGAGGCCGCTCTGAAGGGCAGCTCCTACTACAAGCTGCCGCGCATCCTGCAGTGGTTCTCCGGAAACATTGGCTTCCACCACATTCATCACCTCAGCCCGCGCATCCCGAACTACTACCTGGAGCGCTGCCACAACGCGAATCCGATGTTCCAGGAGGTGAAGCCGATCACGCTGCTCGAAAGCCTGAAGCTGATCAATCTGCGCCTCTGGGATGAAGATGCCCGCAAGCTCGTCGGCTGGGAAGGCCTGGCCGCCGCGAGGGCGTGAGGCGGCACGAGCCACTGGAGTGATGGGTGGTTGGAGTGTTGGAGTATGAAACGGCACTCCATCATTCCATGACTCTATGACACCCTCCCCAGATCGGCATCAGCTAAGCCCCGCTCCTGGACGCAGCCAGTAAAGCACGCTCATGCGCACGGCGATGCCGTTTTCGACCTGCGTGTTGATGAGCGACTTCTCGTAGGCCATGCCGGCATCGGTGATTTCGACGCCGCGATTGACCGGGCCGGGATGCATGACGTGCAGTCCACGCTCGCGGATGATCTCGACGCGTTCATTCGTGAGGCCGTAGTGCTTGTGATACTCGGCGGCACTCGGGAAGAAGGGCTCGTCGAGACGCTCACTCTGCACGCGGAGGAGGTAGATGACATCCGGCTTCCATTCGAGGGCATCACGCCAGTTGCCGAACTGCGGAATCTCGGAAGGCACCTCGCGGGGCATCATGGAGCCGGGTGCCAGATAAGCCACCTGCATGCCGAGGCGGCGGAAGATGAGGCTCGTGCTGCGGGCTACGCGTGAGTGCTGGATGTCTCCCACGATGAGGGCGCGGCAGCCGCGGAGGTCTTTGTGCACCTCTTTGAGCGTGAAGGCATCGAGCAGGGCCTGCGTGGGATGCGCGTGCCAGCCATCGCCGGCATTGATCACGCTGGCTCGCGTGTTTTTGGCGATGAGACTGGGGATGCCGGCCTGCTTGTGACGCACGACGATGTAGTCCACGCGCATGGCCTCGAGCGTCTCGACGGTGTCGAGCACGCTCTCGCCCTTTACGACGCTGCTGGATTCGATGTCAAAGTGGGTGACGTCCGCGGAGAGACGGCTGGCGGCCACTTCAAAGCTGGAGCGGGTGCGGGTGGAGGGCTCGTAAAAAAGCGTCAGCACCGTCTGGCCGCGTAGGGGCGGCACCTTCTTCACGCTGCGCTTGAAGAGGTCCTTGAAGGACACCGCGTTCTCCAGGACGAACTTGATCTCGTCATCCGTGAGGGAAGCGATGTCGAGGAGGTCTTTGCGGGGCGTGAGGGTCATCGGCTGGAGGGCTGGGTTTCGATGGTGCAGGAGTCGCCGGCTTGATCGACTTCTTCAAAGCGCACCGCCACACGCTCGCCGGGCTGGAGCGTGACCTTCAGCGCGGCAAAGTCTGGCTGCACCGGCAGTTCGCGACCGCAGCGATCCACGAGCACGGCGAGCTGCACGCGTTTCGGGCGGCCGAAGTTGTAAAGCTCATCGAGGGCGGCCCGCACGCTGCGGCCGGTGTAGATCACCTCGTCGCACAGGATCACATCGAGCCCGTCGAGGTCGAAGGCGATCTCGGAGCCTTCGAGCTTTGGCACCATCTGGAAGGTGCTGAGGTCATCGCGATACTGCGTGATGTCGAGGGTGCCAACGGGTGGTTTGGGGCGGCCGAGCTTGGCGATTTCATCAGCGAGGCGTTTCGCGAGCGGGACGCCGCGGGTGAAGATGCCGGCGAGGGCAATGGGCTCGCCGGGCGGATGCGCTTCGCAGATCTTCCGGGCCAATTCAGCAATGCTCTCGGCCATTCGGGCTTTGGTGAGCAGGGTGCAGGCGGCTTCAGGCATGGGAAAATCGTGGGCGGATCGTCCGCTGGATCGTCGTGTTGTCAAATGAGGGGATGGTGTGGTGCACTCACAGAGCGAGAGAGCCTTCCTCTCGCTCTTTGAGCAGCGCATTGAGTGCCCGGCGATACGGGCTCGGCATCGGCAGAGCGGCCAATTCGGCATGCGGGATGATTTGATGCGATTCTGGCCAGGCCGAATGCCCGGATGGTGCTTCATGCACCCACAGGGTCACTTTGTAACGCGTGATGCCGTAGTTTGACCGCATCAGCACGGGCGGAGGCTGGTCGTGAAACGGCTCCGGCAGGGCAGGGAGCTTCCACAGGCCGGTGCGGCGGCTGCCGGTCTCCTGCTCCAGCAGGATACCGCTGGCTGTCCGCACAAACACAACCCGCTCCGTGACGTCCGTCAGGGTTGGGCGGGAGCCTTTGACGGGCAGGGCCTCCGGCTCGGTGGCACGGCATTGCGTCCGCACCGGACAGGCCTCGCAATCCGGACGGCCCGTGCGGCAATGCGTCTGCCCCAGCTCCATCAGGGCGGAGTTGAGCGCCCGAGGATCGTGCGTGGCCTGCACGAGCTCGGTGGCACGCTTCCAGAGCAAATCGCGGCCTTGGGGCGAGTCGATGGGCGTTGGATCATTGAAGATCCGGGAGAGGACGCGGGCCACATTGCCGTCCACAATGGGCTTTGCCTGGCCGAAAGCGAAACTGGCCACTGCTCCGGCGGTGTAAGGCCCCACGCCGGGCAGGTCGAGGATCACCGCATGGTCTTCGGGAAAGGTCCCGCCATGTTCGGTGAGGATCACTTGGGCCAGCTTCTGCAGATTCCGAGCCCGGCGGTAGTAGCCCAAGCCCTCCCAGGCCTTCAAAACACTGTTTTCATCGGCCTTGGCCAAGGTTTGCCAGTCCGGGAACTGCTCCAGCCAGCGGGTGTAGTAGCCGCGGTCGAGCACGGTGGGGATCTGGGTCTGCTGAAGCATTACCTCGGACACGAGAATGGCATATGGGTCCCTCGTCCGGCGCCAGGGGTAGTCCCGGCCGTGTTTTCGGAACCAGTCCACAAAGCCCTCTGCGAGGGTGGTTGGATCAGGGCTGGCGCGTTTGGAGGGCATGTGGCACCCTGTCGCATGGGTGTCGAAAAAAATCGAGCGGCGCGTCGGTTTGATGAAATTCATGTGCTGGCAGCCGTTTTTTGCAAAGCGCGAGCACGAAAGTTTCAGATTAAGACATTGCGTGGGGAATGATGCCGCTTACCAAGACGCGGGATGGCACGCGTTATTAGAAAAGACCTGATTGCAGAGATAAGTAACAAGACTGGTGCGAAGCATCAGGATGTGGCTCGCATCATAGATGCGTTTCTCGATGGCCTTGTCGATCACCTTGGCCAGGGCAAGGTCGTTGCCCTGAGGGACTTTGGCACTTTTGACCTCCGGGTGTCCCGCCGGAAGATCGGCCGGAATCCCAAACGCCCCGACGTGCCCATCATCATTCCCGACCGCCATGTGCTTCGATTTCGGCCAGGGGGCAAACTGGAGGCTTTGGTGTCGTCCGTGCCGGTTCAGGCAGGTGGTTTGAACCACAATCACAGCAGTCTGCCCGATCAGGCGGGCGCTTGATCGGCGGGGAGAGGTTTTCCCTGTTAAGAACGCGGCCTTGAGGCGTATTATGCGCCCTTCCATGCGTCCGCTCATCCTCGCTCTCGCCCTCGCCTCGTCTCTGCACGCCGCTCCGCAGTGGATCTGGCTGTCCTATGACGGCAACAAAGACAACAAGGTCACCTTCCGGCACCAATTCGACGTGCCGCAGAATGCGCAGCTCGCCACGCTCGAGCTCACTTGCGACAACGGCGCGACCGCGAGCCTCAATGGCAAGCAGGTGCTCACCAATCAAGACTGGCAGCTCCCGGTCAAAGCCGACCTCAGCCAGGTCATCAAGCGTGGCGAAAGCAACGAACTCATCGTCAACGCCACCAACCAAGGCGGCACCGCGGCTCTCCTCGCCCGCGTCACGCTGAAGCTGCCCACCGGTCGCCCTGACATCGTCATTGAGACCAGTGGCTCATGGGAAGTCGCCAAAGCAGGCACGCAGGACTTCAAAAAAGCGCTCGTGATCAACGACTACGGCAAAGGCCCGTGGGGCAGGCCTTTCGATGGCAAAATCGGCGGAGGAAACGCCGGTCCGGCCGAATCCATCGCCGCAGATGAAATCACCGTGCCAAAGGGCTTCAAGGTCGAGAAACTCTACAACGTGCCGAAGGATCAAGAAGGCTCGTGGGTCGCCCTCACCGTCGATCCGAAAGGCCGACTCATCGCCTGCGACCAATACGGCAGCATCTACCGCATGAGCGTTCCCGCTGTAGGCCACCTCTCTGAGGTGGCATCTGCCGGGTCACAGACCCGGCCTACAACACTGAAGCCCGAAAAACTCGCCGTCGAACTCGGCAAAGCGCACGGCCTGCTCGCCGCTTTCGACAGCCTCTACGTCATGGTGAACGAGGACGGCAAAAACAACGGCCTCTACCGCCTGCAGGACACGAATGGCGACGATCAATACGACAAGATCACCAAGCTCCACACCATGGCCGGCGGTGGCGAGCACGGCCTGCACAGCATGGTCGTCAGCCCCGATGGCAAACGCATCTACTTCAATTGCGGCAACCACACCAAGCTCCCTGATGGTCTCAGCGAGAGCCGTCCGGCGAAGATTTGGAATGAAGACCACGTCCTCCCGCGCCTGTGGGATGCGAACGGTCACGCCCGCGGCATCCTCGCCCCCGGCGGCTACGTTTGCAGCATGAACCCCGATGGCTCCGGCCTCGAACTCTTCTGCTACGGCTTCCGCAATGAGTTCGACATCTGCTTCAATGATCAAGGCGAGCTCTTCACCTACGATGCCGACATGGAGTGGGACATCGGCAGCCCGTGGTATCGCCCTACGCGCGTGAATCACTGCGTCAGCGGCGCTGACTACGGCTGGCGCAGCGGCAGCGGCAAATGGCCGAACTACTACCCTGACAACCTGCCCACCACGCTCGACATCGGCCCCGGCAGCCCCACCGGCGTCGTCGCAGGCACCGGCGCGAAATTCCCCGCGAAGTATCAGCACGCCATCTTCATCAACGACTGGACCTACGGCACCATGTGGGCCATCCACCTCGAAAGCAAAGGTGCCAGCTACAAGGCCACGAAGGAAGAATTCGTCTTCGGCAAACCGCTGCCGCTCACCGATGTCGTCATCCATCCGCAGGACGGCGCGATGTACTTCGCCGTCGGCGGTCGCAAATCGCAGTCCGGTGTCTATCGCGTGACTTACGTCGGTGATGAATCCACCGCGAAGGCCGCACCGCTGCCGCTCGATGAAGAAACGCGCATGCGCCACGCCATCGAGGCCTCTCACAGCACCGCGGGCGATCTCGGCAAGCTCTGGGGCTACCTCAGCCACAGCGACCGCCATGTGCGCTACGCCGCCCGCGTCGCCATCGAGAAGCTTCCGGTCGATTCCTGGCGCGAAAAGGCCCTCACCGAAAAACAACCCGTCGCCGCCATCGAAGCGCTCATCGCGCTCGCTCGCGTCTCCGGAGCCGCAAGTGCTCACGAAGGCGGAAAAGCCGCTGAAAAGCCCAAAACCACCTCCAGCGGCCCCATTCCAAATGTCTCGCCGGAAAACGTCGAACTCGAAAACCGCATGCTCCTTGCCCTCAGCGCCATCAAAGCGCCTCCTGGCCACGAATTGGCCGCGCTGCGTGCCTTGCAGCTCATCTTGATCCGCCTCGGCAAGCCTGATGCCGAAGTCTGCGCCAAGATCGCCGAGGCCCTCGATCCGCTCTTCCCCAGCGAAGATCCGTTCATCAATCGCGAGCTCTGCCAGATCCTCGTCGCCATCGACAGCAAGCAAGTCGTCGGCAAAACCCTCGCCGCCATGGCCACTGCGAAAGATGATTGGGCGGAAATCACCACCGACGCCGTTTTGAGCCGCAACGACGGCTACGCCAATGCCGCCCGGGCCGCCGCCGGCTCGCGACCGAACGCGCAGCAGATCGCCTACATGTATGCGCTGCGCAATGCCACCGCCGGCTGGACGCCCGAGCTTCGGAAAACCTTCTTCTCCTGGTTCCCCCGCGCCCGCACCTGGAAAGGCGGCAACAGCTTCAAAGGCTTCATCGAAAACATCCGCAAAGACGCGATGGAGACCTTCGTCCCGCAAAACGAACTCGCCGAGCTCGACGCCCTCAGCAACAAAGTCGAAGCCATGACAGCGATGCCCAACTACGTCGCACCCAAAGGCCCCGGCAAAAACTACACCCTCGACGAAGCCACTGCTCTGGCCACCGCAGGCCTCAAGGCCGGCGGACGCGACTTCGCCAATGGCGAGGCCATGTATCGCAGCGTCATGTGCGCCACCTGCCACCGATTCAACGGCGAAGGCGGCAGCATCGGCCCCGACCTCACCGGCTCCGGCAACCGCTACACCCTCCGCGACCTCCTGGAGAACATCATCGACCCCAGCAAGGTCATCTCCGACCAATACGACAGCCACGAAATCACCAAGAAAGACGGCAGCGTCCTCGTTGGCCGCATCGTTGTCGAGGAAAACGAAAAAGTCTTCCTCATGACCAACCCCTTCGCCCCCAACGACCACATGGCCATCAACGAGTCCGACATCGCGAAGAAGGGAACCCGCAAAGTCAGCATGATGCCGCCGAGCTTGATCAATTCGCTCAATCAGGACGAACTGCTCGACTTGCTCGCCTACCTCGTCAGCGGCGGGAACAAGGGGGACAAGGTGTTTAAGAAGTGAGTACGTAGTTCGGGCTTCAGCCCGCCCTCACTTCCCGGCGGCGAGAATCCTCTCACGCCACCGCCGCACGCTCATCACGTCGAAGCGCTCGCCCTCGAAGACGATCTGCTTCACCGGCTTCGTCCCGTTCTCGCTCACACGTTTCAGGTAATCGCGCACTTCCATCCAGCGGACTTCGCCTTCGGAGTTGCGGATCACCAGCAGCACGGGAAATGGGGACGCCATCCAGTAGCGGGCATGACGCTCGTCCTTGATGGTGAAGACCTCCGTGCCGTCCGTCTTCCGCTTCCGTGTGTAGGAGTCGCCGGACTTCAATTGCAGGAAGATGAACCGGTGGGTCGCTTCATGGGCGTCGTCCTTGAACTCGATCTCCATGTCGATCCCGTGGTCACTCACGTTCTTCTCACGGCTAATCTGCGCAGCCAGCGCCACCGTTGAGATGACCTCGCCGACGAGCGCTCGTTCTTTGCTCTCGTTGTCCAGTTCGACGTTGGCCTCCTCCTGCATGTCGCGCACCCGTTGCTGAATCTCCGGGCTGGCGAAGCACTGCTCCATATTATCCCAGAGCGGCACCCGCTGTTCGCAGCCCACGCAGATGATGCTCGGCGTCTCCTCCTTCTTCTTGAGGAGAGAAAATAGGCTCTTCGCGTCCGACTGTGGCGGACGCCCACGCAGCCAGTCGTTGAGCCGTTTCATCGCCACCTCGCGATTGCCCACCGGCGTGCCGCACTGCGGGCAGACATAATGCCGCAGCCGCTCCACGTCGCGCGCGTGCTGGAGCAGGTGCTCGTGCACGTATTTGCTGAAGATGATCTTCTCCTCCATCGCGACCGTCGGGTCGAAATACACCTCCAGATCGCCCACGCCCGGCGCGCGCCGCGTCAGCTTGATGCCGAGCTGCTTCCCGGCGTTCGTCTTGAAATCGGCGGCGTAACGCCACAGCTCGTCCTGCTCGAACGCGTCGCTGTGGTGCAGGCGTACGACCAGCGTGGCATACAGCTCGTCGAGGAATCCCGTGAAGCGATAGTTCACCTGCACCGCCGGATACTGCACGATGTCCGGCCTCTCCTTCCGATAGTAGCTGGGAAAAACGAGCAGATTGCCCTTTGCCGTCGGCTGCCGCAGGCAAAGACCG
Source organism: Verrucomicrobiaceae bacterium (assembly GCA_016795465.1). Classification (GTDB taxonomy): domain Bacteria; phylum Verrucomicrobiota; class Verrucomicrobiia; order Verrucomicrobiales; family Verrucomicrobiaceae; genus Prosthecobacter. Next base: position 112,578 of record JAEUHK010000055.1, on the reverse strand, counting down.
CGCTCCACTCAGTAGCGGTTCTTCAGATGCTTTTCCCAGCGTGCGATAACAGCTTCATTTCTCGATTCCGCTTCTCCATCTGATTCCTGAATAAAGCCCATGTGTTGTCCCGTCAGGCGAGTTAGGGCGTTCAGAATCAGATCGGCAGATTCCACATCGTCTTTGAACTCCCGCAAGCGAACGAGGAGCCTCTGAATGTCTCTTTCCGATGCGAAGCTACACAGCGACGGAATCAAATCTTTCTTGTGAGCATCGTCCTTGAGGCGATTAAAAGCTGAATCGACAAGGCCGAACAATTCCTTAGCGCCGAGGATGGCACAATATTTCGCCCCCAATAGAATGTCTTCGTCCTTGTCTGAGGCCAGCCAGTCCTTTGCCTTAACGATGGCTTCCTCCGGCTTTAACTTTGCCAATGCTCCAAGCGCTTCATCTCGTGTGTATTCGCGAGCGTCTGTCAGGGCGTCATGAATGAAGGGTAACAAGTCGGCTTGCAATTCTCCAGGTGGAGCATGAGCTGATGCAGTTTCAATCAAGGCTTCTATTGCGGACTTACGCTTTTCAGCTACGGCCGTCTTTAAGATGGCTATAGAAGCTGGAGTGTTCATCTCCAAAAGGCTGAACACAGCGCTCTTCGGCTCGCCCCATTCGTCAGATTTGATGCATTCTGTTAGGAACTGTAGTGCGTTCTCGCCGCCTGTTCTCGCAATACATGCGATGATTTCTTCGTTCAGCGGCGACGAATTCGCAAATTTGCCCGATTTGTGCAATGTCATTGCGGCAGCAAACGCGGTAGGATCTGGCTTAGTAAGCACTTCAATCGCGCTTTCTATCTCGGACCAGTCAGCATCAGTTTCCGGCAACAGAACCTTTGCTGGATTGGTTTTGAGCAACTCTTGAATCCTGCGATCTTTCTCCTGCTCCTGCTTGGATTTCGAGAACACCCGCGCTTGCGCTTCCCGAATCTCTGGCCCGGCAAAATAAACTTGGACGTCGTGGGCTGCCCATACTGTGCTCCGGCTATCTCGCGAATGGCATTCTAATCCCACATCGAACGTATACACGCCGGGCGTCGTGGCTCCAGCGATGATCGCCAAACGCTCTGGCTCATCAGGGCGTAGTGAAATATAGATTGGCCCGGCATCCGAAAGAAATGGGGCTCTGAAAAGTCCCTCTGAGTCCTTCTTTGGGGCATCAATTTGAACATAACTAACGTGCATGCGAGCTGCCGGAAAAACCATGAGCATATCAGCAATTGGTGGCGGGGGGCTCCAGTGGGTGACGCGCACGACCGCATTATCCACAAAGACCGGGTCGATCGTTGCCTCCGCGTCGAAAGCTGAAATGGATTCGCTTGATGTTATGACGGTTGAAAATGTGGTAATCCGAGGTGGCGCTGATTCTTCCGAGCGTGCGTAGGATAATGGAATCTGATCGCCATCTTTTGTTCTCACGGAGTCAAGCGGTCCAAGTCGCCGCTCATCAAATATCCGCAAAAGGGGCAGCCCCGATTCAATCGGCTCAAGCGTTATCGTCTTGTCCTGCTCCTTGGCACGAATGTCGAACACCGTTTTGCCCATTCGATTCCCAGCACGCGCGGTTACAGTCGCGGAAGCTGTTCCCGGCGGCACTACGATCCTAAAGCGCGCGCCAGATAAAACAGCTGCTTCCAGCGAAAGCCCCGCATCTGTATCGCACACAAGTTTAAGATCGCGACGGTCAGAGGCTGGCCGGCCATCAATCGTTACCAAACCAGAAATGACCACTGTATTGGTGGACGGTTGAGGGACCGGGCTAAGAGGCAGCATGCTGACTGGAACTGGCCATTTGAAAAAAACGCATCCAGTCAGTAAGGCGCACCATACCATAAAGAGCAAAACGCAGAACCACATGAGCACCTTCGCAGGTCCGCGAAATTCAGAGGTTTTCGAGGCGCTAAACTTTGCAAGCACTAGCAACACGAACGACAACAACACTACCGCGCAGGCTCCAACAATCGTCCAACCTCGGTCTAGTGACCAGACGCGGGCAATCGCGAGAATGGCCAGCACACCAACAACGCCGAAGAGTATCCTGAGTCCGGGCACATGCGACAAAGCCGCCGTGAGCACTTTGAATGGTGTGAGATTCTCTACCAAGCGGTCGGATTCGCTCTTGTCAGATGTCTGGCGCTGTTTGCGATGAGTGCCTGCTACAGAGTCGACACTTTCTTGATCATTGTTCATTTGGCGCGCTTTCGTTTCCTTTGGCAAGGGCCAAGTGGTCGGGTGGAGGCAGACCTCACGAAGTTTCGCATACTCCTGCTCGCGCTCCGCCGGGAGCCAATTGATGTAAAGGAATTGCGCCAGGGAGCCTTTGATGGGGGCGTCGTCGAGGCACAGAGGAAGGAAGCGGCGCTCCTTGTTCAGCGGGTCGCGAAAGCGGAACGTGCCGGACTCCAACTGAGCCCAGTCCGAGCCGAACGCATTCGCCGACATGCAGAGCACCAGCACGCGCGAGCGCTCCAACCCTTCCTCGATCTTCGCCGGAATGCTGTCGCCGGGTTTGATCTCCCATTCATCGAACCACACCTTCACCCCGTCCTTCTTCAATCGCTCCGCGATGTCACGGACCACCGGCTTGTCCTTGGACGAGTGGCTGAGGAAGACATCGAAGCGGAAATCGTCAGGCATGGCGGGACTCGGGGCAGATTCCCGCCATCCAAGCGGAGCCGCCCGACCTTGGCAAGGGGGAGGCTCAATGGGTTTTTCTCAGAACGCTGCTCTGGAGCTGACACGAAAGCAGCCGAAGGCCATTTTCCATGCGCACAATAACGGCGGAAATGCTTACTCGTGAGATTGAAGGGCACGGGCTGAAGCCCGAACTACGAACGAAAAGTCCCGCACGACGGACGATGGCTCACCCGGCCAGTGTTTTGTAGAGAGCCATCGTTTTACGGGCGATGGATTTCCAACTGAAGTGCTCGACGGCTCGTTGGCGGCCGGCGAGGGCCATGGCGCGGCGTTTGGGCTCGTCGCGCATGAGGGCATTGATGCCGTCGGCAAGGTCGCGGGCGTATTGCTCGGGGTGGAGGGCCTCGAAGGGGCTCTCGGTCTGCTGTTCCAGCGGGATGAGGAGGCCGGTCTCGCCCTGGACGACGACCTCTTTGATGCCGCCGACGGCGCTGGCGACGACGGCGGTCTCGCAGGCCATGGCCTCGAGGTTGATGATGCCAAAGGGTTCGTAGATGGAGGGGCAGCAGAAGACCGCGGCATGGGAGTACATGGCGATCTTTTCCTGAACGGGGAGCATGGCCTGGATCCAGACGATGCCGGGCCGCTGCGCACTGACGGCGGCGACGGCGGCCTCCATCTCGGCTTTGATCTCGGGCGTGTCCGGTGCGCCGGCGCAAAGGACGACCTGGATGCCGGGATCGAGGTGCTGGATGGCGCGGACGAGGTGGATGATGCCTTTTTGCCGGGTGATGCGGCCGACGAAGAGGACGTAGGGCTGGGTGGGATCGACACCGTGCTTTTGCAGAACCTCGGGTGCCTCGATACGATGGTATTCATCGAGGTCGATGCCGTTGTGGATGACGTGGATCTTGTGCGGATCGAGGTCGAAGAGGCGGAGGAGGTCCACCTTGGTCTCCTCGCTGACGGCGATGACGGCATCGGCCATCTTCAAGGCGGTGGCTTCGAGCCAGACAGTGAAGTCGTAGCCGCCGCCGAGCTGCTCGCGCTTCCACGGGCGGAGGGGCTCGAGGGAGTGGACGGTGAGGACCATGGGGACGCCGTAGTTGAGCTTGGCGAGGATGCCGCCGAAGTGGGAATACCAGGTGTGCAGGTGCACGAGGGAGGCGTCGATGGCCTTGGTGTTGAAATCGAGGCAGCGCTGCAGGGCACCAAAGACGGACTTCAGGTGCGCGGGGCAGGTCCAGTCGCCATTTTGCAAGCCGGTGCCCATGACGCGGAGATTCGGCTGGGTGTCATCTTGATCGCCAAAGCACCGCACCTCCACCTCCATGAGCTTCGCGAGCTCCTTGGAGAGGTATTCCACGTGCACGCCAGCGCCGCCGTAGATGTGCGGCGGGTATTCATTGGTCAAAAAGAGAGTCTTCATCAGAAAAGGCTGCCGCAGGATGTGGCGAGCGGCAGGGCTTTGCCAAACGGGAATCACGAGCGGTGAGGATTTCAGCAAAATGAGAGACAGGCCGCCACGCCCTCGTAAAGGATCGCATCGCGTCTCATGTCCCGCCTCTTGACTTCCTCCCGCTGCTCCGGCCCGCTCTCAAGGCGGAGTTTTCTCAGTCTGGGCTCGCTGGCGCTGACGGGCTGGTCGTTGAGCGATACGCTGCGGGCGGAAGCCATCGCGAAGGCGGCGGGGCGGAAGCTAAAAGACAAATCGGTGATCTTTGTGTGGCTGCCGGGCGGGATGTCGCAGCTCGAGAGCTATGACATGAAGCCAAACGCGCCGGTGGAGTATCGCGGCGTGCTCAATCCGATCCGCACGAACGTGCCGGGCACGCATATTTGTGAGCTGTTCCCGCGGCAGGCGAAGATGGCGGACAAATTCAACATCATCCGCAGCGTGCATCATGAGTTCAGCGACCACGGCGGCGGGCACAAGCGCTTCATGACGGGCCGTCTGCCGGCGCTGCCGGTGGGATTCGTGAACGATGCGCCTTCCGTGACCTCGATTGTGCAGCGCAAACTGCAACGCTCCGGCGAGGCGATGCCGGTCTGTGTGGCGGGCGTGGACCGCGGTCGCAGCGGGATCGATACCTTCTCGCTGGGGTCGGCCTACCTCGGGCAATCGTCATCGCCTTTCATGGTGGTGGGCGATCCGAGCGCGAAGGAGTTCAAGGTCGAAAACATCGGCCTCACGCCGGACATGGAGCACCGCCTGGATGACCGCATGCATTTGCTGAAGGGCATGGACAATCTGAAGCGTGAGATGGATCGCGGCGGCCTGATGGAGGCGATGGACAGCTTTGGCCAGCGGGCCTTTGGCATGCTGACGACGCCGCAGGTGCGCGAGGCCTTCGATTTGAGCAAAGAGTCTGCGAAAACCCGCGAGCGCTACGGCTACAGCACCTACGGCCAGCGCGGTTTGATGGCCCGACGGCTCGTCGAGGCGGGCTGCCGTTTCGTGACGATGGTGTGGGAGAATCCTTTCTCGACGCCGATCCCGAAGAACTGCACCTACAATTGGGACAGCCACGCGGTGAATTGCGACATGTATGCTGACGCACGCTGGCGCATGCCGGTTTACGACCAAGCGGCCTCCGCTTTGATCGAGGACATCCATCAGCGTGGTCTCGACAAAGACGTGCTCGTCATCATCACGGGTGAGTTTGGCCGCACGCCGAAGATCAACACGCAAATCGGCACGCAGACGGGCGTGAGCCAGCCGGGCCGCGACCACTGGCCGCAGGCGATGTCTTTCATCGTGAGCGGCGGCGGCATGCAGACGGGACAAATCATCGGCGCGACGAATCCGCGGGCGGAATTCCCCATCGAGCGGCCGCTGAGCCCGAATGACCTCTGGGCGACGGTTTACCAGCACCTCGGCATCGACCCGAACGATACCTTTGATGACTTCCAAGGCCGTCCGATGCCCATTTTGCCCTTTGGCGAGCCAATCAAGGAGCTGCTGCCGATGGCGTGAGCCACTTTCGGATTGCGCGGCGGTGGCTCCGGCGGAAGCCTCGCGGGCATGGAGCACTATGATTTTGATTTGGTCGTGATTGGCGGTGGCAGCGCAGGCTATGCGGGGGCGCGGACGGCGCACGCGGCGGGCCTAAAAGTGGCCGTGATCGATGGGGCAGGGGAGCTGGGCGGCCTGTGCATCCTGCGCGGCTGCATGCCGAGCAAGACGCTGATCGAATCTGCGAACCGCCAGCTCGTGATCCGGCATGCGGCGGAGTTTGGGCTGAAGGCGGAGTCGCGCGGCGTGGACCTGCACCGGCTGCGGGAGCGAAAGCGGGCGCTGATTGCCGATTTCGCCGGTTACCGGCAGGGGCAGCTCGCGGACGGACGCTTCACCCTGCATCGCGGAGCGGCGTCGTTTGTCGATGCGCACACGGTCGAGGTGCGGCCACGAGACGGCTCGGCGGCTTTTCAGGTCAAATCGCGCAGTTTTCTCATCGCGACCGGTTCGGAGGTCTTCGTGCCGCCGGTGCCCGGACTGGCAGAGACGGGTTTTTGGACCAGCGACGACGTTTTAGACGCAGCGGAACTTCCGAAGACCGTTGCCGTGCTCGGCGGCGGGGCCATCGCCCTCGAAATGGCGCACTATTTGGAGGCCATGGGCTGCGGCGTGACTCTGATCCAGCGCAGTGCCCAGCTTCTGACCGGCACCGATCCCGAATGCGGAGCGGTGGTGCGCCAGGCCTACGAGCGGCGCGGCATGCGGGTGCATTGCGGCACGCACCTGACCTCCGTCACGCGGGTGGAGTCGGGAAAACGCGTGGAGTTCACCCAAGACGGCCACACCCATGCCGTGGTGGTCGATGAAGTCCTGCTGGCCATGGGGAGGCAGCCTGCCACCGGCGGGCTGGCGCTGGAGCAGGCTGGCATCGCGACTCATCGGCAGAAAATCACCGTGAACGACCGAATGCAGACCTCGCGTCCGCACATCTTCGCTGCCGGCGATGTGTGCAGCCCGCTGGATGTGGTGCATGTGGCCATCCAGCAGGGGGAAATCGCTGCCCGGAATGCCGTTCGTTTGCTCGGTGGAAAACCGGCGGAAGAGACCATCGACTACCGCTTGCTGCTCTTTGGCGTCTTTTCCCATCCTCAAGTGGCTGTGGTTGGTGAAACTGCCGAAGCGTTACAAAAGCGTGGTGTGCCGATCATCGAGGCCAGCTACCCTTTCAACGATCATGGTAAGTCGATGGTGATGGGCGAACTGGATGGCTTCGTGAAGATGATCGGCCACGCCCAGACCGGGGAGATTCTCGGAGCCTGCGTTGTCGGCCCCGAAGCCACCGAATTGATCCACGAGGTCGTCGTCGCCATGAACTTCCGGGCCACGGCGAAGCAGTTTCTCGCCATCCCGCACTACCATCCCACCCTGAGCGAAATCTGGACCTACCCAGCCGAGGAGATCGCGGATCAAGTTGCTTCGAGCTAGCGTTTGGGGCGTTACATTTGGAATCCGTGACTCAGAAGAGCATCGGCTGATCGTCCATCTCAGCCTCGGCTTTCGCACGCTTCTTTTTAGGCTTCACCTCTGCTTCCACGACCTCTTCCAAGACGGGTTCTTCAGCGACTTGAACGGGTGGTAGAGGTTCGGGTGTAGGCAACGGCTGTGGCGTTGCTTCTGGCACCGGTTCCTCGATGACGTCAGGAGCCGTTTCGGCCTGTATTATCGGGGCCTCAGGCTCGATTATCACGTTATCGACAGCATTGGAAAGATCAGGTTCTCGACGCTTACGAGTAACTCCCAACTTGTTGCTTTTCGCTTTCCGATGCCGGTGAAGCTCTACCCGGCGTGCCGTTAGTCCTCTAACTTTAGAAGCGTTACCATTGTGGCGGGAAAATTTGGGAAACGAAAGAGTCTCACCATCCTCTTGGAGCCACCCAACCTGGATCAAAGACTCGGCAAAACCTTTCCGGGCGCACACACGGTCGATGAACTCCTTTGTAACGTTTAAATCGTTTGGATCTACATTGCTCAGCTCTGCCCAAGACCAAAGTCTGACCAGTTTCCCGACCACTGAATCGACATCGATTCGGAGCTTTTTGGCCATGGCACAGATTTCCGGTTTATCGGGCGTAGAGACTTCAATTTTGATCCAAGGGCGGCGCATTGGGCTGATATGAACGTGGGAGGCTGGAAGGTCAAAGAAACATTGTTCGCGTTACATTGTGAATAACTGGAAGGTCGAAGAACCGGAAGCCTGTGCACTCGTTTGAGGTCGTCTGTCCGGCACATTTTTCCGCTAGGATCGCGGCAGGCCCAAGCAGTCGAGGGCGAGGCTGGGGCTCCTTATGGTGGAAGACTTTTCGGTTGGCGTGCCAGTGCCTTCGAGGCATGAAGGCGGTCTTCTTTTTGTGAAACTCCATCTCCCGAACCATCCCACCCAGCTCTACCTGATCCGCCACGGCGAGGTGGAGGAACGCTACCACAAGGTCTTTGGCGGCTCGCGCATTGACATGGGCCTCTCACCGCTCGGCCAGAGTCATGCGGAGGCCGTTGGGCAATGGCTGAAGGACACGCCGCTCGATGCCATCTACGCCAGCCCGATGCAGCGGGTGCGGCAGACGCTCGCTCCGACCGCGACCATGCGAGGCATGGAGCCCACCTACCTCGATGGGTTGCGTGAGGTAGATTTTGGCGATTGGACCGGTCACCGCTGGGACCAGGTGCAGTCGATTTTTGGTGTGAGTGCCTTTGACTGGCTGGAGATCATCGAAAATGACGGCATCCCGGCAGGTGAGCCTGTTTCGCAGATCAAAAGCCGTGTGGGCGAATGCACGGCGCGGATCCTCGCGGCGCATCCGCATCAGCGTGTGGCCGTGTTTTGCCACGGCGGCATCATCCGGGTGATGCTGGCCCTGATGCTCGACATGCCGCTGATGCGCATGGCGCACTTCAACATCGAATACGGATCCATCTCCGTCGTGGAGGTGCAGCCGGAAAAGAAACACGCCGTCGAAATTGAGCTGCTGAACTTCCAGCCGCCGCATTGAGTGGCTGAAATGGCTTCCGCGATCAATGCGCCGCCTCGATGCTGGCATCCACTTTCTTCAAAGCGGCCCACAGCGCGGGGTCCTCGGGATGACCGTTGAAAAGCACCTTTCCCTCGGGGCTGATGAGGATCATCCGCGGGATGCTGTCGATCTCGAATTGCTTGGTGAAGGGACGCTCGGCGGGCTCGATCAGCCAGGGGATCTTCATGTCCTGCTCCTTGCGGATGCGCTCGGCGATGCTGAGGGCGTTCTCGTCGTCCTTGTTCATCGCGGCCACGACGATGCCATGGGCGGGAAGGGTATCACCTTTCTTCTTCAAAGAAGGCATGAGCTGCATGCACGGGCCGCACCAGGAGGCCCAGAAGTCGATGAGCACCGCCTTCTTGCCCGCGACGAGGTCGCCCAGCGTCGTGGTCTCGCCCATCGAGTCCGAGAGGGGCAGTTTCATGTCCACGCTGATCGCGGCCATCTTTTCCTCACGCCTCACTTTCTCGATCGACTGGATGAAAACACTGGCTTGGCCGGGCTGCAGCCAGATGGCCTCCAAGATGTGCTTTTTGAAGCCTTCGGCGTCTTTGCCCTCCTGTGCCTTCAAGGCCCGGATGTAGGAGGCGAAGGACTTGATCGCCTCGGCATTCGGCATCGCGGCAGCCTGCGAGGGATCGAAATTCGACGCGAGCACCTCCACCTCGGGCAGCAGCTTTGTCAAAAAGGCCGCGTCCTGATTCCGCAGGCCCCACACGAGCCGTGCCTCGATGACCTGCTGGCGTGGGATACCGAGCTTGTTGGCCTCCTTCGCCAGTTCCGTGAGTTGTTCGGCGGTGTTTGAAGGGGCAAAAAGCTTCTGCAGCGTCTCCTTGGCCGCGGCGGCCGCATCGGCCTCCGCTTTGCCCGTCTCTTGGGCGATGGCGAAGGGCGCTGACAAAGCGAGAACAGTAAAAGCAAGGAGCGTGCGGAGGGTGGGGCGCATGGTGAGCAAAACGTTCACGCCGCGCTGCTTCGTGTCGAGAGGAAAGTCCGGCCTCATGAAAGATGAGCGGCTCCGGGGGCGACTCCTCGGCCCGTTTTTATCTGCCAACCTCACCCATGAAATTGAAACACACGCTGCTCCTCACGCTCGCCACGGCCTCGCTCGGCCTCGCCGCGGAAAACAACACGCCGCCGGAAGGCTTCACCGCCCTCTTCAATGGCAAGGACCTCTCCGGCTGGTATGGCTGGGGCACGCAGGATCCCACTGATCTGCACAAGATGACGCCCGAGCAGCAGGCCGAATACAAAAAGAAGTCCGTCGAAGGCGGCCTCAAGGACGCGAAGGGCAATGACAAGGGCGACCACATCAACGCCCACTGGAAAGTCGAGAACGGTGAACTCGTGAACGACGGCAAAGGTCTCTACCTCACCACCGACAAGGACTACGGTGACTTCGAATTGTGGGTCGATTACAAGATGCTTCCGCTCGGTGACAGCGGCATCTACCTCCGCGGCATCCCGCAGGTGCAGATCTGGGACTACACCGAAGAGGCGAAGTTCAAGCTCGGCGCCGACAAGGGCTCCGGCAGCCTTTGGAACAACAAGGGCGAGGAGGGCAAGTTCCCCCTCAAGCGCATGGACAAGCCCTTTGGCGAGTGGAACCGCTTCCACATCAAAATGATCGGCGAGCGTGTCACGGTCACGCTCAACGGCGAGGTCGTCGTGAACAACGCCCCGCTCGAAAACTACTTCGCCAACGCCAAGGCGGGCTACAAAGCCTTTGCCAAGGCCGATCCGAAAGCGCCGAAGACCGAGGACAAGAAGCCCAACGGCTGGTTCCCCGATCCCGCCTTTGCCAAAGGCCCCATCCAGCTCCAGACCCACGGCAGCGAGATCCGCTGGCGCAATGTCTTCGTGCGTGAAATCCCCGCTGAAGAAGCCAACAAGGAACTCGGCGCCCGCAACGCCGATGGCTTCGTCGAACACGTCAACGGCAAGGACCTCAGCAACTGGCAGGGCGCGGTGGACAGCTATGAAGTCAAAGACGGTGCCATCACCTGCAAGCCCGGCAAAGGCGGCGATCTCCTCACGAAGGAAGAATTCGAGAACGGCATCATCCGCGTCGAGTTCAAGCTGCCCAAGGCCGGCAACAACGGCATCGCTCTGCGCACGCCGCTCGGTGGTCATTCGGCCTCTGACGGCCTCGAACTCCAGGTCATCGACAGCGACGGCTACAACGAAAAGCAGGCCGCCGCCGGCAAGAAGGGCCTCGAACCTTATCAATATCACGGCAGCCTCTACCACTGCGTCGGCGCGAAGCATGGCTTCCTCCGCCCCGTGGGCGAGTGGAACTTCCAGGAGATCGAGGTGCAGGGCCAGCGCATCAAAGTGACCCTCAATGGCACCAAGATCCTCGATGTGGACATCAACAGCATCGACCGCAGCCAGATTAAGAACCCGCCGAAGGGTCTCGACCGCACCCAGGGCTTCATCGGCTTCGCCGGTCACAGCGACCCGGTGGTCTTCCGCAGCTTCAAAGTGAAGAAGATGTGAGCCGTCACGCTTGATGGAGCACTCCCTCGAAGGGCCGGACCTGTTCCGGCCCTTTTTCGTATCCGCTCATCGCGGGAAGGCTGGAGCGGGTGATGGGAATCGAACCCACGTATCAAGCTTGGGAAGCTCGTGTTCTACCATTGAACTACACCCGCATGGCGCAAAGCGGCGGCTAGAGTGGGCGTGGGCGGTGATTTGTCAATGTGTCGCCGTGAATTGGTTCAGGGCATGGCTTGAATGTTGGTGGAGTGCGGCGCATGCTCGGCCCTCCTAGCCATGTCTGCCCTCGATGAACTGCTCACTGATGAAACACGCCGCCAGGAAGAGTTTCCCGTGGCCCGGGACAGCATCTTCCTCGCGCATGCGGGGGTGACCATCCTGCCGCGACGCTTGACCCGGATCATGCAGGAGCACCTGGAGGAGAGCTGCGTGCGCATGCAGGAGTATCCGGAGGCATGGAAAGCCGTCACGGAAACGCGAGGCGTGGCCGCCCGGCTCATCGGTGCCAAAGCTTCCGAGATCTCGCTGATCGGTCCCACCTCGATCGGGCTCAGTTTGGTGGCGAGTGGATTGCCGTGGAGGGCAGGGGATGAGGTCGTGATCAATCCCGATGACTATCCCGCGAATGTGTACCCGTGGCGTGATCTCGAGCGCCAGGGCGTGATCGTGCGTGAATTGAAGCCCGAACGGCTTGGCGAGATCACGCCGGAGCTTGTCGAGGCCGCGCTCACGCCACGCACGCGGCTCGTGGCCCTGGCTTCGTGCCATTATTTGAGCGGTTACCGCATCGATGTGGATGCGATCGGGCCTTTGGTGCGTGGTCGCGGCATCTGGTTCTGCCTGGATGCGATCCAGACGGTGGGCGCGTTCGACACGCGGGTGGATCACGTCGATTTCCTATCCGCGGATTCGCACAAGTGGATGCTCGGTCCGATGACCGCGGGCATTTTTTATGTCCGAGACGAATGGCAGGAAACGCTGCGTCCCGGCCTGCTCGGCTCGTGGAATGTGCGCAGCCCGAATTTCATCGCGCAGGCCGGCATCGAGTTCGAACGCGGCGGTCGTCGCTACGAGCCTGGCGCTTTGAACATCAATGGCATCCTCGGCATGCGTGCCGGCATCGAGTTGATCGAGGAGATGGGCATCGCAGGCATCAGCCGTCAGTTGCTTCAGCTCAAAAAGCGGCTGCATGAGCGCCTCGCGCCGCTCGGTTTTGAGTTCCTCGGTCCGCCGCCGGAGAGTCCGGCTGCCTCGGGCATCACGACGGTCTGGCATCCGCAGCTCAAACTGGAGCCCATTCAGGAAGGTCTCGCAGCGCAGCGCATCGCGGTGTCGCTGCGTCACACTCGGGATGGTCGTGCGCACATCCGCTTCAGCCCGCACTTTTATAATACCCTCGCCGAAATGGACCGCGTGGCGGATGCGGTGGCCACGCTCGCTACGGGTGATTGATCCGAAGGCATAGCTGGCGCGATCAAAACCGGCCGCGTGCCGCGTTTTGTCGTCACCATGACATCAGACTCCCTTTTCAATCGTCGTCGTTTTCTGCAGCAGGCTTCCCTTTTGGCCGCAGGAGCTGTTTTGCCATCACGAGGAGCTTTTGCTGCGGCGAAGGTGCCGGATGCGATGGCGGGTCGGATCTACAAGACGCTCAAAGTGGGCATGATCAAAGGCGGGGCGAATCTCACGGAGAAGTTCAAGATCGCGAAGGAGGCTGGTTTCATGGGTGTGGAGATGGGATTCCCTGGCAATGATGTGGCGGAGACGAAGAAGGCCATCGCGGAGAGTGGTCTGCCGGTGGATGGCAGCGTGTGTGGCGAGCATTGGAGCATCCGCCACACGAGTCCAGATGCTGGCACGCGGGCGAAGGCCCTCGAAAATCTCAAGACGGCGCTGCGCCAGACACGCGAGGTGGGCGGGCACAGCGTGCTGCTCGTGGTGGGCAAGGGTGAGGACGGACCCGAGAATGAAATCTGGCCGCGCAGCGTGGAAAACATCGCCAAGGCGGTGCCGCTGGCCGCGGAGCTGGGCGTGCAGATCGTCATCGAGAACGTGTGGAACCAGTTTTGCTACGATCACAACGGCGGCAGCGACCAGACGGCGGACAAGTTTGTGAAGTATGTGGATGAGTTTCGCTCGCCGTGGGTGGGCATGCAGTTCGACATCGGCAACCACTGGAAATACGGCAGCATGGGCGGCTGGATCAGGCAGCTCGGGCATCGCGTGCTGAAGCTCGATGTGAAGGGCTTCTCGCGGAAGCTGAACAAGTTCACACCCATCGGCGAGGGCGACATCGACTACGCGGATGTGCGCAAGGCGCTGCGCGAGATCAATTTCCACGGCTGGCTGGCCGCGGAGGTGGCCGGTGGCGATCTCGATTACCTCAAAGGCGTGGCCAGTCAGATGGACGTGGCCTTCGGGCTGTGATCCGCGTCACTTCACGGCGGCGGCTTGTTCTTTGAAAAAGCGGGCGATGAGGGCAGGTGCCTCATCGGGGAACTTGTGCGTGCCGGGATGGATGTAGGCGATGAAGGGTGTGCCGGTGGCGGATGGGTAGAGCGTGCAGTGCTTTGCCCATGCGGTGCCCTCGGCGGAGACGCCGTTGGTCTTCTTTACGAGGTCGATCATGACCTGCTGCCATTCAAACTTCACCAGCGGATCGGCGGTGCCGCCGATGTGCATGGCGGGTTTCGGCTTCAAATTGCCCTGCGAGGCTCTCGCGGCCGCGGCGGAGGGGGCCATGGCGGTGAAGACCTCCGGTCGTGTCATCCACAGCAGGTAGGTGAAGCCGCCGCCATTCGAGTGACCGGTGGAAAAGATGCGTTTCGCATCGACTTGATGCTCCGCTTTGAGCTTGGCGAGCATGGCGTCGAAGAATTTCAGGTCGCGGTCGCCCATTGCGCCGGGTCCGCTCTGCCAGCCGGGCTTCTTGCCCTCGGGATCGGTGAGACGGCCGGGCGTGTTGAGGCCCTGCGGATAGACGGAGATGGCTTCGGGCCAGTGTTTGTGCATCGCGAAGCTGCGCACGGTGTTGCGTGAATTGCCACCGTGGCCGTGGAAGACGAACACGACGGGCGTGGGCTTCTCTTTGGAGGTCTTCGGGGCGTAGATGATGGTCTGGCGCTTCACGCCATCGACATCGAGTGTGATCTCGGAGAAGCCCTCCGGCACCTGGGCATGCAGCGAGATGGCGAGAAGGGCGAAAAGAGCGGCGAGGAGGCGTTTCATGCGGCGGCTGAAACTCGCGGAGCAGGCTCGTGGTTGCGCAAAGAAGCCCAAAAGCGCATCATCGCGGTCTCATGACCGACCGATTGCTCGCCACCCTGCTTTTTGCCTCCGCCACGCTTCACGCTGCTGATGCCTACTTTCCACCGCCAGACAGCGCCGGTGGCTGGCGGGAGGCGAAGGATGCCAAATCGATGCGCGAGCAGGCGGGCACGGATTTGAGCAAGCTGGAGCCCGCGTATGCCGTCACCGAACGCTCGACGGCGAATGGAGGCCTCGTCGTGGTGCGCAATGGCTGGCTGGTGTTCGAGAAGTATTTCGGCAAAGCCTCGCGCAATGCGAATCCAGACATGGCATCGACTGGGAAGGGCTTTTGCAGCATCGCGTGTGGCATCATGCTGGAGGAGTTTAAGGACAAAATCCCGCAGGGGCTCGACACGAAGGTCTTCAACGACAAATACCTGCCGCAGGCCATGCCGCTCGATGATCCGCGGAAGGCGCAAATCACGCTGGGGCAGCTTTTGTGCATGACGGGCGGCTACTGGGGCGAAGGCCAGACACCGAGCGGCATGATCATGGGCAAGCCGCAGCCGCTGAAGCCGGTGAAAGGCCAGGACGTGCGCGAGATCGACGAATCGTCGCTGCGCGTGCCGCTGTGGTGCGATCCGGGTGCGGGCTATTCGTATTCATCGCCCTCGCCGCACATCGCGAGCATCGTGCTGCGCAATGTGAGCGGCATGGAGCTCAAAGATTTCATCCACGAGCGCCTCGCGAAGCCGCAGGGCTGGGGCGAGTGGAACTACTGCCTCTACCGCGGCGATGTGGTGATGAAGCACGCGAACGGTGCCGGCAGCACCGCGCTGCATGCCACCGATGTGATGCGCTTTGGCTGGTGCCTCGCGCAAGGCGGCAAGTGGAAGGACCAGCAACTCGTGCCGGCGGATTACATCAAGAAATGCCAGTCGTGGCTGCCTTACAATCCGCATTGCCCCTTCAGCCTGCAATGGGAGCACAATGCCGACGGCCACGTGCTCGGTGCGCCGAAGGATGCGTTCTGGAAAAGCGGGGCAGGGGGCTTCTGCCTGTATGTGGTGCCTTCGCTCGATCTCGTGATCTACAAGCTCGGCGGCAAAGACGGCCAGTATGATGAAAAGCTCACGCGCATCCCGCAGCCGCCGCCCACGAGCGACCGCACGAACTGGCAGCCCATCCCCGGCACGGGTTTCAACGAAGGCAGCCTCGCCGGCAACAACGGCCTCTGGCGTGTGCTCGAGATGGTGTGCGCGGCGGTAAGGGTGGAGTGACGGGGACAATGGTAAGCGCCAAAGGCGCGTCCCATTTCAGCCTGGGCCAACGGCCCAGGACGTGTCGCGAAGCCCCATGCCAAGGGCTGAAAGCCCGGGCGATGCTGGGTTAACATGGAACGGGCTTTCAGCCCTCTACCTTGAATTCTCGCGTCCTCCTCCCCTGGGCCGGTGGCCCAGGCTGGTATGGCTCGCGCCTTTGGCGCTGGAAGGCTGCAGCGTTGGGCGGGTGATGATGTCCTGTTTTTAGACCGGTTCTCAAAATGTCTGTCAGATTCCCGGCGGTGGGGCAGCCTCATTGGCGGCGTCATTCGCTCGTCAGCTATTGTCCCAAGCGCCAAAGGCGCGGTTCATCCCAGCCTGGGCCATCGGCCCAGGAAAAGCGCGAACACCACCGGGCCGAGGGCTGAAAGCCCGCCCCATGCTCACCGCGCTCCATCCAGTAGGCCTCTCAACCCGCGTTCCGTGCCGCCTCCGCCAGATGCAAATGCGGTCGCCAGGTGACCAATGACGAGGCTCCGAGACCCTGATTGCGGAGTCGTGCGGCTTGTTCGCCGAGTGCGACAGCGTGATGGCGGAGCCGTGGGGCTTGCTCGCGGTTGTGGGAGGATGATTGCGGAGCCGTCCGGCGTGTTCGCCGAAAGAGAAGCCGGTTTTACGGAGCCGCGAGGCTTGTTCGCGGTTGAAATTGTTCTTTTGCGGAGCCGTGGGGCTTGTTCGCAATTTCGAGCGCACGATTGCGGAGTCGTGAGTCTTGCTCGCGGTTTCGGGAGGACGATTGCGGAGCCGCGCGGCGTGTTCGCAGCCGTGGCTGGCCCGGTTACGGAGTCTGCACGCTTGTCAGGCGACGGAGAATTGGGCAAAATGAGGCATGAGCACGCCCGCCGCGCCTCCCACGATCCCCGCGCCACCTCCGCAGGTCATCCCGGCGGATACCGTCTATGCCGCTCTCGGCGATCCCACCCGCCGTCGCCTTCTGCAAATCCTCGCCGATGGCCAGGGGCGCACCGCGACGGTCCTGGCCGGAAACGTCGGCAAGCGGCTCGACGCCACGTTGAAGCACCTCGTCGCCCTGCGCGGCGCGGGCCTCGTCGTCACCGCCGAGAACCCTCAGGACGGCCGCCGCCAACTCTACCACCTCGCCCCCGCCATCCCCGCGACGAAGACGGAACGCGGCTGGGAGATGGACTTCGGGTATTGTTTGGTGAGGGGGTGAGGGTCAGTTTTCTCAAATCGCCCGAATTAGCTGCACCTCCCGAAGAGCTTGCTCTTCAGTCATCCATCTCTTTTTTGTGTTCGAAGTCAGCACGCCAACTAAAGACTATGATTGAACTCATCCCACTTTTCCAAACGTCAATCTGGGTTGGGCTTATTGTTTGGCTTGTAACTCGTTATCACAATCAGGTTTGTGCAGTGCTCACGGCAGTTCAAGAGCGGATTGCTCGTGGCAGCTCTGTTAAGGCAGGACCATTTGAATTGGGGGAGGACATGCGTCCTCAAAATGTCCCAGAGCAGAACAAGCGAATCGACGAAGAGCTGCAGCAAATTGAAGCTACAAGCGCACAAAACACACAGACATCACAGCCAGTAATAGCAGCAGCTTCAGACCCGAAGTTGAAACAGACCTACTTTCTTGCCGAGGATCTAGTGATGCGTGAACTACAATCGGAGTTCGGTGTAATGGTTAACCGTTCTGTGGGCTTTCAAGATTTTGGACTGGACGGGATGTTTGCAAAGGAAGGTGCTGGCTTTGGCATTGAGGTAAAGTACATCAAACGTGGAAGTCGTATTGAACACCTCGAACAAATCATATTGAAGTTAGCCACTTTTACCCGTCGGCTTAACTGGTCCCGTTTCACGTTTATATTGGCATTGGTATGTGAGCAGGACGGTATCATCAGCACATCGGATCTTGAGCGACTGCAAGAATTAGCAGCCAAATCAGGTCTCCCCCTAATGACTCGTGTGTACACGATGTCTAATCTGACTTCCAAGTTCGGCCTGACTTAGGCAGCAAAGCAAACCGATTGTTTTTCAGCGTCAAAGGCGCGTTCCATCCCAGCCTGGGCCAACGGCCCAGGAACGCGTGCAGAAACCACGAACAACCCCAGTCGAGGGCTGAAAGCCCGAGCCATGCAGGCTACACGTCCCTTCCCAACGCGCTGATCGCCAAACCGCCGCAGTGCGTGCATGGAACGGGCTTTCAGCCCTTCCCCTGATCTCGGGGCCTCTCCCGGCTCCCTGGGCCGATGGCCCAGGCTGGTATTGTTCGCGCCTTTGGCGCTGGAAGCCCGCCCCTTGCTCGCCTTGCCTCAATCCCACACGTAGGCCTCGTCATAGGTCACGCCGTATTTGTTCAAGAACGCCCGATACTCGTCCTGAAACGTTCGGGTGCGGTGATGCTCCTCCTGGTTGTCGATGTAGGTCGTAAGGGCCATGAGGTCCGCCGGAGCGACGGAGAAGCTGCCGTAGCCGCGCTGCCACGCAAAGTCGCTCAAGGCGGCGGATTGGGTTTTGAGCCATTTGGAGGACGAGGTCTTCAAGGTCTCGACCAGCTCCGCGATGGTCAGGGTGCGAGAGAGACGTATGGCGAGATGCACATGATCGGCCACGCCGCCGACGCGGTAGGCTTCACAACCCGCGTTCCGCGCCACCTCGGCCAAGTAGGCGTGCAAATGCGGGCGCAGCGGGGCGTCGAAGCGCGGGAGACGGTCCTTCGTGCTGAACACGAGATGGACGATGACGAGGCTCAGGGACTGCGGCATGGCGGTAGGAGCATGGGTCGGGCTTTCAGCCCTTCACCTGGTTTTTTGCTGCATGTCCCCTGGGCCGATGGCCCAGGCTGGGATGGGACGCGCCTTTGGCGCTGGCTGATTTCGGGGTGTGATGCTGGTGCTTGGGGCAGATTGATCCTGCATTGCGTTCCTTCGGCGTTTGCGTCATTCTCGCGGCCATGTCTCGCAAGCTCTCCCTCGCCGTGTTTTGGACGATGACGCTCTTTTTTGGGTGCTTCTTTGTGTATCCGATCTGGGCGGCGCTGCGCGAGGCTTTCATCGCGCCGGGGACGGAGGGCGGTTTCACCTTTGCGTATGTGGCGGAGGTGTTCATGAATGCGCTCTACCGCGAGGGGCTGCTGAATTCGTTTCAAATCGCCATCTGGAGCACGTTGCTGAGCCTGATCATCGCCCTGCCGCTGGCGGCGTTGCATGTGCGTTATGCGTTTCCGGGTCGCGGACTGCTGAATTCGATGGTGCTGCTGCCGATGATCCTGCCGCCGTTTGTCGGTGCGATTGGCGTGAAGGCCATGCTCGGGCAAGCGGGAGCACTGAATGCCTTTCTCATCAGCCTCGGTCTCATGGATGCCGCTGATCCGGTGAACTGGCTGGGCGAGGGGCGGATGCTGGGCGTGGTGATCATGGAGGCACTGCACCTGTATCCGATCATTTATCTCAACACCGCCGCGGCGCTGGCGAACCTCGATCCGGCGCTGGAGGAGGCTGCGGCGAATCTCGGCTGCACGGGCTGGCGGCGTTTTCAGCGCATCACGCTGCCGCTGATCATGCCGGGCGTGTTTGCGGGAGGCACGATTGTGTTTGTGTGGGCCTTCACGGAGATGGGCGTGCCACTGGTGTTCGATTTCGAGCGTGTGACGGCTGTGCAGGTCTTCCGCGGCATCAATGACCTGAGCGGGAATCCCTTCCCGTATGCACTGGTGGCAGTGATGCTGGCCTTCAGCACGCTTTTCTATGCCGCAGGAAAATTCTTCTTCAGCGGCGGAACGGCCACGGGAGGTGGCAGAGCCTCCACGGGTCGCGAATTGAAAGCGCTGCCGCCGAAGCTTGCCTGGGGCATCACGGCGGTTTTTGCCGTGGTGACCTTTTTGGCGGTCGTTCCGCACCTCGGCGTCGTTTTGCTCTCGCTGTCGAATGACTGGTATCAGACGGTCCTGCCGCACTCGCTGACGCTTTCGCACTACCACGAGGCGCTGGGGCATGAGCTCACGCTCTCGTCGATCTCGAACAGCCTCAAATACTCCTGCTTTGCCGTGTTCGTGGCCCTCGTGCTGGGCATCGGTGTGGCCTATGTGTCGGTGCGCACGCGTTTGTGGGGCCGGAGATTGCTCGATGCGATGGCGATGCTGCCGTTGGCGGTGCCGGGCATCGTGATGGCCTTTGGCTATCTGGCGATGACGCGACCGGGCCAGCCCTTTTCGTGGCTGATGCTTGGCGAAGATCCGGTGCTGCTGCTGGTGATCGCCTACGCGGTGCGCAGGCTGCCGTATGTGGTGCGCAGTGCCGCGGCGGGCTTCCAGCAGGTTAGTCCGCAGCTTGAAGAGGCCGCGCAAAACCTCGGTGCCTCGCCCGAGCGTGCGCTGTGGCGTGTCACGCTGCCGCTCGTGACGCCGAATCTCATCGCGGGAGGCCTGCTGGCCTTCTCCTTTGCCATGCTGGAGGTGAGCGACTCGATGGTGCTCGCGCAGCAGACCACGCATTTCCCCATCACGAAGGCCATCTACTCGCTGATGATGGGCCTCGGCAATGGCCCCAGCATCGCCAGCGCCCTCGGCGTGTGGGCGATGGTCTTCCTCGGCGTGACGATCCTCGCGGCGGGAGTGATTCTCGGGAAGAAACTCGGGGCGCTGTTCCGGGCGTGAGGTTTGATTGCGGCCTGGAGTGACCGCATCACGAGGGCGTGTTTGATGGCCTCAATGTACGTTGTTCACGCTTCAGCGTGCCAAAAGCCAGCACACGCTAAAGCGTGAACAACATACTCCAGACGCACCCTGAGTCCCCAAGCGGCCTACCTTGCAGCCACCAGCGCGGGCTCGGGATACTCGAAGGTCTTGCCTTCGTAGTTGCGCAGCAGCACGCGTTGCTCGTCGCGGAGGAGGACATAGTCGGGATTGACGGGGATTTTGCCGCCGCCGCCGGGGCCGTCGATGACGAACTGCGGAATGGCGTAGCCGGTGGTGTGACCGCGGAGCTGCTCGATGATCTCGATGCCCTCCATCACGCTGGTGCGCAGATGCGAGCTGCCCTGGATGAGATCGCACTGGTAGAGGTAGTAAGGGCGCACGCGGCACATGAGCAGCTTGTGCACGAGACTTTTCATCACGACAGCGTCGTCGTTCACACCACGGAGGAGCACGCTTTGGTTGCCTAGCGGCACGCCGTGGTTGGCCAGCATGGCCAAAGCATCCCGCACCTCGGTGGTGAGCTCGCGCGGGTGGTTCGTGTGGATGCTCATCCAGAGCGGGTGATGCTTTTGCAGGATGCGGCAAAGCTCCGGCGTGATGCGTTGCGGCACAAAGATGGGCACGCGGGAGCCGATGCGGACGAATTCGATGTGCTTGATCGAGCGCAGGCGGGTGAGCAGGGCGTCGAGCTTCGCATCGGAGAAGAGCAGGGGGTCTCCGCCGGAGAGCAGCACATCACGCACCTCGGTGTGTTTTTCCAGATAACGGAAGGCCGCCTCGAACTCGGTGTGCAGTTCCTGCTCGCCCACGCCGCTCACGACGCGGCTGCGGGTGCAGTAACGGCAGTAGCTGGCGCAGCGGTCCGTGACGAGGAAGAGCACGCGGTCCGGATAGCGATGCACGAGGCCAGGCACGGGCATGTGGCTGTCCTCGCCGCAGGGATCGCTCATCTCATCTGGGTCGTCCCAGGTCTCCTCGATGCGCGGAATGACCTGCCGGCGGATCGGGCAGTTCGGGTCGTGGGCGTCGATGAGATTGAAATAGTGCGGCGTGATGGCCATCGCCAGCTTGTTGCCGGAGAGCAACACGCCAGCGCGTTCCTCTTCGCTGAGCGTGAGGTGCTCCTCGAGCTGGGCGAGCGTGGTGATGCGGTTTCGCAGCTGCCAGGAGGCGCTGTTCCACTCCTGCGGCGGGATGTTCTTTCCGGCCCAATAGCCGGGGGCAAAGGAGCGGAACTCCTTTTCGGGCAGCGCGTGTGTCTCGGGCATGTAATGCGGAGAAAGTTGGGGGGCGGGAGGTTTCGAGCGGGAAGAGCGGGGTGTCAAATGGCGGCAGTCCTGCTCTGCGATGCCAGTTTTCACAGGCGCATGGCGAAATGCACCTGCCGCGCCACTTCTTCAAAGCCGCAGCTCGGGTAAAGATGCTGCCCGATGGCGTTCGAGGCCATGGTTTCGATCTGCGCCACCTTCATCCCTGCCTCCCGCATGTGGTCCAGCGCATGCACGATCAGCCGACGGCCCAGCCCGAGCCCGCGGGCGGCCTCCACGACGGCCAGATTCGGAATGCGGCCGCGGCTGTTCAGGGTATCGAGCCGGGTGGTGATGTAGCCGAGGATCTCGCCGTCACGCTCGGCCACGAAGCAGCCCTCGGGATGCTGGGTGACATCGTCGTCGATATGGTCGGCTTTGCGGGCCTTCCAGTCCCGCTCGTTCCAGCGGCCGAGCTTTTGCTCCAATGACTGGTCGAGCGACACACCGCCGAATGATTCCACGGTGATCTGGCGCAGCAGGGGAAGGTCAGATGGGCGGTAGTGGCGGATGGTGACGGGGGATTCGTGCATACGGAAAACGGGAATGCGCCTCAAAAAGCGCCCTGGATGCGGCGCATGTTTCATCGCGATGGCCCACCGCGCATTTTTCCGGAGATACACTTGGCGAAAAGCCACTGTGGCGGAAAGTGCCCGCCACCATGCCCGAGACCATCAAAGACCTCCTCCACGCCACCGAGCCACGCAGCGGCATCCTCGCCCGCGGCTGGGTGCGCACGAAGCGCGACTCGAAAGCCTGCTCCTTCCTCGAAATCACCGACGGCTCCTGCTTCAAGGGCCTGCAAGTCGTCGTTGATGCCACGCTGCCGACCGCCGATCTGCTCCCGCGCATCCTCACCGGCGCTTCGGTTGAAATCGTGGGCGATTTGATCGCCTCGCCCGCAGCGGGCCAGAAATGGGAAGTGCAGGCGAAGGAACTCAAACTCCTCGGTGAAGCCGATGCGACCTATCCTTTGCAAAAGAAAGGCCACACGCCGGAATTCCTTCGCACCATCGCGCACCTGCGTCCGCGCACGAACCTCTTCGGCAGCGTCTTCCGCGTGCGCAGCAAGATGGCCTTCGCGGTGCATCGCTTCTTCCAGGAGCGTGGCTTTTTCTACGTCCACACACCGATCATCACCAGCAGCGACTGCGAAGGTGCAGGCGAGATGTTTCAAGTGACCACGCTGAAGCCAAACACGCCCACGAAGCCCGAGCAGGACTTCTTTGGCCGCCCCACCTACCTCACTGTCAGCGGCCAGCTTCAAGGCGAGGCCTTCGCGTGCGCCCTGGGCAACATCTACACCTTCGGCCCCACCTTCCGTGCCGAGAACAGCAACACCACGCGCCACGCTGCCGAGTTTTGGATGATTGAGCCCGAGATGGCCTTCTACGATCTTTTCGACGACATGACGCTCGCTGAAGAACAAGTGCGCTACCTCGTGCAGGCCATGTTCGACGAATGCCCGGACGAATTGGAGTTCTTCAACAAATTCATCGACAAGGAGCTCATCGCCCGCCTTCAGCAAACCCTCGCCAAACCCTTCGAGCGCATCAGCTACACCGACGCTGTCGAGATCCTCCTCAAATCCGGCCGCAGCTTCGAAAATCCCGTCGTGCGGGGCGAAGGCTTGCAAACGGAGCACGAGCGCTTTTTGGCCGAAGAGCACGTCAAAGGCCCCGTGACCATCTTCAACTACCCGAAAGGCATCAAACCCTTCTACATGCGCCAAAACGACGACGGTAAAACCGCCGCGGCCATGGATTTGCTCGTTCCCGGCATCGGCGAAATCGTCGGCGGCAGCCAGCGTGAAGAGCGCCTAGATGTCCTCGAAGGCCTCATGGCCGCTCAGGGCCTCGAACCCGAAAATTACTCGTGGTATGCCGACCTCCGCCGCTACGGCAGCGTCCCCCACGCCGGCTACGGCCTGGGCTTCGAGCGCCTCCTCATGTTCGTCACCGGCGTGCCGAATATCCGCGATGTGATTCCCTTTGCCCGCACGCCCGGGCATGCGGCGTATTGACCTCGAATCGCTTTCCGAATAGCATCCGTCATGATTTCGCTCCAATCCCTTCATGAACTCCCGCTGCGGGAGAAGCTCTTTGTCATGGAGGCGTTGTGGGATGATCTTTCCGCGGCGGAGTCGGATCTGGAGGTGCCCGCGTGGCAAAAAGAGGTCCTCGATGTGCGTGAGGAAGCCATCGAGTCCGGAAAGGCGAGGTTCATTGATTGGGAAACAGCAAAAGCAGACATCCTGAAGGCCGTGCGATGAAGATCGAGATCCTCGAGCTCGCCAAAGATGACCTCATCAACGGGCATCGTTTCTATGAAAAACAGGAGGCAGGGCTTGGAGACTACTTCCTGAGAAACCTGTTCGCGGATATCGACCAGCTTCAACTCACCGCGGGCATTCACCGGAAGCCGTATCGTCACTTTCACCGGGCTCTGTCGAAGCGTTTTCCCTTCGCGATTTTTTACACGGTGGACGGGCAGGTAGTTCAAGTGCGTGCCGTGGTGGACTGCCGTCGCCGCCCTTCATGGATTCGCCGTCATCTTCGTGGCGCGTGATTTGGCATCGTTGCTCCCGATCTTTCGAATCGGTTGCCGGAACCGCCTGTCGCGGCTCGTTTTCATGATATGCTTTTCCGTCTTCTCTTCGCTCTTTGCGCTTGGCCCTTTGTTGCCTTTGCGCAAACCGGTCTCAAGCTCCAGCTCGTCTCCGAGCAGTCCGCCATCGTGCCCGGCAAGCCCTTCACCATCGGCCTTTGGATCCAGCATGATCGCGGTTGGCATACGTATTGGCGATTCCCTGGCATTGTAGGCGTGCCGACGCAGATGAAGTGGGATTTGCCGAAGGGGTGGAAGTTCGGGCCGCTGGTGTATCCAGAGCCGGAGAGGACGTTGATGTTTCAAATCAAGGCGCAGGGCTTTGATCGGGATGTGATGCTGCGCACGGAGGTCACGCCGCCGGCGGATTTGAGGCCCGGTGAGTCTGTCACGCTCTCCGGCAAGGCCTCGTGGATGTGCTGCGGCAACACCTGCCATCCAGGAGCGATGGATTTGAGCCTCACGCTGCCTGTCTCCACCACTTCGACGGTGAATGAGAAGTGGCATGCCCTGCTCGAAGCCGAGTGTGCGCGAGCGGAACGCTCCAGCGATGTGTGGAAGGCCGAAGCCTCCGAAAAAGGTCGCGAGATCACCCTCACGCTGAGGCCTGCGGATACTCGTGCGGCTCTGCGGCGCAGCCAGCGTGATGCGGAGCAGATCATCGTCTTCACCGAGGATGGCTGGTTTGACAGCGACAAGCCTCAAACCATCACGCTGCACTCGGACGGCACGCTTTCGATCCAGCTCATCAAGGCCGACACCTACCTCGGCGGCAAGCCACCCACCACGCTGCGTTGCATCCTGCGTCACAACGACGGCTGGGTGAAGGGCGAAAGCTGGCGGTGCTTGCAGATCGCGCCGGTGATTGTTCGTGCGAAATAACGCGGGCGATTGCTTGAAGCCCCGCTTTCCGTGGTGTTTACGAACCGGCACATGACGCGCCAACAAGCTGTAAACGCCTTTCGCTGGACCGCCCTCGCCGAGGCGGTGTCCTACCTCGTTTTGCTCGGCATTGCGATGCCGCTGAAATATATCTGGCAGATGCCGATGGCGGTGAAAATCACCGGTTCGATCCACGGTGGCCTGTTTGTGCTGTTTTGCGTGACCTTGTTTCTGGCGATGCAAAAGGCCGCCTGGCCCCTCGGGCGTGCGGTGATGCTTTTCGCGGCTTCTTTGGTCCCGCTTGTGCCTTTCTGGCTGGATCGTCGCGTCAAAACCTGGGTGGAGGTCGAGGCATGAAGAAGGTCACGATTTACAGCGACGGCGGATGCCATGGAAACCCCGGCCCCGGAGCCTGGGCGGCCGTTTTGCAGTATGGGAAGCATGTGCGCGAGATCACCGGCGGCACCGCGGCCACGACGAACAATCGCATGGAGCTCATGGCGGCCATCGAATCGCTCAACATGCTCAAAGAAGCCTGCGACATCGACTTCCACACGGACTCCGAATATGTCCGCAACGGCATCACGCAGTGGCTGGCCGGTTGGAAACGCAATGGCTGGCGCACCGCCGCGAAGAAGCCGGTCAAAAACGCCGATCTCTGGCAGCAGCTCGATACCGCGAACTCGCGACACAAGGTCCGCTGGCACTGGGTGAAGGGCCACGCGGGCAATGACCTCAACGAACGCTGTGACGAACTCGTCCAGCAGGCCATCGCGAAGGTGAAAGAGAAGCACGGTGAGCTGGGCCTCGCGGAGGCTTTGCAGGCCTTTAAGGCCGCGGAAGGCTGAGGCAGGTCACTCCCGCCATTTGGCCACGGCGAGGCAGATCCAGCCGAGCATGAAGCTCACTCCGCCGAAGGGCGTCACGGCTCCCAGCCACTTCACCTGCGTGTAGGCCAGCACATAGAGCGATCCGCTGAAAAGAAAGATGCCGGCGACGGTGAAGCGCCAGGCCCACGAGGCGGCTTTGCCACCTCGCTCGCCAAGCAAAGCCAGCAGCGCGGCGAGCACGGCATGCGTGAGGTGGTAAAACGAGGCCGTTTTCCAGTGATCGAGTTCATTCGCCCCCACGAGCATATCGTGCACCGATCCATGAGCACCCATCGAGCCGAGGATGATGGCCAGCAGGCCTAGCAGGGCGGAAAGACGGACGCGGAGGGTGCTTGGGGCGGTCATGGCGGGGCAGGGAACGGGGACGCGGCGGGTCCTTTGGCCTTTTCTGAGGGAAAAATCACCCGCAAAATGCCCGCGAGAGCCTAATTTAGGCCACCGCCCGCCCGTTCCACCCCGCCCTTTACACGCATGCCAGAACGCCCCGACCAGGATGAAGCCTCGATCTTGGTGCGGCGTGCCCTCGACCAACATGAAAGCAACCTCATCGCCTACGCAGCCAGCATCCTCGGTGGAGACATCGAGCGTGGCCGCGATGTCGTGCAGGATTCGCTTCTCAAGCTCTACCTCACTGAGCCGGCTCGCGTGCGGGACAATCTCAAATCCTGGCTCTACACCGTCTGCCGGAATCGTGCCCTCGACATCCTCCGCAAGGACCACCGACTCGATCTCGGCGAGGACGAGATCCTCGAGGCATCTCCGTCGCACGACCCCGATCCCGGCGAGGTCGCCATTAATCGCGAGCTTTACGAGCATGTCTGGCGTTGCGTGGACCGCTTGCGGCCGAACCAACGCGAGGTCATCCGCCTCAAGTTTCTCCACGACTGCTCCTACCAGGAAATCGCCCACATCACCGGCCTCACCGTCGGCAATGTGGGCTTCATCATGCATCACGCCATCCGCAAGCTGCGGGAACTCCTCGCGCAGGAATCCACCGAGCAGCCGCAGCATCACCATTGACCCTTTTATTGTGCCATGAACCCGCAAGACAACCCGCACTTCACCGCCTACGCCCTCGGCGAGCTCGATGCCACGCAGGCCCGCGAGATCCACGCCATGCTGCGTGAGAACTCCGCCTCGGCGCATGAGCTGGAGCAGATCGAGGCCGTCACCGATGCCCTGCGTCACGGTGCGCCCATCCCGAATGCCCGCCTCTCGCCGGATCAACGTCACGCCGTCCTGCATCCGTCAAATCTCCCGCGTTTTGTGCAGCCGATGATGCCGCGTCCGGCACCCGTGAAGAAACCTGCCGTCATCTGGAACAGGGTCGGCCGTGTGTTGAAAGCCGCCGCCGTCATCACGCTCACCGGGGGAGCCTTCCTCCTCGGTTGGCAGATGCATCAGCCGGTGGAAACAACGCTCGCCACGAACATCACGCCGCCCGCTTCCGAGCCGGTCAAACCTCAAACCAAGCCCGTCGAGGTCGTCGAGGCTCCCAAAGCTCCCGCGCCGAAGGTGGAGGTCATCGTCGCGAAAGCCCCCGAAGCTGCGCCGAAGGTCGAAAAGGCCCCGGTGGTCGTCGCTGAGACTCCGAAGCCTGCGCCGGTGGTCGTCACGACGGTCGTCGAGGCTCCGAAGCCTGCCGCTCCGGCACCGCAGCCATCGCTTTCGCTCGGCTTCACGATGCCGCGCAGCCTTCCAGCCTTCGCCAGCACCTCGAAAGAGCCCGGCAGCCGCTACACACTGCATCCGGCGCTCGTCCGTCCGGCACCGGTGAAAAATGCTGGTGAGGCCTTTGCCTCTCCCGCGAAGGGCAAGGCTGATGAGAAGCATCTCAAAGCCTCCGAACTGCTCATCCACTCGTGGCAGGCAGAGGTCGCCACCTGCCCGTGGAATGCCTCACACCGCCTGCTGCGCCTCGTCATCCAGCTCCCGGCAAATCAAACCGCTGTCATCAGCTCCAGCGAGACCGCCTTCCCGATGCAGGTCAGCTTTGATCCGCTCTCGGTGAAGCAATTCCGCCTGCTCGGCGAGCGTCACATCCCTGCGGCGCACCTCGATCAGGCCGGCACGCATGTCGTGTGGTATGAATTTGAGCCCAACGGCAAATCGGATCTCAAGACGCCTGCCACACGCCAGATCGCCACGCTCACCGTGCCAAACACCCGCTTCACGCAGAAGGCCGTCGGTCCCTTCGATGATTCGAAGCTCCAGGTCCTCGACCGTGGCTTCACGCTCGACAACGCCCGCGATGACTTCCTCTTCGAATCCGCCGTCGTCGGCTTTGGCATGCTCATGCGCGGCATGGGCCAGATCGGCAGCCTCGACCACGAGCTCGTGCTGAACCTCGCCAGCCGCTCGAAGACCGAATCCCCCGAGCGCAGCCGCTTCATCAAGCTCGTGCAGGACGTGCAAAAGGCCGCCGGGCTGTGAGGTGGCCCTCGGGGTCTGACTTGTCAGACACGTCCAACTCGTCGGACAAAGCGGTCATCTTCACTTTCGCGAAAAATCCCGAAAGTCCGGCCCTGCTTCTGCACTTCTAGCAGGCAGCATGTCCGAATCCGCTCCTCTCTCCGAACGCCAGGTCGTCGAACTCCTCTCCACCGCACGCCAGCGTCTCTTCGCCGAGGTCGGCAAGGTCATCGTCGGGCAGCAGCACGTCGTCGATGAGATGCTCATCGCCTTGCTCGCCGGAGGTCACTGCCTCATCACTGGTGCGCCGGGCCTCGCGAAGACCTTGCTCATCAAAACCGTGGCCGATGTCTGCCACCTCAGCTTCCAGCGCATCCAGTTCACGCCCGATTTGATGCCCTCCGACATCACCGGCACCGAAATCCTCGAAGACAGTCCCGAAGGCCGCAAACTCGTCTTCAGCCGTGGCCCCGTCTTCGCGAACATGATCCTCGCCGACGAAATCAACCGCACACCGCCCAAAACGCAGGCCGCGCTGCTGGAGGCCATGCAGGAGCATCAGGTCACTGTGAATGGCAAAACGATGCACCTGCCTGAGCCCTTCTTCGTGCTCGCCACGCAGAACCCGATCGAGCAGGAAGGCACCTACCCGCTCCCCGAGGCCCAGCTCGACCGTTTCATGCTCAACATCGTCATCGACTACCTCAGCGAGGACGATGAAGTCGCCGTCGTCACCCGCACCACGAGTGGCAAAGGCGAGCCCGTGCAGCGTCTTTTCTCCGGCGAGCAACTCCTCGCCTTCCAGCAAGTCGTCCGCAAAGTCCCCATCGCCGAAGATGTTGCCCGCTACGCCGTGCGCCTCTCCGCCGCCTCCCGTCCCGGCCGTGACGGCGTGCCCGACTTCGTCAACCAGTGGATCAGTTGGGGCGCTGGCACTCGCGCCAGCCAAAACCTCGTCCTCGGCGCCAAAACCCGTGCCCTCCTCCACAACCGCACCCACGTCACCGTGGACGACATCCGCGCCATGGCACTCCCGGTGCTGCGCCACCGCATCCTCGTGAACTACAAAGCTGAAGCCGAAGGGGTGACGGTGGAGAAGGTCATCGCGAAGCTGCTTGAGACTGTTGGGAAATAAACCGGTTCCCTTCGTTACTCATAAGGCATCCACCAGGCTTTAAGCCATTCGGTGGAGGTGCGTTTGAAGCCGCGTTTGATTAGGCGCTGCTCCATGTCTGGCAGGTGGGCGGCTCCGTAAAAGATGGCGAGCTTCTTTTTGCCGGCGGCGAGCTGTTTGGTGAGCACCTCGAAGGCCACGCGGTTGCGCTCGCCGAGAATGACGGTGCCTTCGCCTTCCTCGACGCCGCTCATGAGCTTCTCGACCTGATCGAATTGCGAGGCCATGCCACGTTTCAATTCCAGCGAGCCGTTCTTGCTCATCATGATGCGGAAGAGCGTTGCGAGTGCGGCGGCATCAGAGTCCGCGGCGCTGTCTCCATCCTCCTTCGCGGCGGCGGCCTGCTGCGCCTGCCAGAGCTTCAGGTAGAGCTTCAAAAAGCTTTCCTGCTTCTGCTCCTGCGTGTCGTGAAACTGCGTGGAGGACATGTCGGCATGCACGAAGTTCTTCGCGGCGTAGTCGATGCCTTCGAGCTGGCCGTGGAGCTTCAGCGTGTCCCGCATGAAGGTCTGCATCGTGCCGACCCATTGCAGGCTGCCGCTGCCACCGCCGGGCTTCATCTGCTCCTTTTTGCGTTCATGCATCGGCGGGCCGACCAACTCATAGAGCACCGCATCGTAGCCTCGAAAGCGGACATTGAGTGCATCGTAATAGCTTTTGTCGGCGATGTGAATGGCACCGATGAGATCGACGATGATCTTTTGAGGCGACTCGAAACGCACGACGGCCGTTTCGAGGCTGTCCCCCTCATCGCCTTTGACAAAGCGCACGTAGTCGGTGGAGCTTTTCGATGGCTCCGCGGCCCAAACCATGCCGGAAAGCATGCACCAGCAAAAGACGAGAGCGCGGCGCTTCATGGCGGTGATGGTATTATTTGAAGAGCCGGTCAAAGAAGGCCTTCATCTCCTCCCACGAGGCTTTGTCGGCGGATTCGTTGTAGGCGGCTCCCTTGCTGTTGTCATTGCCGGCGGCCTTTTGGGTGAAGGCATGCACCGCACCGGGATACTGCACGAGCTTGTAGTCCACGCCCGCGTCCTTCATCTCCTGCTCGAAGGCCGCGAGGTCCTTCGCGGGCACGAAAGGATCGTCCGCACCGTGCAGGGCGAGCACCTTGCCTTTAATGTTCTTGCCATCCGCCGGGGCAGGGGAGTCGAGCCCGCCGTGGAAGCTGACCACGCCCTTCACGACCGCACCACTGCGGGCGAGCTCGACAACGCCGGTGCCCCCGAAGCAATAACCGATGGCCGCGATCTGCGCCGCATCGGCCTGCGGGGTCTTGCGGAGCTGCTCCAGACCGGCGAGGAGGCGTTCGCGATAGAGTTTGCGATCGGTTTTGTATTTCCCGGCCTCTTTGCCAGCCTCCGGCGGCTGAGGGCGGATGCCTTTGCCATAGATGTCAGCGACGAAGACATTGTAGCCGAGCTCCGCGAGCATTTTGGCCCGCATTTTCTCGTTGTCGCTCACACCGGTCCATTGATGAATGATGAGCACGGATGGCAGCTTGCCCGTCTTCGCATTATCCACGACATGCAAGCCCTCGCAGGTGACGCCGCCGGTGGTGTATTCGACAGGAGTGGTGACCACTTCGGCACGCAGGGCGGCGGTCAGGACAAAAAGCAGGCAGGGAAGAAGCCGGGACAGGTTTGGCGCGTTCATTTAGTGGATGGTAGGCAGGTGATTGGAGGCTGACAAGCATCCAAACAGCCCTTCGAGACGCACTTTTGCCTGCATGACAAGGAAAGGGGACGATTTCCGCTTTCGTTTTGTCCGCCCGCTCTAAAATCCGCCCCCTCATCGAAAACCACCCACCATGACTCCCGAAGAAGCCAAAGCCCAGCTCGACAACCAGGTCCGCGAAATCATCAACTGGCACTTCTCGCCGGAAACCGGCTGCCAGTTCTGGCTGGAGTGGGCGAAAAAGAATTTCGACCCGCGCGGCGTGGTGAACAGCTACGAGGACATCATCGCGAAGTTTGACCACTTCCAGGATGAGTGGCTGCGTGACCTTCAACCCGAGGTCTGGGTGCCGAAAGCCTTCGAAGGGAAGCCCTTCAACATTTTCGAAACCGGCGGCACCACCGGCATGCCGAAGCAGCGCGTCGGCTGGAATGATTTCCGCGTCGATTACGAGGAATTCAGCCACAAGCTCAAGGACGAGCATTTCCCGAAGGGTCAGAGCTGGATCATGGTCGGCCCGACCGGTCCGCGTCGCCTGCGTCTCGCCGTGGAGCATCTCGCGAACTACCGCGGCAGTGCCTGCTACTTCGTCGATCTCGACCCGCGTTTCGTGAAGAAGGTCATCTCGAACAAGCAGTTCGATGTCGCCCGTCAATACATGGACCACGTCGTCGACCAGGCCGTGTTGCTGCTGAAGAATCGCAAGATTTCCGCGATCTTCACCACGCCGAAGCTGCTCGAAGCGCTCGCTGAGAAGGTCGATCTGTATTCCGCTGGCATCCGCGGTTGCTTCGTCGGCGGCACCACGATGACGCCGCAGTATGTGCGTTTCATCGTGGAAGAAGTGCTCGAAGGCAAAATTGGCTTCTACCCGACCTACGGCAACACCTTGATGGGCCTCGCCGCCAGCGTGCCGCTGGAGCCGTCGGACAATTTCTCCATCACCTACTACGCCCCGCAGCCGCGTGCCGTGCTGCGCATCGTCGATCCGAAAGCGACGAATAACACCGTCGATTACGACGCGTGGGGCCGCGTGGAGCTCACCACGCTCACGAAGGAGTTCTTCATGCCGCGCTTCCTTGAGCGCGACGAGGCCATGCGCCGCAAACCCCGCGCTCCTTATGCCTGGGATGGCGTCGCCGACGTCCGCCCCTTCGGTGCGATGGAGAAGACCATCGTGGAAGGCGTGTATTGATCGCACAGGACAGCGTTTCCGCGGCGGTGCGATGCTCGGCATCCGCCGCCGCTTTCGCCTTCTAAGCGCCCTTCAGTCAGAAATCTCACATCAGGAATCAGAAATCCAAAAAACCATGTCCCATCCCCATCTCCCCGCTCTCCGCAAAGGCCGTCCGTATGAGTCGCTCGACAAGGTGCAGGTCAAAGACCACAAAACCGGCGAGATCTGTGCCGAGGTCAGCCAGGTGAATGCCGGCATCGTGCGCAAGGACCTCGCGAAGATCGCTGAGGCTCGGAAGTCGCTCAAAAAGTTCACCGTCGAGCAGCTCCTCGACATCACCGCGAAGGCGGGCGACCTCTTCCTCAATGGCACGCTGCCGCTGGGTGACAAAGGCCACACGCAGTCGCCGCAGGAATACATCGCCACGCTGTCCCGCACGAGCGGCCTGCCGCATGTCATGGTGAAGCGCAACATGACGAAGATTCACTACGCCATGACGAACATGCGCACGATCCTCAATGGATTGTCCCGCGGGCTCGATCTGAGCGTCATTGATCGCGGCTTCGGCACGCAGGCCGGCTGCCCGGTGGCTTATTTCCCGACCACGGACTCGCTCGGCCTCGTCATGCCGTCGAACTCGCCCGCGGTGAACTCGCTGTGGCTTCCGGCCATCGCGTTGAAAATCCCCGTCGTCATCAAACCGGGCCGCGAGGAGCCTTGGACGCCTTTCCGCCTCATCCAGGCCTTCATCGCCGCAGGCGCACCGGCGGAGGCCTTCGGCTTCTACCCCACCGATCACGAAGGCAGCGGCGAAGTCGTCAAACTCAGCGGCCGCAATCTCGTCTTCGGCGACGTGAATATCGCGAAGATGTATGAGGGCAATCCACGCGTGCAGGTGCACGGCCCCGGCTGGAGCAAGATCATCATTGGCGAGGACAAGATCGAAAACTGGAAGGAATACCTCGATGTCATCGTCGGCTCCATCAGCGACAACGGCGGACGTTCCTGCATCAACGCCAGCGCCGTCATCGTGCCGAAATACGGCAAAGAAATCGCCACAGCCATCGCCGAGCGCCTTGGTCCCGTGAAGCCGCTGCCCTCCGATGACGAAAACGCCAAGCTCTCCGGCTTTGCGAACGTCAAAATGGCCGACTATATCGACGGCGCTATCGACAACGACCTGCAAACACCCGGCGCTGAAGACGTCACCGCGCAGTTCCGCGATGGACCGCGCAAAGTCGAGTTCCAAGGCGGCACCTTCCTGCGTCCTACCATCGTCTGGTGCTCCGATCCGAACCACCCGCTCTCGAATCGCGAGTTCCTCTGCCCCTACGCCAGCGTGCTCGAGGTGCCGCAGAGCCAGGTGCTCGAAAAGATCGGCTACACGCTCGTCTGCACTGCCATCACGCAGGACGAGTCCTTCATCAACGATCTGCTCGAGTGCCAGACCATCGACCGCCTCAACATCGGGCCGATCAGCACCATGAAGATCAGTTGGGACCAGCCGCACGAAGGGAACATGTTCGAGTTCCTCTACAAGCGCCGCTCCATCGACTGCGCGTGAGCCATCGTAGCACGGGCTTTCCAGCCCGTGTTTGTCTTCGAATCGGGTTGGAAAACCCGATCTACGGTTGGAATGCCCGCTCTTCACCCCATGTCCCTCATCCCCTTCGATCACCAGCCGCGCACGCGCCTTGTTTTTGGCAACGGCACGCTTTCCCGCGTCGGAGAGCTTGTGCGTGAGTTTGGTGGCTCGCGGGTGCTCGTGGTGAGTGATCCAGGCATCGTGAAGGCGGGCTACACGGAACGTGCTTCGGGCTTTTTGAAGGAAGCGGGCATCGCGGTCGAGGTTTTTGGCGAGGTGCGGGAAAATCCGAGCACGGAGGATGTGGATGCCTGCGTGAAAGTGGCGCGTGAGTTTGGCGCGGACTTCATCATCGGCCTCGGCGGCGGCAGCAGCATAGACACGGCCAAGGGCTGCAACTTCATCCTCACCAACGGCGGTCGCATGCACGATTACTGGGGCACCGGCAAGGCCACAAAGCCCATGCTGCCGCTCATTGCCATCCCGACGACCGCCGGCACCGGCAGCGAGTGTCAAAGCTACGCGCTCATCTCCGACGCCGAAACGCACGTCAAAATGGCCTGCGGCGATCCCAAAGCCGCCGCGAAGGCCGCCATCCTTGATCCCGAGCTCACCGTGTCGCAACCGCGTCGCGTGACTGTCTGCACCGGCATCGATGCCATTTCGCATGTGCTGGAAACGGCAGTCACGAAGAAACGCAATGCTTTGAGCATGCTTTACTCGCGTGAAGGCTTCCGCCTTTGTCATGCGGGCTTCTCGCGAGTGCTGCGCGACCCGAAAGACATCGAGGC
This sequence comes from Verrucomicrobiaceae bacterium, assembly GCA_016795465.1. GTDB lineage: Bacteria > Verrucomicrobiota > Verrucomicrobiia > Verrucomicrobiales > Verrucomicrobiaceae > Prosthecobacter. The sequence continues at coordinate 77,653 of JAEUHK010000055.1, read as the reverse complement.
ACGCGGCATGATGCTCCTCGGCGCGGCCTACGCGGGCATCGCGATCGAAAACAGCATGCTCGGAGCCGCGCACTCCTGCGCGAACCCGCTCACCGCCCTCTTCCACGTCACCCACGGCGACGCCGTCGGCGTCATGCTGCCGCACGTCATCCGTTTCAACGCCCAGCAGCCCGAAATCGCCGCCATTTACGAAAGCTACTTCGACGGCGACCTCGCAGACCGCGTGAGCGAGCTCCTCTGGGAAGCCCAAATGCCCCGCACCATCACCGAGCACGGCGTGAAGGAAGAAAATCTCAAAGATCTCGCCGAAATGGCCGCCAAGCAATGGACCGCGCAGTTCAATCCACGCCTGCCGAGTGTGGAGGACTTTGTGGGGCTATATCGTTCGGCGTTGTGATCCTCAGACGCGACGGCCCCGGCGTGTCAGCACACTGAAAAGTCCGATCCAGACCAACAGCATCCGGCATGGCTCAGGCACCACGATCGCCTGGCCTGGCACGTTTTCATACATCCAGTCATGGATCGTGGCGCTGACTCCATCGTTGGCGATGGTGATGCGGGCGACTGCGAAGTAGCTGGGGCCACCGACGGTGGGCTCGAACTCGTAGCCGATGTAGCCCTGGGTGCCGAGCTGGAACTGATTGATCGCGGCCCCGGTGTGCGTTTCGCTGCCATTGAACCCGGAATCGCCGATGGCGAAGCGGGACATCGCGTCCACCACGCTGCCAGCGGAAAGGTTGGCGATCTGCTCGCTTCCTGCGACCACATCGCCCGTGACCACCGGGCGCACGAGCGGCCCTGTGCCGATGCCGCTACCTCCAAAAAAAGCCATGACCCAAGGCGAGGTTTCATAGTCGCCCGGCAGACTGTTGGCGACCGTGTTCGTGAAAAGGTTCACATACACCTCGCTGTTGGCGGAAAACGGGATGACCGCATTGATCGGACCGCTGTAAACGACCGCGGACCTGGCCGTGGATGCCACCAGAAGGAAACACACGGCGCAAATGAAGGCCCTTGTAATGGAGATGCGAATGGGAATGCGGGTAGATGGCATGATCCGGCGATCAGGGATGGTTGATGGTGATGACAAAGAAACGAGCACGTCTTCCTCTCACAAAAAGAGGATAGTTCACGCTCACGAGCTCAACATTGCCCACGGTGTCCAGGACGGTGGGAGTCGCTGTGCTCGTCTCCCAGAAGGCCAAGTCCGCGCTAAAGCGAATGGTGTAGGTGATGCCCAAGGCGGCATGATCGGCATGTCGGGTGAAGACAGCTCGGTAGTCAACGCCGCTGCCACTGGCCTCAAAACGGGCCGTGGGCTGGCCGGGCGCGGTGAGATCGGCGGAGGCAAAACTACCGGTGAAACTGACGTGCGCCGAGCCTGAGCTCCCACTGGCAGGATTTGTGCCGAACGCGAACTCTTTGAAGTTGGAGTGCCCGTCTCCATCGGCGTCATCTGTCAGCCCCGATGCGTTTGACGGCAGGCCGCTGGCGATTGCCCAATCATGAAAGCTGGTGTCGAAACTCGTCTGCTGCACGGTTTGCCGTGTGACGGTGACGGTGTAGGTCTTGGTGTCGGTGCCGTTGGCCGCGGTGACCGAAACTGTGAGCGTGTTGGATCCCACCGTCAGGCCCAGTGGACTGCTTGAGCCGCCGAGTGTCGCATTGGGACCGGCGGCGACAGCAGTGAACGCCAGGCTCGCGGTGGAGTTTGGCACGGTGACTGTGTAGGAAGTCACGTTCGCGGAAAAAACGGGCGAAAGCGTGCCCTCTCCCAAGGTCAGGCTCGCCAGATTGGCGTTGTTGCTTGGGAGTACCATGAAGGTCTGCTCCACATCCGGCGCTGGATCAAAGCTGGCATCACCCGCTTGCGACGCCCGCACCGTGACCGAACCTGCCCCGGTGAGGGTGATGGAGCCGCCGCTGATCTCGGCTGGCCCGCCCACTACCGTGTAGGTGACTGCGAGACCACTGGAGGCGGTGGCACCGAGCGCAAAAGGGGCGTCGCCATGCATCCGCGTTCCTAGATTGGAGAAACTGATTGTCTGGGAATCTTTCGTGACGGGCATTTGGGTGAGTATCCGGAAAATCGTGCCTTTGCCGCTGTCGCCGCCTTGCCCTGTCATACCGTAAAGAATGCCTTCTGGTCCTTCGATGAGTGCTCCCTGTGGAGTTGCCCCAGTGAGGCCTTCTTGAAAACTGTCCAGAAGAGTATGTGCCCCGGCCTGTGTGAGTCGAAAGACAGTTCCACGGTCATTTTCGCCGCCTCCGGTGGTGAGCCCATAGAAGTTTCCATCTCCTGCCAGCAGGAGTCGCTCGCCTCCCCATTTACCATTGCTGCCGTTGAAGTTAAGAAGGGTGGTGAGCACCCCGTTCGATGTGATCTTGAAGATCGTGCCGAAGCTGCTGCTGCCGCCGAAATAGGTTGTGCCGTAGAAGCTGCCATCGGGGCCTTCGACCAAGGTGCCTTTGGGAAACTCGCCATTGGCACCATCAAAGTGGAGAAGAGTGGTCAGAACGCCGGATGGGGTCATTTTGAAAACCGTGCCACGCAAGTTCGAGCCTCCGTTCGCGGTTGTGCCATAAAAGTTCCCATCGCTGGCCTGGACCAAGCTTCCGTAAGGAGTGCTTCCTTTCGACGCACCGTTAAAGTTGAACAGAACGGTGACACTACCGGCGAGAGTTGCCCTAAAAACCGTGCCAAAGTCCAAGGTGCCGCCCAAGGAAGTCATGCCGTAAAGAAGACCGTCATTGCCCTGAATCAGGCCTCCAGAAGGATGGCGGCCGCTGCTGTCTGAAAAATCGAAGAGCTTGGTCAGTGTGCCTCCTGTTGTCAGCTTGAAGATCACGCCGTTCCCCAAACTGCCCCCCTGCTGAGTCATGCCGTAAAAGTGACCATCACTGGCGAGCAGCAAGCTTCCCCGTGGTTGTGAGCCTGTGGCAGCAAAACTGAAGCTTGCGAGCGTGGTGATCACTCCATCAGGAGTCACCTTGAACGCTGTGCCCGCTCCCGAGGTGCCTCCAGATTCAGTCAGACCGTAAAATGCCCCGTCTGGACCCATGGTGAGCGAACTCAAGGCCGGCTGAGACGGGCCGGGGGGCGACAGATGAGCTATCGCATCAATGCCACCCAGCGCGATGCCGGTTCCTCGGAGTTGAATGTCAAAGTTAGCTTCATTCGTATCGTTGCTGGCCACATGCAAAGCAGCATTTTTAACGCCTTCGCTGCCTGGCATGAATCGCAGGACGAAAGAAGCGGTTCCACCTGGGGCGGCAGTGCTTGCTGGTGCGCTGCGAATGCTGAAATCTGCTGAATCGGCACCATCAAGTGTGACGGCAAGGTCATTCAAAGCTGCGTTTCCGGTATTGAGGATGGTGAAGGTGAAATCACGCCGGCTGCCGACAACCGTGCTTCCCAAGGTGTGGAGATCGCCGTCATGGATCTGTGATCCAGAGGGGCGCTCGATGCTGATCTCAGGCTCGGGGCCGCCGACGAGCGCGATGTCATACGGCGTCTCATTGCTGTCGTTGCTGGTGATATGCAGCATCGCTCGCTTCGTGCTGGCGTTGGAAGGTGTGAATCGAACAGTGAGGACGCTGCTGGCCGTTTCGCGGGTAATCACCGGGGCAGGTGCGGCCACAATCTCAAAATCACCGGCATCAGGTCCATCAATCGTGGCCACGATGCTGGTGAGATCCAGCGCACCCAGATTCTGGATCGTGAAGGTGAGTTCAGCATTTGTGCCGGGTGCAACCGTTCCGAACGAGCGAGAGCCGCCATCTGGCACACGTACTGCGGCAGGCTGGGTCACTGCGATCTCCGCGGCTAGCGGCGGTTCACCGATATGGACTGAGAAAAGCGTGCCGGTCAGGCTGGCACCGCCGAATTCTGCCATGCCATAGAGAACACCATCATAGCCCTGAACAAGGTTCGAAGAAGGGTAAGCACCCATCGGGTCGCCATTGAATGAGCTGAGCACTGTCAAAACACCTTCTTGAGTGAGGCTGAACACGGTGCCTTTGTCATGCGCCCCGCCTTGGTTCATCACTCCGTAAAACTTGCCATCACTCGCCAGCAAGAGATCGCCGTTGGGGTAGGTGCCGATTGTGCTGTTGCAATCCACCAGGTTTGTCAGCACCCCGGATGGGGTCATTCTGAAGATGTTTCCAGCTCCACCCGAGCCGCCTTGAGAGGTCATGCCATAAAGATTGCCATCACTCCCGATCACAAGGCCGCCCTGGGGGAGGTGGCCAGTGCTGCCGTTAAAGGTCACGAGTTTGGTGAGCACACCAGCAGGTGTCATTTTGAAGATTGTGCCGGATCCATTGGCTCCTCCACCTGTCGTCATGCCGTAGAAGCTGCCGTCATCACTTTGCACCAGCCTTCCGTTGGGATAGGCCCCTTTGGTGTAATACTCAAAATCGGCCAGAGTGGTCATCACACCAGACAAGGTCACCTTGAACGCTGTGCCATGGCCATTGATGCCACCTGCTGCGGCAAGGCCGTAGAGGTCGCCATCATGGCCTTGGATCAGGCTGTCCCGCGGATTGGCGCCGTTGGTTTGGTTGAAGTGGATCAAGGTGGTAAACTCACCTGCTGGGGTCACCTTGAAAACAGTGCCGTAGCCATGCGTCCCGCCTTGGCTGGTGGTGCCATAAAAGTGACCGTTGCTTGCCTGCACCAGTCCGCCCAGCGGTGTGGAACCATCGGAAGGGGAAAAGTGGAAAAGGGTGGTGATGGAGCCGTCGGAGGTGACTCGGAATATGGTGCCCATGCCAAAGTTTCCTCCGGCTCTTGTCACGCCATAGAAGCTGCCGTCCGGACCGGGTGTAAGCTGTCCACCAGCCGGATTCGCGGGTGACGGCCCGGTGCCAAAATTTGCGAAAGCATAAGCCTCGCCAAGGCCGATGCCCGTGCCGGTCAGGTTGATGTCAAAGGGGCTTTCGTCGGCATCAGTTGAGGTGAGATGCAACGCGGCTGTTTTGACGCCACCGCTGCCCGGAGCAAAGCGCAGAGTGAATGTGGTGCTGCCCGCGGCAGGCACGTCAGCATTGGGCATGGAAACAACGCTGAACAAGGATGCGTCAGGCCCATCCAAGGTGATCCCCATGATGTGCAAAGGCGCCACGCCGGTATTGAGCAAGGTGAAGGTCATGTCACGAGTGGTCCCGGCCACGGTGGCTGGAAATGCCCTTTTGGTGAAACCATCCAGCAGTGGTGTGCCTGCTGGTTGCTCGATGCCGATCTCCGGCTCGGGACCTCCGATCAAAGTGATGTCATAAGATGGTTCGTCAGCGTCGTTGCTGTTGATATGCAGCACGGCCCACTTCGAGCCGCCATCTGCTGGAGTGAAAGTGACAGCAAGGCTGGTGCTTCCGCCCGGGCCTTGAACCAGTGTCGCAGGTGGTGTGGTGATGGCGAACTCCGAAGCATCGGCCCCGTCGATGGACGCGGATACACCGGAAAGGTCCTGCCCTCCCAAGTTGCGAATGGTGAAGGTGAGGCTGCGGCTTGAGCCTGAGGCCACCAGACCAAAAGTACTCGAACCACCGTCTGCCACCGCGGCCAGGTCCTGCTCAACAGCAATCTCCGCTGGCAACTGGCTTTCACCGATCGGCACAAAGAACACGGTTCCTGAGTTGCTGGCACCTCCGTTGGAAGTCATCCCATAAAGCATGCCATTGAACGCCTGCACCAGACTGCCTTGCGGCACGCTTCCGTCCGTGCTGGGGACAAAAGTGTCCAAAACGGCAAATGTGCCTGTCATGGTGATGCTGAACAATGCGTCGCCAGTGCTCAGGCCATAGAAGATACCGTTGTGTGCCCGGAGCAGGCTCCCCTTGGGTGCTCCTGTCGTGGAGGTGAAGTGTGCCAGTGTCGTCATCACCCCTTCCGAAGTCATCCGGAAAATCGTGCCGTAACCGTTGTCACCTCCTTGGCTGGTCACGCCATAAAAATGGCCATCGCTGCCTTGGATCAAGTCGCCATAAGGCTCCGCTCCGATGCCTAAATCGAGGTTCACCAGCGTCGTGAACTGGCCTGAGCTGGTCACTCTGAAAATCGTTCCACGACCGCCTGTGCCTCCTTCACTAGTCATGCCATAAAAAGCACCGTCCGAGGCCTGGATGAGGCTGCCCACGGGAGCGGTTCCGGTGCTGATGGTGAGGACCGCCAGCGTCACCAGCGTGCCAGAAGGTGTCATTCGGAAAAGGGTGCCATGGCCGTTGCCGCCACCGTGCGTCATCCCGTAGAAGTAACCATCACTACCCAGCGTCAGGCTGCCACGCGGGTCTGCCCCGTTGCTAGAGTTGAAATGCACCAATGTCGTGAGCTCTCCTGCGGCGGTCATTTTGAAAATGGTGCCGTGGCCGCTGGTGCCTCCTTGTCTGGTCATGCCATAAAAACAGCCATCCGAGGCCTGGATAAGGCCTCCGAGCGGGAGGGCGCCATTGCTGCCGTTGAAATCGACCAAGGTCGTGAGCATCCCAGCCGTGGTGACTCTGAAGACAGTCCCTGATCCTCCGCTTCCCCCGCTCGATGACATCCCATACAGGTTGCCGTCGGCCGCACGGCACAATGAACCCAGTTGGGGCTGTGAGGGGCCGGGAGCGCCGAGATCGGCCAGTTTGTTGATGCTGTTCAAATCCCACGCAGTCGCACTGAGCTGGATGTCATAGGGATTCTCGTCCGCGTCATTGCTGGTCAGATGGAGGACTGCGCTTTTCGATCCTCGACTGGTAGGGGCGAAACGCACGGTGAAGGTTGTTGTGCCCGACGTTGGCACAGGTGCCGTGGGTGTGCTGCTCACGCTGAACTCCGCCGCTTGTGCTCCATCGATCGTGATCACGAGACCGGTGAGCGGGGCCACGCCGCTGTTCAAAACAGTAAACGTGAGTTCAGAACTGCTGCCAACCACGGTGCTTGGAAGTGTTCTGGCTCCTTCGTCTGGGATGGCTGTGCCAAGAGGCTGCTCCACGGCTATCTCCGCCTCGGGCCCGCCAATCAAACTGACGTCATAAGGGCTTTCATCCGAGTCATTGCTGATGATGTGCAGGAAGGCGGACTTCGAACTGCTGCTGCCTGGCTGGAAACGCACAATAACCGTGCTGCTGCCCGAAGGGGGGATGACGCTGGCAGGAAAGCTGGTAAGACTGAACTCGGCTGCGTCAGGGCCGTCGATCTGCACTGACACGCCTGAAAGGCTCTGCACGCCGGTGTTTCGGATGGTCAGAACCAGATCGGATGACTGCCCCACGTTGACAATGCCAAACGCATGCGTGGCGCCATCACTCAGGAGCACATTGCCCGGCCCTAGGACTTCAATCTCCGGTGTCAGACTCGGCGCATCCACATCCAGGGAAAAGACAAGCCCTTGGTTTTCGCTGCCACCGTAAGTGCTCATGCCGTAAAGCACTCCATCAACTGCCTGCGCGAAGCCTCCCGGCGGATATTGAAACGTGCTGGATGAAAAACTGAAGAGTGTCGTGAGCACTCCGCCGGTCGTCAGCCTGAATGCCGTTCCTGCACCGCTGGCACCACCTCCGCTGGTCACCCCATAAAGGTGCCCATCACTCGCCTGGAGTAGGTTCGGGCCAGGAGAAGAGCCGTGAACCTCGTCAAAATGAACCAAAGGGGTGATTACGCCGGATGTGGTCATCTGAAAAACCGTTCCCTTGTCGTGGAGGCCCCCATAGACGGTGCTTCCATAAAAATGACCATCCGAGCCGAGCGTCAGCGTTCCGGTGGGGTTATGGCCGGTGGTGCTGCTTTCAAACTCCGTGAGGAGGGTGAATGTGCCTGCTGAGGAGATTTTGAAAGCAGTGCCGCTGCCGTTGCTTCCTCCAGTTTGAGTGAGTCCGTAAAAGCTGCCGTCGTCTCCTTTGACCAGCGTTCCGTCCGGATAAGCACCATTGGCGTAGTTGAAATCCACCAAGGTGGTCAAGCTCCCGGTCGGAGACATGCGAAACACGGTCCCGAAGCCCACAGCGCCCCCGGTTGGAGTGATCCCATAGAAATGGCCATCATTACCTTCGATCAGAGCGCCTTCAGGTCCGCCGGCGCTGCTCGGAAAATGAGCCAGGATCGTCATGACTCCCTCCGGGGTCATTCTGAAGGCTGTCCCTGCTCCCTCGCTGCCGCCACTGCTGGTGAGCCCGTAAAAGTTACCATCGCTTGCGAGAAGAAGATTGCCTTGGGGAAAGGCCCCGTTGGTGTAGTCGAAGTCAATCAGCGTGGTCAGCAGTCCTGCCGGGGTCAGCTTGAATGCACTCCCGTATCCGCTGGCACCGCCCAGCTTGGTCATGCCGAAGAAATGGCCATTGCTCGCACGCACGAGGGCGTTCTTGGATGGGGAGCCTGGCCCTGGTGAGGTAAAGCTCACCACCGCGGCGGGAGTAGTCTGACCGCAAGCCTCGTATCCTGCGGTCAGAACACCAACGATCAGGAGATGACAAGCAACCCAGAGCAACTTCGAGAGAGGTCGAGGCTGAGATTTCATTTGGTAGAGGCGCATTGAGTCAAAGGAATAGGCCCTTTTTACCAGTCCACAGATCGACTTCATCTTAAAAAAGCCGGAACAACGCCCCAAATATCCAGGCACCCCATCCACTGGAGGCCATTGGAAAAGGCTTTTGTTGCCAAGAGTCTTCTTGGAAGGACGCGGCTTCCGTGGTTAAGCAGCGGCTCATGACACCGGTGCAGCATTTTGAGCAGCTTTTGGCGCGGCAGGAGCCGCTGCTGGCGCTCGCACCGATGCAGGATGTCACGGACAGAGCCTTCTGGCAGCTCATGAGCCGTTATGGCGGGGCGGATGTGTATTACACGGAGTATTTTCGCGTGCATCCGGACTCGCATTTGGAGAAGTGGATCCTCGAATCGGTGGTGGATAATCCAACAGGAAGGCCGGTGGTGGCGCAGATGATCGGGAATGACATTCCTTCGCTCGTTCGTGGGGCGAAGGAGCTTCAGGAGCATGCGGTGGCGGCGATTGATCTGAATTTGGGCTGCCCGGCACCCATCGTGTATCGCAAGTGTGCGGGCGGCGGCCTGCTGCGGGATGTGCCGCGCATCGAGGGCATCCTCGGGGCGCTGCGCGAGGCGGTGCAGGTGAAGTTCACGGTGAAGACGCGGCTCGGCTTTGATGACACGGAGACCATCGATGCGCTGGTGCCGCTGTTTGCGAAGCATGGTGTGGACCTCGTGACGATCCACGGTCGCACGGTGACGCAGATGTATCGCGAAGGAGTCCGCTACGATTTGATCGGCGCGGCTCGTGAGCGGCTGCCATGTCCTGTGCTGGCGAATGGGAATATCGGCTCGCATCACGATGCGGAGGTGGTGGCGCGAGAAACGGGCGTGCATGGCCTCATGATTGGTCGCGGGGCGATCCGCAATCCATGGTTGTTTGAGCAAATCCGCCAGCATTTCCGTGGCGAGAACGTGTTTCAGCCATCGAGAGAGGACCTGCTGACCTACGTCGAGGAGCTTTATGAGTGTGTGACGATGCCCAACACGCGGGAGCTCGATCAGGTGAACCGTGTGAAGAAGCACCTGAGTTTCTTCGGTCCCGGTTTGCGGGACGCGGAGACCTTTTTGCACGACATGCGACGCTGCACGACCCGAGCGGGCTTGCGCGAGGTGTGCGAGCGGTGCTTCTGATAAAGTGGAACAGGTTTTCAACCTGTTCGCTCTGACAGCACAGGTTGGAAACCTGTGCCACTCTCCTTCCTCACATCGGCGGCAGAGGGCCGGAGGTGGGCGGATCGATGGTTGAGGGCGTGATGATGCCGCGGCCGAGGCGGCCGCTGTAGAGGTCGATGGCGCGTTTGGCGATGATGTCGATGACAGCTGGCTGGAGGGTGCGGGCGGCGACATTCGAGACGGCGACGCTGGCCCACATGACGGGCGATTTGAAGCGCAGCACCTGCCACACGGGCAGCAGGCGGCTGTACCATTTGTTGGCCTGCTGGACGGTTTCGTGTTTGGCGAGCTTATGAGTGACCTCCCATGTCTTCAGCGCGGTGGAGGCGCTGACATCGACGAGACGGCCGATGGAGCGTGTTTGCAGGAAATCGGCCACGTCCATCGAGGCGAGGTGCACGGCTCGGGAGAACTGGCTGAGGCCGGGGGCGAGCAGCGCGTTCTCTTTTCCCGGATGATAAATTACGGCGATGTCCTTCACGAGCTGCGGCACCTCATTCACGAGCGGGGCGAGCCATTCGGGGTTGAGGTTCTTTTGCCAGCGAAGGCGGTTTTTGCAGTCTTCGACGGCTTTGCGTGCATGCTCATCCGCCTCGGTGCTGAGCAATTGATCGTAGCTGGCAATCGTATGACGCGCGGCACGCAGGTCGGCAAGGAATTGCAGCAGCTTGTAAATGAGCACGCCTGCCGCGCCGAGGATCAAACCGGCGAGAAAGGTCCAAATGTGGCTCCAGGGCATCTCGGGAGAGAAGAAAGGGGATGAGAGAGGGCGCTACTCGTCCGTGCGGGCGGGCGTGCCGATGTTCCAAAGCAGAATGCGGAAGCCGACATCAGGCAGGCGGATGCTGGCCAGCACCTGACGACGGTGAGAGGAGAGCAACTGGTTGCTCTGCGCGGTGGTGTAAGCGCCGCCGCGGAGCACGGCGGCATCCGGTGTGTTGTTCCAAGGGGTGGACACCCATTCCCACACATTGCCCGCGAGGTCTTGCAGGCCGCGAATATCTGGTCGGAAGCTGCCGACAGGTGCCAGGCCTGCGAAACCATCCGAGTAGCCGCCGATGGAAGTTTTGCCGGACTTGTCGGCCGTGAGATCGAGGAAGTTCCCCGCTTTGGTCGGCGGCGGCCATTGGAAGCCCCAGGGATACACGCCGCCGATGCGTTCATTGCTCTCCTGCGGCGTGGCACCGGCCTCGCGGGAAAGATCGCCTGCCATGCTCCATTCGTCATCGGTGGGCAGGCGATACTCCTGATCGGGCTCGAGGAGGCCTTTGGCACGTTCGCGGTCAGTGAGCCAGCGGCAGAATTGCTCGGCCTCGGCCCGATTGACCATCGTCACGGGCAGCGTGGGATCAGCATCGAGCACGCGACCATCCACCGGTGGCTGATTCGTGGCCTTCGCGAACTCGGCGAAGTCACTGCGACGTGTCTCGATGGAGGCGATCATGGCTTTGCCCAGTGGAACAAGTTTCATGCCAAGGCTGTTTGGCCATGGTTTGCCGAAGACGACGGCTCCGCTGGCCTTCAGGCGGAGGTTGAAGGCGATGGTCTGGCCTTGTTTCAAATCGCCGGTGGCATGCTCGACCTTGTAACCGGGCAGATTGACCGAGAAATCAAACTTCGCGGCCCGCACATGCGGCAGGCGCACGGGCGTGCGGCCGAGGAATTCCTCGCCGTCATACACATCGGCTCCGGGTGGCGTGGACGTGATCGTCACCGCGCCATAGCGCACCTGCACGATCTCGCAGACGATGGCCTGCATGCCATTCTTCTGTGGCGGACTGCCGGGCGCAGGCGTGACTTTGGCGGGCTTCCACGCGTATTCATGATCCAGATCGAGACGGCTGATGCGGCGCTCTGTTTCTGTCATCCAGGCGCAGTAGGCATCCGCATCGGCGGCGGAGACCACCGCAGCATTCAGGATGCTTTTATCCGGCTGCGGCACGAGCACCACGCTGTATTCCGCAGAACGAAACGTGGTGTCCACAAAGCTGCGGAAGTGCGCGATGTCTGTCGGCAGGTCGGCGATGTGCTTGTCACCTTTCGATGAGAACCATTGCTTGAGGCGATTTTGCCAAGGCTTGCCTTTGCGTGGTGGCTCGGGCAGCACGGGCTTCGGTTTCACCGGCGCGGCGACCTCATAATGCCAGTCACGCTGATGGCGGGCCATCACCAGTCCGCTGGCGAGCAGGAAGGAGCCGATGAGGGTGAATATCGCCGCACGGCTGAAGCGACGAATGAAGGTCTCAGGCCGCTTTTCGCCGACGTGTTGCAGTGCCTCGGCAAACTCGGCCGCGGTGGCAAAGCGGCGGTCGAGGTCGTTTTCACATGCCCGGCAGATGACGCGGTTCAAATCGAGCCAGAAGGGCCATTCCTCGTCGGAGATCTCATCCGGCACCTCCGGGAACTCCATGCGGTCCTTCCCGCTGCTCATTTCATAGAGCACCTTGCCGAGGCTGTAGAGGTCCGCCTGCGGCGTGCCGGGACCTTCCGGTGGCACAAAGCCCTCCGTGCCGACGAATGAACGTTCACCAAAGGCCGCGACGAGACCAATGTCCGCCAGTTTGCAGACACCACCCACGAAGATGACGTTTGAGGGTTTGATGTCGCGATGCGTCAGGCCGTGGTTGTGCATGTAGTGCAACGCATCAGCCATGTACACGCCCGCATCTCGGCAGAAGAAGGGATCGAGGCGGCCGTGACGTTTCATGTCCGTGCCCAGCGTGCGTGGCACGTAGCTGTCGATATTGGTGATGTTGCCGCCTTCCTCGATATCATCACCCAGCTCCATCACGCAGTAGTAGAAGCCACGGTTCTCATTCCATCCCACATGCAAAATATGCACGAGGCAGGGATGGCCGCGTGAGATGGGCTCAAACTGCTGGATGCCCAAAAATTCGCGATGAAAGGTGCGCGTGTGCTCGAAGTCCTCCCGCCACACGATTTTCACCGCCCTCAGGGCTCCCGTGACACTCTGGCCCAGCCACACCTCGCCGTAAGCACCGCTGCCGATGCGCTTCAGCAGATTGTAATCGGGGATCACGATGTCATCGCGATGCGACGCCGGATTCCCTGGGGCCTTCTTCGGCTTTGCCGCGATCTTTTGCGGCTGCACAGGAGGCGGTGGCAGCTCGATCAGGCTCCCGGTGTCCGGTGTGGTTTCCTCCGCGGGAGATGCCTCGGCGACCGGCTCCGCGGGGGCGGCATCGGCTGGCATTTCAGCATCGGCTTCGGGGTCGGGCATGGGAGGAAAGCGGCAGAGTCTCCCATCAAAGCCGGAGCTTCTCAAGCGGCATGAACAGCCATCATGCGCACCCGCCGCGGAGAGCATTGTTCTATCGTCGATTTTCCCTCGTATCCGAGGGGTTCAAAGGTTTGACAGTCTCACTCAACCGTTAAATGTCCTTCACGATGAGTGAACCAGCCTCAGACATACCGGTGCCGGAGATCGCCGTGCCGGAAGACGTGAAAAAAGAAAAGGGCTTGTGGGAAAAGACCCGCAAAAGCCTGATCGAGCGTTTGAACAATTGGGAGGACCAGCGCACCTGGAACGAGTTCTATCAGACCTACTGGCGCCTCATCTTCTCCGTGGCCTCCAAGGCCGGCCTGACTCGTGAAGAGTCCTTTGATGTGATCCAGGAGACCATCATCGCCATCGCCCGCCAGGTGCAGAAAGGCCAATACGATCCCCGTGCCGGCTCCTTCAAGGCCTGGCTGCTCCAGATGACCCGCTGGCGCATTCTCGATGTCTTCCGCGCTCGTAAACGCCAGCCCTCGCTCGCCGATCAGGGCAATGCGGACAGCGAAGACCACGGCATGAGCATCGTCGAACGTCTCTCGCAGGAGAAAGACAACATGTTGGAGAAGATCTGGGACCGTGAATGGCGTGACAACATCACCGCTGCCGCCCTCGAACGCGTGAAGGCAAAGGTTTCGCCGCGCCAGTTCCAGATCTTTGACTGCTACGTCATGAAAGGCTGGGGCGTGAAGAAGACCGCCGAGGCCCTCGGCATCAACGCCGCCCAAGTCTATCTCGCCAAGCATCGCGTCGGTGCCCTCGTGAAGAAGGAAGTGCAGGCGCTGGAGCACACGATGCTGTGATCGAATGCATGAGCGGGATGCCACACCGCGTTTGGTGAGGCTCTCATGCCCGCTTTTGCCTTCTCCAGCCGTCGTTGCCTCATCGCTGCCTTTTCGTTAATCGCTGCTCCGCTCGCGTTTGCAGCTGAGGGAAGGCTCATCGCCTATGTAGGCACTTACACCTCGCCTTTGAAAAACATGCGGGCGACGCAGGTCGATCTGCCGCCGGGCAATGGACGAGGCATTCACCTGCTCGAAATGGATCGTGCCACGGGCAAGCTCACGCCTCTGAGCATTGTCGAGATGGGCACCAGCCCCAGTTGCCTCGCGCTGAATCCTGCGAAGACGCATCTTTATTCCGGCAACGAGACCGAACGCCTCGGCGATGACGAGTCCGGCAGCGTCAGCGCCTTCAAAATTGATCCTGCCACTGGTGATTTGAAGCTGCTCAACAGCGTCCGCTCCGGCGGCAAAGGCCCCGCGCATCTGACCGTGCATCCAAATGGCAAGTTCGTGCTCGTGGCGAACTACTTTGGCGGCAGCGTGGCCGTTTTGCCCATCCAGGCCGATGGCAGTCTCGGCGAGGCCACGGACGTTAAAAAGGATTCCGGCACCGTTGGACCCACAAAAGCCACCAACGCCGCACCGGGCAGTTTTGCCATCAGCGGGCATGATCAAACGCATGCGCACATGATCGAGGCCGATCCCTCCGGCAAATGGGTGCTGCATGTCGATCTCGGACTCGATCAGATCCTCGTGTGGAAGTTCGATGGCGAGAAAGGCACGCTCACACCGGCGGAGACGCCCATCGTCTCGCTGCCGCCGGGAGATGGGCCGCGCCACTTTGCCTTTCATCCGAACGGCCGCTGGTTTTACAGCATTCAAGAAGAGGGCTCTACCGTCGCGCTGTTTGACTTCGATGCGCAAACGGGGCGCCTCACGCACCGGCAGACGCTGCCCAGCCTCCCGCCGGGCTATGCGGGCAGCAATTTCTGCTCGGAGATCCTCGTCTCGGCCGACGGCCGCTTCGTTTACGCCGGCAACCGCCTCCACGACAGCATCGGCATCTTCGCCATCGGCACGGACGGCACGCTGAGCTACGTCACCGAGGAATGGACCCGTGGCGACTACCCTCGCAGCTTCACCTTTGATCCCTCCGGCACTTTCCTACACTGCTGCAATCAACGCGCCGACCACCTCGCCACCTTCAAAGTGGACAAAGAGACCGGCAAACTGAGCTTCACCGGCCACTACACCCCGGTTGGGAATCCTTCGCAGATTGTGTTTCTGGCTCTGTCGGCACAACGATGAGCGAATGCTCGTCTCCGATCACTTCGCCGGAATCTCGTTAAGCGTATACCACGCCACCGTGTGGAGCAGCGGGTTGGCTTCGGGACCTTTCACACCGTCGAGATGCAACTCGTGGATGTGGCCTTTGGTGAGCGGACTGACCGTGAGGCGCACGGATTTGCCATCGGCGGCCACTTGGGCGGCGGTGATCTTGGGAATGACCTCATCGATCTCATCGCCGCCGTATTGCTCGCGGTAGGCGTAGGTGAACTCGCGCATTGAGTAGTTCTTCACATCGCCAGCGGAGGCTGGATCGACCGGCTGGGTGAAGGTGAGCTCAAAACCATCTGGCCTCGCCCGCATCTCAAGGATTTCGAAGGGTGTTTTGCCGGTCCACTCGCACTTTTCAAAGCAGAAGGGCTTGCCTCCGCGTGCTCCCCAGCCGCGGTCGCTGCCACCCACGAAAACACGGCCTTCCTCGTCCATGCGCCCGCCGATGAGGCCGCTGGTAAAGCCGCTTCGGAAAGGGATCACGACGCCTTGTTTGATGCCATTCACCGTTTCGAGGAAGACGCGACTGAGGTTGCTGTGGCTCTGATCGGCGATGAAGAGCTGCTTGGCAAAGGGGCCGAACTTCCCGCCGCTGGTGTCGCAAATGATGGCTGAGGCCGAATTGCCGACTTTGCCATGCACGAGATACACGGCGGGCGGCAGCAGTTCCTTGATGCGGGCACGCTCCGCCACCATGCGGTCGGGATCGCCGCCGGGGCGGTCTTCTTTGCGTCCGCGGTCGCCTTGGAAAGCCTCGGGAATCGGATCAATCGGCCGCGGGCCCATGTTCGGGGCGAGGTCATACCAGATGTTGCCGCCGGGGTGGCCTTGGAAACTGCCCGGCACAAGATGCTGCAACGTGCAGGAGCCATGCCACGGGCCTTGGTTGTCGCAGTAATACACTTCGCCATCCGCATCGAAGCCGATGCCGCCGGGGCTGCGGATGCCGGAGCTGGTGGGCACCAGTTTGCCCTCCGGCGTGATGCGCAGCGCCCATCCGCGAAATGGCACCTGGCTGCTGAACGACCCTGTGAGGCATAGCGTGACCCAAAGGTCGCCCTTTTTGTCAAAACGACTGCCGATGGCATACTCATGGTAATCACCGGAGACGCCCCAGCCATCGTTCACGTTCTCAAACACATCCGCACGGCCATCCGCATCCGTGTCCTTCAACCGCGTGATCTCATAGCGGGTGGTGGCGTAAAGATTTTTGTCCTTCGGATTGTAGGCCAGGCCGAGCACCTCATGCAGGCCGCTGGCAAAGAGCTTGTAACTCACCGCCGCCGGATCGCTGCTGCCCGCACCGCTCACGATCCAGATCTCGCCACGACGCGTGCCGAGGGCCAGCTTGCCCTCCGGCAGCAACTCGATGGAGCCGACCTCCAGCGCCGTTTCCTTTGGGGTGTCAAACGTCGTGATCTTGTAAAAATCCGCCTCCACCGGTGGAGCAGCGAGCAGGGCAGGGGCAAAGGCGAGCGAAAGGCAAAAGGCGCGAAACATGGGGCGAAGGAGATCGAATAGCACAGCGCGGACCTTTCACCAAGATGCCGCGAGGCTCAAACAGGAGCGATTCACCACTCAATGCCTTAGCAGACGATTTTGGTATCGACAGAAGCCTGTGCTGGTGGCTAAAACACGGGCTGTTTTTATGAGTGAATACACTATTTCCCGTGAAGGTGCGGAACTCGGCTCGTTTGATCTCTCGCAGATCGAAGAAGGTCTGAAGTCTGGCTTTTTCAAACAGGACGACTGGTGCTGGAAAGAAGGCATGCCGGAGTGGCAGCCACTGGCCAGGCTCACGACTGCTGGTGCAGCCACCGGTCCCATGGTCGGGAAGCCGAAGCCGGTGGCCGCCACTCCGGTGGTCGTGACGCCGGCCGTGAATCCCTATGCCGCGCCAAAAGCCGCTCAGTTGCAGCCAGGCGCCGCTATGGGCAGCGTGCCCTATCCCGTGCTGCAGGAGCTTCGCGGCACCCGGCCGTGGGTGAGGCTCATCTCTGTGCTGATGTGGATCGCGAGCATTCTGAACCTGTTGGGGCTCTCGTTTTACCTGATCATGGGCTTGGCGGGAGCGGGTGGACTGGCCAATTCAGGCCAGGTTGGTGCCGGAGTCGGTCTCGCCGTGGGCGTGTTGTTCGTCATCGGCATCTCCGTTATGCTGGTAATCTACCCCACGCTCAAGCTGAGCAAGTATGCCTCCAGCATCGGCCGGCTCTCGTCATCTCAAAGCTTCTCCGACCTCACCCTCGCGCTGGCGGAGCAGCGGCGGTTCTGGAAGTTCTGCGGCATCCTCTGTGCCATCTACCTTGGATTAATCATCCTCATGATCGTGCTGGTCATGCTGTTCGGCATGGCGTTCAGGCCCGGGATGTCATGATGAAAGCCCTGAAGACTACCGCGCCTGCTCGTAGGCATGCGCAGCACGCAGCACGGTGACCTCGTCGAGCGGCTTGCCGATGAGTTGCAGGCCGACGGGGAGCTTCACGCCATCGACTTCCACATCGCCGCAGGGCACGCTGATGCCGGGAAGACCGGCGAGGTTCACCGGGATGGTGAAAACGTCTTCGAGATAAGCGGCGAGCGGGTTGTCCTTCAATTCGCCGAGCTTGTGCGCAGGAGCGGGGCTGGTGGGGGACACGATGACATCGACCTTCGAGAAGGCCTCGGTGAAGTCATTGCGGATCAGTGTGCGGGCCTTTTGAGCGCGAAGGTAGTAGGCGTCGTAGTAGCCGCTGCTGAGCATGTAGGTGCCGAGCAGGATGCGGCGCTTCACTTCGGGGCCGAAGCCTTCGGAGCGGCTCTTCAAGTAGTGCTCCATGAGGTCGGTGGCAGTGCTGCTGCGGTGGCCGTAACGCACGCCGTCAAAGCGGGCGAGGTTGGCAGAGGCTTCCGCGGGCGCGAGAACGTAGTAAGTGGCCACGCCAAGCTCGGTGTGCGGCAGCGAGATATGCTCGATGATGGCGCCGAGGCTTTCGAGTTTCTTGATGGCAGCATCGACCGCGGCGGAAACACCGGCGTGCGTGCCGTCGATGAAGTATTCCTTCGGCAGACCGACCCGCAGCCCTTTGATGTCCTTGCCGATGCCCGCAGTGAAGTCCGGCACCTCGACATCGAGCGAGGTGGAATCGCGACCGTCTTTGCCGCAAAGATGATTCAACAGCAGCGCGGCATCTTCGACGGTCTTCGTGATGGGGCCGATCTGATCGAGCGAGGATGCAAAGGCCACGAGGCCAAAGCGCGAGACACGTCCGTAGGTCGGTTTGAGGCCCACGCAGCCGCAAAGAGCGGCGGGTTGGCGGATCGAGCCGCCGGTGTCGCTGCCGAGCGCGGCGATGGCGATGTCACCGGCCACGGCGGAGGCGCTGCCACCGCTGGAGCCACCGGGCACACGGCTGGTATCGCGAGGATTGCGAGTAACGCCTAGCGCGGAGTTTTCCGTCGTCGAGCCCATGGCGAACTCATCCATGTTCAAGCGGCCAAACGGCACGGCACCGCCCTGGCGCAGTTTTTGGATCGCACCGGCGTCGTAGGGCGAGGTGTAGTTTTCCGCGAGGATCTTCGAGGCGCAGGTGCAGGGCTGGCCGGTGACATTCATGTTGTCCTTGATGCCAATCGGGATGCCACCGAGCGGCAGGGACTTGTCCGCGGCATCGGCTTCCTTCAGCGCGGCCTCCGTGTCGAAGCTCAAGTAGGCACCGAGCTCGCCGTTGCGGGCCTCGATGGCCTTGGCGACATCCTGCACGATATCGCGTGATGTGATTTCCCCGGCTTTGAGACGCTGGCGAAGCTGGGCGATGGTCGAATTGGCGAGAGACATGAGTTATTCGATGACTTTGGGGATCTGGAACTGGTCGCCGACGCGTTTCGGGGCGTTCGAGAGGCATTGTTCCTGCGTGAAACCGGGGCGCTCCTCATCCACGCGGAGCACATCAAAGACCGGCATGGCGTGCGAGGAGGGCTCGACATCGCCGAGATTGTGCGCGGTGAGCGTGTCGATGTAGGTCAGCACGCCGTTGAGCTGCTTTTCGTAGTGCGCGGCCTCCTCCGGCGTGAGCGAGAGGCGGGAGAGCTTGGCAACTTTTTGGATGTCAATAGCGGCGGCGGGCATGGCGGGCGCTGAGATGACAGCGGGGCGGTCTTTTTGCAAAAGAAAAGGCGGCTGGAAAACCGGGGCGGGAAGGGCCACAGGAGCCTCCGCATGCTTCCCTGGCTCCAGCTCGCCCGAATCTCCAATCTGCCGACGGTGTTGACGAACGTCACCGCCGCGTGGCTGGTGGCCGGTGGCGGCTGGCAGGATGCGCGATTGCTCTGGCTCATCCTTGCGGGCTCGCTGCTCTACACCGGCGGCATGATCCTCAACGACGCGGCGGATGTGAAATTTGACCGCGAGCATCGCCGGGAGCGGCCCATCCCGAGCGGTCAGGTGAGCCTGCGTGCGGCATGGAGCGTGGGACTCGGCATGCTGTTCGTCGGAGCCTGCCTGGCCTTCGCCAAAGGCTGGGCGCATCCACTCATGATCGCCGGATTGGTGGTCTGCATTTTGTTTTACGACCTGTATCACAAGCCTTGGGCAGGCTCGGTGGTGGTCATGGGGGCCTGCCGGGCCTTTTTAGTGCTCATGGCGGGCTCGGCGCTGGTGATGGATCGCGCTTTCGCAGCGACCGATGACCTTTTGTGTCCAGGGTATCGCCTGACTTGGGACTCATTGTCCTTTTTGGCATCGGGAAACCTCGTTCACGCCGCGGCGCTGGGTTGCTACATCGTCGGCATCACCATGGCGGCGCGGTCCGAGCACAAGGGAAGTGCGCTTGGCCTCGCGAAGCGGATTTTGGCCATTCTGCTGCTCTTTGTCCCCATCATCGCCGCGATGGCGAGTGACACTCTTTTGGGCAGCTTGGACCTCATCGTCGGCATGGCCCTCGGCTGGCTGCTGTCCGTTCCAATCGGATTTATCGGCCTAGGCGGCCCTTCCATCGGGCGTGGTGTCGGCTGGCTGCTCGCGGGCATCACGATCGTCGATGCGCTGGCAGTGGCGACGGTCTCCCTGCCGCTGGCGGTGCTGTTTGCCTGCCTTGCTCCTGTCTTGCGATTCTGGCAGCGTTGGGTGGCGGCGACGTAGAACTTTCCATGGCGAGTTAGAAGAAAACGGCTTCGGCGCCCGTTTGGGCTTTCCCCGTTGACCAAAACCCCGGACAGCGGCAGAGAACCGCCCCTTTTCCGACCCCCGTTTTAATGCTGGAGAGACCCATCAGGCTCGAACATACCCATCGCATCCTTTTCACCAGGGAGGCCTTTCATGCCCGGAATAATGCCGTGCGGGATTTGGTGACGCTTCACAAGCCCCACAAGCTGCCCCGGGTGCTCGTTTTTGTGGATGAAGCCGTCGCGAACGCCAATCGCGATCTCATCGACGACATCGTGGCCTATGGCGAGGTGCATGCGGATGCCTTCACCCTCGCGGACACGCCCATCACGCTGCCCGGCGGCGAGGCCTGCAAGAACGACCTGCGCCTCGTGGAATGCTGCTGGGATGCCATCAACGAGGCGGCTCTCGACCGTCACAGCTACGTCTTCGTCATCGGCGGCGGTGCGGTGCTCGATTTGGTGTGCTTCGCGGCCTCCACGGCGCATCGCGGCATCCGCCATGTGCGTTTTCCCACCACCACGCTCTCGCAGGGCGATGGCGGTGTGGGTGTGAAGAACGGCGTGAACTACTTCGGGAAGAAAAACTGGATCGGCAGCTTCGCCGTGCCCTACGCGGTGGTGAACGATTTCGCCTTCCTCGAATCCCTCCCGCCTCGCGAACGCCGCAATGGCATCATCGAGGCCATCAAAGTCTCGCTCATCCGTGATGCGGCCTTCTTCGAGCAGATCGAGGCGATGGCCGATGACCTCGCATCGCTGAAGCAAGAGGCGCTGGAGAAGGTCGTGCAGCGCAGCGCCGAGTTGCACGTCGAGCACATCGCCACCGGCGGCGATCCGTTTGAGCTTGGTTCCGCCCGTCCGCTCGACTTCGGGCACTGGGCGGCGCACAAGCTGGAGCAGATTTCCAAATTCGCCGTGACGCACGGCGAGGCCGTGGCCATCGGCATGGCCGTGGATCTCGTTTACTCCCGCATGCAGGGCATTCTCGATGCCGACACTTGCGAGCGTGTGCTGAAGCTCATCGAGCGCATCGGCTTCACCACCTACTCGCCACATCTCATCGAAAACGGCCGCAGCGGCGAGCCTGCCATTTTGGAAGGCTTGGAGGAGTTTCGCGAGCATCTCGGCGGTGAGCTGACGGTGACTCTCGTGCCCAAAATCGGCGAAAAGCTCGAAGTACACGAAATGAACCGCGTGAAGATCCTCAACGCCCTCGTCGAGCTGAAAAAGCGGCAGGCATCGTGAGGTGATTACGAGTCGCGAAAGTCGTGGCGTGAGGGTCGGAGGTTCCGCTCGATGTCGTGGCGGTCCTCGCGGTTGCGGGCTTTGATCTTGTGATCGCGTTTGAAGACGCGTTCGACCGTCATTTGACGCTTTTTGCGCTTCTTGCGCAGCTCTGCGATCTCTTCTTCGAGCTTCAAATAGCCTTCGTAGCGGGCGGGATCGAGCTTGCCGCCTTCCACGGCGGCACGGATGGCGCAGCCGGCATCCTTGCCGTGCTTGCAATCGCCAAACCGGCAGCCCAGCGCGATCTCGTCGATGTCCGCAAAGCGTTCACGCAGCGTGGTTTCATCCGTCCACATCTGCACCTCTTTGATGCCGGGGTTGTCGATGAGGATGCCGCCGCGGTCGAGCACGAGCAATTCACGCGCGGTGGTGGTGTGCCTGCCGCGTCCGGTCTTCT
This sequence comes from Verrucomicrobiaceae bacterium, assembly GCA_016795465.1. Lineage (GTDB taxonomy): Bacteria > Verrucomicrobiota > Verrucomicrobiia > Verrucomicrobiales > Verrucomicrobiaceae > Prosthecobacter. Next base: position 55,706 of record JAEUHK010000055.1, on the reverse strand, counting down.
CGTTCACCTCATCCGTCCATTGCCACTCCTCGCCGAGCAGCAGGTTCACCATCGCCGATTTGCCGACGCCGCTGGAGCCGATGAAGGCCACGCTCTGGCCGCGTTTCAGGTAGTCGCGCACGGCTTTGAGCCCCTTGCGCTTGATGACGCTGGTGAGCAGCACATCCGCCTCTGGATTGAGCTCGCGGATGGCGGCAGCGGCCTGTTCGTTTTGCTCCTTGGTGGTGAGATCGATCTTGTTGATCACGACGACGGCCTTCGCGCCGCTGCGGGCGATGAGGGTGAAGTAGCGCTCCATCCGCCGCAGGTTGAAATCGGTATCCGCGTCCGTGATGACGATCACCGTGTCCACATTCGCCGCGATGACCTGCTCCTCGGCGCTGAGGCCGGCCGCTTTTCGGGAAAAGCAGGTCTGCCGGGGAAGGCGGGCTCGGATGACATGATCCGTGCCTTCTTTGCCCACATCGAGAGCCACCCAATCACCCACGGCGGGCAGATCAGCGTCCGTTTCGGCGTCGTGATAGACCTTGCCGCTGAGGATCACCTCCAGCTCGTCAAAGCCACCCGCTCCATCATCGAGCAGTGCTCCATACGAGATCTTGTTGTCGCGAATCAGGCGGGCGGGCTTCCAGCCTTCGGCGGCGTATGGCTCGAAGTGCTTCGCGAAGAAGGCATTCCAGCCCAGGTCCTCAATCGTGAATCGCGGCACGGCAGGGCAGGGGATAAAAGGCGATCACTGCTGGCCTGTGCCGGCAGGCACGGGCAGCGCGGGCTTCACCTGCACGGGAGCGCCGATGGGCGGAGGCTCCGGCACCTTCAACTCGGGGATCGCAGGCTTCACGACCGGAGCGTTCGGATCCGCGGCGGGTGGTGTGGTGCCGCTGGCGGCTGCGTCCGCGGCCTTTTTCGCATCGGCATCGGCCTGCTTCTTCTTCGCAGCGGCATACTTCGCGGCATTGGCTTTCGCTCGTTCGGCGGACTGCTTCAGGTAGGTGGGATAATCAGGGCCTTTGCCTGTGATCGTGACCGGCGTGCCGAGCGAGACATGGTCGAACAGGATCGGCGCCATCTTCGAGGGCAGGCGGATGCAGCCGTGCGAGGCGCGGCGACCGGGCTTCGAGATCAGTCCGATGTGCATGCCCACGCCGTCGTTGGTCAGGCGCATGAAATACTTCATCGGAGCGGCTTCAAAGCGCCCGCCGGGAGGCAGCACATCGCGGCCCTGCTTGAAATCGGAGTTCACCAGCTTGCCATCGGCGTCGTAGCCTTTGCCGTAGAGGTTGGAGACCTTGTCCTTCTTCTTTTCGAGGATCTTGAATTCGCCCGTCGGCGTCGGGTAGCTCGGAATGCCGCTGGCCACATACGTCCAGCCCACCTCTTCCTCGCCGTTGTAGAGCATCGCACGCTGCGTATCCACGTTCACCACGATGTGGGTGATCGCCTTGTTACCACCCGTCCAGGCACCGGGATACTTCCATTGCTCCTTCACCGGTTCCGGTGGGGGAGGTGGTGGCTCCGGCGGGAGGCTTTTGCAGGAGGCCATGAAAACCGCGGCGAGCACCAGCAGGCCGGATTTGAGGAAAGAATGCGCAGAAGAGGTCACAGGCTGCGACTCTAAGGGGCATGCGCCGATAGCTCAAGCGGCCAGTTCGCAAGGATGAGAAATCAAAACGTCCGCTCCGTGCTCCTGAAGCTCTTTTTCCCCACGGAAACCCCAGCGCACGCCGATGGCCCGCATGCCGCTGCTCTTCGCAAAGTCCATGTCGATGCCCGAATCGCCTACGTAGGCGATTTCGCTCGTCGGCAGGCCCCAGATCGCCGCCACCTCGTGCGCCGCATCCGGTGCGGGCTTGTGCGGCACCTCCGGCCGGGCACCGAGGATGATATCGAAGAGGTCCTTGCCGAAAAAGTGCTCGGTCATCGGCACGGTGAAGCGGTGTGCCTTGTTGGAGATGACGCCCAATTTGAAGCCGCGGGCCTTCAGCGTGGCCAGCATCTCGACGATGCCCTCGTAAGGCCGTGTCTGCTCCTGCCAGTGCAGCTCGTAATTCGCGCGGTATTCGGCCACGCCAGCCCGTATCGTCTCCGCATCGCGGGCATGCTCCGGCAGCGCACGCTCGACCAGCTTCTCCATGCCATCGCCGACCATCTGGCGAAACAGCTCCAGCTCCCGCCGCGGATGCCCGCGAGCCTCCAGCATGCGGTTCACCGACGCCGCGATGTCGGCCAGCGAATCGATGAGCGTGCCGTCGAGGTCAAAAAGGTAGGCTTTGGGGGAGATCATGACCTTTCTCTGGCAGGAAACTCCGAGGCAGGCAAGCGATTGGCCCGCCGCCGCGTATGCAAACGCTCATGAATCCGAAATTCCGCATCTGGGACCTGCACTGCCATCTCTCCGGCGTGCCCGGTCTCACGCCCGAGGAGCGGCTCGGGCAGCTCCTGCGCTATGCCGACCGCGTGGGCATTGAGCGGCTTTGCGTTTACATGGGCATGAAATGGTCGCAGGACCCGGCACCGGACGATTTTCGAAAACAGAACGACGAGGTCCTCCGCGCCATCGCGAAGCATCCCGACCGTGCCTTTGGTTTCGTCACGCTCAATCCGAAGCATGTGCCCGAATCCCTCGCCGAGCTGGAACGCTGCGTGGCGAATGGCCCGATGGTGGGTGTGAAGCTGTGGGTGGCAAAACGCTGCGATGGACCCGAGATCGACCCGCTCATCGCACGCGCGGCCGAATTGAAGGCTGTCATCTTCCAGCACACGTGGTTCAAAACGACGGCGAACTACCCCGGCGAGTCCACACCCGATGACCTCGTGGCCTTGGCGAGGCGTTTTCCGAAGGTTCCCATCATCTGCGGCCACACCGGCGGCACCTGGGAGCTGGGCATTCGCGCCATTCGCGATCAAAAGAATCTCTTCGCCGATCTCGCCGGCTCCGATCCCACCGCGGGCATCACCGAGATGGCCGTGCGGGAGCTGGGCGCGGAGCGTGTCATCTACGGCAGCGATTGCGGCGGTCGCAGCTTCGCCAGCCAGCTAGCCAAGGTGCATGGAGCCGCCATCACCGCTGAGCAAAAGCAGCAGATCTTCCACGGCACACTGCGCAGCCTCATGAATCCCATCCTCAAAGCGAAAGGCATCCAGGTATGAACCGCCGATTTTTCCTTCAAAGCACTGCCGCGGTGGCTGCGACGCCATTGATCGCCCTCGAACAAGCTGCGGAACGTGTGGACGTGAACTTCGCCATCGGCCCCTGGCCTTTCCGCGATCTGCCGGAGCTCGATGGCGCTTCCCTGAAGCAACATGGCATCACGCAGGCCATCACCGGATCGCTCGAGGCCTTGCTCCCGCGTGACATCGCCGCTGTGAATACCCGGCTCGCTAAAGCATGTGCGAAAAGCGCAGGCGTCCTGCTCCCTGCTGGCACGCTGCATCCGCTGCTCCCCGCGTGGCGTGAGGACCTGCGCCGGTGTCGCGATGAGCATGGAATGAAGGTCGTCCGCCTGCATCCGAACTACCACGGCTACACGCTCGCCGAGCCCATCTTTGCCGAAATGCTCGATGCGATCACCGAAGCCGGTCTTGCCGTGCAAATCGTGGCTCAGATGGAGGATCAGCGCACGCAGCACCCGCTCGTGCAGGCCGCTCCTGTCGATCTCAAGCCACTGCACGATCTGCTCAACGTCCGCTCGAAGGCTCGCGTGATGGTTTTGAATGCGAACGCTGCCATGATCACCACCGCGCTGCGTGGCTGCACGACCTTGTGGCTCGACTGCGCCATGATCGAAGGCGTCGGCGGACTCGAAAACATGCTGAAGGCCTGGCCGGCCGAAAAGCTATGCCTCGGCACCCACGCGCCGTTTTTCTATCCTGAGTCCTCGTTGCTCAAACTGGTCGAATCCGAGCTCTCCGAGGCACAAATGGGCTCGCTGACCTCGCGTAGTGCCAGAGCCTTTCTGAGCTGAGGAGCCAGTGCGCTCCGATGGCTGATCTCAACCCACGATCGCCCTCGGCACGCGGCCGTGGACATCGGTGAGGCGGTAGTCACGGCCAGCGTAGCGGTAGGTGAGCTTTTCGTGGTCGATGCCGAGCAGGTGCAGGATCGTCGCGTGGATGTCGTGGATGTGCATCTTGTCCACGGCGGCCTTGAAGCCGAAATCATCGCTCTGGCCATAGGCGGTGCCGCCACGCGCTCCACCACCGGCGAAGAACATGCAGAAGCCATGCGGGTTGTGATCGCGTCCGTTGCCGTTTTCACTCACCGGCGTGCGACCGAACTCACCACCCCACACGATGAGCGTGTCATCGAGCATGCCACGCTGCTTCAGATCAGCGATAAGCGCCGCAATGGGCCGGTCGATGTCCGCGGCGAGCTTTCGCGTGGAGGTGTCGTGGTTCGAGTGCGTGTCCCAAGGCTGCCCGTTGCCGTAATAGACTTGAACAAAGCGCACACCGCGCTCGACGAGCCGTCGCGCCATGAGGCAGCCGTTCGAGAAATGGCTCGTGCCATACATCTCGCGCACCTTTTGAAGCTCGAGGTTCACATCGAACGCATCCGTGGCGGCCGATTGCATGCGGAAAGCCGTTTCCATGGCCTGGATGCGGCCGTTCAGCATCACATCACCACCGCCACGCGTGGCGAGATGCTCCGCATTCAGCGTCTGCATGAGGTCGAGCTGGCGACGCTGATCCGCCGAGTTGAGGCGGCTGTTCGTCAGCCATGGAATCATCTGCTTCGGATCGAGGTGCGAGTGATTGATGTACACGCCCTGATGCTGCGCGGGCAGGAAGGCGCTGCTCCACAGGATCGAGAAGCGCACGGGCTTGCCGGGGCACAGCACGACAAAAGACGGCAGGTTGGCGTTTTCATTGCCGAGGCCGTAGCTGAGCCACGAACCCATGCTGGGCACACGCTCGGTCATCGTGCCGTTGTTCATTAGCAGCAAAGCCGGGCCGTGATTGGGATTGTCCGTGTGGCAGGAACGCAGCACACAGAGGTCATCCGCGTGCTGCGCGAGGTTTGGCAGCAGTTCGCTGATCTCCAAGCCGCTTTGGCCATGCTTGGCATAAGCATAAGGCGAGGCCAGCAAGCCTCCGGTGGGCCGCTCGGTGCGCAGATCGGCACCGTCAGGCTTTTGACCGGAGAATTGGGTCAAAGCAGGCTTTGGATCAAAAAAGTCCGGCCCGAACGGCCCGCCATTCATGAAGAGATGAATGATGCGTTTCGCTTTCGGAACGAAATGCGTGCGTTGGATGCCGCCAGCGGCATCGAGAGATGACACGAGGCCCAGCGATCCCAAACCGCCGCCCATGCGGGCGAGCAGTTCACGTCGGGAAAAGGGCAGGGGACCTTGCAGCATGAGCTTTCTACGCTCGCTCGTGGGGTTTGCTTGCCTCACAGACGCAGGAAGGCCTTCTGTTTGTAAAGCCACCAGCAGATCAGCCACAGCACGAGCAGCACACCGCAGCGATCAATGACCGGCAGCCACTCCGTCGGGAAGGCAGCGGGGGGCAGGTGCTTGTGCAAACTATCGCGAATCCATCCGGCGCAGAGGCTGTGCAGCACATAGATCGTGATGCTGTTCATGCCCACCACCACCAGCGGGAACACGAGGCGACGGAAGCCCGCGATCTCCACCAGCCAGTAAAACGCCGAGAGCATCAGCAACACCCAGCCGCCGCTCAGGATCGCCCACGACGGCGTCCAGATGCGCTTCACGGCCGGCAACGCCACGATGTCGACGATGGTGCCGAGGAAGATCAGGATCACACCTGCCACGAGAAGGCGTGCGCATTTGCTACGAGCCTCAAGTGGGCTGCGCATGAGGAAGCGGCCCGTGAGCGCACCACCGAGCATGGTGGCAAGCGCCGGCACAAAATTCAGCGTCTGGTAACCGCCTGCGTTGTAGGTGAAGGCTTGTGCCTGCGGCAGCAGGTTCAGGAACCAGCGATCAAAGTGCGCCGCGGCATTGAAGTGGATGCTCCAATGGCCAAACCAGCCCTGCAAGATGCCTTCCGCCGGCACTTTGATGCCTTGGATCGAGGCAAACTGCTCCGGCGTGGGCAGCGGATGCATCGCGAAGAAAGCCGTGTAACCCGCCAGCAGGGCGATGACGCCCGCGGTCATGTATTCCCAGCCGAGCCCGGCGATGATGAAGAGGAAAAAGTAACCCAAGCCGATTTGCGCCAGCACATTGGTGAAGATCCACGTCGTCTGCTTGTCCGCCGCCTTTGTGCTCAGCACCACGGCGATGAGGATAAGTAGCACGCTGCGGGTCAAAGCATGCCACGCCATGCCGAGAAAGCCCTGCCCGGCTTCGCGACGCTTCGCGCACGAGAGCGGCACGGCCACGCCGACCATGAACATGAAGCTCGGCTGGATCAGATCCCACAGCGAGATGCCTTGCCATGCCTTGTGCTCGAACTGCGTGCGGATCGTTTCCCAAAACGAACCCGGATGCGCCTCCGCCATCTGCACGATGCCAAAGCCAGAGGAGGCCATCAAAAGCATGATAAAGCCTCGAAAGGCATCGAGCGAGAGCAGTCGCGAAGAAGGCTGGTGGTTGGCAGACATGGCGTCAAAGAACGCACATGCCCGCTCGAGGTTATCGCTGGTCCATGAACATCCTGTTGAGGCTGGCCACGGGGTACTTGTCGGAAAACTGACGTTTTCCGCTACGGTGACGCACGATCTTGTAGCGGAAGACGTGAGTCTTCCGACAAGGCTAATCATGCCAGTAGCGCCTTCACCGGCTTGGCCGGGTTCACGCCGATGAGCTTCGCGTCGAGGCCTTGGAACTTGTAGCTGAAGCGATCCGCGTGGAAGCCGAGCAGATGCAGCACCGTCGCGTGGAAGTCGCTGATGTGGAGCGGGTCTTTGACGATGTTGTAGCTGAAGTCGTCGGTTTCGCCGTAGATGGTGCCGCCTTTGGCGCCGCCGCCGGCCATCCACATGCTGAAGCAGCGCGGGTGGTGGTCGCGGCCGTAGTTTTCCTTCGAGAGGCCGCCCTGCGAGTAGATGGTGCGGCCGAATTCGCCGCCCCAGATGATGAGGGTTTCGTCGAGCATGCCGCGCTGCTTCAAATCCTCCAGCAGGGCAAAGCAAGGCTGGTCCACGTCTTTGCACTGGCTGGGCATGCGGCCGCCGACGTTGCTGTGGTGGTCCCAGTTGTTGTGGTAGAGCTGGATGAAGCGCACGCCGCGTTCGGCGAGCCGGCGGGCCATGAGCACGCTGTTGGCAAAGGAGCCCGGCGTCTTCACATCAGGCCCGTAGAGCTTCATCGTGGCCTCGGATTCCTTGCTGAGGTCCGTCAGTTCCGGCACACTGGCTTGCATGCGGAAGGCCATTTCATACTGCGAGATGCGCGTCTGCGTCTCGGGATCGCCGAGTTGCTGGAATTCGAGCTCGTTGAGCGCGTTGAGGCCTTCGATGGTGCGTTTGCGCACGCTGTCGGGCACGCCGGGCGGGTTGTTGATGTAGAGAATGGGATCGCCCTTGCTGCGGAAGGACACGCCCGCGTGCTGGCCGGGCAGGTAACCGCTGCTCCAAAGGCGCGAGGAGATCGCCTGCTCCTGTTCGCGATTTGTCGGCGTGGCGACGAGCACGACAAAGGTGGGCAGGTTCTCATTCATCGAACCGAGGCCATACGAGGCCCAGGAGCCGAGGCAGGGACGTCCGGTGATCTGGTTGCCGGTCTGCATCGCGGTGATGGCAGGCTCATGATTGATGGCCTCCGTGTGCAGCGAGCGCATCCAGCAGATGTCATCGGCTTTCTTCGCCAAGTTCGGCAGCAACTCGGTGTTCATCATCATGCCGCACTGGCCCGCGGCGCTGAATTCAAACTTCGATGGCGCAATGGGGAAGCGCGCCTGCCCGCTGGTCATCGTGGTGAGTCGCTGGCCGTTGCGGATGCTGTCGGGCAGGTCCTTGTCATACCACTTCATCATCTCCGGCTTGTAATCGAAGAGATCGATCTGCGACGGGCCTCCGACCATGTGCAGGTAAATGACACGTTTCGCTTTGGGCGCGAAATGCGGCCCTCCGGCCTTGTGCGACATCGCAGCCTGCAACGACTGCCCGAAGAGCGACGACAACGCGGCTCCGCCGAGGAGGTGAGAGCCGGACGTGAAGAATTGGCGGCGGGTGAAGGGGGGCATGAGGTTCAAGTTTCAGGTTTAAAGTTTCAAGTTGGGGCAAACGAAAGGCGCGACAGCGTCGTGGAGTGCAGTGGGAAGCGAAGCGCGACACCGCTTTGCGAGGGTGAGAAAAGTTAGCGGCAGCCGATGGACGTTCGAAAGCGGTGTCGCCGATGCGAGGCTTTGCCCTCGCATCTCTGCCACCGCACTCCACGACGCTGTCGCGGATTTGGCGAGCGTTGGGCTTTCAGGGCGAGTTTTTAATCTCACGCAAAGGCGCAAAGGCGCAAAGTTCAGAATGGCTTTAGAAATCTTTGCGCCTTTGCGCCTTTGCGTGAGTCCTTCTTGGATTTTTCGTGATTGCCATGCGCCATGCTCATCTCGCGGAGCGAGATGGCTACTTTGCTTCGCCTGATGGGTGCTGGCTGACATGTTTGGCATCACTTGTTGAGGACTTCGTCCAAATTGAAGAGCTGGTTCGTGAGCATCGTCCACGCGGCGAGCTCAGGCTTCGCCAGCTTCGCATCCACCGGTGATTCGCCGACTTTGAGGAGCGCTTCGGCATCGGCGGCGTTTGCGGTGTAGTGCTTGCGCAGGTCGGCGAGGCTGGCTTCGATGATGCGCTTCTCTTTATCACTCAGCGGACGGCAGAGGATGCGTTCGGCGATGTAGGAGAGCGGCGCTTTCGTGGCGAGGGCCTTCTCGGCGAGTTTGCGGGCGGCTTCGACGAATTGCGGGTCGTTCATCGTGACGAGGGCTTGGAGAGGCGTGTTGGTGCGCTCGCGGCGGACGGTGCAGACTTCGCGGCTGGGGGCGTTGAAGACTTCCATGCTCGGCGGCGGGGCCATGCGCTTCCAGAAGGTGTAGAAGGTGCGGCGGTACAGATTTTCGCCTTTGTCCTGCACATAGTTGCGGGTGTCGCCGCCGGGGAGGCCGACGACGTCCCAGATGCCTTCGGGTTGATAAGGACGCACGCTGGGGCCGCCCATTTTCGCGGAAAGCAGGCCGCTGGCGGCGAGCGCGTAGTCGCGCAGCATCTCGGCATCCATGCGGAAGCGTGGGCCGCGACTGAGGAGCGTGTTGTCGCGGTCTTTGTCGAGCTTCTCGGGCGTGGTGGCGGCCATCTGACGGTAGGTGGAGCTGGTGAGCATGAGCTTGAAGAGCTTCTTCACGTCCCAGCCACCATCGCGGAACTCGACGGCGAGCCATTCGAGCAACTCCGGATGGCTCGGAGCCGCGCCCATGATGCCAAAGTCCTCCGGCGTCTTCACGATGCCCTGGCCGAAGACTTCCTGCCAGAAACGGTTCACGGTGACGCGGGCGGTGAGCGGGTTGTCCTGGCTCACGACCCACTGCGCGAGACCGAGGCGATTCTTCGGCGCGTTGGCGGGCAGTTTGCCCAAAGCGGCGGGCACCGCGGCCTCGACGCGTTCGCCGGGCTTGTCGTAGGCACCGCGGGCGAGGATGTTCGCCATCGGCATGACGTTCATGACTTCCTGCTGCACATGCGTGATGGGGCTGCGGGCCTTGATGGCTTCTTTTTCGGCTTCGAGCTGCTTCGCGGTGCCGTCGTGCTTCATCCACTCGGCATCACGCGTGGCGAGGTAGTGGGCAAAGAGCGCGTTGCGCTGCTGCGGCGTGCGTTTGTCCGTCGCAGCGGCGAGCACGGCACGCAGCGGGCCGACATCGGCGAGCGTTTTGATCTCCGCCTCGCTGAGCTGGCGATCATACACTCGCGCGTCCTGCACGCTGCCATCGGTGAAGTGCTGACCATCGCTGCGCTGGCCAATTTTGAGCGGCACGGTGGTGCGGATGCTGGCTTTGGGCTTGATCGTGTTCGTATTCGTGACGAGGCGCTTCTGCGGCACGCCATTGATGTAAATCTGCACGCCTGCCGCCTTGCCGCTGCCGTTGTAAGTGACGAACACATGCTGCCACTCGCCCGGTTTGAGCACCGCATCACGCGTGCTGACCTTGATGGCGTTGCCTTCCCATTTGTCGATGATGTGGACGGAGATGCCGCGATCATTCTGCCAGAGGTCCCAGCCGCGATACGCGTTCTTTTCGTCCATGCGGGCCATGATGGCACCGAAGACGCCGTTGCGGCCGGCTTTGATCCACGCGCCGTAGCTGAACTTTTGATTCAACTCGAAATCGCCCGCGTCGCTGACTTCAAACGTGCTGCCGGGCTTGATCACCGGCGCGGGGCCGAGCTTGCCACCGGGCGTCCACGAGATCTGGCCGAGCGCTTTGGCCTTCGCCGGAGTGCCGCACACATTCGCGACATCGTTGCCGACGCCTTCATTCAGCGGCAGATGCACCTGCAGGCCCTTCGTGGGCACATCCTGATCGAGATGCTCCGGCTTCGCGGAGGCGAGCCACGCATTGAAATCTTTGCCTGCGGCCTTTTTGCGCTCGTCACGCTGTTTCGTGGCCTCGGCGATCTCGGCGGGCAATTTTTCCCAGCGCGGCTTGTCCTGCTGGCTCGGGATCACAAGCACGGGCCCACGGCCGTCCTTGATGTTGCCGTCCTTGGCCTGCTGCGTCGTGTTGCGGAAGAACGCGGCCATCGAATAGAAGTCGCGCTGCGTGAAGGGATCAAACTTATGGTCGTGGCACTGGCCGCAGTTCGTCGTGAGGCCGAAATACACCCAGCCCATCGTCTGCACGCGGTCCACGGCGTAGTTCGCGAGGTTTTCCTCGTCGATCGTGCCGCCTTCATTCGTGGTAATATTGCAACGTTGGAAGCCGGTGGCGATGAGCTGGTCGTCGGTGTGATTCGGCAGCAAATCGCCCGCGATCTGCTCCACGGTGAATTGATCGAAGGGCTGGTTGCGATTGAAGGCCTTCACCACCCAGTCGCGGTAAGGCCACATCTCGCGGTAGTTGTCGAAATGCAGGCCATGCGTGTCGCCATAACGCGCCGCATCGAGCCAGTAACGGGCACGGTGCTCGCCATACGCGGGGGATTTCATCAGTTCGTCGATGAGAGAGCTGATCTGCGCATCGGTCAGACGGGTCGGACTGGTCTGACTCGTCGGGCAATACCGCGCCAGCAATTCGGGGGAAGGCGGCAGCCCCGTGAGATCCAAAGCAATACGCCGCACCAGCGTGTGCGCATCGGCCTCGGGAGCCGGTTTGAGGCCTGCTTTGTCCAGCGAGGCCAGCACGAAGCGGTCGATGGGCGTTTTCACCCACGATTCGTCCTTCACCGCGGGCACGGCCGGCTTTTGTGGCGGGATGAGGCTCCAATGCGGCTGCCAGGGAGCGCCTTGCTCGATCCACGTTTTGATCATCGCGATCTGCGCGGGCTTCAGCTCCTTGTGGCTCTCCGGCGGCGGCATGATCTCGTCTTCATCGGTCGAAAGCAGTCGCTGATACAGCGAACTCGCCTCCGGCTTGCCTTTGATGACCGTCGGCTCCTCGCCCTTCTTCGCGGTGAAGAAACCGGCCTCCGTATCGAGCCTCAAACCGGCCTTCCGCGTTCCTGGATCGGGTCCGTGGCAATGAAAGCACGCGTCCGCGAGGATGGGGCGGATGTCCTTGTTGAACTCGACGCCGGCAAACGCCGCGGCGGGCACGAGGAGGGTGATGGAGAGTGTTTTGAGCATGATATGAAAATGCTGGTGGCCGGTATGATTGTGCTTACGGAGGCTGGGGGGAGAGTTTTGCGGCCAAATTGGCTGTTTTCGCCGCCAAAGTTGGCGTCACACCATCGCGCTGCGCAGGGCCAGCCGCTCGGCCTCCGGCAGGCTGCTGGCGGAAATCGCCCGCCAGGCCGCATTGATGTCGATGCGGCTCCAAAGTGCCGCGAGGCAGTTTCCGAGGCTCTGACGCTCCTTTGGCGTCTTCACATGCGTGAGCAGCACCAGCGCCAATTCGGGCCGATGATGCTTCACGACCAAAATCAGGTCCTTCAGCTCCGCGTCATCAAACGAAGCGATCAATTCCGCATCGCCCAGCGGCGCATCCAGATGCGGGAGCACAGTTTGATCACCCCGTTCGAGACGGGCGACGAGGCGCTGGAGCCGCTCACGGCGCAAGGGCAGGGGAAAGGAGGCTGGCATGGTATTCAAATGGCCTTGGGGGATACTATTATGCTAACGGGCCACGCGGCCGAATTGTGAGAGCGAAGTCATGCCGCTTTCGGCAAAAGATGTGTCGGATTGTGCAGTCACCCATACGACAGGCCGCGGACTCCTGTCTTGCATGCGGGTGCCTTCCTTGTGTAAAATCAGCCCATCATGGCGGCGATTTCACCACAGGCCTTTTTGCGTCAAACCCGCGGCAGCGAGCTCGTGCGGCTCTTCGATCTGCTGCCGGATGTGAACTTCTTCATCAAAGACCGCGCCGGGCGATTCATGGCGCTGAACCGCTGCGGCTGGGAATACTGCGGCGTGCAGCGCGAGAAGGACGCCATCGGCAAAACCGACCTCGATTTCTTCCCGCGACGTCGCGCCGCCGAGTATCGCAAGGACGACGAGGCCGTCATGCGCAGCGGCAAGGCCATCGTGAACCGCGTCGAAAGCGCCCCGGAGGCCGAAGGCTCCCCGCGCCTCGTCATGACCAGCAAACTGCCGCTGCGAAACCCGAAAGGCGAGGTCATCGGCATCGCCGGCGTCAGCCGCCGACTCGACCAAGTCCGCAGCCGCGCCAGCGGTGAGGCTCGCTTTGCGAAAGTGATCGAACACATGCACCGTGAGCCCGAAACCGCCCTCAGCAGCGCCGAGATGGCCAAGATGTGCGGCCTTTCGCAAAGCCAGTTCGACCGCAGCTTCCGCGCCGTCTTCCGCACCTCCGCCCGCCAATACCTCCTCAAAGTCCGCATCGAAACCGCCTGCCGCAAACTCGCCGAAACCGAAGACACCGTCGCCGCCCTCGCCGTCGAACTCGGCTTCTTCGACCACGCCCACTTCACCCGCTACTTCCGCCAGCTCATGGGCATGACACCCGCCGCGTATCGGGCGCAGCAGCGGATGCCGAGGCCGGGTAAGCGCTGAAACCGCTTCCAAAACAATTTCTGCGCCCGGTTTGCTTTCCCGGGGGCGGCCCTTACTCTCGGGGCACTTCTTTCCACCATGAATTTCAAACGTCTGTTGGCGTTACCGCGTGTGATCGGCCGTTTCGGCAGCGCGGTGCTCGGGGAATTTCACTGGAGGCCGCCGGGCTGGTCGCGCTGGCTCGTGGCAGCGGCATGGCGACGACGCCAAGCACTCGCCATCACCGCGTGCGTGCTCGGCGCGTTGAGCTTCGCGGGTTACAAAGGCTGGCGCTGGTGGGATGAGCATCGCGCACGGCCTCGCGAGCTGACTTCGACACGCACGCTGGAACTGCGCGGTATCGCGCCGGGGCTTTCGAGTGTGGCGAATGGTCAGCGTGTGTTTGCGCCGCTGCGCTTTGAGTTCACGCAGGCCGCCGCGCCGCTGAATGCCATCGGCGAGCCGAATCCGCCTGGCATCTCGCTCGCGCCCGCGCATCCAGGCCGCTGGCGATGGCTGGGCGATACGCGGCTTCAATTTGAGCCCTCGCAAGACTGGCCCGCGGACACGGAGTTCGTCGTGAACTTCAAACCCGAGGCCGTCGCAAAGGAAGTCGTGCTCAAATCGACACGCTGGGAGTTCATCACGCCGAAGTTCGATGTCACACTGAAGGACGCGAACTTCTACACCGACCCGCAAGCGCCGGACGTGCATCAAATCGTCGTGCAAATCGACACCACGCATCCCGTGGCGCTCGCGGAGCTCGAAAAGAACATCCAGCTCGACGTGCTCGGCGGTGCGCCCATCTTCGCGTGGAAGGGCCAAACGCCCGCGAAGCTCTTCCAGCTCACCGAAGGCAAAAACAATCAGCAATTCTGGATTCGCAGCACGCGCATCGCCGTGCCGGAAAAAGAGGACTTCGTCAAAGTGAGCGTCAAAAGCGGCCTCACGTCACTCAGCGGCGGCAAAGCGCTCGCGGAGGCCGAAACCGCGCGAGTGCGCGTGCCGGATGTCTTCAGCGGATTCAGCATCAAAGCCGTGCGCAGCGAAATCATCCGCACTGAGGAGGGCGAGCCGGAACAGTTCATCTTCATCGAGACCTCCGGCTTCGCCGCAGGCCCCCAACTGGCCGCAAATGTCGAAATGTGGCTCCTCCCCAAAGACATCAATGCGGTCAACAAGGTCACTCCGGTCATCCTAAACGCCTCCAAGCCAATCAAACTCACCCACGTCGAATCCGAGGCTCCCATCACCGAAATGCACGCCTTCAAATTCCTCATCGAGGAGGAAGGCCTGCTCTACGTGCGTGTCCGCGGCGGTTTGGAAGGCCTTGGCGGCTTCAAGCTCGCGGACAACTCAAACTTCATCACCAACGTGCCGGAGTTTCCAAAGGAGATCGACTTGCTCGGCCGCGGCGCGTTGCTGGCGCTGAATGGCGAGCGGAAAATCTCGGTGAAGTCACGCGGCCACAGCCACATCCGCTACACGCTGGCTCGTGTCCCTGCGGGGCAGGTGAATCACCTCGTCACGCTGACCGAGGGCGATTTCGAATCGCAGCACTTCCGCGAGCGCTGGCTCTTTGATGAGGAAAACATCGCCCGCATCCGACGCGAGGTGCTGCCCGTCGCGAAAAAGAACGACTACCAGGCCAACTACAGCGTCTTCGACTTCTCGCCGGAGCTGGGCCGCACGGACATTTCTGATCCCGACAGCTCACGCGGCTTGTTTTTCCTCACCGCCGAAGGCGTGCGTCCGCGCACCGAGGAGGATGGCGAGCCTGATGAAGACGATGACGATCCGAAGTGGATCAACTCTGGAAACGATGAAGAAGGCGTCACACGCCGTTTCGTGCTCGTCACCGATCTCGGCCTGCTCTCAAAGCAAAACGCGGATGGTTCACGCGATGTCTTTGTGCAGTCGATTCAAAACGGCGGGCCGGTGAATGGCGCGCGAGTCTTCGTTCTGGCCAAAAATGGCGAGTTTGTGGCCGAAACGATCACCGTGGACGGTCATGCGCACTTTGACGACGTTTCGAAGCTGAAACGCGAAAAGCAGCCCGTGGCCATTTTGGCTCGTTTGGGCAGCGATCTGGCCTTTTTGCCGTTTGAGCGCGAAGACCGCGGTTTGAACTTTTCACGCTTCGACACGGAAGGCGTGCTCGCGTCCGAAAAAGAACGCCTCGATGCCTTTCTCTTCACCGAGCGCGGTGTTTATCGACCGGGCGACAAAGTCCACGTCGGCGCGATCGTGCGCCGCATGGACTGGATGGGCAATCTCGCCGGTCTGCCGGTCGAAATGGAGGTCACCGATGCGCAGGATCGCGAGATCGACTCCGAACGCCTCGCGGTGTCGCAAGACGGCTTCATCAACTGGGACTTCACCACGAACGAGGCCGACAGCACCGGCGTGTATCGCGTCTCGCTCTATTTGATCCGCAAACAGGGCAAGGACGAGCATCGCGAGCGTCTTGGACGCACCGTGTTTCGTGTCGAAGACTTCCAACCGGACCGCATGAAGCTCGCCACCGAGCTCAGTCGCGCACCCGGTGCGGGCTGGGTGCAGCCGCAGGACCTCAAAACAAACGTAAACCTGCAAACGCTCTTCGGTTTCGCTGCGGAGGGCCGCCGCATCGTCGCGAAGATGGATCTCTCGCCCGCAGACTTCTTCTTTGATGCGCATCCCGGCTTCATCTTCCACAACCGGCTGCGTGATGAATCGAAAGACGTCACCGGCAAGACCATCGAACTCGGCGAGCGCAAAACCGACGCGAATGGCAAGGCGGAGATCGACTTGAACCTCGAACGCTTTGGCAACGCCTGCTTCCGCATGAACCTGCTCGTCGAGGCCTTCGAAGCTGATGGCGGTCGCAGCGTGCGCGGTGGCCTTTCAGCGCTCGTTTCGCCTTTTGCGCATGTGATTGGCTACAAGCCCGATGGTGATCTCGGCTACATCGGCAAGGACAGCCCGCGAAACGTAAAACTGCTCGCGGTGGACATGGCGCTGAAGCCGCTGGCCGTGCCGCAGCTCACCTGGCGTGTCGTGCGCATCCGCCATGTGTCCGTTTTGACGAAGCTGGAGAGCGGCAGCTACGCGTATGTCTCGACCGCTCGTGAGGAGACAGCTTCGGAAGGTCCGTATGAGCTTCCAGAAGCCGGTGCAGACTTCGCTTTGCCGACGAAGGACACCGGCGACTTCCGCCTGGAGCTTCGCGATGGCGAGAACCGCGTCGTTTGCGCCTGTCCGTTCAGCGTGGTGGGCAAAGGTGACACCTCACGCGGCCTAGAACGCGATGCAGAACTCGAAATGAAGCTCGCGAAGGAGCTTTGGAATGATGGCGAGAGCGTCGAGGTGAGTTTGAAGGCTCCCTACACCGGCGCGGGTCTCATCACGATTGAACGCGAGCGTGTGCTCGGCTGGAAATGGTTCACCAGCAGCACCACGAGCAGCGTGCAGCAGATTCCGCTGCCGGCGGGCATCGAAGGCACGGCGTATGTGAACGCGGGCTTTGTCCGGGCGCTGGATTCGCCGGAGGTTTTCATGAGTCCGCTGAGCTACGCGGTCGCGCCGTTCACTGCGAACAAGGATCGTCGTCGGCTCCAGGTCGATCTCGATGCGCCGAAGATCGTAAAGCCGGGCGAGACATTGCGAATCGGTCATCGCACTGCGGAAAAGAGCCGCATCGTCGTCTTCGCGGTCGATGAGGGCATTCATCAAATCACGCGCTTCACGCTGCCGGAGCCGCTGCCGCATTTTTTCCGAAAACGAGCCCTCGAAGTCGAAACGGAGCAGCTTCTCGATCTCATTTTGCCGGAGTTCACGTTGCTCACGCGCTCCAGCGCCTTCGGTGGCGATGAGGACGAGCCGCCGAAGCTGCACTTGAATCCCTTCAAGCGTCGCCGCGAGCCACCGGTCGTGTTTTGGTCCGGCATCGTCGAATCCGGGCCGGAACGCGCGGAGGTCGTCTATGAGGTGCCGGACTACTTCGCGGGCAATTTGAAGATCATGGCCGTGGCCGTCGCGCCGGAGAAAATGGGCCAAAGCGAGTCGTCATGCCTCGTGCGCGGTCCTTTCGTGCTGACGCCGAATGTGCCCGTCTTTGCCGCGCCGGGCGATGAATTCACCGTGAGCCTCACCGTGGCCAACAACCTCGATGCAGGCGATCAAATCGCGCTTTCGCTCACCAGTTCCGAGCAACTCGAAGTCGTCGAAAGCCTGCCCGCGACGCTGCAAGTGGCCCCAGGCCGCGAATCGACTGTGCGCACGCGTTTGCGAGCGAAAAACCTGCCCGGTGGTGCTGAGATCAATTTCCGCGCGGAGGCGGCTGGCCATGCGATGGAGCGTCGCGCGACGCTGAGCGTGCGACCCGCTTCACCTTACATGACGAACGTGCAGAGCGGCTGGTTCCGACTCGCGGATCACGAGGTGAAGGTGGCACGGCAGATGTATCCGCATTTTGCGAAGCGGGAGGCCACGGTGTCCGTTTTGCCGCTCGGGCTGGCTCGCGGACTCGATGCGTATCTGCGTGAATATCCGCACGGTTGCTCGGAGCAGATCACGAGTCGCGCGATGTCGCGCCTGTTGCTCGCGGATGAGGCGGACTTTGGTTTCTCACGCGCGGAGGCGGTGGAGCAGCTCGATCATGCCTTCACGCTGCTTTCGGATCGCCAAAACAGCAGCGGTGGTTTTGGTTACTGGAGCAGCACGGCGGAGCCTTTCGACTTCCTGAGCATCTACGTGACGAGTTTCCTCACCGAGGCACGCGATGCGGGCTTCGCGGTGCCGGAGCATCTGCTCGCGGGCGCTCGCAAGCACTTGAAGAAGGTCGCGGTGGCCAAGATCGGCTCGCTCGACGAGGCGTGGCTGCAAGCGGCGGCGATTTATCTGCTCACGCGCCATGGCGAGGTCACCACGCCGCAGCTTCTCAATCTGCGCGATGCCTTGGAGGAGAAATGGAAGACCGAATGGCCGCAGCACGTCACCGCGGCCTACGTCGCCAGCACTTACTCACTGCTGCAAAAGCCCGAGGAAGGCACGAAGATCATGCGCGCCTATCATGAGGCCGAGCGGAAGGCACCGGTGCGCTGGCAGGGCTATTATCATGGTGATCCGCAGGTGCGTCATGCGCTCGCCTTTGCGCTGCTGTGCCGACATTTCCCGGAGATCGCCTCCACGCTGACCTTTGAGCAACTCTCCGTCATCACCGATCCGGTGCAGCGCGGCCAGTTCAACACGATCAGCAGCGCCTGCACCATCCTCGCGCTGAAGAACTACTCAATACTCGCGAAGGACGGCGGTTTGAAGGTCAGCCTGCTTCAAGCGTTGCCCGCAGTCGCGGAGCCGCAACTGCTCGCGCCTGAGTCGGGAGGCATCTTGAGCGCGAAATTCGCCGAGAATGCCTCTGCGCTGCGTTTTCATCTCACGAAGCCCGATGGAGCGCCAGACCTCGGTGCCTTCTACCAGGTCGTGGAGGCCGGTTTTGATCAAAAACCGCCCGCCGAGGCCGTGCGCGATGGTTTGGAGGTGCTGCGCGATTTGATCGACCAAGACGGCAAGCCCATCACGCAACTCACCACCGGCCAGAGCGCCACCGTGCGTCTCCGCGTGCGCAACATCAGCGGTCGCTCGCTCAGTAACATCGCGCTGCTCGACCTGATGCCCGGCGGTTTCGAAATCGAGCCCGACAACCTCAAACCCGGCCCGAGCGCGCTGCCCGGTGCCGACTACGTCGATCTGCGCGAAGACCGAAACACCTTCTTCCTCACGCTGCCCGACGCCAACACCCGCACCTTCGAATACCGCATCAAACCCGTCTGCGCCGGCCGCTTCGTCATCCCGCCCGCGTTTGCCGAAGACATGTATGACCGCGCAACCAAAGCGCGATCGACCAGCAGCACGGTGGAGGTGGTGCCTGCGCCGTGACTTGCATTTCGAAGGCATCCATGCGATGCATGTATCCATGCAAAAGATTCAAATCCTCTTTCCGGACCCTCTGATGGATGTGCTGCGCAAACTGGCCCGCATCGAAGACCGGCCTGTGAGCGAAATCGTTCGGAGGGCGGTGGATCGCGACATCGAACAGCGAGCCGGACTGCTGAAGCGCCAGGGAGAAAGCAAGTTTCCTACCTTTGACGGAGGCAAAGTGCTCGTGTCCGCTGCCAAAATGAAGTCTGTTATTCACGGAGACGAGTCCTGATGAACAGCCTGGACACCAACATCCTGATATACGCGGCCAACACGGCAGCTCCCGAGCACGCGAAGGCGCTCGCTATTGTCGATGCCATGCTGGCGAACCCTGGGGAATGGATCATCGCCGACCAGGTATTGTGGGAGTTCTACAAGGCTCTGCGGCATCCCAAGATTCTGCAAAAGCCGCGCACCGCTGCTCAAGCCGCGGCGCAAATCCGGTTTCTAAGGGAGCAAAGCGGTGTCGCATGCTGCACCTACGAGACCGGCCACTTTGGAGACGTGCTGAAGATGATCGAAAAGCCGCGATTTGCCTATCAATGCACGCATGACGCGGTCCTCGGCGTCGCACTCCGACGTAATGGCGTGAAGGTCTTCTATACCCGAAACGAAAAGGACTTCCTTGACTCGGGCCTCCCTCAGATTGTCAACCCGATCGACTGAGGAGACGATGAGTGATGAAACGCCTCCGCCGCATCGCGCTTTGGACTCTGCTTGTTGTGGCGGTGGGGTGGCTTTTGCTGCCGGGGTGTGAGTTGTATCCGGAGGGCGTGACGTGGTCGCGGGTGGCGTTGGATCGGGAGGGGAAGGTGCTGCATCTCACGCTGGCGGCGGATGGGCGGTATCGTTTGAAGACGGCGCTGGCGGAGATTGATGCGGAGGTCATCGAAGCGACGCTGCGGCATGAGGATCGGTGGTTTCGCTGGCATCCGGGGGTGAATCCGGTGTCGTTATTGCGCGGTCTGGCGGGGCTGGTGGGTGGTGAAAGACTCGGCGGTGGTTCGACGGTGACTATGCAGCTCGCGCGGTTGCGCTTTGGGCTGCAGACGCGGTCGATTTGGGGGAAGGGCGTGCAGATTCTTCGCGCGTTGCAGTTGGAGCGGCATTTTTCGAAGGATGAGATTCTGGAGGCTTATCTGAACCTCGCGCCCTACGGCGGGAATGTGGAGGGCGTGGGCGCGGCGGCGATTCTTTGGTGCGGCAAGCAGGCGAATGATCTCACGCTGCGCGAGGCGGTGACGCTGAGCGTGCTGCCGCAAAGTCCGGCGCGGCGTCGTCCGCGAGCGGATGCGGACAACGCGCAGCTCGCCACGGCGCAGGCGCGGCTGCTGCGTGAGCTGCAAGGCGAGCGTGCGGTGCGTGGCGATCCGCTGGAGGAGTCCTTCACGCTGCGGGCTCCGGAGAAACCACCGCGCGAGGCTCCGCATCTGGCGCGGCGGCTTTTGAAGAGCGAGACGCGGGTGCAGACGACGATCGATCCGGCGATGCAGGATGCGGTGGAGCGTTCGCTGGAGGATTACATCAGCCGGAAGCGCGAATCGGGCATCGAGAATGCCTGTGCGCTGCTCGTGCATGCGCCGACACGCGAGGTGCTGGCCTACGCGGGCTCGGCGCGGTTTTTGAGCGATGGGATTCACGGTCAGGTGGACGGCGTGATGGCGCGGAGGTCGCCGGGTTCGGCGTTGAAGCCGTTCATTTACGCGCTGGCGCTGGATCAGGGCCTGATTCATCCGCGCACGCTGGTGAGCGACATGCGCGCGGCCTTCGGCAGCTACAATCCGGAGAATTTTGATCGCGGATTCGCCGGACCGATCACCGCGACCGAGGCGCTGTTTCGCAGTCGGAACATTCCGGCGGTCACGCTGGCCCAGCAGGTTGGTTTGAGCCGTTTGCATGCGTTCTTGAAGCAAGCGGGCGTGGCGTTTCCGAAACCTGCCTCGCACTACGGGCTCGCGTTGCCGCTCGGTGGCGCGGAGGTGAGCATGGAGGAGCTCGCGTCGCTGTATGCTCTTTTGGTAAACGATGGCGTGGGGCCGGTGAGGCTGAAGTGCTCAGTGCCCAGTGCTCAGTTGGATGAGGGGCAGCAGATGCTTTCGCCGGAGGCTTGTTACTTGATTCGAGAGATGCTGCGGCAGCCGGATGTGGATTCGGGGGCGGTGGATCCGGCGGTGAGTTGGAAGACGGGCACGTCGCATGGTTTTCGCGATGCGTGGGCGGCGGGGTTTCGCGGTGAGTATGTGCTGGTGGTGTGGATCGGGAACTTCAGCGGGAAGCCGAATCCGGCGTTTGTGGCGCGTGAGTGTGCGGCGCCGTTGTTGTTTGAGACGTTTGAGCGGCTGAAGCTGCCGTGGAAGAAGCCAGCGGTGCCCGCGGGCTTGCGCGAGGTGGAGGTGTGCGCAGTTTCCGGCTGCCTGCCGACGCCGCTGTGCCAGCATCGCGTGCGCAGCGGCTTCATCCCGGGCGTATCGCCGATTCAGCCTTGTGCGATCCATCAAGAGGTCTTTGTCGATGCTCAAAGCGGCCTGCGTCTGCCTACGGACGATGGTCGCGCGGGTTTGAAGCGCGAAGTTTTCGAATGCTGGCCGCCGGACATGCTGGCGTTGTTTCGTCAGGCCGGTTTGCCGCGTCGCGAGCCGCCTGCGTATGAAACGGACACGCGTCTCACGCTTGTGGACAGCGGCGCGGCCCCGAAGATCACCTCACCGCGCGAAACGCTCGTGTACACGCTGCGTGCGGGCCAGCGCACGATCCCGCTGAGCAGTGAAGCCGCGCCCGGCGTGCGAAAGGTGTATTGGTTTGCCGATTCGCAGTTCGTCGGCGGCTCGACGCCAACCGAGCCGCTGCTGTGGAAGGCCTCGCCCGGCACGTGGACGGTGCAGGTGCTCGACGACCGCGGACGCAACGCGAGCTGCCGCGTAAAGGTGGAGGCGGTGGAGTAGTGCGGGCTTTGTGATCTATTTTTTCGGAGGAGCCGCAGGTGCCTTCGGGAGCTCTTGCGGTGCCGCTGGAGCCGCTTTGACGATTGTCTCCGCCGGTGGGGGCTTGGGGGCCGGTGTTGCATCGGGCGGCGTGTTGGGCACAGCGATGAATTTGGCCTTCTCCGGGTCCATTCGAGGCAGGTTGCCTTGCAGCTTCTTCAACTCTTCCGGCGTGTCGATTCGAGTCGGAGGCTCTTTTTTGGGCGGCGAATCGGCTGCGGGTGCCGATGAAGCCTGCGGAGGCTTTTCAGAGGTCTTTTGGGGCTCGGTCTTTTCGCACGACGCTAGAACAACGAGCAGGCCGAGAGCTAAAACGGATGGCTTCATGGGCGTGAAATCGGTGAATCATTTCTTCTTAAGCAGACGCACGCGATGCGATTCGCTATCGCCGATGAAAACGGTGCCGTCGGCATCGCAGAACACACCATGCGGGCGGGCCATTTTGCAGCCGAGGGGATCGCCATCGGGCCCGTCACCCTTCTGATTGAGACCGGCGACAAGTTCGAGGTTGCCGGTCTTCGCGTTCACCATGCGGATGGAATGGCTTTCGCAGTCGGCGAGCCACGCGTTGCCTTCTGCATCAATCGAGATGCCTTTCGGTCCACTCAGCGTGGCTTCCTTGGCGGGGCCGCCATTGCCGGTGAAGCCGCTTTTGCCGGTTCCGGCGATGTGGAAGATCTTCCCGGCCTTGAGGTCGAATTTGAAGACTTGGTTCCCCTCACGGGTGGCGAGCCAGAGATTGCCCTGCTTGTCGAAATCGAGCGAGCGGGGGCCTTTGAGCGGCGTGCCGCTGATGGGCGAGCCATCGGGCGTCGGGCCCGCCTTGCCCACGCCAGCAAAGGTGCTGATCGTGCCGGTCTTCATGTCGATCTTGCGGATGACATGGTTGCCGATGTCGCAGACATACAAATCGCCCTCGGGGCCAAACTGGATGCTGTGCGGCTGCTTGAACTGGGCGTCCTTCGCCGGGCCGCCATCACCGCTGTAGCCGGGTTTGCCGTTTCCGGCGATTGTCGTGATGATGTTCGACTGCGTGTCAATTTTCCGCACGGCATGATTAGTCATGTCCACGATGAAAAGATTGCCTTTGGCATCAAAACGAAGCTCGTGGGGCAGATTGAAGGTGGCCTGCAAAGCGGGGCCGCCGTCGCCGCTGTAGCCTTTGGCACCTGTGCCGGCGATGGTGCTGATGGTGCCATCCGGTGCCACGCGGCGAATGCGCTGGCCGGTGTATTCGCAGAACCAGATCGCGCCGTCCGGGCCGCGCACGACGCCAAAGGGATTGTCGATCGTGGCCTTCGTCGCGGGACCACCGTCACCTTCACCGCCTTTCACGCCGGTGCCGGCAAAGGTCGAGATGGTCCACTCGGCGGCGGACAGCATGGCGCAGGGAGCAAGGAGCAGGGCGAGAAGTGTGGAGCGAAGTTTCATGGTGGCTTTTAAAACGAGATGGCTAGGATCATTCATCAATCGTAAATCATAAATCAAAAATGCACCCAATTCTCGCCGCTCATCGCATCACGAAGAAGTTTCCAGGCGTCACCGCGCTGAAGGACGTATCGTTTGATCTTCAGGCGGGCGAGATCCATGCGCTCTGCGGCGAGAACGGCGCGGGAAAGAGCACGCTCATCAAGCTGCTCTCCGGCATCCACCCGCACGGCAGCTACGAGGGCCGCTTTGAGGTGAATGGCGAGGAAGCGCGTTTTGGCGGCATCAGCGACGCGGCAAAAGCGGGCATTGCGGTCATTTATCAAGAACTCGCTCTCGTGGAGGAGATGACGGTGGCGGAAAACATCTTCCTCGGCTGCGAACCGCGACGCTGGGGCGGCTTCATCGACTGGCCTCGCATCCATCGCGAGGCGCGGGCCTTGCTCGAACGCTTCAAAGTGAACCTCGATCCTGCCGCCCAGGTTTCCTCGCTCGGCGTGGGGCAGAAGCAACTCGTCGAAATTGTGAAGGCACTGGCCAAGGACAGCCGCATCCTCATTCTCGACGAGCCCACCGCCGCACTCGCGGAGCACGAGGTGCTGATCCTGCTCGACATCCTGCGTGATCTTCGCCAGCGCGGGATCGCCTGCGTTTACATCTCGCACAAGCTCGACGAGGTTTTTGGCATCGCCGACCGCATCACGGTGCTGCGCGATGGCAGCACGGTGGGCACTCAAGAGGCCAAAAACACGAGCAAAGCTGAGGTCATCCGCCTCATGGTCGGTCGCGAGATTGGCGATCTTTTTCCGCGGCGCGCCTCGCAGCCCGGCGATACCCTTTTGAAGGTGCAAAACCTCACCGTGACCGAAAACGACGGCGAAAGCCCGCGACTGCGTGAGATCGGTTTTGAGCTCAAAGCGGGCGAAGTGCTCGGCATCGGCGGTTTGATGGGTGCGGGACGCACGGAACTGCTGATGCATCTTTTCGGTGCTTGGGGTCGCCGGCAGGCCGGTGAGGTCACGCTGCAAGGGGATGCCTTGAAGAACAACACGCCGCAGCAAAGCATCGAGCGCGGCATGGTGCTCGCCAGCGAGGACCGGCGTCGCTACGGCCTCGTGCTGGAGCATGAGATCGGCTTCAACCTCTCGCTGTCCTCCTTGAAGAGCATTTGCAGCGCCGGTTTCATTCGTCGAAACGACGAGACGAAACGCAACCAGGCCATCTTTGGCGATCTGTGCATCAAAGCGACTGGCCTCGATGCCATCGCAGGCCGTCTCTCCGGCGGCAACCAGCAAAAAATCGTGCTCGGCAAAGCGCTACTCACCGAACCGAGCGTCATCCTGCTCGATGAACCGACCCGCGGCATCGATGTGGGCGCAAAACTCGAAATCTACGAGATCATCAACAAGCTCACCGCAGCTGGAAAGGCCGTGCTGCTCGTCTCCAGCGAGCTGCCGGAGCTCATCGGCATGAGCGACCGCATTCTCATGCTCCGCGAAGGCCGGGTAGGTGGTGAATTCACCCGCGAGGAAGCCACCCAGGAGAAGCTGATGCATGCCGCGATGGCCGCGTGAGGTGCCTCACATCTCGAGGAAGTTCTTCAGCAACTTCTTGCCGTCCTGCGTGAGGATCGACTCCGGATGAAACTGCACGCCATGAATGGGGAGTTCCTTGTGGCGCAGGCCCATGATCTCCGATTCGTCATCGCTTGCCGTGGCGGTGATCTCCAGGCAGGAGGGCAGGGTGGCACGCTTCACGAGCAGGGAATGATAGCGAGTGGCCTCAAAGGGCTCCGGCATGCCTTTGAACACGGAGGTGCCGCTGTGGTTGATCATGGACGTTTTGCCATGCATCAAGCGATCTGCCCGCACGACATCGCCGCCGAAGACATGGCCGATGGCCTGATGGCCGAGGCAGACACCGAGCAAGGGGATGCTTTTGCCAAAACGCTCGATGACGGCGCAACTGATGCCCGCCTCCTTTGGCGTGCAGGGGCCGGGCGAGATGCAGATGTGGTCCGGCTTGAGCTTTTCGATTTCTTCCAACGTCACCTGGTCATTGCGGCGGATCTCCATGACGGCACCCATCTCGCCGAAATACTGCACGAGGTTGTAGGTGAAGGAGTCGTAGTTGTCGATGATCAGGAGCATGAAGCGTGGGAATGGGTCAGAAGCCGCGGAGGGTGAGGATGCGGTCGAGTTCGGATTGGAAGGCGGGAATGTCGGTAGGCGGTGGTTGATAGCCAGGAGTAGGGCCACGCATGCCAAAACGGCCCATCTGGTCCATGAACCACATGGCCGTGTTTCCATCGCTGAAGGTGGCTTTGCCGCTGATGACAGCACCCGCTGGCGGAACTTCGTCCACCGTGACCTTCAAAGAGCCTGCGGGTGCGTCACTCGCGGCTGGTTCTTCGAATTCGTTGTCTTGCAAGTCGCCCTCGGCGGCGGGTGGAGGTGCCTCTGGCTTCTTTTCCTCCTCGGGAGGCTTTTCACGAGGCTTGTCCTGGAGCTTCACGCCGAGCTCGAGCACGAGCAGGCGGGTCTCCATGTAGGTGAGCGTGATGCCGAGCTCGGTGCGCAAACGGTCCTGAATCTGGTTCAGGGTGGCACCTTCCGCGGCCCAGTTGGCGATTTGTTGACGTTGATCCGGTGTGGGGCTGGACATGGGCGTATGATGGGCTGGTCAGGGGATCAGCCCTTCATCTTATCCGTGATGATGTGCGAGAGCATGGAGGCTTTTTCGCTGAGCTTGTTGATCTCGTCGTGTGTCAGGGCTTTTCCTTCAGGCTGATCCACCATGGGCATGAGTTCCTGAATGCCTTTGCGCAGTTCGATGAGATTGGGATTTTTCAAAAGTGAGGGATGGAGGCTGTCGAGGCTACCAAGGTAGTATTCGACAATATCACGTCGCGTAAGCTGACGGGTCTTTTCCTCCGTGTAATCCATGGCGATGGTCTTCGTCGAGATCTCCAGCGCACGCAGCCAGCCGCCGAGACTGATGAGATGGGCAATATCGACATCCCGCAGCATGACCATTTCTGCCTCGACGTCCGCCTGGGTGCGTGCGAGTTCCTCTTTGAGGTCATCCCATTCACCACGCAGGCTGTGCTCGAAGAGACTTTGTGTGTGTTTGTTCATCCGGCCGCCAGCTCCGAGAGCCTTGCCGTATTTGATCATCGCGCGACCGACGAACTCCATCTCGTCGACCTTCTCCGTTTGCACGATCAAAAAGCCATCTGCGATCAGCGTGCCGAGGCCGAGTGAGACGATCACGCGATCGGCAGGCGTCTTGTCGGAAAACGGACGCTTCAACTCATCATACTTGAGCTTTCCGATCTTGTTGAGCATGTCGAACAGCTTGCGAATGGAGGGCGTGGTAAAGACATTCACCCCAAACTCCTCGCGCACATGCTCATCTCCGAGGACATCGTCGGGGATGGGCATTTTAGCGCCCGGAGGCGGCGGCGCGGGCGGAGGTGCCTCCTGGCCAGCGAGCGGCGTCGTCATGAGAGCAATAGATGCCAAAAACAGCGAAAATCTGGCGTGGGGGCCTGAGAACATGGCACGATGATACGGGGGAGGTTCTGTATTTCCAGCGGCAGCTCTGGAAAAGTCAGTCCTCGGCTTCCCGTCACTGGCTGACACTGGCCGTGTCAGGATTGACCTTCTGCCCGGAGGGATCAATGACGTTCACCGTCACAAAAATGATGATGTTCTTGGTGTTGGTCTGCTTGACATGCGTGCGAAACAGACGGCCGACGAAAGGCAGGTCGCCAAGCAGTGGCACTTGGTCATCCACGATGGTATATTCCTGCTGCTTCAGGCCTCCCAGCACGACCGTTTGCCCGTCCCAGACTTTAACGGCCGTGGAGACCTTGGAAGACTTGAAGACGGGCTGGAGGATTTTGTTTGGGGTGATGAGCTGCTCAGATTGGCTGAGGGGAACAAGCACTCCGGATGCTCGGAGAAAAGAAGTGCTGCTTGGAGAATTGATTGGGCTTCCATAATTCACAAATCCCTCGAAATCGACCACCTCAGGAGCTAGGATAATCTCCACTGTCCGGGCATCGTCCGATACCACAGGTTCAATCTCCAAAGTCACGCCGGTTTTGCGCATCTCAAAGGCTGTTGGTGTTGTCGGAGTGGCAATGGGCGCCCCCCCTGTGTTTCCTTGGGGGAGTTGGGGGGGGTCAAACTCCGTCGGGTAAATGAACTCCCGTGTAATCTCCACTGTAGCCTTGGCACCACTTTTCGTGGTCACGCTAGGACTCACGGCAACATCTAGGCCCTTCTTCTGCGCCAATCCCCGGAGGACCGTCTGAAACTGCGGATCGGTAAATACCCCAGCAACCGACAAAATCCCAGGAGCCACGCTAGGGGCTGCCGTGGCGGAACCTGATTCCAGCAACCTCGACAGGTCATTTTGACCTACTGCAAAACCACCTGAGCGATTTCCTGCGGTAATCGGACCTCCCCCCCCCCCATTGACAGGGGGCACCCCCAAAGGCAGGGGGCCACCCACTGCGGAGGCTACCGTTTGCGGCGGCAAGGCTTGGGTCGCATTCAAAACAACAGCCGGAAGAATTGCATTGCCTCCAAAGGGATAATTCGCTGGCGAATAAGGGGTGCCGCTCCCTACCGTGCCTCCACCGGTAAATACGTTGTTGCCATTGAAGCCTGCGCCGCTCATTAGCCAGTCAAACCCAAGCTCATCGAGGTTTTTCTGTGCGACCTCCAGCATACGCACGCTTACCACCACCATCTTCGGACTGCTCTTGGCAGCAAGATCCACGAGGTTTTCGACCATTTCCATGTTCGTGGCGGTATTGCGCACGACTAGGGTGCTCGTGCTGCCGGAGAAACTGGCACTGGCACCATCTGGGAAGGGAATCCCACGGCTTTCGAGGAATTCCTTGGCTCCCATGCGCCTGAGGGTAAGGCCTCCGCCTGTGGCAGCGGGCGGGGTAAATGGATCTCCTCCCGCGGGCGCTGCAGCAGCCACAGGACTGTTTTGGATGAAATCCGGCGGCACCCGGAAACTGCGTGTGACCAGCGTCGCATTCTTCTCGCTGAGCGAGGAAATCATCACGGCATGCTCTTCGATCCGGTAGGTGACGGATGCTGCCTCACACACATATCTCAGAACTTCCTCCAAGGGGACATCTGTCAGTGTCAGAGTGATCTGCCGCTGACGTGAATCGTCTGGAACGTTGAGCACGAAATCCACTCCTTTGCCCTGCGGGTCCAGATCACGGCTGCGGAGGCGCAGGAGTTCGAGGATTTCGACGATGGTGGCCTGCTGGAACTCCACCTTGGGCATGCGGTAGTTCCGCAGCTTGTCCACGATGCTGTCACGGCCGCCTGATTTGATGGCGGAGGCCTGCACTCGGGCACCAAACAAGGCGCTTAGCTCAGCGGAGGAGGGTGGCACAGGCTCCTCCCATGTCTGAGAGACGGCATTGAGCATTTTGGATCGCTGTTGATCACGCGCGGCGTCGAAATAGCGGGCCTTCTCACGTTCGGCGCGTTCCATGCCACGGCGGGCGGCACTGTTGGCGGAGTCGATGCGAATCACATCCTGGTAAAGGCGGATCGCGAGGTCGTAGTCGCCAATCTCGACTGCCGAATTACCTTTGAGCAGGAGGCTTTGGACGTTGCGGACGTTTTCGATGTGCTCGGCGGTGAGGGCAGGCGGAAAGCGATCGGGATCGGCGAAGCGCTTTTGGAGGTCGAGCACCTGCTGGTCGTTCGGAGACACTTTGAGGAGCTTTTCAAGCAGAGCATCGGCTTCCAGGCGTTTGCCGGCGGCCATGAGCTCTTCGGAGCGCATGCAGCCCACGGAAAGATAGCCAGCCTTGGTCACGCTGCGGGCTTCCTGAGTCAGTGGGGCCTCCGGAAGGGCTTGATATAGAGATTCGAGAAGGGTGAGTGCTTCTTCGGTCTTGCCTTCCATCACCAAATCGGAGGCTCGCTTTAGGTCTGCGCCGGTCGAATCGACCCGCATCTGGCGTTTCATGGCCTCGCGTTGGGCGAGTTGGACCACACTGTCAGCGGCGGAGGCCGGAAAGGAGGCGATCAAGACCAGCAGACTCAGCGCCTTGGAGCAGGTCCAGCGGACGGGAGAGAGATGGGAACAAAATTCGAAGGGCATGCGGAGGGTGGCGTCGCAAAAAAACAGTCGGAAAGGGATTGCATAACAGAACGCCCTGCATTTCCCAAGCATTTTCTTTAACGTTGGTCTGACATTTCAGCCCCGCCCCATTTCATGCCCGCCACCCTCCTTGCCCTCGATCTTTCGGCCGCTCACGGCAGCCTCGCGGTCGTCTGTGGTGCGGAGGTGCGTTTTGAGGCCTCGTTTCAGTCGGAAAGGTCGCACAATGCCCGCGTCTTCGCCCCTTTGCAGGAAGCTTTGGCAGCGGCCGGAGACGCGCTGACCGGCGTGGTCATCGGGAACGGACCAGGCTCCTACACGGGCGTCCGCATCGCCATCGCCGCGGCGCAAGGGATCGCCCTTTCGCGGGGCGTCTGGTGTGCCGGTTGGTCCTCGCTGGCGGCTCCGAATGTCGAAATGCCCTCACACTACCGCGTCATCGGCGATGCCCGGCGGCAGAGCTTTTACCTCGCCGAGGTGAAAAACGGTCGTTTGATGCCCGAGATCGAAACCGTGTCTCCCGAGGTCGCCCGCGAGCGGTGCTCGGATGGCTCGCCGTGGCTCACCTTCGACCCGCAGCTGCCTCTCGGCCTGCCGCAGGTCGTTCAGACGCGTCCGAAGGCCGTCAAACTGGCGCAAATCGTCGCCGCTTTGCCCGAAGCGGAGCTGCGTGAACTGATCGCCCGCCCGCTGATTCCGCATTATCTGGCCGAGGCCTTCATCACGAAGCCCAAACGGCCACCCGGCACGCCTTGAGGCGACA
This sequence comes from Verrucomicrobiaceae bacterium, assembly GCA_016795465.1. Lineage (GTDB taxonomy): Bacteria > Verrucomicrobiota > Verrucomicrobiia > Verrucomicrobiales > Verrucomicrobiaceae > Prosthecobacter. The sequence goes on along the minus strand of JAEUHK010000055.1, from coordinate 25,308 downwards.
CCATCGCGGAACGGTCCTTGCACGCGGCTTTGCCCGCTCCATGTTCCGCGCCCTTTTCCCTTTCCCTCGCTCTCATGTTCAATTGGATCATCAAGAAAATTCTCGGCTCAAAGAACCAGCGCACCGTGCGCAAGCTCCAGCCCGTCGTCGCCGAGATCAACCGCCTCGAAGAGCAGCTCCAGCAGCAGGATGAACAGGCCCTCCGCGACCGCGTGACGAAATGGCAGCAGCAGTTCCGCGCTTTCCACACGCCCCCGTTCCTTGGTGGCGTGGCTTTGCGCATCGCCGATGAGCAGGCGGTCAATGCCTCGCTGGAGGGCATCGCGCCCTACTTCTCGGCTTTGAAGACCCATTTCGGCTCGCTGGCCGATGACTACCTCGCGCCGGCTGCTTGGGCTTCCGCCTCCTTGGAGGATAAAAAAGCCCGCATCGACCGCGCTCGCGACGCCTGGAACGAAATCCAGCCCAAGTTCGCCGAGATCGAGCAGAAGATGCTCAACGACATCCTTCCCGAGGCCTACGCCGTCGTGAAGAATGCCGCCCGCCGCCTTTCCGGCAGCGACATCATGGTCTGCGACACGCCGCTGAAGTGGAACATGGTCCATTTCGACGTGCAGCTCATCGGCGGCATTGCTTTGCACCGCGGTATGATCGCCGAAATGGCCACCGGTGAAGGTAAAACGCTCGTCGGCACGCTCCCCGTCTTCCTCAACGCCCTCACCGGCCGCGGCGTTCACGTCATCACGGTCAATGACTACCTCGCCCGCCGCGACAGCGAGTGGATGGGGCACCTTTATAAATTCCTTGGCCTCACCGTTGGCGTCATTCAAAACGACCAGCCCAGCCACATCCGCGCCGAGCAATACCGCTGCGACATCACCTACGGCACGAACAGCGAATTCGGCTTCGACTACCTGCGTGACAACGGCATGGCCTCCAGCAAGGAGCAGCAGGTGCAGCGCGGTCATTACTTCGCCATCGTGGACGAAGTGGACTCCGTCCTGATCGACGAGGCCCGCACGCCTCTCATCATCAGCGGCCCCGTCGCGGTCGCCGAGTCCTCGCATCATTATGAGCGTTACAAGCCGCTCGTCGAGCAGCTCGTCCGCCGCCAGACCACGCTTTGCACCAAGATCATCACCGAGGCCAAGGAGCACGCCGCGAAAGGCGAGCACGACATCGCAGGCAAGAAGCTCTTCCAAGTCCACCTCGGCCAGCCGAAGAACCGCGCCCTCATGCGCTGCATGGAGGACCCCGAGCTGCGCCGCGACATGGAAAAGGCCGAGCTCGCCCTCTACCAAGACACGCAGAAGGTCGAATACTTCAAACTCAAGGAGGAGCTCTACTACTCCATCGAGGAAAAGAGCCACGACGCCGACCTCAGCGAGATGGGCCGAACCTTCCTCAATCCCGACGATCCCGACGCCTTCGTGCTGCCGGACATCGCCACCATCTACAGCGAGATCGACGGCGATGCCTCGCTCAGCGACCAGCAGAAGATTCAGAAGAAAAACGAGACCCAGGACCGCCTGTCGCATCAAGGTCAGCGCATTCATCAGATCAGCCAGCTCCTGCGGGCCTACACGCTGTATGAAAAGGACGTCGAATACGTCGTCGAGGACAACAAGGTCATGATCGTCGATGCGCAGACGGGCCGCAAAATGCCCGGCCGCCGTTGGAGCGATGGTTTGCATCAAGCCGTCGAGGCCAAGGAAGGCGTCCACATCGATGCCGAGACTCAGACACTCGCCACGATCACCATTCAGAACTACTTCCGCCTCTATCAAAAGCTCGGCGGCATGACCGGCACCGCCGAAACCGACGCGGCGGAGTTCAATGACATCTACGGCCTCGACGTGCTCACCATCCCAACCAACCGCCCGGTGAAGCGTAAGGACCACAACGACAGCATCTACAAGACCCGCCGCGAGAAATTCAACGCCGTCATCGAGCTCATCAAGGAACTCCACGCCAAAGGTCAGCCCGTCCTTGTCGGCACCGCCAGCGTCGAGGCCTCCGAGATGGTCTCGCGCATGCTGAAGCTGCAAAAGATCGTCCACAACGTCCTCAACGCGAAGTACCACCGCCAGGAGGCCGAAATCGTCGCCCGTGCCGGACATCGCGGAGCCGTCACCATCTCCACGAACATGGCCGGTCGTGGCACCGACATCAAACTCGGCGAAGGCGTCGCCGAGCTCGGCGGTCTCTTCGTGCTCGCCACCGAGCGTCACGAGTCCCGCCGCGTGGACCGCCAGCTTCGCGGACGTTCCGCCCGTCAGGGCGATCCGGGCGAGAGCAAGTTCTTCCTCAGCTTTGAAGACGACCTCATGCGCAATTTCGGCGCCGCCGAGCGCATGACGAAGATGATGGAGCGCTTCGGCATGAAGGAGGGCGAGGAATTGCAGCATCCCTGGCTCAATCGCAGCGTCGAGACCGCCCAGAAACGCGTCGAGCAGCGCAACTACGTCTGGCGCAAACGCGTCCTCGAATACGACGACGTCATGAACCAGCAGCGCGAGGTCGTCTATGAATGGCGCAATGACGTTCTGAATAGCAACGACACCCGCATCCTCATCAATGATGCCGTCGAGAAGGGCATACGCGACCGCATCGGCGAGTTCGTCCCCGCGGAAAAATCCAACGAAGTGCCCGACTACGACGGCCTCATCCACTGGATCAACACCACCTTCCCCATCGGTTTGAAAGCCGAGGACGCCGACTTCGCCAGCCGTGACTATGAAGGCAACGTGGCATTCATCAAAGAGCGCATCCTCCATGCATACGACGTCAAGGTGGAGGGCGGCAATCCCACCGCGTTGCAGGAGATTGAGAAGATGATCCTCCTCAACGCCATCGACCGCCTCTGGCAGGAGCATCTCTACGCCCTCGATGCCCTCAAAGAAGGCGTCAGCCTCCGCACGCATGGTCAGAAGGACCCGCTGATCGAATTCAAGCAGGAAGCCTTCGGCGCGTTCGCCGAGCTCATGCGCAACATCAACGGCGAGGTGCTTGGAAACCTCTTCCGCAGCACGCAGCAGCTCGCCGCCTTCGAGGCCTTCCTCGCCCAGATGGCCCTCCAGGCCTCCACCACCGGCGGCGGAGCCGAGGAGAGTGCTCCCGAGCCTCAGCAACGCCGCTCCCGTCAGGTCGAGCAGGAGGAAGAGCCTGCGGCTCCTGCTGACAACAGCCCACGTCTCATCATCCCGCAACGCACACCACCTTCAAAGCAGTCGAAGTTCCAAAACGTCGGCCGCAATGATCCGTGCCCCTGTGGCAGCGGCAAAAAATACAAGCAGTGCTGCGGCCGCACCGCTTGATGACTCACAGCGCTTTTCGTCCGCTGGAAATCTGCGGTTGAAGAGCAGCCCCGGCAGCGCTTTTCTCAAATTCCACCCCCAAGAATCCTCTCACTCATGAACTACGATCTCATCGTCATCGGCGGCGGCCCTGCGGGCTATGTTGCCGCCATCCGCGGCGCTCAACTCGGCAAAAAAGTGGCCTGCGTCGAAAACGACCGCGCCGGGGGCACCTGCCTGAACTGGGGCTGCATTCCCACCAAGGCATTGCTGAAGAACGCCGAGCTTTACCACACCCTCGCCCACCGTGCCGCGGAGTTCGGTTTGAAGGTCGAAGGCCTGAGCTACGACTGGAGCAAGGTCATCGGCCGCAGCCGCGGCGTGAGTGACAAGCTCAACAAGGGCATCGAATTCCTCTTCAAGAAGAACAAGGTCGATTACCTCAAAGGCACCGCCAGCATCCCCGCCGCTGGCAAGGTCGAAGTGACCGCTGCTGATGGCAAAAAGGAGACCCATGACGCCGCGAACATCCTCATCGCCACCGGCGCGAAGAGCCGCCCGATGCCCGGTTTCCCCTTCAACGGCACCACCGTCATCGGCAGCAAGGAAGCCATGACCCTCGAAAAGCAGCCGAAGAGCGTCATCGTTATCGGAGCAGGTGCCATCGGCATCGAGTTTGCCTACTTCTTCAATGCATATGGCACCAAGGTGACCGTCGTTGAAATGCTGCCGAACATTCTTCCTGTGGAAGACACCGAGGTCAGCCAGACTTTGGAAAAGAGCCTCACGAAGGCCGGCATCCGCATCCTCACCAACACGAAGGTCACCGGCACCTCCGAGGACGGCAAGAGCGTCAAAATCACCGTCGAAGGCGCTGCCACTGAAACGCTCGAGGCCGATGTGGCCCTCGTCGCCATCGGCGTGGCCCCTGTGCTGCCCGGCGGCATCGAATTGAAGCTCACCGACCGTGGCTGGCTGCAAACCGACGACCGCTACCAAACCTCCGTCAAAGGCATCTACGGTGCTGGCGACATCATCGGGCCGCCCTGGCTCGCCCACGTCGCCAGCTACGAGGCCGTGCAGGCCGTCGAAGGCATGTTCACCAAGCACAAGCCCAAGAAAGTCGGCATCTTCCCCGGCTGCACCTACTGCCATCCGCAGGTCGCCAGCATCGGCCTCACCGAGCGTGCGGCGAAGGAAAAGGGCCTCAAGTTCAAGGTCGGCAAGTTCCCCTACGTCGCCAGCGGCAAGGCCCTCGCCGCCGCCGAGCCGGAAGGCTTCGTCAAGATCCTCTACGGCGAGCCGCACGGTGAAATCATCGGCGCCCACATCATCGGCAGCGAAAGCACCGAGATGATCGCCGAAATCGGCCTCGCCATGAACCTCGAAGCCACCTGGGACGAAATCGAAGCCACCATCCACGCCCATCCGACCCTCAGTGAGATGGTCAAAGAAGCCACCGAAGTGGCCAAGGGGCATCCGATTCACGTGTGATCGACGAAGATAACATCTTCAAACTGCTTGTACTGTCTGGCGTGCCTTCAACAAAGGCACGCCAGCGTGCTATATGGCTAATGGAGGACATCAGATGGCTGGATTTTGAGACCTTTGTTCCTCGCGCAGAGCATTCGGGGCTCACAGATCTTGCTTCGGGCAAATCGATTCCTCTAGTTGAGTATTCCTTTGGAAAGACACAGTTCAGTGTCGATAACGCCAAGAACAGTCAAGACAAGCGAGCCACCTCAGTCGGCGGATCATTGTTGGATCGGGGCAACCTCCGGTTTTTGTCCATTGTATCGGAGCTTGCTAGGAGCCTCTTATCTGAGGCGTGGCTCCGCGACGAGGATCTCAAATTCTATCTTCGAACTCCGGCACATCATTTGAATGCACTCAATGAATTGTGGTGGCTTGGAAGGTTTCGCTCAGCAGTTGAGATCAAGCCAAGACATAAGATGCATTCGGGGCCTGAGGACATTGATTGGCGTTTTAAACTCGAGGGCACAGACATGTGGATCAATTTAGAGGCGAAAAACCGGCCTGTAGATGTGTCGCGACATGTGCATGGAATCGATGTCGGAGTAAGTAAATGGTTGGCGGACGTGACGAAGAAGTTTGCCCAAAGTGCTGAAAACGAAATCAATCTCCTAGGCCTGACTCTGTTTGGCCAGATCGACCGCCATGTTCAGCAAAGCATTTCCGAATGGCTGTATAAACAGCCGCTGCTTGATGGGGTTCTTATTTGGTCTCACGAGGGACGGGAAAAGAGCATTTTTGACAGGCAGCTCAAAAGCCCGAAGGCGAGAATCCTGAATATGCCGTTCATTGCCGAGCCCGTAGAAGAAAGAGACCTTATTGTGCGGAGTTGGGCTGTGTTAGATCGGAGATATTGGAGTGAGGAGATGTTGAGTTCATTCCCTCTCGATTTGTAGACGCGGCACCCCAAGGCCAACGGCCTTGCGTCATGCAGCCCAGGGTTGCGCGAAGCGCTACCCTGGGAATCGCGGTGAAACACCCGCCTGACCGAGTGCGAACCCCAACGGGGTTCCGTCAGGTCGCGAAGGCTCGACGACGCACGAGTGACGGAACCCTTTCAGGGTTCCATGCCATTCGAGAGGTCAGGGGACGCTTCTTGAACCCAGGGTTCTGCGAACCCTGGGCTGCATGACGGAAGCCCTTCGGGCTTCGAGCGTGTCGGTCGGCATGAGGGTCGTCAGCTCACTGCCGGAAGAGCTGGGGAGAACTCGAAAAAGCCTCATTTATCCGCTTAGTGTTTCCGAAATGCCCGTTTGAAGCATTACTTTCCGCCGTATTTCTCCGAAGTTGAGGTTTAAATGGTCAATCGTGACGTTTAGGAGGTCAAAAGTCCGCCCAATTTCTCCGACGTTGACCATTGCGAGATCAACATTGACGTTTTGGACCTCAATCTTCCGCCAAATTAGGTCAACGTTGACGTGTTTTTCGTCAATCATCCGCCAAATAAGGTCGTGATTGAGCTTGTTTTGGTCACGCGAAACGTTTTGAATGCGCCGCATGAACGATCCGGGTTCTCCTCCAACGCCACCGGCGTCCTCAGTGACGGTGCCGACGGCCCTCCCCACAGCCGCCACTTCCACGGCACCGCGATTCTTTGCGGCGCTGGGCAATCCCTTGCGGTGGGAGATGGTGAAACTGCTGGTGAAGCACGGGCCCATGTGTGCCACCCAGGTGGCGGAGCTGATGCAGCGGGACTTCGATGGCGTGAGCAAGCACCTGCGGGTGCTGCGTCAGGGCGGGGTGGTGCAGTCCGTGCCAGGAGAAGACCGGCGGCTGCTCTTTTTCCGAATCCCAGCCGCCAATCAACCGCAGCCCGGCCTGCTGGACTACGGTCTCATCAAGGTGGACCTGCGCACGCCAGCCGAGCAGCCGGCGCTGCGCGTGCGGCTGTGAGATGGGCGCTCTTACCGCCTTTGGGAGTCGATCGGGCGCAGCCTGGCGACCTCGTTCTTCGATAACTCCCGCCATTTGCCTTTGGGAAGGTTCCCAAGCTCCAGCGGGCCGATTTTCACGCGGATGAGGCGGAGGACTTCGATTTCGAGGGCTTCCAGCAAACGACGGATGTGGCGGTTGCGGCCTTCGTCGAGGGTGAATTCGAGCCAGGTGTTCTTTTCGCCGGTGCGCAGGATCTTCACGGCCTTCGCCACGAGCGGGCCGACCTCCTCATCGTGGATGCCGCGGCGCAGGCGGGCGAGCTGCGTTTCATCGACAGGGCCTTCGATTTGCACGTGGTAGGTCTTGTCGAGCCCGGTGGCAGGGTTCGTGATGTGATCCGCCCAAACGTTGTCATTGGTGAAGAGCAGCAGGCCCTCGCTGGCCTTGTCGAGACGGCCCACGGGCGAGAGATGCGGGAGCTTCGCGCCCTCGAAGCAGCTGAAAACGGTGTCGCGTCCCTGCTCATCGGACGCGGTGGTGACGAGGCCACGCGGCTTGTTGAGCATGAGATAGATCTGCTTCGCCGCATTGATGCTCTCGTCGTCCATGACGAGGATGTCCTTGCCGAGCACCACGGGGAACTCGGGGTTCTTCCGCACGACGCGGTTCACGCTGACCTTGCCCATGCGGATGAGCTCGGCGGCACGGCTGCGCGAGCAGAAGCCGAGCTTGGACAAGGCGCGGGCCAGACCGGTGCGGGTGGTGGGAGGTGGAGGCATGCGGGTCGATAGCTCAGAAAAGCTCCAATTGCCCGCTCGGATCGCGTGGACGGCGAAAATGCTCCGTCGTGGGATCAGGTCGGCGATGCAGCATGCCGGCGCGGCGCAGGCTGGTCTTGAAAAGGGCCGCGATCTGCTGGCTCCAGATGCCCTCGCCCTTCAATCGCGTGCCGAAATCACCGTGCGACATCGTTTTGCCCTGCGTCTCGGCGATGCGGCCGAGGATCTTGTCCTTCGATCCGGGAAAGTGCTCATCGAGCCATGCGGCGAAGATGTCCTTCACGGCAAAGGGCAGGCGCACAACTGTGTAACCCGCAAACTGCGCTCCCGCCGCCGCGGCGGCCTCGATGATCTTCGGGATCTCGCTGTCATTGAGGCCCGGGATGATCGGCGCGGAGCTCACGCCCACCGGAATGCCTGCCGCGCGTAGCGTGCGGATGGCTTCCAGCCGCATCGCGGGGCTGGAGGCACGCGGTTCGAGCTTCCGCGCCAGCTCGGGATCGAGCGTGGTGATGGAGATGTAGGCTGCGGTGGCATTAAAACGGGCCAGCTCGCTCAAAAGGTCCACATCACGCGTGATGAGATGATTCTTCGTGATGAGCACCACGGGATGCCGCGCCTCTGCCAGCACTTCGAGACAGCCTCGCGTGATGCGCAGTCGCTTCTCCGCAGGCTGATAAGGATCTGTGACGCCGCTGAGCGAGAGCGTCACCGGTTTGTAGCCTGGCTTGAGCAACTCGGCACGGAGCAGGGCAGGGGCGTCCTCCTTCACCATGATGCGGCTTTCGAAGTCGATGCCGGAGGAGAAGCCGAGATACTCGTGCGTGGGCCGGGCGTAGCAGTAGGCGCAGCCGTGCTCGCAGCCGCGGTAGGGATTCAAGCTGGCCTCAAAAGGTAGATCGGGGCTGCTGTGGCGCGAGATGATTGTGCTCGAATGATCGAGGAAGAACTTCGTCGGCACACGCTCCGGTGCCTCGCCCGCATCATACTCCAGATGCAGGCTCGCGAAGCGCTGCTCCGGGTTCACAGCAGCGCCGCGACCTCGCGGAGCAGTGGGCGTGGCATCGGCCATGGCACCAATCAGGCGGCGAGCCAGCTCCGCAGCGTGGCAATGTCACGTGCGTGCGCCTCACGGAAGGTTTTCAGCACGGCAGGGTCCTTCGCGTTGCCTTCGAGATACTCGACATGCAGCGAGATGGGGCCGCTGTAGCCGGTCTTCATGAGCATCTTCGCGTATTCGGGCTCGACCTGGCCCTCGCCGAGCGGGCAGGTGACCATCTTGCGGCCCTCCCACTTGTAGTCTTTGAAGTAGGCCGCGCCGAGGTGGTCACGCACGAGATTGAACTCCAGTGGCCACGATTTGCCGCCTTCGCAGGTGGCGTGCAAAATGTCGAAGCAGAAGCTGAAGTCCGCCGCCGGATACTCGCGCATGATCGAGTAGATGTCCCACACCGGCGCACCGAAGTAGTCCTTCCCGCTGTGGTTTTGAAACAGTGGTTGGATGCCGATCTCTTTGCACAGCGCCACGAGGTCTTTGATCTTTGGCCGCACGGCCTGGAGCTGGTCCCAAATCGGCTGCTTCAGGTCGTATTTGAAGTAGTTCATGCGGAAGCGCTTCACGCCGAGCTTTGCCGCTGTGCGCAGCACCTCCTCCGTGCGCTGCTCCGCGCTCACCTCGTTGATGCCGGAGGTCATGATCGTCATTTCGAGGCCCTGCTTCTTCAGCGCGTCGATGAACTTCGGCAGTTCATCGACGACCTTTTCGGGCTCGATGTGGCCCTTTGGACGGATCGGTGCCTCGATGCCATCCACGCCCATCTCGGCCGAAACGCTGGCGATCTCGTCAAAGCTCAGCCCCTGCAGGTGCTTCGTGAAGTAGCAGATCGTGTTCTTGCCCTTCTTCGGCGTTTCCGCCAACAACGGAGCGGTAAAAGCCAAAGCGGAGAGGTTGCGGACGAAGGCGCGGCGGGTGTTCATGGTCGGCAGTGAACGTGCAGCAGTGCGCGGCTTGTTCAACTGATGCGTGATTCGTGATGCGTGAACCACGTTCGGTGCTCTTCTCAGATTCACGCATCACGAATCACGCATCATGGACTCCCTCTCTGGCCAAAACATCGTCATCATGGGCGGCACCACCGGCCTCGGCCTCTCCGCGGCGAAAAAACTCGTCGCCGCCGGAGCGAACGTCGTCGTCACCAGCCGCACGCAGGCGAATGTCGATGCCGCTTTGGCCGAACTCGGCCCGCAGGCCCGTGGTTTCGCCGCCGATGCTGCCACGCCAGAAGCAGCCGAGCAAGCGGTGGCGATGTTTGACCGACTCGATGCCCTCTACCACGTCGCGGGCGGCAGCGGACGCTCGAAAGGCGACGGAGCCCTGCACGAGCTCACCGATGAAGGTCTCGACTACACACTCGACCTCAATTTGAAGTCCGTCGTGCTCTCGAATCGCGCCGCCGTGCGCCAATTCCTCAAACAGGGCAGGGGAGGCGTCATCCTCAACATGGCCAGCGTGCTCGGTTGGTCGCCATCGCCGCAGTATTTTGGATCGCACGCCTACGCCGCCGCGAAAGCGGGCATCATCGGCTTCAGCAAGTCCATCGCCGCCTACTACGCGCCGCACAACATTCGCGTAAACGTCATCGCACCTGCCCTTGTCGAGACGCCGATGTCGAAACGCGCAGCTGGAAACGACGAGATCATGACGTTCATCAAGGCCAAGCAACCTCTCGATGGTGGCCGCATCGGCCATCCCGAGGACTGCGATGCCGCCGCGCTGCTGCTTCTGAGCCCTGATTCGAGATTCATCACCGGGCAGGTGCTCGCGGTGGATGGCGGTTGGACGGTCTCGTGATGTGGGCTTAGTCGCGCGACCCCGGCGTGATCTTCAACTCCACGCTCTTGCCATCGCGCTGGACGGTGATGGTGGTCTCTTTGCCGATCTTGAGGTCACCCATCACATAGGTGTAGTCGTAGATGTTCGCGATGTCCTTGCCGCCGAGTTTGATGATGATGTCGCCGGCTTTCACACCCGCTTTCGCCGCCGGGCCGATGGGGGACACGCCGCTGAGTTTGACGCCTTTGGTATCGCCTTGGGCGTAATCGGGAATCGTGCCCAAATACGCACGCAGGCCGGTGCGCACGCCGGAGTTCTTCGGGGCTTCCATGGCGATGTAATCCGGCGCGGCGTCGGCGGTGGCGATGCCGCGGGCGATGAGTCCCATGAGCTTGGTGATCTTCGCGGCGTTCGGGTAGTCGATCTTCTCCGCCGTGTCGCTCGGCATGTGGTAGTCGGCGTGCGATCCGGTGAAGGCGTTCAGCGTGGGGATGCCCTTCAAATAGAACGCGGTGCTGTCCGTCGGCAGATGGGCGTCGTTTTGCGTGGTGATGGGCAAACCGATGGGCGCATTGCGTTTTTCGATCTCCTTTGCCCACAGCGAGCTGCTGCCGAGGCCCTGAAGCACGAGCGCTTTCTGGAAACGGCCGATCATGTCCATGTTCAGGCAGGCGGCGAACATGCCGGTGAGCTTCGCGTTGGCGTCGCCCTTGATCATCTTGGCGTAAGCTTCGACGAAGTGATTGCTGCCGAGCAATCCAAGCTCCTCGCCGCTCCACGCGGCGAAGATGATGTCGCGCTTCAGCGTGAGTTTGCCCTGCTTCTTCAAATCGGCCAGCCACTGGGCGATTTCGAGCACGCCACCGACACCGCTGGCATTGTCATCGGCACCGTGGTGGATCTTGTTCACTTCATCGCCTTTGGCTCGCGAGTTCGAGCCGCCGCTGCTCCCGAGATGATCAATGTGCGCCCCGACGATCAGCGGCGCGACGTGGGGATCGGGCTGCTGACCGTAAGGCAGCACCGCGAGCACGTTGCGGCCCTTTTTCTTCTCCTGCTGGATCACGATGTTCGCCGCGAGCGTGCCTTTGCAGTCGATGCCGCCCATCAAATCGCCCGTGTCGAGCTTGTCCTGGAGTTCCTTGAGTGTCTTGCCTGTGCCTGCGAGCAATTGATTGCCCACCGCATCGGTCACGCTGATGGCTGCGATGCCGCTGGAGGCCAACGACGCATCAAACGTCATCGGCGCGAGCTGCTGCACGACTTTGGAATTCGGTCCGCTGACGACAATGAGGCCGCGTGCGCCCTTTTGACGAGCCGTGAGCGCCTTGTAGCGCAGGCTGGAGTAACGGCTGAGTTCATTGCGCCGCTCCTGAGTGATGCCTTCCGGCAAATAGCGGAACACGAGCACCCATTTGTCCTTCACATCGAGATGCGCATAGCTCGAATAGGTCTCGATGGAGGCCGATTCGGGCGTTTCGATGCCGTAGCCGGCGAAAACGATCTTCGCGGCCTTCACCTCGCCGTTTTGGGAGAAGGAGAGGGGTTTCCAATCCTGCTCCACTTTCAGTTCAGCATCGCCCAACGTCAGCTTGTTGCCTTCGCCGAGGGCGACGCCGGCGGTGAAGTCAAAGTTGTCGAAGTAGGTGTTATCATCGCCGAAGGGCGCGAGGCCGATCTGCTTCGCGACATCGGCGAAATACTGCGTGGCGAGCTTTTCGCCCTCCGTGCCAGTTAGACGGCCACCAAGCTCGTCTGAGGCCAAATATGAGATGTGCTGCTTCAGATCCGCCTCGGCGATTTCTGCGCCTGTGGTGCTGAGGTCGGGTTTGTTGACCGGAGTGACTGAATTGACGGTTTGAGTCAAACCGAGAGCGACGCGGGCATGATCATGATCCCAATCCGCGATGAAAATCTGGCTTTGGCTGCCGCTGGCGCGTCCGCTGGTCCAGGAGAGCTTTTTGCCATCGGGCGAAAAGACCGGGAGGCCGTCAAAACCATCCGTGTTCGTCACGCGGACGGGATCGTGCTTGCCGGCGGCATCGACGATGTAGAGCTCGAAGTTGGCGAAGCCGTTGAGGTTGGTGGTGAAGATCAAATACTCACCGCTGGGATGGAAATACGGGGCCCAGCTCATCGCGCCGAGCTTCGTGAGCGGCTTCTGATCGCTGCCGTCGGCACTCATGGTCCAAACCTCGGCCACATCGCCCTTCGGCGTGAAGCGACGCCAGCAGATGCGCTGGCCATCGGCGCTAAAGAACGGCCCGCCATCGTAGCCAGGCACATTCGTGAGGCGTTTCACGTTCGAGCCGTCGGCATCGGCCGTGTAGATCTCCATGAAGTATTGTTTGTCGATCTTCAGGCGCTCCTCGTCCTCTTTGCTGAGCTTCGTTTCGTAAGCTTGGCGATTGCTGGCAAAGACCATCTTCTTGCCATCGGGCGACCAACCGCCTTCCGCGTCGTAGCCGCGGGTGTTGGTGAGGTTTTTGAGCTTCTTGTCGGCGAGCGTGTATTCCCAGATCTCGTAATGCTCGTCGTAGTCCCAGGAGTATTTGCGAACCTTCGCGTTCTTCCGCTCCTCATACTCGGCCTCTTGAAGCTTCTTCGAGTTCGCGTCGGTGTGCGTGCTGGCGAAGAGCACGCGTTTGCCATCAGGATGGATCCAAGCGCAGGTTGTCTTTCCCATGCCGGGTGAAATGCGCTCCTGATCGCCCGTTTCGAGGTCCATCAGGTAGATTTGGTAGAAGGGATTCCCCTTCTCGCGCTCGGACTGGAAGATCATCTTCGTGCCATCGGCATTGAAGTAGCCTTCCCCGGCCCGGCGGCCTTCAAAGGTGAGCTGGCGAGGGTTCGTGATGAAGTCCGCCTCGTTCTGGGCAAGGGCGGCGGTGGCAACAAAAGCAAGTAACAGGGGGCGCATGGTTGGCAGTTCTATACGCATTAGAACGCCACACGGCTTCGGAAAGTTTGCGGCGCGTGATTGAACTTTTGCTCTCTTGGCGCATCGGAGGAGCGTGCCCGATTCCCCTTTGTCAAAGCCCCCGAAACGCCGCTGGCGGCGTTGGTTGCTGCGGCTGTTACTGGCTGGAGTGGCGGTGCTGGTGCTGGCGGCGGTGTTTCACGAGACGCTGCTGCGAGCCCTGCTGCGGCATGGAGGACCGATGGGGGCGGAGATGGCGGGAGTGAAGCTGACGTGGGAGGTGGAGGGCAGTGTGATGCGGGATTTGAAGCTCACGAACATCGCCGCGAGCGGGCTCATGATCGAAAAGGCGAGCGTAGGCGAATTTGCGGCGGTTTACGATGCGCGTGCGACGCTGGCAGACTTGGTGAAGCGGGTCGCGTTGCGGAATGTGGACGCGGTGCTGGACCTGCGGAAGCTGCCAAAGAGTGAGTCGGCCGTGGAAAAGCCGGTGGAGGATTCCAAAGAGCCGCCGCCGCTGGTGTGGCCGGAGGTGATCGACATCGAGAACGTGAATGCGAGCGTGACGCTTGCGGACGGGAAGGTGGTGACGATCCGCGGGCTCACTCTGCGTATCGGCGAGGGCATGCCGGGTGTGTTTGAGTGCGCAGAGTTCAAACTGGAGCCGGGTGACCTGCATGTGGCGGGCGTGAAGGCGGAGGTGGAGTGGAAGAAACGCGAACTGACGATCCGTGGGCTCGATTTGCCGTATGGCGCGAAGCTGGGTGCTTTGACGATTGATCTTCGCGAGTGGGAGAAGGATGCGGCGAGTGTGAAAATGGCGGCGGGGCTTGGAAACGCGTCGGTGACGGTGGAGGCGCTGGCGAAGGGGATTTTTGGCGGTGCGTTGCAGACAAAGGCGGACGTGAAGGTGGCGAATTTCACCTCGCAGGACTGGAAGATGCCGGCGGGCGTGGCTTTCGGCCCGGTGAATGCCGAGGTGCATGCGGAGGGTGATCCGTCGGTGCCGATGAAGCTGCGTGTGGATGGCAAACTGGATGTGACAGACGTGCGGGCGGCTGGCGTGATGCTGGATCGTGTTTCGGCCGTGTTTGCAGTGAAGGATGGCGTGGCGCATGTGAGTGAGGCGAGGGGGCTGCGTGGCGTGAATGAGGTGGTGGCGTCGGTGGACTCAAAGCTGGCGGAGGATGTGATGAAGTCGCCGTGGAAGGCGGTGGTGAAGGCGAAGATGGCGGATGTGACGCAGCTTCTGGTGAAGCCGCCGCCGGTGAAGGGCGTGGTGGAGATCAACGCGAGCGCGGAAGGCATCGGCGCGACGCCGGTGAAGGCCGCGGCACAGGTGAATGGCCATGAACTGGGCTTTGAGCAGTATCGATTGCCGAAGCTGGCGGTGGAACTGGCACTCGATGGCAAGGAAGCGAAGGTGACAGTGCCTGCGCTGATCCTCGGTGACGGGAATCAGATCGATTTGAAGGCAGCGATGAGAATGGAGGATGACATGCCGGTGACGGCGCAGTGGAAGGTGGCGGTGGATGATCCGATGCTGCTTATGAAGACGCTGAATCTGCCGCCGCTGGAGCAGCCGGTGACGGCGAAGCTGAGCACGACGGGCAAGGCGGCGCTGCGTGTGAATGATCCGATGAATGTGGAGGCGGAGATGATGCTGAGTGTGAAGGATGGACGCTTGGGCGAGGCTCCGCTGCCGGTCGTGGAGGTGAAGGCGGCGGTGGCGAAGGGCGAGGTGGTGGTGGAGAGCTGTCGCGTGCTCGTGGATGAGAGGAACCGCGTGGAATTGAAGGGGAAGGCAGGCTTGACGCAGCCGTGGCGTTTTGATGTGGATGGCGTGGTGGAGATGCCGGAGCTGAAGGCGCTGAACACGCTGCTGGCGGCGTTCAAGGCACCGGTGATCGAGAGTGGAGCTTTGAATGCGAAGCTCGATGTGCGTGGCGATGCGAAGCCGTGGCGCGGTGAGGGAAATGTGATGCTGGAGGCGAAGGCGGTGAAGGTGCCTGGCATGCCGGAAGCGGCGGATGTGGCTCTGAAGACGGCGTTTGAAGGCACGACTGCCACGATGGAGTCGCTGCAAGCCGTGCTGGGGCCGTGGAAGCTCATGACAAAAGGCGTGGTGAATGAGACGTGCGCCGATTTGAGCGAGTTAAGTCTGCATCAGAAGGACCGGCGGTTGCTCAGCGGGCATGCGAAGGCGGCGTTTGATCTCAGTGCGCTGGATGTGGTGCTGAAGGCGAAGGATCTGCCGGTGCATGAGGTGGCCGCGGCGGCGGGTGTTAAGGACGTGCCTTCGGCGATATTGAGCACGGAGATCGCGGTGCGTGGCCTGGAGGATGCGGAGGTGAAGTTGAACGTGAAAGACGTAAAGGCTCCCGGGCTGCCGAAGAGCTTCTCACCGGCTGCGGTGGATGTTTTGACGGTGCTGAAAGGCGGAAAACTCGTCGTGGACGCGAAAGTGGATCAAAAGCCGCTGCAGCCGCTTTTGATGAAAGCGGAGGCTCCGGTGGTGATTCGCGATTTGATGGCCAAACCGGCTCTGGCGGCCGATTTGCCGATCCAAGCCACTTTGGACCTCGCGGAGAGTGATTTGAGTTTTGTGCGAGATCTCGCTCCGGAGCTCTTGAGGTCGGTTCCGGCGAAAATGCGGCTGAATGCGAAGGTTGGAGGCACGGTGAAGGCTCCGTTGATCGATTCCGCGCTCGATGTGGATGTGCCGGAGGTGGGTTTTGCGAGCGCGGATCTGCCGAGCGTGCGCGAGGTGAAGGTGCGGGTGCGCACGCATGACCGCACGGTGCGGCTGGAGGAGGTTTCGGCGTTGCTGGCGGGTGGTCGTGTGAAGATCGGTGGTGCTGTCGATGTCGCGAAGACGGATGATCCGCGTTTTGATCTGAAGCTGGAGGCGCGTGAGGCGCTGGTGTTTCGAAATCCGACGTCGAGCCTGCGTGCGAATGCGGACATCGCGTGCAGCGGTGGTTTGAAGGCTGCGAAGGTCAGCGGTGTGGTGGAGGCGGTGCGCGGTCGCATTTTCCAGGAGGTGAATCTGCTGCCGAATGTCATGGGCGTCATCAAGCAGGGCGAAAAACTGCCGCCGCCACCGGCCTCGACAGCGAAGTCGGTGCAGAAGGTGGAACTGCCGCCGCTGCTGAAGGATTGGAGCTTTGACGTGAAGGTGCGAACGCGCGATCCGGTGCTGCTGGCAGGCAATTTGGTGAATGGCGCGATCTCAGCGGATGTAAAACTGGGCGGCACAGGTGCGAAACCGCTGCTGACGGGCTTTGCGAATGTGGACCGGCTCATAATTAAGCTGCCGTTCAGCCTGCTGAAGATCACGAAAGGCGTGGTGACGATGAACCCGGAGAATCCCTTCGCGCCAAAGCTGGATGTGCGCGGGGAGTCGCGTGTGGGCAGTACAGACATCTCTCTCTATGTGTATGGTGAGGCGACGAATCCGAAGACCCGCTTTACGAGTTCGCCACCGATGAGCGAGGCGGACATCGTTACGATGCTGGGCACGGGCATGACGCTGGGCGGTGACAATGCGCAGATGGCGAGCGAGGCGATGGCTCGCGCAGCCTTCCTGGTGGTATCAGAGACGTGGCGAAAGCTTTTTAACTCTGAGAAGAAGGTGAGCGATGAGCCGCCGAAGCTGCACATGACCTTCAACCCGAGCGGCGGTGACCGCGCGAACGACAGCATGCAGGCGATGTATGAACTGACACCGAAGGTGCGCTTCACCGGCCGTTTCACGCAAAGCGGCCGCATGAAAGCGCTGCTGGGCTATCTGCTGAGGTTTGGGAAGGCGGCGAGAGCCATGGAAGAGGAGGTGGCGAGATGAAAAGGAGTGTTCAGTGCTCAGTTCTCAGTGCTCAGTGGACCAGGCAGGAACGATTGATGATTGATGAGCATTCGATTGCTGATTTTCGAGGTGCTGAGCGTGCTTGTCGCGGATCCCGACTGAGCACTGAACACTTGGCACTGAGCACTCTGGCCTTCTTTGTTCTGCTGTTCACGAGTCTGAGCGCCGCGGCCTTTGAAGTGAAGCATGGCACGGCAACGGTGCGCGTGGACGGAATTGAAGAGGCGCAGTGGAAGGAGCTTGAGGGGATGCTGAAGGATCAGCTCACGCTGAATGGCAACGGGGCGGTGGCGGAGCCGCTGGCGGATGATCTCGCGTTTTTCACGCGGCAGTTTTTGATCCGCGGTGGATGGCCGGAGGCGGAGGTAAGGTGGAAGCTGGAGGCGGGATCGAAGATCGCGCTGGAGGTGAAGGCGGGGACGCGTCTTCGCGTGGGCGAGGTGGTGGTGAAAGGCACCACCGCGGTGCCGGAGGAGGAACTCCGGAAGTTTGTGCTGAAGCCGACGCTGGAGCGGCCGGATGCCGATCAAAAGCTGCCGCAGTGGGTGGAGGGTGATTTGAAGGAAGGTGCGGGACTGGTGGAGCGTCGCCTGCGGGCGGAGGGTTTTCTTAACGCGACGGCGCTGCTCATTCCGTCGGTGGATCACGATGCGCAGTTCCGCCGCGGCGTGACGGTGGAGGTGGTGGCGGGGCCGCGGTTTGTGTTTGGAACAGCTTCGCTGAACGGTGCGCCGGAGAGTTTGGCGAAGGAGATGCAGGCGCTGATGACGGAGCAAAGCGGCACGCCCTTCAACGAAGCCCGCGTGCAGCAGATCGAGCAGCGGCTGCGCTCGATGTGTGCGGAGGATGGCTGGCTGAATGCAACGACGGAGGCTCGCTATGTTTTGTCGAAGAAAGGCGGCGCGGTGGATGTGCTGTTTGCGGTGATGCCGGGCGAGCGGGTGAGGATCACGCGGATCGTGACGCATCCGGAATTCAGTCGTGGTGCGACTCGCGTGCTCGCGGCGCGGTTCAAGCCGCTGACGGGGCAGATTTACGAGGCGGAAGAGGCGGACTTTGTTTTCAAGCGTGCGCTGGACACGGGGATGTTTGCACTGGTCGACACGGAAGTGGTGCCGCTGGACGCAGCGAAGTCGCAGGGCGAGCTCCGCATCACGGGCGAGGAGACACAGCCGCACACGCTGGGCTTTGAAGTGGGCTTCGATACCTTCCTCGGTGCGCAGGCGGGCGTGACTTACAAGAACACCAACTTCCGTGATCATGGCAACACGCTCGCGGCTGAGTTGAGCTACAGCATGGCGGGTCCGATTGGTTTTGTGAGCCACACGAATCCGGCGCTGATGGGCTCGCCATGGGCGCTGACATCACGCTGGGCGCTGGAGCAGTTCAGCCGCTTTGAGTATGATCGTCTGGGCACGACGCTGGGTTTTGATCTGGTGCGGCGGGTGAGTGGTCCGCTGAGTTACGGCCTTTTTTTCAGCTCCTCGGCGAACACGGTGAGCACGAAGAAGCTCACGAAGAATGAGATCGGGCCCTCCAACTATACTTTGGAAAGCATCGGCATGAATGTGCTGCTCGACCGGCGTGACAGCCCGATCCTTCCGAAGAAGGGCTGGATGCTCTCCGGCCGCATGGAGCAGACGCTGAGCATGCTGGGAGGCAATGTGAGCTTCATGCGCAGCGATTTGCGCGGCGCGTGGTATCAGCCGCTGACGAAGTCGCTCCGCTTTGCGACGTGTCTGGAGCTTTCGAGCATCATGGGGGCAGCGGCAAAGGACATCCCGATTGATTCGCGTGTGTTCAACGGCGGTCCGAACAGCGTGCGCAGCTTTGCGCAGCGTGAGTTGGGACCGGTCACGCCGGGCGGCACACCTCTCGGCGGCACCTCGGCGATGTTTTTCAGCGCGGAGCTGTCGTATGAAATCATCTCGAATCTCGAATTCGCGGTCTTCGCGGACGTGGGAAGCCTCGGGCAAGGCAAGAACTCATCGCCCTTTGATTACTCGACAGACTTCCGTCAGGGCATTGGAGCCGGTTTTCGCTACTTGCTGCCGTTTGGTCCCATCCGGGTCGATTACGGCCACAATCCCGATCCTCGCATCGGCGAAGGCACCGGCATGCTGCATGTGACCGTGGGCTTCGCGTTTTGAATTGAGAAGCAAAGGGTGCTCCATCAAGGCTCCTGCGGCGGCGGTGGACTGCCGGCAGCTTTTTCGAGAGCCTCGCTGAGGCGGTATTCGAGCTCGGCGATCTTGTAGCCATCCTCGCGGGCCTTCTTGCGTGACTCGGCCTCCATCGCGGCGATCTTCTCTTCGAGCTCGCGGATGCGTTTGTCACTGCTGGAAGGTGCAGTCGATGCAGCGGTCGGAGCGGTGCCAACGGCGGTCATGAATTCCTTTTGCACCATCGCGAGGCGTGCCTCGGAGGCGGAGAGGTTTTTCTGAAGCTGGGCGATCTTGGCCTCGGCCACGCGAGTGGCTTCCTGAGCCTTTTTCACCTCGTTTTCCATGCCACCATCCGCTGCGAGGGCTTCGGCCTCGGCTCTGAGGCGATGGACTTCGAGCTCCTTCGCATCCGATTCCTCCTTCATCCGCAAACCGAAGGCCTGCGCCTCGGCGAGACGTTTTTCGAGATCGGCGGCACGGGAGTTGTGGGCTTCGACAGCCTTTTCGAGTGCGGCAAAGCGGCCGTGCTCCGCGGCGAGTGCCGTTTCGAGGTCTTTGATGCGGGCTTGTGTCGGCGGGAGCTGAGCGGCGACCTCACGCGTGGCACCGAGATCACTCTCCAATCGGGCAATTTGCTGCGAGGCATCGTTGAGGCGGCGGTCAGACACCTCGCGATGGGTAGCGTAACGCTGCTCGACATCGGCCAGCTTGGCCGCGGTGGTATCGAGCTTGTTTTGCAACTCACCGATCGCCGCGGTGGCGCGGGCTTTCTCGGCTAGCAAAGCGGCCTCGGCCTCAGTCTTGAGTTTCTCCTGCGCCTCATTCGCCGCGGCGGTGAGGGCGGCGAGCTTGGATTTCTGGATGAGGGCGGCAATGCCCGCCGTGACGAGCAAGGCGACCAGCGCCCCCGAAGGAGCGTCTCCAAATCCGGGTATGAAGGCGAGAGTCATGCGCTGCATTCAATCCAACGCCCGGCGGTCTGTCCAGCTCGCATTGCAGGGCAGGCGGGTGTTTGCGGATCACTTTTTGGCTTTCTTGCCCCCTTTGGCCGGTCCCGCGGCGATGCGGCCGTTTGGTTGGGAGGCATCAAAGGCGGGATTCTTCGTGGGCATGAGGGCACCGACATCCTTTTGCCAGGCTTTGAGCTTCGCGAGCATGGCGTGCACGCGGCTGGGGTCCTTCGCGGCGAGGTTGTGCGTCTCGGAAAGGTCTTCGCGCAGGTTGTAGAGCTCATCGCGGTCATCCTCGAACCAGTGGATGAGCTTCCAATCGCCCTCGCGGATGGCGGCACCGGGAGCACCGCCTTGATTGCCGTAATGCGGATAATGCCACGCGAGTGCTCGTTTTGGCAGATCGCCGCTGCCTTCGAGGAGCGGGCGGAGACTCACGCCATCGATCTTGGTGTTCGTTTGGCTTCCGGCGAGGTCTTTGAGCGTGGCAAAGTAGTCGATGCTGCACACCGGCGTGTCGATGACGCGACCCGCTTTCAATTTCGCAGGCCAGCGGATGAGCAAAGGCTCGCGGATGCCGCCTTCGTAAAGCCAGCCCTTGCCGCCACGGAGCGGGAGATTGCTCGTGGGCGAGCCCTCGCTCGTGCTGAGGCCGCCGTTGTCGGAGGTGAAGATCAAGATCGTGTTCTCCGCGAGGCCGAGCTCGTCGAGCTTCTTCAAAATGGTGCCCACCGCGGTATCCATCGCCTCCACCATCCCCGCGTAAGTGACGTGCTCCTGCACGAGACGGACATCACGAGGCTCTTCGCGGCCAAACTGGGGCTCAAGGCCGAGCCTCTGCCGTTTCGCGGCATACTTTTCCTCCAGTGCCTTCTTCGCATTCAGCGGCGTGTGCACATCATAAAAGGCGTAGCAAGCAAAGAAAGGCTTGTCCTTGTTGGATTCGATGAACTTGCAGGTCTCCGCGGCAAGGCGGTCGGCGATGTGCTCGCCCGGCGGACCATCGGGCAGACGTGGGTTGTTGTATGGCGTGAAGTATTTGCCGGGGCCATACGGGCCGCCTTTGTCGATGCCGCCCATGTTGATGTCGTAGCCTTGATTCTCCGGCCAGAAGCCCTCGGGGCCGAGATGCCACTTGCCCGCGAAGAAGGTGGCGTAACCGGCACTCTTCATCATCTCGCCCATCGTGACTTCCTCGTGCGCGAGGCGGTCGGCATACGGTGCCGGCAGCAGGATGGTGTTTCGTTTCCAAAGCTCGGGCTTCAGCGCAGCGCCGATGTAGTCCGTCACACCGGTGCGCTGCGGCCAGCGGCCCGTTTGCACCGCGGCACGCGTGGGCGAGCACACGGGGCAGGCGGCATAGCCATTCGTAAACAACGCGCCTTCCTTCGCGAGGCGGTCGAGGTTCGGCGTCTCGTAAAACGTGCTGCCATAGCAGCCGAGATCACGCTGACCGAGGTCATCGGCGAGCATGAAGACCACGTTTGGCCGGTCGGCGGCGAAAAGAGAGCAGGGGAGAAGCAGGAAGAGAAGGTGACGAAGCATGCGGGTGATCCAAACGACCGCGTGATGGAGACCTTGCGGTGCAATCGAGGTGGCGTAGCATTCCGCCTTTCTGCTCATGTGTGGCTTTCTCGGCTGGTTTCATTCTTCTCGCACGCCCTGGCGTGAGGACGAGCGTGCCCGGCAATCGGCAGCACTGAGCCGGATCGTCCATCGTGGGCCGGATGATGGGTCGGGGGCGCTCGGTGATGGCTGGTGGATGGGCTTTCGACGGCTTTCGATCCTCGATCTAAGCGAGCACGGTCGGCAGCCGATGCGTTTTGGAGATGGAAGATACACGCTGACCTTCAACGGTGAGATCTACAACTTCCGCGAACTGCGTCGCGAGCTCGGTGACGCTCATCTCGACTCCACCGGCGATACGGTCGTGCTTGGCTCGTTGATTGCACGCGATGGCATCGAGGCGGTGCTGCCAAGGCTCCGAGGCATGTTTGCCATCGCTTGGCGGGATGAGCAAAGCGGCACGCTCACGCTGGCTCGTGATCACTTTGGCATCAAACCTCTCTACTGGTCCGCCAGCGAGGATGGTGACCTTTGCTACGGCTCCGAACTGCGCGGCGTGAAGCATCTGCGTGGCAGCGCGAGGCTCTCGCAGGAAGCTCTGGCTGACTTTTTACGCTGGGGAGCCGTGCAGGTGCCACGCACGATGCTCGAAGGCATTCATTGCCTGCCACCGGGGCACTTGCTTGAATGGTGTGAAGGCCGCGTTGAGTTGCGGCGATGGTTTGAGCCTCGCTGGCCGGGCCGTGAGGCATGGATCAGCGATCCACGCGAGCAGCAGCGGCGTGTGCGTGAAGGCGTGATGAGCAGCGTGCAGGCTCATCTCGTGGCGGATGTGCCGGTGGGTGTGTTTTTGAGCGGTGGACTCGATTCGACGCTGCTGGTCGCGTGCATGCGAAAGAGCGGCCAGGAGGTCGTGAAGGCCTTTTCGATTGGTTACGAAGATGACGCGGGTGTGCCCGATGAAACCGATGCCGCGGAACGCACCGCGAAGCATCTCGGCTGCTCGTTCTTCCGTGAGCGACTCAGTGCCGACGCGCTCGAATCGAAGCTCGATGCTTACTTCGATGCCATGGACCAGCCCACTGGCGATGCGTTGAATACCTGGCTCGTCTCGCAAGTCGCCGCTCGCGAGGTCAAAGTGGCCCTCAGCGGCCTCGGAGCCGATGAATGGTGGGCGGGCTACAATTACCATCGGCTTGCAGCGTTGGCCGCGAAGTCGCCGCTTAAGGTCGCAGGCCCGCTGATGCGTGAATTGTATCATCTTTTGCCAACCTCGATGAAGGGCAAACCAAGCTGGAAGGCTCTGTTTTACGGGCTTGGCGGCGCAGGAAGCGACCCGCAGGCCTGGCAGGCGCATGGTCGCAGCATTTTGCCTCCCGAAGAGGTGGCACGGCTTCTGCGTCAAACGTCATCAATGCCAACCAAGCCCCGATTTGATGTTCATGCCCCGGATTCGTGGCTGCATGAACTGCTGCTCCGCGAGACGCAAACCTACCTCGCGAACACGCTGCTGCGTGACAATGACTGGACGAGCATGTCCCACAGCCTCGAACTCCGCGTGCCGCTGGTCGATGCGGAGGTCTTCACGCTCGCGGGAACGATCCCACCCGAGGCCAAGCTCACGCCCGGCGGTGGCAAACGCATCCTGCGCGAGGCTTTCCGCGAGCTCCTTCCGCCATGGATCTACGATGACCGGCAGAAGAAGACCTTCACGCTGCCATTGATGAAATGGATGCGCCTTCCAAAGTGGCAGCAGCGCATCCGTGACACGCTCGAAAGCCGCCCAAGCCTCGAACGCAGGCTTTTCGATACCTCGCAGGTGTCGCGGATGTGTGACGACTATTTCTCCAGCAGGCTCGAATCAAAGGCCGCGTGGCCGCTCAGCCAGCGTGTGTGGCTGCTGTATGTCTTTGAAGAATGGGCACGGAGGAATCTCGACAACGCATGAGCACGCCCATCCTCCAGGTCTTCAACAAATACCTTTTCCCCGGTGGTGAGGAGAAGAGCGTGGATCGCATCTTCAATCATTTGGCGGAGTCACATCCGATGCGTCGCTGCTTCTTCGACAGCGCCGCTTGGAAGGGCGAGGATGCTCCCAGCACGATGGGGCAGGTGAAGCGCCTGTTTTACAATCGCGAGAGCCGCGCCGCCTTTGAGCAAGCACTCGACGCCAGTGGCGCGAAGGCCGCGCTGTTTCACAACATCTACCCGGTTGGCTCGCCTTCGCTTTATCATGCCGCGTTGCAGCGTCGCGTGCCGGTCATCCAGTATCTGCACAACTTCCGGCCGTTCTCGGTGGGCGGTACGCTCTTCGTGAATGGCCAGGTGTGCCCGGATGGGCTTTACGGTCGTGATTTCGCGGAGGTGAAGGCGGGTGTGTGGCAAAACTCGGTGCTCAAAAGTGCCGTGTTTGCCACGATGCTGCGCTTTCTTCGTCGCAGCGGCTGGTTGAAGAGTGTGAAGGCCTGGATCGCCATCTCCGACTTCATGCGAGACCGACTCGTGCAGGCCGGGCAGATCGATCCGGCGAAGATTCACACGCTGCGTCATTCGTGGGATGCCATGCCGAGTGCGCCGCGGAGCGAAGATGCGGGTTACTACCTTTTCCTCGGCCGGCTCGTGCCTGAAAAAGGCATCGCGGTGCTGCTCGATGCCTGGGATGCGCTGCGGGCGCAGCTTGGCAACAAGACCCCGCAGCTCCTCGTCGGTGGCGAAGGACCTCTCGAATCGCTCGTGCAGCAGCGTTTGCGCACGAATCCCTACATCGGCCACCTCGGTCAGATCGGCGGCGAGACGAAGCATGAGACCCTGCGCAAGTGCCGAGCCCTCATCGCGCCCTCCGTGTGGTGGGAGCCGCTCGGTCTGGTGGCCTACGAAGCCTATGATTTTGCCAAGCCCGTGCTCGCAGCCCGCTCCGGTGGTCTCGCCGAGACCGTGCAGCACGAAATCACCGGTCTGCTGCACGAGCCTGGCCATGCCGAAAGCCTCCTGCGCGATGTTTTGACCATGGAAAGCCTTCCCATGCCCGTGCGTGTCGAATGCGGCGCGGCAGGCCGCCAGTGGCTGCTGCGTGAAGCAAGTGCCGCAGCGTGGAAGACGCGGTTTGAGGAGATTCTGGATACCGTGAAGTGAATCACGCCGCGAGGATCGCGGGGTCCCAGTCCTTCCACACGGGATCGAGGCCACGGCTGCGAAGCATCTCGGCCACGCCGTGCGGCGTGCGTTCATCGGCAATGCCGAATTGACCTTCTGCGCGTGCCTTTTCCTCCTTGCCTTCAACTTCGACGCGGCGACCACGCACGGTGAGGTGCAGATCATCCGTGCCGGCACCGGTGTAGCCGCCGGGTTCGGTGTGACTGCCAGCACTCATCATTGTGATGCCGAGCGGTGCCAGCGCATCGCGCAGCGGCGCGGGCTCGCGAGTGCTGAGCACGATGCCCACCTCGGGGAAGGTGATGCGGAAGGCGCAGATGGTCTGCACCAGCGCCCAATCGGGAAAATCGGTCATGGGCTTGAAACCACCCGC
>JAEUHK010000050.1 GCA_016795465.1 Verrucomicrobiaceae bacterium | reverse complement strand
GAAGATCGCGGGTGACACCTCGGGTAACTACCATCCGCACGGCGAGGCGGTCATTTACCCGACGCTCGTGCACATGGGGCAGGAATGGGCCATGCGGGAGACCTTGATCGATCCGCAGGGGAACTTCGGCAGCGTGGAAGGTGATCCTCCGGCGGCCATGCGTTATACGGAGGCGCGCATGACGCACCTCGGCGGCGCTTTGATGCAGGACATGGACAAGGACACGGTCGATTTCGTCCCGAACTACGACGAACGTCTCACCGAGCCCACCGTGTTCCCGGCGGCGTTTCCGAATCTGCTCGTCAATGGCGGCACCGGCATCGCGGTCGGCATGGCGACGAATATGCCGCCGCATAACCTCGGCGAGGTCGTCGATGCGGTGTGTGCGCAGATCGACAATCCGGCGATCACCACGCCGGAGCTCATGGCGCACATCAAAGGCCCCGATTTCCCGACGGGATGCACCATCATGGGCACCACGGGCATTCGCGAATACATGGAAACCGGCCACGGCAGCGTGCGCATCCGCGGCCAGGCCGAGATCGTCGAAAATGGCAACCGCGAGCAGATCGTCATCACCGAGATCCCCTACAACGTGAACCGCGCGGAGCTCGAAAAGAAGATCGCCGAGCTCGCGAACGAAAAAATCATCCCCGAGATCAGCGGCGTGCGAAACGAGTCCGATGAGAACTCGCGCCTCGTCGTCGATTTGAAGAAGGATGCACGTGCGCAGGTGGTGCTGAACAATTTGTACAAGCACACCGAGCTGGAGGCCTCCTTCAGCGTCCACATGCTCGCCATCGATGGCAACCGCCCGCGTGTGTTTGGCATCAAGGACGCCATCGGCTGCTACATCGAGCATCGCCGTGAGGTCATCATCCGCCGCACGAAGTTCCTGCTCGGCAAAGCCGAGGTGCAGGCCGAAAAACTCGAAGCCTTCCTCCTCGCGCTCGGCCATCTCGATGATTTCATCAAGATCATTCGCGACAGCCGCAACCGCGACGAAGCACGCGCCGGATTGAAGGCCTACAGTTTCTCCGTGGCCACCGCCGAGCAACTCGGCATCCTCATTCGCAGCCAGCCGAGCATCCAGGACGGCCGCTACGTCTTCACCGACAAGCAGGTCGATGACATCCTCGAACTGCGCCTCTACCAGCTCACCGGCATGGAGCGCGACAAGGTGAAGAACGAATACGACGCCATCCTCGCCACCATCAAGGACCTGCTCGACATCCTCGCGAACGAGCACCGCGTGCTCACGATCATCAAAGACGAGCTGAACGTCATCAAGGCGAAGCACGCCACGCCGCGCCTCACGCGCATCGAGGCCGTTTCCGGCGACATCGAAAGCGT
This sequence comes from Verrucomicrobiaceae bacterium, assembly GCA_016795465.1. Classification (GTDB taxonomy): domain Bacteria; phylum Verrucomicrobiota; class Verrucomicrobiia; order Verrucomicrobiales; family Verrucomicrobiaceae; genus Prosthecobacter. The sequence continues at coordinate 16,841 of JAEUHK010000050.1, read as the reverse complement.
GGACCTCATCCCGAACGAGGCCGCCATCGTCACCATGACGCACCTCGGCAGCATCAAACGCACGCCCACCGCCGAATACCGCCTGCAAGGCCGCGGCGGCAAAGGCCTCAAAGGCATGGAAACCCGCGAGGCGCAGAGCGAGGAGGACGCCGACGACTTCGTCGAGCATCTCTTCAGCGCGCAGCTTCACGATTTCCTGCTCTTCTTCACGAACACCGGCCGCATGTATGTCGAGCGCGTGTATCAGATCCCGCAGGCCACCCGCACCGGCAAAGGCCGCAGCATCAAAAACGTGCTCAACCTCCGCCCCGAGGAGAAAATCGCCAGCGTGCTCATCTTGAAGGCCCAGGGAGCCGAAGACGAGGCCATGTGGGCCGCGGATCGCTACGTGCTCTTCGCCACGAAGGACGGCACCATCAAGAAAACCGCCCTCGAGGAGTTCAAAAACTACCGCAAGGACGGCATCATCGCCATCAAGCTCGATGAAGGCAATGACCTCGTCGATGTCGTGCTCACCGATGGCACGAAAGAAGTCTGCCTCGTCACCCACGAGGGCATGTGCGTCCGCTTCCACGAAACAGGCGACGATCCCGCCTCGCCAAACCTCCGTCCGATCGGCCGTAACACGGCTGGCGTGCGCGGTGTGATGCTCGATGCCGACGACTTCCTCGTGAGCTGCCTCACCAACGAGCCCGGCACCATGGTGCTCGTCGTCAGCGAAAACGGCCTCGGCAAGCGCACGCCGTTTGAGGAATACCGCATGATCAACCGCGGCGGCAAAGGCGTCATCACGATGAACGTCACCGAAAAGACCGGCAAAGTCGTCGCCGCCCTCGCGGTAAAGGAAACCGACGAGCTCATGCTCATGACCAGCAAAGGTCAAAGCGTGCGCATCAAGGTCAGCCAGATCCGCGAAACGGGCCGCAACGCCCAAGGCGTGAAACTCATGACACTGAACGAAGGCGAAACCATCCAGGACGTGGCCACCGTCATCTCCGAGGAGGAGGAAGCGCCTGCTGCTGCCGAGGGTGAAAGCCCGGTGGAAGCTTCTGCGGAAGCTCCGGCGGTCGGTGAATCTACCGAGGTAGGTCGGGAAGGTTCGGCGGAATAACCCGCTCATTTCTCCAAGCCCTCCTTCGCCGAACTTCCCGACGGCGTCGGAGGCTTTGTGATAGGAGATCGCGTCCAAACGTCGGGAAGTATGGCGAAGAGGACAGAAAGTGTTGGAGATCGTTTTGGCCGCCAAACCTTCCCAACCTACGGTTTGGGCATGCCATGAGTTGATAAGTCCCCGCCAGTGGCGGAGACTTTCAGCTTATGCGCTCGCTTGTCTTGCTCACCATGACCGTCTCCACCCTTGCCGCTGATTCTTTAACTTACCCGACAACTCGAAAGGACGAGGTTGTGGAGACGCTGCATGGCGTGAAGATCGCCGATCCTTATCGCTGGCTGGAGGATGACAACTCGGAGGAGACCAAGAAGTGGGTGAAGGCTCAAAATGAGGTCACCTTCGGTTACTTGGAGAAGCTGCCGCGTCGGGCGGAGATCCAGTCGAGGCTCAAAGAGCTGTGGAACTACGAACGAGTCGGCATGCCCTTCGAGCGTGGTGGACGCTGGTTTCACTCGTATAACAGCGGTTTGCAGAATCAGTCTGTGTTGATGACAGGCGACTCGCTGGAAGCGAAGGCTGCGGTGCTGCTCGATCCGAATGCGATGTCGAAGGATGGCACCACTTCACTCACGGATTACGAGCCGAGCGAGGATGGCAAACTCATCGCTTACGGCGTTTCGGAGGCGGGAAGTGATTGGACGACCATTCGCGTGCGCGACATCGCGAGCGGCAAGGACCTCGATGATGTCATTCAATGGGTGAAGTTCAGCGGCATCTCGTGGCTGAAGGATGGCAGTGGCTTCTTTTATGCTCGTTACGATGCTCCGAAGCCCGGAGCGGCCCTCACGGCCAAAAACGAGTTTCACAAGCTCTACTTCCACAAGCTCGGAACGGGCCAGAAAGACGATCTTCTGGTCTATGAACGCCAGGACGAGCCAAAGTGGGGCTTTGGCGGGCATGTGACCGAGGATGGTGAATACCTCATCATTCCCGTGTGGCTCGGCACCGAACCAAAGAACCGGCTTTTCTACAAAAAGATCGCTCACGACGCTCCGGTGGTCGAGCTGCTGAACGATTACGACGCCCGTTACGAGTTCATCGACAACGTCGGCCCGATTTTTTACTTCCACACCGATTTGAATGCCACCTGCTACCAGGTGATCGCCATCGACATCCGGAAGCCGCAGCGTGGCAACTGGCGCGTGATCGTGCCCGAGGTGCCGAAAGTGCTGCTGGAGAATGTGAGCACCGTCGGCGGTAAAATGTTTTGCCAGTATCTGCGTGATGCGAAGACCGAGGTGAAGTGCTTCGACATGGATGGAAAGCTCATCCGCGAGGTGAAGCTGCCCGGCATCGGCTCGGCGGGTGGCTTTGGAGGTCATCGCACGGACAAAAGCACGTTTTACACCTTCACGAGCTTCACTGAGCCGGGCGCGATCTACCGCATGGACCTCAAAAGTGGCGAAAGCACGCTTTGGCGGAAACCGGAGGTGAAGTTCGATGGCTCGGCGTTTGAGACGAAGCAGGTCTTTGTGACCAGCAAGGATGGCACGAAGGTCCCGATGTTCATCGTCCACAAGAAAGGCCTGAAGCTCGATGGCTCGAATCCGACGCTGCTTTACGGCTACGGCGGTTTCAGCATCAGCCTCACGCCTTCGTTTTCCGTCTCGCGAGCCGTGTGGCTGGAGATGGGCGGTGTCTTTGCGATGCCGAACTTGCGCGGTGGCGGCGAATACGGTCGCGACTGGCATCTGGCGGGCGTGAAGCTGGGCAAGCAAAACGTCTTCGATGACTTCATCGCCTCCGCCGAATGGCTCATCGCGAACAAGTACACCAGCAGTGCCAAGCTGGCGATTCAAGGTGGCAGCAATGGCGGCCTGCTCGTGGGTGCGTGCATGACGCAGCGTCCAGAGTTGTATGCGGCCGCGTTGCCAGCGGTTGGTGTGCTCGACATGCTGCGCTTTGAGAAGTTCACCATCGGCTGGGGCTGGCGTAGTGATTATGGCAGCGTGGAGAACGGCGCGGAGTTTCGTGCGCTGCTGAAATACTCGCCGTATCACAATTTGAAACCAGGCACCCGCTATCCGGCCACCCTCGTGCTCACCAGCGATCATGACGACCGCGTGGTGCCTGCTCACAGCTTCAAATTCGGTTCACGCCTCCAGGAATGCCAGGCCAAGGACGGCCCGCCGGTGCTCATCCGCATCGAAACGAGTGCCGGCCACGGTGCAGGCACCGCTTTGAACAAGATGATCGAGAAGACCGCCGACGAGTGGGCCTTCCTCGTGAAGCATTTGGGTATGCCCTGATGGCAACAATCAGGCACCTGCCTCCGCACCATCCGCGGCGGCGGCAGGACGCTGCGCGGCCTCGCGATCCAACACGAGAAGGCTGGCACGGTCATCACCGGCAAACTTGAGGCGGTCGAGCATGTCACGAACGGTCTTTTCCTCCTCCATCTGCTCGTTGAGGAACCAGAGCAGGAGGTTCTTCGAGGCGTGGTCTTTGACCTGCTCCGCGACTTCGAAGAGCTCGTTGATCTGCTGGGTGACGAGCTGCTCCTGTTTGAGGCTGTGCTCAAAGACATCGATGGGGGATTTGAAGACCGCCTTGGGCTTGGGGATTGGCTGGAGCTCCACCTTGGCATCACGATCAACGAGATACTGGTAGAACTTCAGCGCGTGCATGGTTTCCTCGCGGCTTTGATTGAACATCCAGCTCGCGAAGCCGCTGTAGGGCGTCTGCTCAAACCATGCGGCCATGGCGAGATAGACGTAGCTGGAGGACATTTCGTTGTTGATCTGCTCGTTGAAGAGCTTGGCGAGCTTGGGGGAGAGGGTCATGGCAGTGGGGCAAGAAGCATGCCGGGGCTGGCGGCGCAAGGGCGGATGAATCGCTTTCCTTCCGGCCATCTTGGGGCAGGATTCGCGCCCTCCCCTGCCCGATCCTCCCGCAATGTCCGCCACGACGCACTCTCATCATGACCAGCATGTGAGGAGGAATTTCGTCTGCCACTGCCTGGAGGGTGGTCTGTATATGGGCGGCGTGGCGTTTTTGCAGCCGGAGACGGTGATGCCGAAGATGGTGGAGTCACTCCATGGCAGTCCTCTGATCATCTCGATCATGCCCGCGGTGCTGGCGGCCACGTTTGCGTTCGCGGGGCTCTTTGTGTCCCCCAAGGTGGAGCGATTGACGCATTTCAAAGGCTGGGTGCTTTGCTTCGGCCTGCTGCAGCGGCTTCCGTATCTCATCGCGGGACTTGTGCTGTGGTTCGCTGAGCATCTGGAGGGCTGGATTCTGCCCGTGGTGGTGCTCACGCCGGTGATGAGCGGTCTCGTCGGAGGCGTGGGAGTGGTGGCGTGGATGGAAATGGTCACCCGCATGGTGCCGGAACGCGTGCGTGCGGCCGGGTGGGCGGCGCGTTACATCATGCAGGCGGTGATCGGCATGGGAGCGGGAGCGGTGATCCATCAGGTGCTCACGCATCTGCCGGGGCATCGCGGCTACGCAGTGCTGCATCTCATCGCGTTTGGCTTTTTGTTCCTCTCGTGGCTGTCCCAACTGCCGATGAAGGAGGCCGAGCATCCGGTGCATGTGCCACGCACGCAGCCCGTTTCCTACTTGAACTATCTCCGCTCGCTGCCGGGAATGCTGGCGGCACATCCGCATCTGCTACGATTGATTGCCTCTCGCTTCACGGGCATGGGTTACTTGATGCTGGTGTCGTTTTTGACCCTGCATGCGCTGAAGGTGACCGGCCGGGCGGAGGCGGATGTGGGCCGCTTTGTGTCGCTGCAAAACGTGGGCACCATCCTTGGCAGCCTGCTGGCGGCATGGCTGGGCTATCACAGCGGCGGCAAGGTGCTGCTGCTGGCTTCCCGCCTGATCTGCATGGGCCTGTGCATCTGGTCGTGCTTCACGGAGTCCTTCATCGGCTTTACGGTGGTGTATTTCATTTTCGGCTTCGGGCTCTTCCTCGACCGCGTGGGAGACCTGACGCTCACGGCTGAACTCTGCCCGGCGGAGCGTCGCTCGACTTACCAGGCCATTTTGGGCTTCTGCAATGTGTGGGCACTGCTGCTCGCGACGACCTTGAGCGGCCTCGTTTTCCGCCAAACACAGTCCTACACCTTCGTGGCGGCTCTCGCGGGTTGTTTCGCCCTTGTCTCGACCTTCATCCTGCTGGGGATCCCGGAGCCAAGGCATCAACGTTGAAGTCCGTTGACGCCCCGGACTGCCAACGCAAGCATCCCAGCCTCCATGAAATCACTCACCCTGCTCGCCGCCGTCCTCCTTTTCACCATGACCACCCTCGCCACTGCCGCTGATGCTCCCTACCGCCATGTTGTGTTCTTCAAATTCAAAGACTCTGCATCGCCAGAGCAGGTGCAAGGCATCGAAAAGGCCTTCATCGAGCTCGCGGGCAAGATCGACACCGTGAAGGGATTTGAGTGGGGCACGAACGTGAGCCCCGAAGGCCTCAATGATGGCTTCACGCATTGCTTCTTTGTCACCTTTGCCGACAAAGCCGGCCTCGATGTCTATCTCCCGCATGCCGAGCATCAGGCCTTCGTTGGCAAGCTGAAGCCGCTGCTCGATAAAGTCTGCGTCGTGGACTACGTCGCGAAGAAGTAATTTCGCGAAGCTTCCCTTTCGGGCTCCTCAGGCGGCTGAACGGCTGTTCGAGGAGCCTTTCTTTTTGGTCACCGCAGGTGTCGAGATCTTCTTTGGAGTCGGCTTCTTCGTCTTCGAAGCGGTCGTGGAAGATTTGGAACTCGTGGAGCTCTTTTTCTTCGATGCGGAAGGTTTCACCGAGGCGGGCTTTTCAGGCCCGGCCTTCTCCTTCTCTTTGGCCTCAGCATGGGCTTTTTCCTTCGGATCTGCCTGCATGCTGGCCACTTCGACCGGCAACGCGTGATCGTCATCTGGTGAGGCCTCGCCCTCCTTGGGCTTGTCTTCGGGCTTCTTCTCCTCCTTGGGCTTTTCACCTTTCGGGAGTTCGCCGGGCGTGATGAGCACCTTGGCACCCACATTCACGCTATCGAAGACATTCACGACGTCCTTCATGCCCATGCGAACGCAGCCGTAGCTGGCGGGAGCTCCCAGACGGTTTTCCTCCGGCGTGCCGTGAATGTAAATGAAGCGGCCAAAAGCATTGCGATTGCTCGTCTCGTTGCCCTTGAGCCACAAAATGCGTGACACGATGGGATCGCGGCCCGGGGCGTTGGGTTTCAAGACCTCGCCGTTCCAGCGGCGGCTCTTCAAAACGGCTCCGGCCGGGAGTCCATGCCCGATTTTGGCCACCACCTGATGCTGACCGAGCGGCGTGCAGTTGCTGCCAGGACGATCGCCGAGCCCAAATTTGGACGTGGAGATCTTGTAGGTCTTCTTGAGTTCGCCCTGCTCGTAGAGGCCGAGCTTTTGCTCCTTCACACTCACCACCACATCCGCCTTCTTCACACTGGTGCACTGGCTCAAAAGCGATGCGAACATACCTAAGGCCGCGATCCGGGACAGATAGCGGAGGCATCCTCGATATCGGGAGACTGACTGCATGTTTCAGAAGAGTGATACAGGCCAGAATTTAAGCAATCTTAAATTACTGGAACGTTCCGCAGCCAATACGCACGACCGGTCATCCTTTGATCAACCTCCGTATCCAGGCGGAGGCGGGCTCACAGGGGGCGGTGGCGTGTTGGGATACACGGGCATCGGCTGCGAATAGTTAGCAGGAGGCGGGCCACTTGGATACGTCGTTGTTCCGGGGTATCCAGGCGGCGGTGCCGCGTTGTAGCCGGACTGCGGTGGCGGAGCACTCGCAGGCTGAGCTGCCCCATAGCCGGGGATCGTTTTCGCCGTCACCGTGACATCAGCGAGCTGGTAGGGCGGCAGTTGGAGATACTCGGCCGCCGCACGGGAGACATTTATGACACGACCGGGGTAATTGGGGAACCGGTCATTGACCGTGAGGTTCACCGAACGGCCATTGTAGTTGTTTTTCACCTTCACCTGCGTGCCAAAGGGCAGCGTGTTGTGAGCCGCGGTCCAGCCTTGAGGGTGATAAATCTCGCCCGAGGAGGTGTGATGGCCCGCATACTGGTCAGCGATGTAGGAGGCGTAGCCACGCTGCTCGTAGGCAGGCCGTGCGCAACTGGCGAGCAGCGCCGCAAAGAGCACCGCGAGGCGAAAGAATGGTTTCATGGCTGTTGTGGCCGTGAGCATACGACGCTTTTCCGTGCGAGACAACCCTCTGCGAGATCCGGCGCGTCATGTCGTGGCAGAAAAACATTGCAGCAGCCCGCGGCTTGCCGAATCTCCCGCCCATCGCACCTCTTGCCTGAGTGGCGGAATTGGTAGACGCGCCAGACTTAGGATCTGGTTTGGAAACAAGTGCAGGTTCGAGTCCTGTCTCAGGCACCACGGCGGACCCGCGTTCGCTAGCAGAGAAATTGCTGGCCCTCACGCCCCCTTTGCCTAGTCTCCGCCACGCCCTTCATGCCCACCGAATTCGATTTTCAATACGCCCTGGAGAACACGCATGTGCTCCATGAGCCGGACCGCCGCATCGACACGTTTGGGACCACGCAGTTCGAGTTTCAGCTCGTCTCGGAGCTGATGGACACCATCGGTGCCGTCCGAGTGCGCGAAGGCCGCATCACCGCGGAAAAGCCGCTCATCCTGCGCCCGAACCCGGAGGAAAACTTCGACTTCGAGGGCTTCGGTGCCGAGGCGGAGGCATTCGGAGATTTTTTAAAGCAGCACATGCACAAGCTGGCGATCCTGAAATACGGCTTCCAGTTCCGCAAAACCGACGTGCAGGAGCAGATCGTGCACGAACCGATGGAGGAAGTCTGCGGCAAGCTGAAGGCCGAGCTTCGTGCCTCTGGCAACCCCGCCCGCGCCATCATCCAAGGCGTGGATGACACCTGGGAGATCTGCCTTCTCAAATTCACCGTCGAAATGATCGAGAAGTCCTCCAACATCAACATCTTCGACTTCAAGCGCCGGGGGCTTCTCGGCTGACAATTATCGACCCGCGATGGCCAAGGCCCAGTTCAAGCTCCTGCTATTCCTCATCGTGATGGGCCTCTTCGCCGGGGTGCTCGCCACCGGGTGGTGGTTGTATGAAAACATCCTGCTGCGGGAGCAAATGGTCGAGAAAGACCTCGCCGCGATGAAGGGCAAGGACCGCCCGCGCATCGATCCAGGCGTGCGGCGCTTTGATGCCGCCATTGATCTCATTCGTGGCGGCAGCATCGCCGAAGGCCGCGATGCGCTCTACAAACTGCTCCAGCAGTTCCCCGATTCCGGCTCCTGCGCCGAGGCACGCCGCATCATCGGCGAGATCAACATGGACCAGCTATTTTCGCCTAGCTACACCGCCGGCAAAAAGGAGTATATCGTCCAGCCCGGCGACTCGCTGAATCTCATCGCGCAGAAGAACCAGACGAACATCGATTTCATCCTCCGCTTGAACGGCATGATGAGCACCACACTCCAGCCGGGCGACCGCCTCACCGTGGCGCCGATTCAATTCAACCTCGGCATCTCCGTCGGCAAAAAGCAGGTGATCCTGTTCCGCAACGTCAACGGAAAGGACTATCCCTTCAAATTCTACACAGCCAAGGACATCGAGTTGCCTTCCAGCATTCGTGCGCCTGCCGCGTTTGAAATCGGCACCAAGTCCGCCCAGTTTGAGGGCAAAGCCATCCTCGCCACGGATCCGCACTACCACGAGGCCGAAAAGTGGATCCCCGCGCATCGCCCGAAGGCGGCAAACGTGTCCTTTGCCTTTCGCGTGCCTCCGGTGGCAAAGGCCATCCCCGTGGTTGAATCCCCTGTGGCATCCGCCAAGGATGGCACACCCGCCACCACCGCGCCCACAGCCATGCCACCTCCGCCCGAAACAGGCATCTTTCTCGCTCGCGAGGACGTCGAAGAGCTCTTCGCGCTCATGCGCAGAGGCTCGAAGGTCGAAGTCGCCCGCTGATCCCACTTTCACCCATTTCTTTCTCCCATGAAGCAACTCCTCGAATTTGAAAAGCCCGTCCAGAAGCTCCGCGATGAACTGGAAGCCCTGCGCACCAAGGCTGCCTCCAAGCCCTCCGACAAGCTCACCTCGCAAATCGCCGATCTGGAGGCAAAGCTCGACAGATTGCAACGCGAGACGCATGCTAACCTCAATCCTTGGCAGCGCGTGCAAATCTCCCGCCATCTCAACCGGCCCTTCATGCTGGACTATGTGAAGCACATCTGCGACGAGTTCGTGGAGCTTCACGGCGACCGCCATATCGGCGATGACAATGCCATGCCCGCAGGCTTTGCCACGATCGGCGGACAGCGTGTGGCCATCATCGGCCATCAAAAGGGCCGCGACACGAAGGAGAACCTCCTGCGCAACTTTGGCAGTGCTCATCCCGAAGGCTATCGCAAGGCTCTCCGCGTCATGCGCATGGCAGAGAAGTTCGGCCTGCCCATCATCACCCTGATTGACACCCCAGGAGCCTTCCCTGGCATCGGCGCAGAAGAGCGAAACATCGCTGAGGCCATCGCCTTCAACCTGCGTGAGATGATGACCATCCAGACCCCGATCATTGCCGTCGTCATCGGTGAAGGCGGCAGCGGAGGCGCTCTCGGCATCGGCATCGCCGACCGCGTGCTCATGATGGAAAACGCCTACTACTCCGTCATCAGCCCCGAAGGCTGCGCGGCCATTCTTTGGAAGGATCGCAAATACGCTCCTGAGGCTGCCACTGCGCTCAAAGTCAGCGCACCGGACCTCAAAAAGCTCGGCATTATCGACGACGTCATCGCCGAGCCTCTCGGTGGTGCCCACAACGACATCCCAGCCGCTGCCGAAGCGCTGAAGAACGCCGTTCTCGCTGCCATCGCCGAGCTTTCCAAAGTCAAAGGCCCGAAGCTCCTCGACGACCGCTATCAGAAATTCCGCGCCCTCGGACAGTTTACAGAAAACTGACTCGTTTCCGCGTGAATCATAGGTCCCTTGGCAGCATGCGCCTTGTCTTCGCCCTCCTTGCTCTTGCCGTTCCGCTTTCCGCCGCGACGAAAAAGCGCAGCGTGTCGGCATACGGAAAGCCGAACGTGCTTTTCATCATCGCGGACGACCTGCGCCTCCTGCCACAGGCGAAGACGCCGAACATGGACCGCCTCGCGAAGCTCGGCATGCGCTTCACGAATGCGCATTGCAACTTCGCCCTGTGCAATCCCTCCCGCACCAGCCTGCTAACCGGCATGCTGCCATCCTCCAGCGGCGTCTTTGGCAATGAGCAGGACTGGCGGTGCAGCGTGCAGATCGCTGGCAAACCGACCTTGCCCGAGCATTTCAAGTCCAGCGGCTATCTCACCGCCGCCGCGGGCAAGATTTTCCACGCCAATCACGGCGGTCCAGAAGGTCGTCTCGCAGGCTGGCATGGTGGTCGGCGTGGTTTTGAGCTCGACGCAGCCTGGGATCAGCGCTTCCCGCGGGCCAGCGTGCAGATTCCCGACCTGCCGGTGCACACCGGGCAGAACTTCAACGGCCTCAACATCTGGCACTGGGACTGGGGCACCATCCCTGTCGAGGACGAAAAAACCGACGACGGCCAGTGCGTGAGCTTCGCCGCCGATTTCTTGGGCAAAAAACAAAAGAAGCCCTTCTTCCTCGCGCTCGGCCTCTACCGCCCGCATTCGCCGTGGTATGTGCCACAGAAGTATTTCGACCTCTTCCCGCTCGACAGCATCACGCTGCCGGAAGTGAAGGACAACGACCTCGATGATGTGCCCGAGACAGCCAAAAGCCATCTCAAGGGCGAAAACACCCACCAGACCATCGTGAAGGCCAACAAGTGGAAAGAAGCCGTGCAGGCCTACCTCGCGAATGTGGCGTTTTGCGATGCGATGCTCGGCCAAGTGCTCGACGCGGTCGAAAAAGGCCCCAACGCCAAAAACACCATCATCGTCTTCACCTCCGACCACGGTTGGTATCTCGGCGAGAAGCAGATGTGGCACAAAGGCAAGCTCTGGGAGGAGGCCACGCACATCCCGCTCACCATCGTGGCACCGAATGTCACCAAGCCGGAAACCTCCACCAACCAACCCGCGGCGCTCATCGACCTCTATCCCACGCTTTGCGATCTCACCGGAGTGAAGGCCCCCGAGCATCTCGATGGCACCAGCTTGAAGCCGCTGCTCTCCGATCCCGCCGCCACGCGTGACAAGCCCGCCATCACCACCAGCAGTGGTGGCAAAAACGCTTCTTACTCGGCCCGCGATGCCCGCTGGCGCTACATCCGCTATGCCGATGGGAGCGAGGAGCTCTACGATCACGACGCCGATCCGCATGAGTGGACGAATCTCGCCTCCGCACCGGAGCACGCCGCGATCAAATCGAGCCTCGCGGCGCATTTCCCGACCGAGTTCAAGTCCGCGCAACGTCCAGCCGCCGAGGTGGTGCCTGCGCCGAGCCCTTCTGGCTCCGTCGATCTCGCGTTAATGCCCGGCGATGAGTTTACCGCCGCCGAATCACCGAAGATCCAAGGCCGCGGCATCTACCTGAATGCTTCGTTTGACTACAATCCCGAGATCGATGGCGACAGCACGCTGCTCGCGCATGGCGATGCGAAGCTCGGCTACGTCCTCCACCTCGTCGCCAGCCGGCCCACGCTCACAATTTTCGTCGATGGCAAGGCCACCGCCATCGCCGCGGATACGCTTGAGGCAGGCAAAGCCAACGTCCGAGCCCTCATCGCGAACAGCGGCTTCATGTCCATCGCCGTGCCCGGCAAAAGTGAGGTGCTCGACCTCACGCCCTTCGAGAGCGGCTTCCCCGCCGAGCCCGCGAAAGGCATCACCGCCGGTCAGAGCTTCGGCCCGCTCAGCGTGAAGGACTTCCCCAACAGCACGCCCTTCGACGGCAACATCCGCCGCCTGAATGTGACGATCATGCCGCCGACCGAAGTCGTCGCGAAACCGCTGCCGGTGAAGGAGTGATGCGTAATGCGTGAGTCACGCTCGGTTCCCTTGGCTGAAAAGCTGCCGCCGCAGGTTCACGCATCACGCATCAGAAATCCCGCTCTTGCCCTTTCGGCCATCGAACCTCTAATAGAGGGCGCATGAAGCCCCTCCCACTCGTTTTGCTCGCCCTTCTGCTCACGGGCACGCTGCACGCGAAAAGCAAACCCCCGGCTCCCAAGGCGCAAACCGCCGCGGACCTCGCGGAAGGCATCGCCCCTTCGCTGGTGAAGATCACTCAGATCGGTCGCGAAGGCGCGGATGGCATCGGCTCCGGCTTCATCGTGAGCGAGGATGGTCTGATCGCCACGAACCTGCACGTCATCGGCGAGGCACGCCGGCTACAGGTCGAGATGCTCGATGGCAAGACGCACGAAGTCGTCACCATCCACGCCACGGATGCGCATCGCGATCTCGCCTTACTCAAAATCAATGCCAAGGGCCTCAAGCCGTTGCCACTGGGTAATTCCGCCAAAGTTCGCCAAGGCGAGGGTGTCGTGGCGATGGGGGCGCCGGAGGGCTTGGGCTTCAGCATCGTGCAGGGCGTGCTCTCCGCCACGCGTGACATCGATGGAAACGCCATGCTTCAAGTGGCCATCCCCATCGAAAAAGGCAACAGCGGCGGCCCTTTGCTCGACATGAAGGGCAAGGTGCTCGGCCTGCTCACGCTGAAGCACACGAAGACGGACAACCTCGGGTTTGCGATGCCGGTGAATGCTTTGAAGGAACTCATCGAGAAACCCAACCCGGTGCCAATGAGCCGCTGGCTGACGATTGGCGTGCTGAATCCAAAGCTGTGGAAGCTCCACCTCGGCTCGCAGTGGACGCAGCATGCCGGTGTGATCCGTGCGGAGTATCCGGGCGATGGCTTCGGCGGCCGTGCGCTTTGCCTTTCGACGCAAAAAGTGCCGGGCGAGACCTTCGAAGTGGCCGCGATGGTGAAGCTCGATGACGAAAGCGGTGCCGCAGGCCTCGCCTTCTGCTCCGATGGCGGTGACAAGCACTACGGCTTCTATCCTTCCGGCGGCAAACTGCGCCTCACACGCTTCGACGGGCCGGATGTGTATTCGTGGAGCATCCTTGCCGATGTGCCGAGCGAGGCCTACAAGCCCGGCGAGTGGAATGCGCTTCGCGTGCGGGTGGAGCCGGAAAAGATCACCTGCTTCGTGAACGGCCAAAAAGCCATCGAAACCGACGACACCGGCCTTCGCGGCGGCGCGGTCGGTTTGTGCAAATTCCGCACCACCGTGGCTGACTTCCGCGCTTTCCGCCTCGGAGCCGATTTGACCGAAAAACCCATCGAGCCTGAGGTGGCCGCGAAATTCCGCGAAGAGCTCGAATCGCATCTCGCAGCCACTTCGACACGCAACGAGACGCTCGACAAGCTTCTCGACAATCCCACCGCCGCACGCCGCATCATCGCGGAGCAGCGCAAGCAGCTCGAAGAAGAGGCCGCGAAGCTCCGTGAGCTCGACCGCGAGCTGCATCGCCGCGCGATGACGAAGGAAATCCTCGCCGAGCTCGAAAAGCCGGAGCCGGAGATCAATCTGCTGCGCTGCACGCTGCTGCTCTCACGTCACGACAATCCTGAGATCGAGGTGGGCTCCTACTTGAACGACTTCAAGCTCATGATCGCCGATTTGAAGGACGATCCGCAGATCAAGGAAGGCACCATTCCCGCGGTGAAGCGCATCAATCGTTACCTCTTCGAGGAGAACGGCTTTCACGGCAGCCGCGGCGACTACGAAAGCCGCAGCAACAGCTACATGAACGAGGTCCTCGACGACCGCGAGGGCCTGCCGATCAGCCTCAGCGTGCTCTACATCGAGCTCGCCTCGCGGCTTGGTGTGCAGGGCGTGTTCGGCGTGCCGCTGCCGGGCAAGTTCATGGTGGGCTTTCGCGACAGCCCCGAGGGTGAGTTGAAGCTGCTCGATGTGTTTGAGAACGGCAAGGAGCTTAGCGTCGAGCAGGCCGCGCTCATGCTCACGGACAGCGGCGAGTTCGCGGAGGACTCGCTCGCCCCCGCCACGAAGCGTGACATCCTCCTGCGCATGCTGCGGAACCTCCTCGGCACCACGTTTGATGAGACACGGTCCATCCGCGAGTCCCTGCCCTACCTCGACCTCGTGCTCGCGATCGATCCGAAAGCCGCCGCGGAGCGCCTCACGCGTGCGCAGCTCCGCCAGCGTCTCGGTCAAAAGGCCGCGGCACGCGAGGACGTGAGCTGGTTGATCGAAAACTTCCCCGATGACGGCCCGCCCGAGCTCATCCAGCAGCTCGACCGCTGGATGCAAACCCTCCGCGAAGAATAATCTCCTCACGACATGCGCCTGCTGGCCTTTTTTTTCCTCACCACGCTCGCTTTCGCCCAGGACACCGGTCCGGCGAAGAACGATCCCTCCGTGCCCAAGGACCGCGACACCATCCTGCGCATCCAGATTTTCCTCGACAAGAACCTCTTCGGCCCCGGCAAGCTCGATGGAGCCATCGGTGAGTTCACTTACAAGGCGGTGGTGAACTACAACTTCGCCCACGGTCACAGCAACCTCTACGACTGGTCCGCCGTGCAGGCCGCTGCCGAGCAGGAGGTGCCGGTGATCTTCGCCGCCTTCAAAGTGCGCGAGGATCTCTTCAAATTCATCAATAAGGACCTGCCGGAAGATCCCGCAGAGCAGGCCGAGTTTCCCTACATGGCCTATCGCAGCCTGTCGGAGCTCGTGGCCGAGCGTTTTCACACCGACGAGACCTTCCTCGCCAAGATGAACCCCGGCAAGAACATCGACACGATGAAGGCCGGCAGCGTGATCATCGTCCCCAATATCCGCTCCTTCAAAATCGAGGACGTGAAGCCCATGCAGGCCTTCAAAGAGGACAAGACGCTGAGCACGCACACCATCGTCGTCGATACCACCGAACGCATGGCAGCGGTGTACACCTCCGATGAGATGATGGTGGCGGCCTTTCCCATCACGCCCGGGAAGCCTCAATTCATTCCCGTCGGCACATGGAAGGTGCAGACGATGATGACCACGCCCAGCTTCCGTTATGACAAGCAATTCCTCGAAGAAGGCGTGCGCGGCGAAGAGGCCCACCAGCTTCCGCCAGGGCCGAACAGCCCCATCGGCATCATCTGGTGCGGCTTGAGCAAAAGCGGCATCGGCCTTCACGGCACCGCGCTGCCGCGCACCATCGGCCGCACTCGCAGCGCAGGCTGTGTGCGCCTGGCGAACTGGGATGCCATCCGACTTCCTTCGCTCATCCGGCCAGGATCGAAGGTCATCGTCCGTTAATCTCCAGCCATGCCCCGCATCCTCCTCGCCGGTCTCTTCCACGAGACCCACACCTTCCTCGATGGCGTCACGACGCTGTCAGATTTTCAAATACGGCACGGTGAGGCGCTGCTCGCCAGCAAAGGGGATGCCTCGCCGCTCGGTGGTGTGCTAGAGTTCGCCGCGGACAACCACTGGCACATCATCCCAGGTGTGGACTATCGCGCCCAACCCTCCGCCACGGTGGCTGACGAGGTCATTCACCAGTTTTGGAACGATCTGGCTCCGCTGGTCCGCAAAGACCACTTTGATGCCATTTACCTCGTCCTCCATGGCGCGATGACCTCGCAAACCATCCTCGATGTCGAAGGCGAGATCCTTCAGCGCATCCGTGCCATCACGCAGGTGCCTATCTTTGGCGTCTTTGACCTCCATGCGAACTTTTCGCACAAGATGGCTGCGCTCGCCGACTGCCTCGTGGGCTACCGCGAGAATCCGCACACTGATGCGCGGGAGGCGGCGCTCATCGCCGCGCGGCTGCTCATGCGCTACTTCAGCACTGGTCAGCGCCCGCGGATGCAATTCAAGCAGCCCGGCCTCATCTGGCCGCCCACCGGCACCGGCACCGCGACTGATCCGATGCAGAGCCTCGAAGCCCTCGCGCGACAGTTGGAAACCGCCGATGAGACGCTGTGGGCGATGAATGTCGTCGCTGGCTTCAGCTTTGCCGACACACCGGATACCGGTGTGAGCTTCGTGGCCTGCACGACTGGCAATGCCTATCCGCAGCTCGCGCAGCTTGAGGCCAAGGCGCATGAACTGAAACACCTCGGCCTCGTCACCGATCCTCCCGCCGATGAGGTGCTCGCCAGTCTGAATCCCCTTCCCTACGGCCTCACCGTGCTCGTCGAGCCATCGGACAACATCGGCGGCGGTGCGCCGGGTGATTGCACCGGCCTGCTGCGGGCGCTTTTGCGTCATCGCATCGAAAACGCCGCCATCTGCATCGCCGATCCGGAGGCCGTGCGTGCTTTGGAAGCGGGCGAACGCCGCATCCGCCTCGGCGGCAAAGGTTCACGCCTCGATGAAGGTCCCGTCGAGCTCGACGTGGAACTCGTGAGCCTCAACGACGGCCGTTTTGAGCTCGAAGACAAAAACAGCCACCTCGCCAGCATGTGTGGCGATATCTTCGACATGGGCCGTTGTGCTGTCGTGAAGCATGCAGGCCTCACCATCCTCATCACCAGCGTGAAGACACCGCCCTTCGACCTCGGTCAGTGGCACAGCCAGGGCATTGCAGTGGAACACATGAGCTTCGTCGCCGTCAAAGCCGCCGTCGCCCACCGCCGCGCCTACGACAAAATCGCCGCCCGCATGCTCTGGGTGGACACGCCGGGACCGTGCAGCAGCAATCTAAAGACGCTGCCGTATCGACATGCACGCCTATGACG
>JAEUHK010000049.1 GCA_016795465.1 Verrucomicrobiaceae bacterium | reverse complement strand
CTGCGCGAGACCGCGCGTCCGCCGCAGGGGCGCTTCATGGATCTCGCCACGAGCATGCAGGGCGACGACGCGAAGATCACCGTCGATCTTTTGAGCGATGCCGGCACGCGGGCGAACAACGCCGCCGTCACCGCCGAGGTCTTCCACATCGCCGCTGATGCGCTCGGCGCGCCGATGAAGCCCACGCAGCAGCTCACGCTCACGCAAACCGCCCCCGGCGAATACGGCGGCCACTTCCAGCCCGGCGACCCCGGCGTCTATCTCATCCGCGCTCGTTCTGGAGCCGAAATGGTCAGCGCCGGCCTCGTGCACAACCCCAGCAGCGAAGCCAGCCTCGGCACCGTGAACGAAACGCTGCTCCGCGAAGCCACCAAACTCACCGGCGGCGAGTTTCTGGCCGAAAACGCCTCGCTACCGAATCTCGAAACGACCAAAGCCATGCAGCACATCGAGCTGTGGCCGGATTTGGTGCTCCTGGCGCTGCTGCTGTTCTTGATCGACACCGTCATCCGCCGCTGGGAGCACGCGAGCGGGATTCTGGCGGTGGTGTTGAGGAAGTAGCCCTGTTCCTGCGGAACAGGGTTGGACCTTGTTGCACAGCAACAAGGCAACTTTCACAGCAGCGAACTATCGTCCGAGCGCTCGAGGCGGCCGATCTTCTTTTTGATCGTCTCCAGCAGCACGGTCATCTCGTGGACGCAGCGGAAGCACTCTTTTTGTGTCTCCTCGTCCGCCAGGCCGGGCACGGCGGGGTGGATTTTCATGAACTGGAGGGCGATGTTTTTGCAGGCTTCGCGGATCTGGGCGATGGCGGCGGGGCGGTCCATGGTGGCTGCTCTATCCGAGGGCGGCGGGGGCGTCAAATGACGGGTCGGGAGGCTCGTCCGAGGACTGGCAGGGGCTTTGGGGGCCAAAAATCCGGTTGCGTTCCCCCTCAAAGTCTCCACTGTCCGCCCCCGCTCGAATCCCCACCCTAGTTTTTTTCATCATGGCCGTCGTCATTCGTCTCCGTCAAGAAGGTGCCAGGCACCGTCCCGTCTTCCGTATTGTCGCCACCGACAAGCGCATCCGCCGTGAAGGCCGTTTCCTCGAAATCCTCGGTGCCTACGACCCGCAGAAGGGCATCGAAAACGCCACCGTGAAGCTTGACCGCGTGCAGGACTGGATCTCGAAGGGTGCGAAGCCCTCCGACACCGTCGCCAGCATCATCAAGCACGCCACCAAGGCGAGCGCCTGATTCATCCGGCTCGATTCGACGCGATTTCAAAGAACCCGGTGCCAGTGAATGGGCCGGGTTCTTTCGTTTGCTCTCTCACCCACCTGTTTCATCCTCCCTGCCATGGACGCCCCTGAAGCCCTTCGCGAATTCCTCTCCTACGTCGTCGCCAATCTGATCGACCACCCAGAGCAGGCCACCATCGCCGTCGGTCCGGGCTCGAATGGTGCCACCAGCTACCGCGTGCAGTTGGCCAAAGACGACGTGCGGCATGTGATCGGCAAAAACGGCATGACCGTGAGCTCCATCCGCTCCCTGCTCAATGTGGCGGCGGAGAAGCACGGCATCAAAATCTCCCTCCGCGTGGACCCGGTAAAGGAGGACGAAGTCATTGCCGAGGCTGCTCCGGCCGCCGAGAGCCCCGCCGCGTGACGGCTGGCCACCCGGTGAAACCACCGCATTGCTCATTGCACGCCCGGACGGACGGCCTACCCATCCGCCGCCATGCTTCACAACGTCTATTTCTGGCTCAAGCCCGACCTCACCGCCGAACAACGCGCCACCTTTGAATCGGAACTCGCCCGCGTTCCGCAGATCAGCTACCTCGCCAGCGGTTTTGCCGGCAAACCGGCTGCCACCGAGAAGCGTCCCGTCACGGATCACTCGTTTAGCTACTCCCTTTCGCTGCTGTTCAAGACGATGGAGGATCACGAGTTCTACCAGAAGGGCTGCCCGGACCACCAGCGCTTCGTGGACACCTGCAAGACCTTCTGGGAGCGCGTCGTCGTGTATGACAGCGCCTCTCTGAGCTGAGCCCCTTTTTCCCTTCCAGCCATGCCTTACACCTTCCCCAAGTCGGCGGAGCTCTTCGCCCGTGCCCAGAACAGCATCGCCGCCGGTGTGAACAGCGGCATCCGCAAGATGGAGGCCCCGGTGCCTCTCTACTTCGATCATGGCAAGGGCTCGCGGCTCTTTGATGTCGATGGCAATGAGTACATCGACTTCCAGATCGGCCAGGGAGCCATTTTGTATGGTCACGCGCCGCAAGGCATGGCCGAGGCCATCTCCGCGCAGGCCTTCAAAGGCACGCACTGGGCCGCGCAGAGCGAGCTGGAGATCGACGTGGCCGAGCGACTGCAAAAGATGATCCCGGGAGCCGAACGGGTGCGCTTCAACAACTCCGCCACCGAGGTCGTGCTCTCCGCGCTGCGCCTCGCGAGGGCGCACACGGGCCGTCCGCTCGTTTTGAAGTTCGAGGGGCACTACCACGGCTGGGCCGATGAAGGCCTCGTCGGCTTCGCGCCGCCGCCGGACAAGTGGGGCGATGACGAGAATCCCACGCGCCTCCATCCAAGCCAGGGCGTGATCCCCGAGGTGCTCGGCACCTTCGTCGTCGCCCGCTGGAACGATCCCGAGCACCTGCGCCGCAAGGTGGAAGAACATCACGGCCAGATCGCCGCGATCATTTTCGAGCCCGTGCTGTGCAACACCGGCTGCATGCCCGCCGCGCCCGGCATGATCTCGACCATTCGCGAGCTTTGCGATGCGAACGGCATCGTCATGATCGCCGATGAAACCATCACCGGCTTCCGCTTTGGCGCTGGCTGCGCTCAAACGCACTACGGTTTCACGCCCGATCTGACCATCCTCGGCAAGGCCGTCGGCGGCGGCGTGCCTTTCGCGGCCCTCGTCGGCAAAGAAAAGTTCTTCGCCAAGATCATCAGCGGCGAGGTCGTCCACGCCGGCACGCTCAATGCCAACCCGCTCTGCCTTGCTGCCGCCAAATGGTGCCTCGATGAAGTCATCGCCCTCGGCGACAAGCATCCCGCGGGCGTCATCGCCCTCGGCGAGCAATTGATGGCTGGTTTGAGCAAGCTCGCCGCCCAGCACGGCATACCGCTACAGCCGCAAGGCCCCGGTCTCGTCTTCCACTGCGCCACGCTCAAGCCCGGTGCCGAAAAAGGCCCCATCACCAGCTACCGCGACTACGTCCGCCGCCACGACGCCCCACGCTGGGCCCACCTCCGCCGCTGCCTCCTCGAAGAAGGCGTCCGCGCCATCGAGCGCGGCCTGTGGTTCATCTCCCTCGCTCACACGCAGGCGGATATCGACGAGGCGTTGAAGCGGGCTGAGAAAGCCTTCGCGAGGCATGCTGCGGAGTGGAAAGTGACGTGAAAAACTTTGTGGACATTTTTAGGGGCGCATAAACGCCTGAAATGATGCTGCAGAAGGAGATTTGTGTCGTATAAAGTGGACATTTATGAGGACATTTGAAACGACGCATCCGTGGTTAAAGTTTGCCATCCGTCTTGGCGACATGGGGCCGGACTTCTGGCTGCTGCTCGGCGAGGCAGGGTCAAAGTGTGATCATCTTGCCCGGGTGCCCCTGCGACCCGAAACAGCGCAAAAGCTTCATCAGCTCTATCTTGCCAAGGGGGCGGCGGCCACGACGGCGATCGAGGGAAACACCCTCTCGGAGTCCGAGGTCCTTCAGGCGGTCGAGGGGCGATTGAAGGTGGCTCCTTCAAAGGAGTATCTGAAGCAGGAGGTGGATAACATCATCGAAGCCTGCAACCGCATGAGTGCGCAACTGGCGGCTGATCAACTGCCAGCCTTGAGTTCTGCGCTGATCAAAGATTACAACTCGCTCGTGCTCAAGAATCTGCCTCCCGAGGAGAATGTCGTCCCGGGAGAGTTCAGGCTGCATTCGGTTTTGGTGGGAAACGTTTACAGGGGGGCTCCTGCCGAGGATTGCCCTTTTCTGATGGACCGCTTGTGTGAGTGGCTGAATGGAGCTGATTTTGCGCCGAAGGCAGGCATGGAGGTCGTGTATGCCATCATCAAGGCTGTGCTGGCTCATGTGTATCTGGCGTGGATTCATCCCTTCGGAAATGGGAACGGGCGAACGGCCCGGCTGATGGAGTTTCATCTGCTCATGTCCGCTGGTATACCTTCGCCGGCGGCTCACCTGCTGAGCAATCACTACAACGAGACAAGAGCCGAGTACTACCGGCAGCTGGATTTCGCCAGCAAGTCAGGCGGTGACCTTCGTCCTTTCATGCTCTACGCAGTCCAAGGGTTGGTCGATGGCCTGCGCAAACAGCTTCACTTTGTCTGGGAACAGCAGTGGGATGTGACCTGGCGAAATTATGTGCATGAGCGGTTCCAGCATAAGAACAGTGCCAGCCATACCCGGCAGAGGCATCTGGCTCTCGATTTGGGGCTGTCGAATGATTGGGTGCAGATCTCCCAGGTGCCGGACCTTACCCCAAGATTGGCGAGAGCTTACGCGGGCCGGACTTCCAAAACCTTGCAGCGTGATCTCAATCTGCTGACTGAGCTTGGCCTCATTGTTCGTGACGGAAGGAAAGTTCGTGCTCGTCGTGAACTGATCTTTGCCTTTCTCCCGCTCAAGAAACGTGCTTGATCGACCCTCATGCTGATCTCCGAGATCTTTTACTCCGTGCAGGGCGAGGGAACGCTGGTGGGCGTGCCTTCGGTGTTTGTGCGGACGTCGGGGTGCAATCTGCGCTGCCGATGGTGTGACACGCCGTATGCGTCGTGGAAGCCCGAGGGCACGGAGATGAGCGTGGATGAGCTGTTGGAGGCGGTGAATGCGCATCCGACGCGTTTTGTTGTTGTCACCGGTGGTGAGCCGATGGTGGCGAAGGAGATGCCGCGGCTGCTGCAACGGCTGCGTGAAGCTGGAAAGCACATCACCATCGAAACGGCAGGCACCATCGCGCCGGAGGGCGTTGCCTGTGATCTGGCTTCGATCAGCCCGAAACTAGCCCACTCGACACCGGACGAGGCTTTCGCGGGCAAAGTGTGGGTGGAGAAGCATGAGCGTCTGCGGCTTCAGCCGGAGGTTTTGCGGGCGTGGTGCTCGAAGTATGACTTCCAGCTCAAATTCGTTATCGCCAGCGAGGCGGATGTGTTGGAGGTGAAAGCCGTCATCGAGTCCATCGGCATCGAAATCGCGCCGGAGAAGGTGTTGCTCATGCCGGAGGGCATCACGCAGGAGGCGCTGAAGGCCCGGCAGATGCTGCTGGTGGAAATCTGCAAGCGCGAGGGCTGGCGCTACTCGCCACGCCTGCACATCGACCTCTTCGGCAACAAGCGCGGCACATGAGCCCGGCCTTCAAACGCAAAATCGGCCGCGTGCTGTGGTCGTTGGTGCTCGTGACCCTCGTCGCGGTCGAGTTTTGGTTTCGTGCGGTTCGCGAGCCCACGCCTGCTCAGCCAGCCGTCGAGGTCGAGCGGCTCCAAAAGCTCTCTGACGTGCGTTTCATCGACGATGAGACCAACGACGGCGACAGCTTCGTCGTCGAGCATCAAGGCCAAAGGCTCGTGCTGAGGCTGTACTTCGTCGATTGCGCCGAAAAGCGGGAGTACAAGCTTGTCGCCGGACGCTTGAAGGATCAGGCAGGCTACTTTGGCGGCCTCAGCATCCCGCAGACGCTCAAGCTCGGCCAGCAGGCCAAAGCCTTCACCGCCGATTTGCTCCGTTCACAGCCTTTCACCGTCTTCACCCGCTGGGAACGCGTCTATGACAGCGACCGCATCTATGCCGTCATTGTTTTCGAAGATGGTGAAGACCTCGCGCACAAGCTCGTGCAAGCCGGTCTCGCCCGCATTCACACCAAAGGCGTCACGATGCCCAATGGTCGCAAAGCGAACGACTACGAGAACCATCTCCGCGAAGTCGAAAAGGAAGCCCGAGCGAGCAAGCGCGGTGCCTGGGGCATGTCGCGGAGGGCTCCCAGCGCCGCGAAGAAGCAGGAGTGACAAGCAGGCGTGCCTTTGGTAAAAGCAGGCATGAATCGCTGGACCAAAGCTATCGTCATCGGGACTGTCATCGAGGTGCTGCTTCTTGCTATCATGTTTGGAGCCCCGTGGGACTCATGCAAACCGGAGGGCTTTGGACTCGTCTTGATTCTGCTCCAGTATCCCGTCGTTTTGATGGAAGGCCGATTCCCTGCCTGGCTGAGCCTCGGTGCTGCCTTTGTTTTGTGCAGCCTTACTTGGAGCTTGGCAGCTTATGTGTGGCTCCTTTTGTTTTCTCGTCGCCCCAAATGACAGCACCGCCCTTTTCCGCCGTATGAAGGCACGATGCATTCACCGCTGTTTCGTCCCTCGATGGACCGCCGGGCCTTCTTGACGGCCTCGACGGCGGGATTGGCGTCGCTGGGCTTCAAAGGGGGCGTGCAGGGTTCCACCGCGCCGACGGTGTCGCTGCCCACACTCGCGAAACCGGCCAAATCGACGGTGTTGTTCTTCCTCTGCGGCGGTTCCTCGCACATTGACATGTGGGACATGAAGCCGGAGGCACCGCTGGAGTATCGCGGTGAGTTCAAACCGATGCGCACGACCGGCGACGACATCGTTTTGTGCGAGCATCTGCCGTTGCTGGCGAAGCAGGCGCACCGCTTTGCCATGATCCACGGCATCACCGATGGCGGGCGTGCCACGGGGGATCACCACGCCGGTTATTACTACAATCTCACCGGCCACGCGCCGGATCCCACTTTCAAGCAGCAGGGCAATGACCGCCGTCCGTATCCCGAGGACTGGCCTTACATGGGCAGCGTCGTCTCGATGAAGCGGCCGCAGCATCCCACACTGCCCTCGCTCATCACGCTGCCGCACAAGCCAAGCAAGCTGCCCTTCACGCGCCCCGGCCAGTTCGCAGGGCGCATCGGCATGGAGTTCGATCCGTTTTTCCTCAACGGCAGCTTCGACGAGCCGCTGAACTTCGCCGCGCCCACCATCAGCATCGGCGGCGGCATGACATCGCAGCGGATGCAGGACCGTCAGGGCTTGCTCGCGGCCTTAAACAGTGCCCGCCGCGAACTCGATCACGAGATGGCCGTGCAAAACTACGCGAAGCAGCAGGAGCGTGCCTTTGATCTGCTCGCCTCCAGCAGCACGGTGAATGCCTTCGACATCAAATCCGAGCCTCTCGCCCTTCGCGAGCGCTACGGCCAGCACATCAACGGCATGAGCCTGCTCATGGCTCGTCGCATGGTTGAGGCGGGCGTGCCCTTTGTGACGGTCTTTTGGAAGGAAGACGAAGGCCTGCACAAGAAATGCAAAAGCGCCGGTGGCTGGGACACGCACGGCAACAACTTCAACTGCCTCCGCGAGGACCTCCTGCCACAGTTCGACCAATGCTTCAGCGCCTTCCTCGAAGACCTCGCCTCGCGTGGCCTGCTCGATGAGACGCTCGTGCTCGTCACCAGCGAGATGGGCCGCATGCCCAAGGTCGGTGATCGCCGCAGCGGCGGCCCGCTGGGTGCAGGTCGCGATCATTGGACTGCGTGCATGAGTGTGCTGATGGCCGGTGCCGGCATCAAAGGCGGCCAAGCCGTCGGCAAGACCGATGCGCGAGCCGAACTGCCCAAAGACCGTCCCATCTATCCGGAGGACATCACGAAGACCGTCTATTACGCGATGGGCATCGACAACCTCGACGCGAAGGACCGGCTCGGCCGCACCTACAATCTTCTCGAAGAGGGCAAGGCGCTCACGGAGCTATGGTGATGCGTGGCGAGTGATTCGTGATGCGTGATGCGTGAACCACGCTCGATGCTCTTTTCAGATTCACGCATCACTCGTCACGCATCACTCGCCCATCACTTCTTCGGCTGGGCTGGCACCGGAGGCGTGGGCGTTTGCTGAAACGGCTTCACTTCCGGCGCGGTGACCGGCTTCGGAGCATCGGCAGGCCTCACGGTATCCTGAGCTTTCTTCAAAGCTTGGAAGAGCAGGTTGTAGTTGTGGCGAATGGCCGCTGGAAAGGTCACGCGGCCTGGTTCGACGATTTTTTCCCGCAGCATTTTCGAGGAGAGGTCCGCCACGAGATCCGTGCCGATCTTCACCGCACGGTCCACGCCGGGATACGAAAGCGTGTTCGAGGCGCTGGCAGTGCCTTTGATGAGATCACTGCTGATCGTCAGGCCTTGCAGGGCGATGCTGCTCTGCGCCGCCACGATGGCGCCATCCGGCGACACGGTGATTTCGAGGCTCGCGTGATCGTCCGAGGCCAGGAAGCCGCGCATGTGGTCGATGCGCACGGAGACAAACAGGCCGCCATCCGGGGAAGGGGACACCTCCGGGTGGTAGGTGCGGTAGCTTGCGCCGGAGAGCTCGTAGTCGGTCGCCTTGCCACGGAGCGTCTTCGATCCATTCAGGCTTTTCAGAAAGGCTTCGCCATCCACTTCGACGCCCAGGGCATTCGTCACGGCAAAAAAGAGGAGCAGGCAGGTACGCAGGTTCATCGGGAGAAAGGAGGCTTCCTTAAACTGAGATCACCCCGGCCTTATTCAAGCCCGTTTCCGGGATAGTGCCTGCCATCGCCGCCCGTAGTGGCTGCACGCATGAAATCCATCCTCGTCCTCCTTTTCGCCGCCGCATCGCTTCACGCTGAGGACTGGGCGCAGTTCCGTGGACCAAACGCGAGTGGCATTTCGTCCTCGAAAGGACTGCCGCTGGAGTTCAGCGCGGACAAAAACATCGCGTGGAAAGCGCGGCTCGGCGATGGCGTGGGCTCGGCGATCATCAAAGGCGGCATCGTCTATGCCAGCGGCATGGCGGGCGACTCGAAGGCCGCGATGCATGCCTTTGACGCCGCCACCGGCGCTCCGAAATGGCGCACGGAGTTTGAAACCGGCACGCTGCCGCGCATCACGCCGCCAAACAGCCACGCGGCGGCCACGCCCGCGACCGATGGTGAGCGTGTTTACGTCCACTTCAGCACCATCGGCCTGCTGGCGTTTGATTGCGCCACCGGCAAGGAATCATGGCGCTACTCGATGCCGCGTCCGGCTTACCTCATGGACTGGGGTGCGGCGTCCTCGCCCATCGTGCATGATGGCATGGTCATCTTTTGCCAGGACGATGACCTCGCGCCCTTCCTCGTCGCCGTGGATGCCAAAACGGGCAAAGAGAAGTGGAAGACGCTGCGCAAAGACATGCTCGCCGGCTATGCCGTGCCCGTGATTTGCAAGGGCGACATCGTCGTGGCCGGGAGCGGCAAGATGAAAGGCTACGATCCCGCCACCGGCGCGGAAAAATGGACCTGCAACACGCTCCTTCGCACCATCATGGTCACGCCCGTCGTGCAGGACGACATCATCTACATCGCCGTGCAAAGCTATGGCGACAGCACCCGCACGCTGAAGCACGCGCTGCTCGAATGGCTCGATACCAACCAGGACAAGATCCTCGCCCGAGACGAGACGCCGAAGGAGTTTCACGAGCGCTTCGACGCCTCCGACAAAAACAAAAACGGCCTCATTGATGCCGACGAGATCGACACCGCCTTCCAAAGCCCCGACAACATGGCCGCTGGTGGAAACATCATCCAGGCCATCCGCGGCGGCGGCCGCGGCGATGTCACGAAGACGCATCTGCTCTGGTCGATCGATCCCAAGACGCCCTCGAACATCTCCAGTCCGCTCTTTTACAACGGCCGCCTCTACCTCGTGAAAAGCGGCGGCATGTCGAGCTGCTACGACGCGAAGGACGGCAAGTCGCTTTGGGATCGCAGCCGCCTCGGCAACTTCGGCGACTACTTTGCCTCCGCTGTCGCCGCTGATGGCAAAATCTATGTCGCAGGCAAAAACGGCTTTGTCGTCGTGCTCCAAGACGGCCCCGAATTGAAGGTCCTCGGCAAAAACGACCTCGGCGAAGAAATCATCGCCACACCGAGCATCGCCGATGGCCGCTTGTATGTCCGCACACGCGAAAACCTCTTCTGCATCGCGAATGGCGGCTCTGGCAGTGTTTTGGCGAAAACCGAAACGAAGCCGCAAACGCTCGAACTCGCCTCACGGCCTGTCAGCGGCTCCAAAGTGTGGAATGGTTACACCGGCGATGCTTTGGGCCAGGAGTCGTGGAGCGATGAAGAGCTCGAAAAACGCCTCCAGCAGCTCAAAACGCTGAAGTACACCGCCGTGGCCGTTCCGAAGGCCGTGAAGCCCTTCGCAGCCATCCGCGTCGATGGCGACACCGCCGGCCGCAAAGCCTTCGGCGGAGCCAAGACCTTCGAAAATGCCGACGTGACCGCCATCACGACCCGCTTCCGCGAAAAGGCCGCGAAGATGGGTTTCGAGGTCATCGAGGCCGATCCCGCGCCAGGCACCTTTTTGCCGCAGATGGAGTTCACCGATGAAAAATCGCTCAGCGACCTCATTGCGCCGATGTGCGGCGAAGGTGTCGCCGAGCGCATGTGGCTCGGCTTCCAAGAGATCGCCAAAGCGAACGCCTTGATCGAAAAACACGCACCAAATCTCGGCAAGCCATCCCCCGACATGCTCACGCGTCATCTCGATTCCAAACAACCGCTGCCCGAGTGGGTCACACAGCTCAAAACGCACTACCTCACCGCGATGAGCGAGTTCTACCGCGCCAACACCCGCGCCCGCGAAGGCAGCCGCACGCTGACGCTTTCCTACGCGAAGAAGCTCGAGTTCGCCTTCCACTTCGCCAGTTGCCTCGAAAACCTCTACAAAGCCCACGAAACCCGCGCCGAGTCCCTCGATGCCGCCGTCGAGTCCATCTACAACGCCCTCAACTCCCTCGCCGATGCCGCACGCGATTCGAGCGACCGCGGCGCAATTGCGCTGCTGAACGAGCATGGCTATCGCCCGCTCGTGAAGTTGCAGGCGAAGTGATCAAAAGCCTGTCACGCAGGCATCATGAATCTCCGTCAATATCTCACGCAGGCCGTAGCGACGCTTCCAGGCAGGATAATGTGCCTCAAACTTCGCCGGCGAGCCGATCCACCAGATGTGATCGCCGATGCGGTTTTCTTCTTTGTAGGTCCAGGCGAGCTTTTTGCCGCTGATCTCCTCGCAGAGCTGGATGCCCTCGATCATCGAGCAGGCCGCTTCGCGGGACGCACCGATATTGTACACTTGGCCGCTGGTCGGAGCGGCGATGAAATGCACAAAGGCGTCGATCAAGTCGGCGCTGTGAATGTTGTCGCGCACCTGCTTGCCCTTGTAGCCAAAGACCGTGTAAGGCCGTCCGGTGGCGGTGCACTTCATCAGCCAAGCCAGAAAGCCGTGTAACTCCGCACCTGCATGCGCCGGACCCGTGAGGCAGCCGGGGCGGAAACAGCTGGTCTTCATGCCAAAGTAGCGTCCGTATTCCTGCACCATCACATCCGCCGCCACCTTGCTGGCGCCAAAGATGGAATGCAGGCAGCCGTCGATGCTCATCGTCTCGTCGATGCCGCGGGCGTGGAAGGGATGACTCTCCGCGATGTCCCATCGCGTCTCCAATTCCACCAGCGGCAGCGTGTTCGGCGTGTCGCCATACACCTTGCTCGTGCTGGTGAAGATGAAGGGCACGTCTTTGGCATGCTTCCGCGTGGCTTCGAGCAGGTGAAGCGTGCCGGTGGCATTCACACCAAAGTCCGTGAGCGGCTCACGCACGGCCCAATCATGCGAAGGCTGCGCCGCCGTGTGAATCACCGCGCCGATGTCTCCCGCGTAAGTCGCGAAGACTTTTTCCACCGCCGCCATGTCACGGATGTCGAGCGAGTGATGATGGTAGTTTGAGAGCGCTTTTTCGAGCCGCAGGCGCTGTGGATTCGTCGAGGCATCATCGCCGAAAAAGTAGCGGCGCATGTCGTTGTCGATGCCGACGATGCGCCAGCCCTCCGCGTGCAGGCGCAGGGCTGCTTCGGAGCCGACGAGGCCGCAGGAGCCGGTGATGATGACGGTCTTCATGGTGATTGGGGCGGCGAGACTAGAGGTTTCATCCAGTTTGGCAAGACTATCGCGCCTGACGGAAGGGCTGCTTTTGCTCAAACTGTCGCTGCATGGCTTCGATGCTCGTCGCGAGACCTGCGTTCCCTTTTGCCCGGGCGAGCTTGGCCGCTTCGATCGCTGTCGCCACCGCTTGATCGAATTCGCCAGCGGCCGCCTGCGCACCGGCCAGCACTTGCAGGATGCTCGGGTCTTCGCGTTTCGAGAGTTCCGCGGCCCGCGACGCATGTTGGAGGGCTTTTGACGTATCGCGCAGCGTGTCATCCGCCGTGGTGGCGAGAATCCACGCTGTGTTCGCCAGCGTGCTCGTCATGTCAGGATCGTCTTCCAGTGCTTTGGCGAAGTAACCGAGAGCCCGGCCGGTATCGCCTTGCATGAAATGGATGTTGCCGAGCGAGGTGAGTGCCTTCGCGTTGCCAGGACGCAGCTCCAGCAGTTTCAGGAAGCACGCACGGGCCTCGTCATATTTTCCGGTGACGAGCAGCAGGTTTCCGAGGTCATTGTGCGCGGCAAAAAAGTCCGGCTTCTGTGCGATGGCAGCCTCGAACGACGCCGCAGCGTCTTCCCGGCGCTGCATAGCTTCAAAGACGATCGCCTTGTTGTAATGCGCCACCGCACATTTCTCCGGATGCAGCGCGATGGCGCGATCCAGCCATTCGATGGCCTGGGCGTTGTAGCCGAGCTCCTGCAAGGCGCTAGCGAGGTTCACCATGGCTGCGACATAGTCGGGATAGCTTTTCAAAGCCGCCTCAAACTGCACGCGTGCCTCTGCGTGACGTTTTTCATCCATCAACTGGCTGCCGTAGTCGTTGTGAGCCTTCCAGGGCGTTGCATTCCCCGCGATCGCCGCCTGCCAGAAGCCATCCACGCTCGCGTAAAGCCCCGCTTGCCGCCAGGTGAGCACGCCGCTGATGATCAGCAAAGCGGCCGACATACCGCGAGGAAGCCTCACCAGCAGAAACGCGACTCCCACGCACACTGCCATTCCTGGTAGGTAAGCCCACCGATCCGCCGCCCAAGCGTATTTCATGCCGTTCACCTCAAAGAAGCCCAGCAGCGGAAACAACGTGCCAATGAAAACAAGCACCAACGTCAGCGCCCCATGCCACCGACGCCACACCAGCAGCGCCATTGTCACCAAGAGCATCGCAAGCCCCACCCACTGCCACGCGGCCAGCGGCCATTTCTCATACAGCACGCACAAATGCGCCGGCCAGAGCAGCTTCCCGAAATAAAACCACGGAAGCTGTCCCGCGAGCCGCAGACGATCCGAGAAAGGCAAAGCCCGGAAAAGATCTCCACCCTCGATCTGCGCGTTTTCGATCTTCGAAGTGAGCACGATCAGCGGAATCGACACGATCAGCCACGGCAGCACGCGGAGACCTTCCACCTTCCACCGCACCTGCTTCGCAACCCACCAGCCGATCACCAGCACCACACCGGGCAGCACCGCCGCGCTCACTTTCGAGAGCAAAGCGAGTGTGAAGCAGGCAAACGCCAGCACCGCGGCCTTCACGGTCTTGTTTTGCCATCGCGACTCCCACCAGCCAGCGCCTGCGCCATGGCAAAGCAGCGCCAGGAGTGCAAAGAAGGTGCAGAGCACATTCTTCCGCTCCGTGATCCACGCCACGCTCTCGACCATCACCGGATGCACGGCAAAAAACGCCGCAGCCAGCCAGGCACCGCGAACTTGCAGACGCTTTAGCAGCATCCAAAACAACACCGCGGAGGCTCCGTGGAGGAGCACATTTTCCAAGTGCGCGGGCAGCGTCCACTTCCCCCAAAGCTGGTGATCGATCCAGAACGACATCGCCGTGACGGGATAGTACTGCTGGATGCTTTCCGGCACGGTCCACAGACGCCATAGCCCCTGCCAGCCGCGCAGGTTCCAGTCCATCGCACCGAACCAATCCTTGTCGTCCCACAGCAGCGGGCCGTTGAGGCATGGGAGATAAACGATCAGCGTCATCAGCATCAAAGCCACGCCCGGCAGCCATCGCGGCCACACGCGTGGGGCGGGCGATGAGGTTTGCGTCTTTGGTTGGCGGCGTGACATGGGAAAGGCGGGCCCGCATCTTGGCGCGGAGCCGCGAGTCTTGCACCTGAATCTCTTCCGCGTAGCCTCGCGGGCTCGCGTGCGCCTTTTCAAATCCATCGCCGCGTGGTGGAAACCCGCGCTCATCCTCCTGGCCGCCTTCATCGCCTATGCCCCGGCCTTGAAGGGCGGCCTGTTGTGGGATGATTCGGATTGGACGGAAGAGATCGAGCCTCTCACACGCGATCTAGTTGGCCTCTGGCGCATGTGGCGTGATCCCACGGCCCTTCAGCAATACTTCCCGCTCACCGGCACGAGCTTCTGGCTCGACCGCCAGCTCTGGGGCAGCTCGCTCATGCCGATGCATGTCGAGAACGTGCTGCTGCATGCCCTCGCGGCGCTGCTGCTCTGGCGGGTGCTGAAGAAGCTGGAACTGCCGCTCGCCTATCCCGCCGCGTTTCTCTTTGCCGTGCATCCCGTGATGGCGGAAAGCGTCGCGTGGATCACCGAGCGTAAAAACGTGCTCTCGATGGTCCTCATGCTCGCCGCCGCACTCTGCTGGCTGCGTGGCGGACGCGTGAGCTCGTTCGTTTTCTTCCTCGCCGCCTTGCTCGCGAAGGTCAGCGCCTTCGTTTTGCCACCTGCTTTGCTTCTCATCGCCTGGTGGCGGCATGGGCGGATTCGCTGGCGGCAGGATGTGCTGCCGCTCGTGCCGCATTTCATCGCTGCGCTGGTGCTGGGCGTGCTCGTGATGCGACTCGAAACGCATGTCGTGGGGGCCAAAGGTGCGGATTTCGATGCTTCGCTGACTCAGCGGTTTTTCATCGCCGGACACGCGCCTTGGTTTTATGCCAGCAAGCTGCTCTGGCCGCTCGATTTGTGCTCCGTGTATGCCGTGCGCTGGCAGTCGTGGCTGCCGCCTGTTTTGACGTTCATCGTGCCGGTGGTGCTTTTCACGCAGCGGGGCCGCTGGGGCCGCGGACCGCTCGCGGGCGTGCTCTATTTCATGATCGCCCTGTTGCCCGTGCTCGGCTTCTTCAACGTGTATGGCATGCTTTTCAGCCCCGTGGCAGATCGTTGGGCTTACACGGCTTCGCTGGCGGTTTTCGTCGGTCTTGCCGCCTTGCCGAAGGATTTGCGCTGGGTGCTTTTTGCTCTCGCGCCTCTGTTGATGATACTCACACGAGAGCGTGCCAGGCTACACGAAAGCCAGAAAACCTACTGGCAGGATGTGCTGGCGAAAAACCCCGATAGCTGGCTCGCACGCCACGGCTTCGGCTTTGCCCTCGCGCAGGAGGGCGACATGAAGTCAGCGATCACGAATTTCCGCCTCTGCCTCGAACGTCGCCCGCAATATGCGAGAGGCTGGATGAACCTCGGCAACGCTTTTCTGGCCTCCGGTGAGCCACGTGAGGCTTTGAAGCATCTCCAGCATGCCGTGGACCTCGAACCCGGCCTGCCCGGCGCCCACTACAATCTCGCGAACTGCCACCTCGCCCTCGGCGAGTTGCCGCAAGCCATCGCCGCGTATGAAAAAGAGATCGCGCTCGGCGGTGTGCGTGATGCCGGCAACAACCTCGCCGCCCTGCTGCTGCATACCGGCCGGGCCCAAGAAGCAGCGCAGCGCTTTGAGGAAGTCTTGCGTGCTCATCCCGATCATCCCGCCGCACTCGCCAACTATGCCTGGCTGCTCGCCACGCATCCCGATGACGCGTTGCGAGATGGAACGCGTGCCGTCGAGCTCGCCCGCCGAGCGGGTGTGGATGCGCAGGCGCTGCGATCCCTCGCCGCCGCGCTGGCCGAGACGGAGCGCTTTGATGAGGCCTTGCAGACACTCGCCAAGGCCCGCGCAAACAATCCATCGGCCAACTTTGCGGAAGAAGAGAAAAGTTATCAGCAGCGCCGACCGTTCCGCAGCAAGTAACCACCCGCATGCCCGCCAGCCCGCCCCAGCTCTTCAGCATTCTCATTCCCGCCCGGAATGAGGAAGGCTGCGTGTGCTCCACCGTGCGTGATGTGGCGTCAAAGCTCTCCAGGCGTGGCATTCCGCATGAGATCATCGTCATCAACGACGGCAGCACCGATCAAACCTCCCCGCTGCTGCATGCGCTCGCCGTCGAGCTGCCCGTGCTCCGCGTACTCGACAAGCCTGCGCCACATGGCATCGGCCTCGCGCTCATTCACGGGCTCGATCACATGCGCGGCGATGCCGTCGCCATCATGATGGCCGATGAATCCGACAGCCCCGATGACCTCGTGCGCTACTGGGACCTGCTATGCGAAGGCCACGAGTGCGTCTTCGGCAGCCGTTTCATTCAAGGCGGCAGCGTTCATGACTACCCCGTGGTCAAGTGGGTGCTCAACCGCGTCATCAACACTTTCATCCGCCTCCTCTTCACCATCCGGCTGAACGACACCACGAACGCCTTCAAAGCCTATCGTCGTGAAGTCATCGACGGCTGCCGACCTCTCATCGCGCCGCATTTCAATCTGCTCGTCGAGCTACCGCTCAAGGCCATCGTCCGCGGCTACACCTGGACCGTCACGCCCATCTCCTGGAAGAACCGCACCACCGGCATCGCCAAGCTCAAGATCCGCGAGATGGGCAGCCGCTACCTTTTCATCATCCTCTACGTCTGGCTGGAGAAGTTTTTCAGCCGCGGCGATTACCGACGACCTCTCAAGTGATGGAAGACGAGGTCAACACTGCACCGCAGGCATGGTTTTCGGCTACGAGCATCTTCCTCGTCGCCTTCATCATCGCGATTGCCTTCTCCCTGGCCACCGACCGGGCTTGGGAAGATTACCTCATCACCTATCGGAGCAGCAAAAACCTCGTCGAAGGCCACGGCCTCGTCTTCAATCAAGGCGAACGCGTCCACACCTTCACCTCGCCTCTCGGCGTGCTCGTGCCGGCGTTCTGCCATTGGATCACGTTTCGAGGCTCGGACGAGGCAGCGCTGTGGCTGTTCCATGTTTTCGGCGGCCTCGCTTTCGCTGGAGCTGCAGCGTTGATGCATCGCACCATCACGAGCCTTCGCTTTGCACCCGCCAGCGCCGGTTTGCTCCTGCTGTGGCTCGTCACCGATGCCAAAAGCGTCGATTTCAGCATCGACGGCATGGAGACGGGCTTCCTGCTGCTGTTCGTGAGCTACACGCTGTGGTCGTTGTTTGCCTGTTCGCGGCGGCAGGGCTTGCACGTCGGTCTCGCCTGCGGTGGTCTGATGTGGACGCGACCCGATGGCGTGATCTACATCGTCGCGCTCGGTCTTGGTGTGCTGTTGTTCGCACCGGTTCAAAAGACGCGTCGTGAGTGGCTGCGCACGCTCGGCATCGCCGCGGGCGTTTGCACGCTGGTGTATCTGCCGTGGTTCGCGTGGGCGTGGAGCTACTACGACACGCCAGTGCCGCACACCATCACCGCGAAGGCCAACGCGGTCGGTGCGAGGACACTTTGGGGCGCTTTGCAAACCTGGCTCATGCTGCCTGTGTCGATGTTTCGTGGTGTCGGCTCGCTCGACGGGCTTTTCATGCCCTCCGGCTGGTTTTACGGCGGCTGGCCTGCGTGGTTGTTGCCGGTCACGCGTTTCATCGCCGGTCTCGCCTGCCTCGTGTGGCTGCTGCCGCGTCAGCGTGCGGAGGTGCGTGTGGTGTCTTTTGCCGCTTCCATTCTCATGGCCTATCTCGGCTACTTTCCCGGCCTCAATCCAGCTTCGTGGTATCTGCCAGCTCCCGCATGGCTGGCCTTGTTTTCGCTCGCTGGTTCA
Organism: Verrucomicrobiaceae bacterium; assembly: GCA_016795465.1. Classification (GTDB taxonomy): domain Bacteria; phylum Verrucomicrobiota; class Verrucomicrobiia; order Verrucomicrobiales; family Verrucomicrobiaceae; genus Prosthecobacter. Next base: position 105,551 of record JAEUHK010000049.1, on the reverse strand, counting down.
AAAAACCGTCTCGTGCTCCCGTTCGGCCTCGTGTGGCTTGCACTGAGCACCTGGCAACTCATCGAACTCACCCGCCTGAGTGTGGTGGAGCAAAAAATCGTGGATGGCGGCAATCGACGCGCCGTGGGCGAGTGGCTCAAAGCGAACGCCAAACCGGGCGACACGCTCTTCATGGAGTGCCTCGGCTATCTCGGCTACTACTCTGGTTTGAAGACCTTTGACTACCCCGGCATGTCATCGCCGGAAATGGTGAAAACATCGCAAAAAGTCGGGCTCGAATGGCATCGGCTCATCGGCGAGCTGAAACCCACCTGGCTCGCGCTGCGGCCTCTCGAAGCAGCCAAGCTCATGAAAATGGATCCCGCGTTGCTCACGCAGGACTACCGCGAGATGAAAATCTTCGATGTGAGCAGCGAAGTGGAGCGACTCGATGTCCGCGGGCAGGGCCTGCTGGCCTTTGATTCGATTTTCATCGTCTTCCAACGCCAGGAGGCCGCGCCATGAAGCTCTCGCTGACCCTCGTCATCGCCTTGATTTTCGCCAGCGTGCTCGTTTTCGCTGCGAAGAGGTCCTTCACGCCGATGGAGGCCGTTTCGCCCGATCACGCCGCGATGCATTTCAACCTCGGTAACTACCAGCGGCTCTCCGGACAGCCTCAAAAGGCCCTCGAAAGCCTCCAGCGAGCCCTCGCCAATCAGCCGCAATCCTTCGGCATCCAGGCCGAACTAGGCAACACCCACCTCCGTCTCGGCGACAAAGCGAATGCCGCGAAGCACTTCGAGGCCGCCCTCGCCCTCCAACCCGATCACGCCGAATCGCACTGCGGTCTCGCCAGCCTGCTCCTCGCCGAAAACAAGCACGCCGAGGCCTGCCAGCATTACCGCGAAGCCCTCAAGACCGAGCCCGACGAACTTTCCGCCCTCAACAACCTCGCCTGGGTGCTCTCGACGACCACCGATGAAACCCTCCGCGATGGGAAAGCCGCCATTCCATCAGCCGAACGTGCCGCCGAGCTCACCCAGCGAAAGCAGCCCGTCATCCTCATGACCCTCGCCGCCGCTTACGCCGCCGCCGGTCGCTTCGACGACGCCATCTCCACCGCCGAGTCCGCCCGCCAGCTCGCCGAAGCATCCAACAACCAAGCTCTCGCGAACACATTGAGTGCGCACCTCGCCGCGTATCGTTCGGGCAATGCCTTGAAGTGATCGTGACCAGCCGCTAGCTTCTCTTTCTCATGCCTCGTCCTTCACACTTCTCTCCGACCTCGATGTTGTGGAAAGAGAGCTTTTGCCTGCTGGCAGCGCTTTTGCTCGCGAGCTGCGGCAAAGACTACACCGAGGTGCCGGTGGCGGCGGTGAAGAAGGCTCCTGAGCCTTATGTGATGTCCGATGAGAAGGCGGTGTTTGCGCAGTATGCCGGAGCGATGAGCTGTGCGGGATGTCATCCGGAGCAGTTTGCGAAATGGAAGGAATCGCACCACGGCATGGCTGAGCGGAAGCCGGACGCGAAGCTGGATGAGGCGGCGTTTGTGCCGGCGCAGACGTTCAAGCATGGCTCCCAGAGCACGGAGGCGGCGAAGATGGACGCGGATTATGTGCTCACAGCGCTTGGCTTTGGCAACAAGACCGCGCCCTACAAGGTGGAGAGGGTGATAGGGCATGATCCGCTGCGACAGTTTTTGGTCGATGGCGGCAGCGGCAGGCTCCAGGCGATGGAGGCCTGCTTTGATCCGCACAAAGACGACTGGTTCAACGTGTATGGCGACGAAGATCGCAAGCCCGGCGAGTGGGGCCATTGGACCGGTCGCGGCATGGTGTGGAATCAAATGTGCGCATCATGCCACAACACGCGGCTGCGCAAAAACTACGACGTGGCGAAGGACAGCTACCACACCACGATGGCGGAGATGACGGTGAGCTGCGAGGCCTGCCACGGACCGATGAAGTCGCACTTTGAGTGGCAGCAGGCGAATCCGGGCAAGAAGGGCGATCCCACGCTCACGAAATGGTCGCGTGACCAGCAGATCGAAAACTGCGCCGGCTGCCATGCGCGACGCGGCGAGATCACGGGCGATTTCGTGCCGGGCGAGTCGTTCTGGGATCACTACCACCTCACGATTGTCGATCACAGCGACACCTACTACCCCGACGGCCAGATCCGCGATGAGAACTACGAGTTCGCCAGCTTTGTGAGCAGTCGCATGTATCACGCGGGCGTGCGCTGCATGGACTGCCATGACATGCACAGCATGAAAACGATCCTGCCGGGTAACCAGCTCTGCATGCGCTGCCACACGCCGGGCGGTTTCCCCAATGCCCCGCCCATCATGCCAGAGGCGCACAGCTTCCACGGTGTCGAGAGCACCGGCAATCAATGCATCAACTGCCACATGCCGCAGACGGTGTACATGCAGCGGCATCCGCGTCATGATCACGGGTTCACCATTCCTGATCCCTGGCTCACGAAGGAGCACGGCGTGCCCAACGCTTGCAACAAATGCCACACGGACAAAACGACCGGTTGGGCGCTGGAGGCAGCGAACAAGTGGTGGGGTCCGAAAATGGAGAAGCGCAAGACTCGCGTGCGAGCCGATTTGATCGCGAAGGCACGCAAAGGCGATGACTCGGCCCGCGATGGCCTCGTGGCGCTGCTTTCGAGCGATGAAATCCCTTACTGGAAGGCCAGCGCGGCCGTTTTGCTGGAACGCTGGATCGGCGAACCGAGTGTGCAGAGCGCGGTGACGGCGCAGTTGCAGCATGCGCATCCGCTGGTGCGGCAAAGTGCCGTGCATTCGCTGGAGGCGATGGCTCCGAGCGGTGCCATTCGCTCGCAGATCGAGCCGCTGCTCGATGATCCCGTGCGCAGTGTGCGCTCGACGGCGGCTTGGGCGCTGCGTGAATCGCTGAATCTTGATTCCACCGCGGGCAAGGACCTGCTGCACATGCTTTCGCTGAATCTCGACCAGCCGAGCGGCCAGATGCAGGCGGGGCAGTTCTGGTTTGCGCGGGGGAATCATCCGAAGGCCATCGAACACATGGAAAAGGCCATTTTGTGGGACCCGAACTCGCCGCCCTTCCATCACGACCTGGCGATGATTTACAGCGTCACCGGCCAGACGAAGCTGGCGATCGAAAAGATGCGCGATGCCATCCGCGTGGCTCCGAAGCATGCCGAGTATCATTACGAGCTCGGCCTCGCCCTTGCTGAAACCGGCGACATCCAGGCCGTCATCACCTCACTGGAGGAGGCGGTGCGTCTCGATCCATTGCTGGCGCGTGCCTGGTATAATCTCGGCCTCGCCAAAAACAGTCTCAACGACCCCGAAGGTGCCATGACAGCCCTTTTACGCGGCGAGGCCGCCAATCCCGGCGATCCCGCCATTCCCTACGCCCGCGCCACGATCCTCGCGAGGCTCGGCCGCGGCCCCGAGGCTCTGCAAGCCGTGGAAAAGACGCTCACGATCCAGCGTGACCACCCCGAGGCCCTTCAGATGAAAATGATGCTCATGCGGCGGTGAAGCGGCTTCGAATGGAGTGGCGGATGATCGCGTCTAGGCTACCCATCCGCACGGTTTCGTCCTGCTTGGTGAAAAAATGAAAACGTCAATTTGGTCTCACGCAAAGGCGCAAAAGCGCAAAGGTCTCCGCAAGCTGCCGGGGCTGATGTTGCTCGCCGTGATGCTGTTGGTCGAAAGAGGCATGGCCGAGCCTCCCGAAGCCCCCGCCAAGGCCATCCCGGTGGAAGAGGAAGAAGGCTCCGCCGCGGAGGAGAAGCCGAAGCCGCTCAAAACGCCGCTGACGACCTTTGGTGGCGTGAATTGGGTGAACAAGCAGATCCAGCGGAACATCAAGGGCGCGGTGCAAACCGGCTTCAACCTGCCGGTGACGGACATTCCGGGCCTCGGGGCACGGGTGAGCGGTCGCTATGAGCTGGATCGGCTCGGGGCGCACTTCCGGCGGTCGGATCAGATCTCGTGGACGCTAAGCTATGGAGCCGGTTTCAATCCCGCAGGGGCCGCTTTGAATGCCGCGGGTGCCACGGTGCCGCTTTCAGTCTCGGCCAGCGTGTCCCGCACGCAGTCCTCCATCTTCACAAGACAATCACCGGATTACTGGGAGATGGCGCTGGATGGCGTTTACCTGCCCACCTCCATCCCGCGATCCAGCGCGGACCTCGACACGCTGGAGGTCGGCACGATGCTCAGCATCCCGGTGCAGACCTCGTTTGGGCCCGGCGTCGGTATGGAAAAGGTCGTGCCGCTGTTCGGCCAGGTGCTCGGGGATCAGGCGCTGATCGCACGGGCAGGCGCGGTCGGCAGCGTGAGTGTCAGCGGCTCGTTTGACGTGCATCTGTATCGCCGCAGCGAGCATTCGGTGGGGCTCATCATCCAGTCCGGCTCCAGCGATGGTTATTCCGCCGGGATCGATGTGCGCATCGGCACGGAATACCTCAACGAGCTCGCTGACGGACAATACCGCATCGCCACGAAGCGCGTGCAGAGCAAGCTGCGCTTCTCCCCGCTCTCCGCCACGCTGGCGGCGGGCTCGCGCAACAGCGGCGCGACGCTTTACCATGAGTTCGACCTCACCAAGCCGGAGCACCGCGAGGTCTTCGACAGCCTGTGGGGAAGGCTTTCCGGCGTCATTCCGATGTTCACGACGGGCAATGACCTGCGCAATGCTCGCGACGCCGCGTGGCATCAGTTCAAAGGCGGCGCAGATTCCATGGGCGGCGTGCACACGGATCGTGTCGCGTCTCTCAAAGGCACACCGACCACGCTCGTGCGGGCCGTCACGCATGCGGGCAGCTCGTTCAGCCGCAGCGTCGGGGCAAATCTGCCGCTCGCCGCCAAGGTCGATGCGCACATCCTGCGCCGCTTGGTGAAATACACGATTCATGATGGCAGCCAGGGCAGCCTCTTCGCGGCGCAGGCCGAGTCGCAGAGCGGGCATGGCACACGCTGGCTGATGGGCTTTGCGGGCGAAGGCGAGGTGCTGGAGCGGTCGCTCGTGCGCAGTGTTTCCTCTGATCCGGCCAGCACGACCAAGGATGGCATCACGGAGATCGGGCGTGAGCATCGCCTCTCCGTGAACAGCGTGGATGCGGAGGATGCCACGCGCATCATGGCGGAGATCGCCATCAAGCTCGGGCCGGTCATGCTGGACTCCGTCGCTCCGCAGATTCTGCATTCGCTGAGCACCGCGGCGGAAAACGACGGCGTGGTGGCCATCGAGCTCACCGCGGGCCTCACGGAGAAAGGCACCGCCGCGCTGTTTGAGGTGCTCGCCCGCCACCTGCATCTGGAGCCGAAGGAAGGTGAGCTCATTCTCGCCTCGTTACTGCGCAGCAAGTTCGACCAGTATCTGGCCGCCCTTGATGAGATCCGCCTCATCGATCCGGAGCGCACGGCGCTCGCGGAGTTTCAGCGCCAGGGAAAGACGCTCAAGCAGCGCCTTCTCGGCGGCGGTGATCGCGAGCAGGACTCGATCAAGATCACCGCGGCCTTTCTGAACACGATGTATCGCACCTGGGCGGAGGCTTCGGAGAGCGAGCGTGAGGAGATGATGTGCGAGTTTGCGGCGCTGCTGGAGACCGATCCCGTGCTGAAGCAGGTCGGCATCGGCTACCTCGCCTTCATCGTCGCCGGCGAGCAGGGCACGAAGCCCTCCGAGCTCTACCGCCTCACGCTGCGTGACCGCACGCTCGATGCCGACAGCCAGGTCGATGAAGGCGCTTACGACGTGGCCCACCGCATCGACGATGCCTGGCAGCTCTCCCAGCGCGGCCACGCCTCGGCTTTCGACCTCTTCCTCCGCTGGGCACCGCGTGCCCAGCCGGTGCGTGAAGACACCAGTCCCACGTTTGAAGTCACGCGGCAGATCGGTCCGCCGGATAACACGACCACCGTGCCCGTGCCGATGAATCTGATCCCGCTGGTGCCGCCGGGAAGGCCGTGAGGGATGGAATGGATGAGGCAATGAGAGTGGTCCCAGAAAAAACTCACGCAAAGGCGCAAAGGCGCAAAAATACGAATGGCTCCGGGAAACTTGGCGCCTTTGCGCCTTTGCGTGAGACCCTCTACAGTTTCACCAAACGGAGGTCGTATGCCTTTTCGGAGGGCGGGATTGCATTCCCGCCCTTTTTCCGGTCTTTCGGCCACGGGGCACCCTGCGGCTCCGCACCACCTCCGCCCTTTTGAATTGGGCCGGAATGCAATCCGGCCCTCCGAAGAAGGTGAGGTGGCACGAGGTTCCGCGGATCAAAAGGCCTCGCGACTGAGCGCCTGCAAGGCTTGGCGAATGTTTTCGCGGGCAGCGCCTTCGGTGGCCATGCGCAAGCGGGTCACGCCCACAAAAGCCTCGCCGGGAGTCGATGTGTGGGTGCTGTCGATGGTGCGCTGCCAGACGGTGTTGCCTCCTTTGCGAAGCGTGTAGCTGACCTTCATCTCGACGGTCATGCTAAGGCCCATCATCGGCTGGGAAAGAGTTCCGATGAAGGCCTCAAGGCGATACGGGCCGTGATCGGAAACGCCGCCAAACAATCCAGAAGACTGGATCGAAGTTCGCAGCGCCTCGGCAAAGCCTTCGTCGGAGATTTTCAAGGGGCCGGGTTCGCCTCCCGAGACGGAGACAGATACTTTTTCGGACGTTCTGCCCGAAACTTGAATGGATGTGGCCGCCATTTCGGACGAGGCAGTGGTGGCCGCGCAACTTGCCAAAGTGGTTGCGATCACCAAGGAGAATGCCAGTCGGGTCAGAGGAATCGTTTTCATTTGCTGAGCAAGATGAGGTTAATTGGTCTTGAAGATGTCATCGAGAATCTCACGAGCCATGAATTCGGGCGACTTACGGGCGAGCGAGGTGCGCGTGGATTCACCTTTGGCGAGAATGGCACCAGTCTTGGCGTCCGTGATCTGGATGTCCAGTTTCAGCAGGTACATCGTGATGTCCCACATCCAGCGATCCACGTAGGTGAGACGTGCGTCCGCATTGGCGGGGGCCTTCTTGCTTGCGCCGTGAGTGGCATTGAAGCCCTTTGCCTGCAATTGCCCGGCGATGACGCCATCGATGCCGCGGGTATCCGGAGCGTATCTCTCCACATAAAAGGTTTTCAGGTTCGAGAGGTTCGCACCCGGGGCTTTGGTGGACTTCACCTGCTGCACGCAACTGGGGAGTGACAGACAGATGGCGGCGATCAATATCAATGCGGATTTCATAAGTGGCTGAATATTATTTCCTAACCAGCCACCGGTATGATTTGTGGAATGCCAAAGTGCAAGCATCAAGGTGTTGAAAAGGCTCGTGAGTTGCAGCCAACCTATGATGCGACCGAATCACGATGGACAAAAGGGGCGGTTTCGGATACTCCGGCGGTCATGAAACATCTCTTGCTTGCCACGCTGGGTCTTCTTTTTGCCACGTTTGCCTTCGCTGCCGATGCCAAGGGCACACCGGATGAGGCGGCGCAGGCGTTCATGGACAGCTACTTCACCTATTTGAATGGCGATGGCAAAGCGGATGCGAAGAAGCTGATCCAGGAGTCGCCCTATCTCACCGCGGAGCTGAAGAAGGCATACGCGAAGCACATGAGCCAGGAGACGGTGGACGCGGACCCGATCCTCAATGCGCAGGATTTTCCCGACAAGGGCTTCAAGGTGGCGAAGTCGAAGGTGGAGGGCGACAAGGCCCAGGTCACCTATGCACCACGCCAGGAGGGCTGGGAGCAGACGATCAAGGCGCAACTGGTCCTCGTGAAGGGGAAGTGGCTCATCGCTCACATCGGCGCTCTGTGACGCCGATGCGGAATTACAACAGCGCCTCGTGCGCTCTGCCGCCTTTGTTTTCGTAGTAGAGGATGAAGCTGTTGTTCACGACGGCGTAGCCGCCGGGGGTCGGATAGTCGCCGCTGAAATACCAGTCGCCGTATTCGGCACCGAGGGCGTTGTGGAGGCCGGGGATGGTCTGGTAGATGACTTTGACCTCGCCGTGCCAGGGGGTCTCCTCGGGGGAGATCATCTCGGCGATCTTGGCGGAGATCTCCTCATCGGTGAAGGGGGCATAAATGGCCTTCACGGCATTGCGCATCTCTTCCTTGGGCTTTTTGAGCTCGGCTTTGCAGGCGAGGTAGGTCTCGCGGATGACGTGGGCCATGCCGCGCTCCCGCAGCAGGGCGGTGGCGGCCTGGAAGGCGATGAACTTGCCGAGCTCCGCCATGTCGATGCCATAGCAATCAGGGTAGCGGATCTGCGGGGCGGTGGAGCAGACGATGATGCGCTTCGGATTGGTGCGGGCGAGGATGCGCAGAAGGCTCTTTTTCAAGGTGGTGCCGCGGACGATGGAGTCATCGATGACGACGAGATTGTCCTGCGGGGTGACGACGCCGTAGGTGATGTCGTAGCTGCCGGAGACGAGGGCGTCACGGCCGGACTCCTGCGCGATGAAGGTGCGCATCTTGATGTCCTTGAGGGCGATTTTCTCGGCGCGGGGCCAGTTTCGCAGGACGAGATCGTCGAGGCGTTTTTCGTCCTCGGCATCAAAATGGCCGTCTTTGAGCATTTCGAGCAGGGCGTCTTTCACGACGGAGCGGCGGGCCTTTCGCAGGCCGTCGAGGAAGCCGAAGTAGGCGGTCTCGGCGGTGTTCGGGATGAAGCTGAGGACGGTGTGGTGGAAGTCGTTGTCGATGGCCTTCACGACCTGCGGCACGAGTTCCTCGCCGAGGGCTTTGCGCTGCCGGTAGATGGCGCTGTCATTGCCGCGGGAGAAGTAGATGCACTCGAAGGAGCAGGGCTTGTATTCGCGGGCGGGGCGGTAGGGCTTCAGCGAGGTCGTGCCATCGGCTTTGACGACGAGGACGTGGGCGGGAGGCAGCTCCTGGATCTGATTTTCCTCCAATCCGAAGACGGACATGAGGGCGACACGCTCGGAGGCCATGACGAGCATCTCGTCGTTCTCGTAGTAGGAGCAGGGGCGGATGCCGCTGGGGTCCCGCATGGCAAAGAGGTCGCCATTGCCGATGACGCCGACGATGGCGTAGCCGCCGTCCCATTTCTCGGCGGAGCGTTCGATGACGCGGTGGACATCGAGCTGCTGATTGATCTGCGCGGGAATCTGCTCGCCCTGCACGCCGGCATCGCGGATGGCGTGGTAGAGCTGGGTGTGGGCCTCGTCGAGCTGGAAGCCGATCTCCTCGAGCACGCTCTGCGTGTCCGTGCCGAAGACGGGGTGCTGGCCCCGCTTCATCATGATCTGGTTGAGCTCGTTGGTGTTGGTGAGGTTGAAATTCCCCATCACCATGAGCGTGCGGGTGGGCCAGGTGGTGCGCCGCATGTAGGGATGGAGGGCTCCCTTGCCAAAATCACCGCAGGTGCCGTAGCGCAGGTGCCCGATGTAGATCTCACCGGCCATCTCGAACTCGCGTTTGATGGCCGCGGGATCTTCCTCGAAGGCGATGTATTCCTTCCCCTCCTGGTGCCGCTCCTCCTTGCGCTGGTCATTGATGCGGCGGGCGATGCGTTTCATGTCCTTGCGCAGGCCCTCGAAGACCTGGCCGATGCGCTCGACGCTCTCGGTGCTGCGCTCGCGGAACATGTAGGGAAGCCCGGCGGGCATGTCGAGCTTGCAGCAGCCGATGCCAAAGCCGTCCTGGCCGCGATTGCGCACCTTTTGCATCAGCGCCTGCAGGGCGTCGAAGCCGTAGAGGGCGTTGCCATATTTCGTGTGATAGTAGCCGAGCGGCTTTTTCAGCCGCACGACGGCAATGCCGCACTCATGCCGGATCGGGTCGCTCATTGTGGAAGGGGAGCACCCACCCTTGGCAAGTGCCCCGACGAGTGCAACCAACCGCTTGGAAAATCCTCACGCATCGCCGCGGGAGTTGTTCACTTTTTCACATTCCAGCGATCATCAAAGAAGTCCGCGGCGACGACTTTGCCGGCCGTTTCGGCACTGGGAGCCTGCGTGATGTCCAAAATGGCCCAATCCGGCAGTTTCGGGTTCTGGAGCGAGTTCGTCTTGTCATGCGCCTCGCGGAAAGTGAGGCCGGAATTGATGACGACCTCGAATCCGGCCGATTTGAGCGCCGGATAGGTCAAAACGGGCACGTGCGTGGCCGCGTCGAAGCTGTCCTTCGATTTCATACCGACCTTCTTCGCATCCCAATGGAGCGGCAGGCCGCCGAGCACGGCTTTGATACATGAATTTGATTCTGGAGTGCCCCAGAGGATCAAACCCTGCGTTTTGCCTTCGGCGAAGATGTCTTTGACCTCGGATGCCTTCACCACGCGCACATCGCCGCGCATGAGACCACGCCAGCGAGTGAGGAAGTGCTCGGACTCGGTCTTCACCCACGCATCGACCGCGGCGGAGGAGGATTTCCCATCTGGCAGCACGACGAGGAAGCGCTTCATGAACGCGGTGTCGATCAAACCGGGATGCGAGGTGGGCTTGCCACCTTCCGGGCCTTCGTGCTGGAAGGGCGTGGCATTGCCAAAGTCACGCCACACGCCGTTTTCTTTGATGAGACGGCAAAGCGAATTCGGCACGCGAGGTCCGGCGCTGAGGAAATTCTCGAACTGCGGCAGCTCGGGACCGACCATGAGGCTGAGCGCGGTGCCATCGACGATGACCGTCACCTTGCCGCCGCCTTTTCGCGCCTGCGGCGGCGGGTAAAGCACGATGCGGCAGACATTGCTCGTCTTGATCTCGATGGTCTGGCCGTCGAGCACCTTCGCGTCGATGCGGGCGTCCTTCCAGCTTTCGTCGAGCCCATGGAGGTTCACCCACTTCACGCGACCGTAGAGCGGAGTCTTCGTCTGGATGTGAACTTCGTCCGGAAACAGCTCGCGACCCTTCGCGACGGCTTTTTCGATCCAGGCCTGCACTTCTTTGATCGTCTCCGGATGATACTTGTGGCCCATGCCGGGGCCGATGAGGTGCGGTGGCTTCATGCCTTCTTTCGCGAGTACTTCCATCATGTATTCGGCGCTGTCGCGTTGGGCATCCTGCTCGCCGCTGTAGCTGATGAGCGGCACATTGCGAAAATTCCGCGCATAGTCCGGCACGTCGTAAAAGCCCCACAGCTTTTGCTCATACCACACGGGATACTTGTCCGGCGTGAGCTTTTGGTAGCGTTTCACATCGGCGAAACCGGCGCCGGTATGCACGCAGGCCCACTGGTCGGGATAATGAGCGCCGAGATGCCACGCGCCTGCGCCGCCCATGCTAAAGCCTGCGATGGCGACGCGGTTCGAGTCGATGTTGAAGCGCTTCATCGCATCGTCGCGGCTCTCAAACACATCCACCTCACCGGCGGACTTCCAACCGTTGCAGTAGCGGCCGAAGGGATGAATCACGATGGTGCCTGCGGGCTGGAACTGGCCCGGCTTTTTCGCCATGAGGCGGCTGTAAACGAAGTGCAGGTCCGTCGCCGTATCACCACGGCCATGCAGCCAGATCCACATGGGCGTCTTCTTCGCTTGGTAATCGAGGCCTTCGGGAATTTCGACGCCGTAGGGCTGCACGGAGTCGTCGAGCTTCGAGTAAAAGCCGAGCACCTTCTGCCCGCTGCCATCGAGCCAGGGCGTCTGGTTCTTCTTGAGGCCTTCAATGCGCTTTGCGCCCTCATCGAGCAGCGCGTTCGCCTTCTTGAGGCCGTCCTCGGGTTTCTTGTCATACCACTCGTCGAAGTCGATGGCATAGCGCACGGCTTTGAGGAAGATCTCTGCGTCCGCGGCACGCTCATGCTTCTTCACCGCGGCAAAATCGGCGGTGAGTTTCTTCAAGCGAGCCTCGATGCCAGCCTCTTGATCCGCGGAAAGCGCGGCGACGGGTTTCGGTGGCAGGCTGCCTTTGAAAGACGCGGTGGCACCATTCGGGCTCAGTTGAGCGAAGGCAAACGAGGGAAGCAGGGCAAGAAGGAGGAAGCGCATGAGCGTGGCATAAACACCCCGCCGCGCTCAATTCCTTCATCCTCCAATCAACTCGGCCCGCGAGAAGTCGGCCACGTCCATGCGGACACGCATCACGGCACCTTCGACGAGGGGAAAGCGCGGCTTGTGGGCATCGATGAAGGCGAGCACGACCTTGCCATTCGGCAGCGTGGCGTGGCAGGTGCGGTCGCAGAGCACGTTTTGGATCGTGACATCGGTTTCGACCTTGTCGGGGATGTCGAAGGTCAGTGGCGGGAGCGGGGAGTGAGGGCTCATTCGTTCACGGGAACGGCTTTCGGAGCGGGCGGCTCCGGCGGGAGCTTCTGGCTCCAGTTGATCTTGGCGGCCTGGAGATGGTCGCTGGTGATGAGGAAATCGACGGCGCGTTGCAGCACGGTGTCGCGAGGCTTCGGCTGGTCTTCAGGAAGCGGCTCGCCCGCAGAGCGGCGGATGTAGGAGTCGAGCTCGGGATTCGTGCCCGCGACGAGAGCGGCCTCGTTGAAGCGCACGCGTGGCGTGTCGGTGATCGTCGTGGCGGCGCGGGTTTTGTTGTCGGGATCAAAAAAGGCCCGCTTGGTCTTTTCGGCCAGTTTGACGGGAAAATCTGGCGCGAGACCTTTTTGGAAGATGGAACTGTCATCGGGCAGCAGCACCTCCGCACGAGCAAAACGCAGCGACCAGTTCGCATCGACGGGGATCGTTTCATAGCGCACCGCGGCTCCGCGGGTCGGCGCACCGATGAGAAGGGCTTGTTTGCGCTGGCGCAGCACCGCGGCGATGGCCTCGCCGACGTTGCAGGTGTCGTTGTCGATCAATACGAGCAACGAAGCCTTCCACAAAGGCTCGCGATCACTGCGCAGGACCTCGGTGTTCGAATCGGTCATCTGGCGTGTCTTGAAGAGCACTTCGTTTTCCGGCACAAACAGCCCCAGCATGGCCGCGGCCACATCGAAATCACTTGGCGCAGCCGGAGCACGCAAATCGAGGATGAGGTGCTTCGCTCCTTCCTTCACGAATTTTGCCAAGTGCTGCTCTATCGCGGCGATCTCCTCTTTGCGGAAAGCCTTCGGCCGCAGCAGCGCGATGCCAGGCCGCAGCGTCTCCGCCTGCACACCGCCCGCGTCGGCTTGTTTTGCGTCCTGCGTGCGGGAGACGAGTTCCGCACCGAATTGCAGTCTCTCAAGCAGGCCATGCAAGGCCGCACGATTCAACTCATCAAACGTGAGGTCTCCGCTACGGATGTACTCCTTCTGCAGCACCCGAAAGGCTGTCTGGATGCCGTTTTGCGTGATGTCCGGTGCCTTCGCCTCCGCCGCGAGGGCGGCGGGAGCGATCAAAAGAGCACAGATGGCAGAGCGGAGCATCATTGAGGAAAGTGATTCAACGCATGCAATGCGCTAACCTTGGCGTCAGGCCAGTCAAAATGCTGCGTGATGGCCCGGCTGACGTAGTTTTTGGCGTTGGCGACGGCGCTGACGAGGTCGAGGCCGCGGGCAAGACCGGCGGCGATGGCGGAGGAGTAGGTGCAGCCGGTGCCATGAGTGTGAACGCCGGGTGTGCGGGCCGTTTCATGCCATGACGTGCCGCTCGAACTCACGAGCACATCCGCGGCGGCATCGCCGATGAGGTGACCTCCTTTGACGAGGACAGCGGTTTGATAGCGCTTGGCGAGATCGGCGGCGCAGGCGGCCATTTCGTCGCGAGTCGTCACGGCATGGCCCCAAAGCACGGCGGCCTCGTCCATGTTCGGTGTGATCAGGGTGGCGAGGGGCAAAAGCTCCGCGCAGAGCGTCTCGACGGCATCATCTTTGAGCAAACGACCACCGCTGGTGGCCACCATGACCGGATCGACAACGAGTGGGATGCCGCCGGCATGCTCACGCCAGGCCTGCGCGACCGCGTGGATCTGCTCCGCACCGCCGACCATGCCTGTTTTGGCCGCCCGAATCGGGAAGCCACCAAACAGCACTCGAATCTGATCCACGATGAAGTCTGCATCGAGCAGCCGGATTTGCGAAACAAGCCCCGGCGTCTCCGAAACCACGCTGGTGAGGGCGGTGAGCGCGTAACCGCCATTCGCGGAGATGGATTTCATGTCCGCCTGAATGCCCGCGCCCCCGGAACAATCAGAGCCAGCGATGGTAAGGACGGGAGGAGGCGGAGGCATTGGCATGAGTTTCGGGTTTCAGCTTTGATGATTCAAGCATAGATTCGGCGCATGACTTTCGAAGACCTTCCAGGACTCACCGTGCGCGTGGACAGCGTGTCGTATGACCCGACGCGGCCCGCGCCGCCGGATCGGCCGCATCCGTTTGTGTATCATATTTCCATTCATAACGCCTCGCCGGAGACGGTGAGCATCTTTGGCCGGAAGTGGATCGTGCGCGATACCGAGGGCCAGACGATGGTCGTGGAGGGGGATGGCGTGGTGGGGCAGTTCCCGAAGCTCTCGCCGGGCGAAACTTTCAGCTACAACAGCTACCACGTCGTGAAGACCGAAAGCACCGCCAGCGGCTCCTTCTTCGGCACCACCAGCCATGGAAGGCCGGTGTGCACGCGGATTCCGGCGTTTGACATGCATCCGCCGATGTATGTGTGAGGCGGGGAGAGGTGACACGATTGACTTTGGTGACCTGATTGACTTCCATCAAGGGATCACCACGCGGTAAAAGCGCTTCGCCTTGTTCACGGCGTTCAGGTCCGTCCAAGTCGTCGAGGCACCGGTGGCGGTGATGATGACGGGGGTCCACTTTTTGAGGTCGTCGCTGTATTCGACGCGGTAGTCGTTGCCGGAGACGGTGGGGAATTGGAGGGTGGTGGAGCTTGCGCGGCTCAAAGCGAACACGGGCTGGCTGGTGGCGCTGCTGTCGCTGGTGCCGAACCACGTTTCGATGTCCGAGAAGATGCCATCGCCGTCGTTGTCGTGATGGATGGCGAAGGTATCGACGAAGCCGGAATCGAGCCCGCTCTCGGTGGCTTCGTCCTTGCTGTAGGTCCAGCGCAGCGTGTGCGTGCCGGAGGCGATGAGGAAGCTCTTCCGCGTCCAGCCGACCTCGCCGCTGATGGCCTCCTGCTCCACGTCGTCGATGTAGAAGCGGAGGAAGTCGTAGTCCTCCTCGGACGAGACGCCCCAATAGAAGGTGACCTTGCATGGACCGGTGACCTGCGTGCTCATGCTGCTGGATTGATTGTGAGCGATGGCTCCGCTGCGGGCACCGTCCTCGCCATCGCGAGCGTAAAGCTGCTGCGGCACCCACGGTAAATCACCGGAGGACGTGATGGTTTGTGAAGGGGCATCGAGCACCTCGGCGAGGCCTTGCTCGATGGTGCCGACCTGGATGGTGATCGTCTCGGTGCTCGTGCCGAGGCTGTTCGTGGCATTGACCGTCACCGGATAGGTGCCGAGCGTGGCGACGCTGCCGTAGATCAAACCGGTGGAGGCATGCAGTGAGAGACCGGCGGGCAGATTGAGTGCGGAGAAGCTTGTCGGAGCATGCGTGGCCTCGATGGCATGGCGGAAGTAGGTGTCCTTCCACACATTCACCGTGGCCGGTGTGATGACCGGCGACGTGGTGGTGGCGGTGATCGTGATCTCGTCGATCCATCCCTTGTCCTGGCCTTTCGCGGTGGCTTCGTCCTTGAAGTAGTAGATGTCCACATTGTGCGGACCGGGGCCGAGATCGGTGATGGACTCCGTCCAATCCTTCTCGCCGGTGATGTAGTCTTTCACATAGCCATCGACGCTCAAGATCATGTAATCGAAGTTCTTCTCCGACGACACCTTCCACTGAAAGGCAAGCCTCGACGGGCCATTCACAGTGAATTCGATGCCGGAATACTCCTCATCACCGACGGTGGCCGTCTCGATGGCATCGACGCCATCGTGGGTGATGCTCGTCTGCCGCACCGGATCGCCAAAACCGAATGGAATGATCTTCTTCGTCGTCGGCTGCTCGACAGCGGTGGAGAGCGTGGTGTCGGCTTTGAGCACGTAAAAATAGGTGTACTCGCTGCTGGTGCCGGCGGCATTCGTCACGTCCTGGTAGCCATCGGTGAGGCCTGTTTCGGTGGGCGTGCCGGTGATGCGGTTCGTGGTCGGGCTGAAGGTCCAGCCGGTCGGAAGGCTGCCGAAGAAATTCCGCATCACGGAGTAGCCTGTTGGGAAATTGGACGCGGTAAGCTGGTGGTCCGTGTTCCAATCCTCACGGCCCACGATGATCCAGCTCGAAGTGAGCACCGGCGGCGGCAGCGTGGAAGGTGTCGCAGTGCCGTGAAAGGTGATCGTGACCTCATCGAGCGTGCCCGCGTGGTCCACCATGCGGTCAAAGACCTCCAGCTTCCAATCGCCATGCGAACGCTCACCCCAGAAATGCGTGCTCATGAAGGTCCAGTCGAGATTGGCGCTGTTGTCATTGAAGCGGGCGCGAGCGAGACGCGACTTCACACCGCTGGGCGAAGTGAGGCGGAACTCGAGATTTCCGACATAAGGATGCGTCGCCTTGATGCGCACGGTGACATGTTCGAGCCGCAGATTGTCCACCAGAGGCACGCTGAAGGTCCGCGAGGTGCCATCGGTATCGAAATCGGGGATCGGCTGGGCCAGCGCCGTTTGCGTGTAGGTCTTCTTTTGCAGCGCAGGCACGTTGGACCATGTCGCTGCCATGGTGGTGGCCGTTTGAGCATTCACGAGGCCAGCGCCGTAGCGAACGTTGAAATGGAAGCCGGCACCATTTTGCACCCAATCGCCATCAAACTCGTCATTCTTCACCGCGGTGCGCACGAGGATCTCCTGCACATCGCGGTAAGTGAGGTTTGGGTTGGCTTGCAGCATCAGCGCAACGACACCCGCGACGGTCGGCGTGGCCGATGAGGTGCCGCCAAAGCCGTTCGTATAGTCGAAGCTCGTGAAATCAGGATGCTCCACGGTGCCGCCGTCTTCGTTGTAGCCGTTGGCCCCGGTGATGTCGGTCGTGGTGATGCCTGCGTTGCCGCTGCTCGATGGGGCGCAGACGAGGATGTTTGACCCAGGCTCGCTATAGTAGGACGGGCGACCCTTTTCGTTGATCGCGGAAACGGCGATCGCGAGGGGCGAATTGGCCCAACCGTCGTAGTTCGAGTCATCGCCGGAGTAGTTTCCATTGCCCGCGGCCCACAGGAAGATCGTTCCTTTGCCGCCGCGACCATTCGTCACGGCATCCTCCATCGCTGCGAGACTCAACGCACCGGGACCGCCCTGACCGTAAGCACTGTCGTAGGGGCCCCATGAGTTGCTCTTGATGTGGATGATGTCTTTTTTGAAGCCGAACGCGTCCGCCTCATCCGCATCCGTCGTCGGTGCGGCGATCAGTTTGAGTCCCACAATCGTCGCTTCGGGGGCGGAACCGGTCACTCCAAGGTTGTTGTTGCCGCGAGCAGCAGCCACACCGGCACAGGCGGTGCCGTGGAAGTTCTTTTCACCGGGCGAGGGATCATCATCGAGGCCGTTGAAGTCGCGATCATTCGCCGTGTCCACATTCGCGGCGAGATCCGGATGCGCGACCTCCAATCCATCATCGACGATGCCGATGCGGATGCCTGTGCCCTTGTAGTTATCCCACGCTGGAACGACCTTCACATCGACACCAACTTCGCCGCCATTTTGGCCCGTGTTTTGCAGATGCCATTGGTAACCGGCAGTCGCGGCGTTGTAGGCGAAGAAAGGGTCATTCGGCACCCATTTGCCAAAAAGCTGCCGAGCCAGCATCGGCTCCGCAGAACGCACGCCGGGCTGTTTTTGCAGTGTTTTGGCACCCGCGAGTGCCGCGTCCGCGTTTCCGGCAAATTCGACGATGGCATACTTGCCGCGTGCCTCGGCCTTCACCACACCCGCGAGACCTCGCAGGTCGGCGGCGGCCTTGCCGGGTTGCAGCTCGACGAGCACGCGTTTCGTCAACCAGCGCCTGGTGCCCTCGTTTTGCGGTGCTCCTTTTTCATACAGCACCCACTCGCCCTTCGTGCCTGACTCGGCCGCGGACCTCACAAACTGCTTGCCACCAATCGCCACCTGCCCGCGCAGCACGGCGCAGGTGGAGAGGAAGGTCAGAATGAGGGCAAAACGCATCGCAGCAGAGACAATGGGGAGCGGATGATGCTCGGAAGTGCCGCGATTTACCAGAGTGAAGGCACAAAAAGCGAGCAGCCCGCTCTCGGACCGCTCGCTGGGAGATCAAATCGAGGGAAGGGTTACTCCTTCGCCACACCGTTGTTCCAGGCGGCGAACATTTCTTCCACGGTGGGAATTTCGAGCGGACGGACGATGCGGAAGCCGAGCCAGGTGGCGTCGGTCAGGTACCAGATGCTCTTCGGGAGCTGCGGGTCCTGCTGCTTCCAATCGGGATTCGAGGCGCGGCGGGCGGCGCTGCGGCAGAGCTCGGGATCGTCGTCGTAGTGACCGCCGCGGGCGATGTGCGGGTAGGGCGTGGTGGATTTGTTCCAGATGTTGCCGTTGTCGCCGAGCTTCGAGAAGGAGTCCTCGGCATACTGGTCGAGCGTCCATTCGCAGACGTTGCCGTAGATGTCGTGGAGGCCCCAGGGGTTCGGCTTCTTGAGGCCGATCTTGGCGTATTGGAAGTTCGGGGCGTTCTCGAAGAACCAGGCGTAGTCTTTGAGCTGCTTCGGATCATCGCCGAAGAAGTAGGCGGTGGTGGTGCCGGCACGGGCGGCGTATTCCCACTCGGCCTCGGTGGGCAGGCGGTAGAAGTGGCCGGTCTGGGCGCTGAGCCACTGGCAGTATTTGTTGGCCGCGTGGTGGGTCATGCAGATGGCGGGATAGCCGTCGCGGCCCATGCCGAAGTCCATCGGCTGATAAGGAGGCGTGGGCTGGGAGATGAGGTCCTCGGGCTTGTCGGTGGGTTTCCAGACCTGGCGGCTGCCATCCTTGTTGCGGCCGATGTTGGTGAGCTGGAAGGGCTCGTACTCATCCCAGGTGACTTCGAATTTGCCCATCCAGAAGGGTTTGATCTTCTTTTTGGCCTGCGGGCCTTCGTCGTCGGCGCGGTTGGCCTCGCCAGCAGGGCTGCCCATGGTGAATTCGCCACTCTTGATGACCACCATGCTGTAAGGCACGCCGGTTTTCGGCACCTTGGTCTCGTAAGGCTTCATCTCGGCCTCTTTTTTCTCCTTCGAGGTCTGCACGATGAAGGCGTGGATTTTCTTCACGAGGTCCATGTTGTCCGGATTGTTCGTGGCGGGGCCTTTTTTCTCTTTCGCGGTCAGCTTGGCATCATCCGGCCAGGGAGCGCCTTGCTCGATCCAGAGCTTGAGGAAGGTGATCTGCTCCTTCGGCAAGGGGCCGCCGCTCTTCTTCGGGGGCATGAGATCATCGTCATCGGCCTCCAGCGTGGTGAGCGTGTAGATGGCGCTCTTCGCGGTGTCGAAAGGAACGATGTTCGGGGCGTTTTCACCGCTTTCGAAGGCTTCCTTCTTCGTGGAGGCAATCCAGTCGCCCTTGGCCTTGTCGGGGTTGTGGCAGGAGAGGCAGTTTTCTTCCAGAAGGGGCTGGATGTGCTTCTGGAAGGTGATGCGTGGTGTTTGCTCCAGCGTCACGCCAGCGGGCCATTCGGCGCCTTGCTCGATCCAGGTCTTGATGATGGCGATCTGGCTCTTTTCGAGCAGGCCTTCCTTCTTGGGTGGCATCACCATGTCGTCCTCGGCATCGAGGATGAGGGTGGTGTAGATGGCGCTTTTCGAGGGATCGCCGGGCGTGAGGCCGGGGCCGTTCTCGTTGCCCTTTTTCATGTCTTCCAGCGTGTGCATGCGGAAGTCGCCTTTGTCCTCTTTCGCGCCGTGGCAATGCGTGCAGGCACCTTCGAGCAGGGGCTTCACCTGTTTCACGAAGTCCACTTTTTCAGCGGAGAACGCGACCGCGGGGGCCAGCGTGGCCAGGAAAGCGAGGGAACGGAGAGGGTTGGCGGGTTTCATGGGGAGGCCGCGTTTAGCACACGGTTTCCCGCCTGTCCAATGCCGGGGAAGGGGGCGAGGCGGGGGAGTGATGGAGTAGTGGAGTGTTGGAGTATTGGAAGGCTGGAGTGATGGAGTATTGGTTCAGCACTCCAAAACTCCATCACTCCACTACTCCACGGCTCCGACTGCCTTCCGCGGGTTCTCGTCGAGGACGCGGGTGAGCTCGGCTTCGGTCATGCCGAGGTCGTGGAGGGCATTCGCTTTGATCCGGGGGACGGTGACGGTGCTGCCGACGAAGTGACTGCCATCGGGCGAGCGGGCGACGAGGTCCTCGCCGATCAAAATGTCCCACCCGGCGAGGGTGTAGCGGCCGGGGCCGAGGCGGGCGGCGGAGATGGCATCGGTGACGAAGATCACGCGGTCGAGGCCGGTGCTGCGCAGCCAGTTTTTCAGCACGAAGAAGGGCACGTGCACGCCGTCCGGGATGAAGCAGAGCCACAGGCGGTCGTGGAGGCTGAGCGCCCGCTGGATGATGTTGTCATGGCGGTGCATCTGGATGGGGCAGCCGTTGCCGACATGGGTGAACATGCTCAAACCGGCATCGCAGGCCGCGCGGAGCTGGTCAAGCGAGGGATCGCAATGTCCAGCGGAGACCACGACGCGCTGCGAGGCGAGCCACGCGGTCGTTTTGGAGCCTTCGTCGTGCTCGGGAGCCAAGGTGACGAGCTTCGCGAGACCGCCGGCGGCATCGAGCAGCTTCTTGGCGTCGTCGATATTGGCCGGTTTCACCGCGTGCGGCGGGTGGGCACCGACGTAACCTTTGATGGGATTGATGAAGGGCCCTTCGATGTGGATACCGGTGATGACTTGCTGTGCCAGCGGGTCCTTTTCACGCAGTTCGACCAGCGTGCGGATGCGGCGTTCCAGCGTCGGGATCTCGTCGGTGATGAACGTGGCCAGGATGGCATCGCAACCATCTTCAACGAGGCACTCGCAGGCATGGTGGAGCTGCTCGGCGGTGAGGCCGTCGCGGTTGAAGTCCGTGCCGGCGTAGCCATTGACCTGGAGATCGAAGGGTTTCATGCGCTGCGATGAGAGCCGTGGCAGGGACAAGGATCAAGCGCGGGGCGTGACGGGATGCGGTATCTTTGTCACGAGGGGTGGTGGACACCAAATCAAGCGTTGCGCAGGTTCTGGCGGGCCGGTAAACTCATCCCATGTCCACCGCCATCCATCTCGACCTTGATTTGCCGGGTGATTTGAAGCGTTTCAAGCTGCCCTCCGGCGTGAACGAGCGCCTCACCGCCCTGCTCGACAAGCAAGATGCTGGCGAACCGCTCACGGATCAGGAGCGGCGTGAAGCGGAAGGCTTGGTCGATCTGGCGGATACACTCACCTACCTCGGATTCAAAGCACGTGCCGCGGCATGAGCGTATCCGATTCAATACGATGGCAGGTGGTGGAGCGGGCGGGCAACCGCTGTGAATACTGCGGCCTCTCGCAGGAAGGTCAGGAGGCCGTGTTTCATGTGGATCACATCTTTCCTGTCAGTCTCGGAGGTGTGACAGAACTGGATAATCTGGCGCTCGCCTGTGTTTCATGCTCGTTGCGGAAGGCCGCTCGCGTGCAGGTGCCTGATCCGGCGTCTGGCGAGCAGGTGGCGATTTTTCATCCGAGGAATGACCGGTGGAATCTGCACTTTCGATGGTCTGACTGCGAGATCACCGGCATCACGCCGACGGGAAGAGCCACCGCGGTGGCCTTGATGATGAACCGCCCGATGGCGTTGCGTATCCGGGCGGAAGAGCGAGCGAGAGGTCGGCATCCACCGCCGGGCCAGCTTTGATGCCGAGAGGCCGTCTGGACACCGAAAGAACCCCATCCTGGCGCTTGTCTTTCTCCCTGCCTCCGCCATCCATGGGCCGCGCATGAGTTCCATAGCCAAACCGCCTCCGAAAAAGCCCGGGTCCAAGGGCGGGAAGGCTGCGCAGGCGTGGTGGACGGCGCAGCTTCAGAAGTGGGAGCACCTGTGGAAGGGCCAAACGGCCGAGCAGGCGGCTGCCGCGGCCACGGCGAACACGATGCTGCCGGTGCTCATCGAGGTCTTCGCGGCCTTCAGCAAGCTCGATGGCAGCGTGGAGGAGGAGGACGTCGAGTCCAGCCTCGGCTATCTGCGCTACGACTACCCCGAGGCGATCTACGCGGACATGCGCCGCATCTACTTTGAGGCCTTGCAGCAGCCGCAGGACCTCGCGCAGCGGGCGAAAGAGCTCGCGAAATCGCTCACGTCCGAGCAGAAGGTGCTGCTCGGCGTGCAGCTCTACCTGCTCATCTCCCGCTCGCAGCAGAATCAGCGGCAGATGGTCGAGTTTTACCTCTTCATGACGAATCTCGGCATCGCCGCCCAGGCGATCGACATCGTCTATCAGCTCAATGCGGGCGATAAACCGCCGGAGGAAGGTTTTGCCACCCGCGGCGGTCAGCCGCTCGAAACACTGCGCATTGCCTCCACGCAGCCCACCGATGTGCTGCTGCGCTCGCTTTCCGCGGAGTGCTCTGTGGTGGCCTTCCGCTTCCAAAACATGGTGCTGCTGAAAAACACCGGCAGCGTGGACATCCTCGTCCGCAGCCGCAAGCAGCCTCCGGGAGACTTTTCCCGCCTCTACCCCGGCGAGCGTGTCGTGCTCGGTGATGTCACCATCGACTTCAACGACCTCATCTCTTACTTCAACGCGAAGAAGACGCTCACCGGCACGCAGATCTACCTCACGGTCACCGAGGGCGGGGATGCCGAGATCGCGCCGCAGCGAGGCCGTGGCACGCATTTGCGGCTCAGCTTCGGCCTCGGCGTCACCGTCGAGGCCATCCGCAGCACGCAGGCCACGCTGAATGGCACGCTGCTCTCCGCCGGCACCGTCATCGAGGCCAGCATCGAGGATAAAATCATCGCGCATGGCGAGGTGGAGATCGCGCTGCGAGATCTACGACTACGGGCGCAGGAGTTCGGCGGTCAGTTCCGCCTCGAAGGCAGTCGCAATACCTACCTCGTCTCCAACAAGCCCGAATTGCTCGATGAGGGCGACATCCTTCTCTCCGACGACACCGATGGCGAGATCCTCCTGCGCATCGAGTGCAACTACGCGCAGAAGACCGGCGTGCTCGAGGTGCTGCGTGCCTCGCGGCCCATCTACGTGGGCCAGGTGCCGATTCGTGATCGCTTTACTCTCAGCGATGGCGATACCATCACGCTCGGCGAGGGCCAGTTCCTCCGCTGCCATTTCACCGACCGCATCATCGAGGAGGAGCGCAACACCATCCGCCAGCTCGAGGTGCGTGATTTGCAGCATCGCTTCGACGCCCGAGAGACGGCGCTCGATGGCATCAGCTTCCTAGCCCGTCGCGGCGAGATGATCTGTGTCATGGGGCCCAGCGGTTGCGGCAAAAGCACGCTCCTCCGCGTGCTCGGCGGCCAGATGAAACCTCGTAGCGGCGAGGTGCTCATGAACGGCATGCCGCTCTACGCGAACCTGCCGAACCTCACGCCCTACATCGCCTACATCCCGCAGGAGGACGCCTTTGATCCGCTGCTCAAAGTGCAGGAAAACCTCGATTTCAGCGTCGCGGTGCGTTGTCCGCATCTGAAGACCGAAGAACGCCGCAAACGCGTCGAAGCCAAGCTGGCCGAACTCGGCCTCGCCGACATGCGCAAGCGCCTTGCCGGCACGCCGCAGCAGAAATTCCTCAGCGGTGGCGAACGCAAACGCCTCAACGCTGGTCTCGACATGATCGGCATCTCCGATGTGTACCTCTTTGACGAGCCGACGAGCGGCCTGTCATCGAAGGACAGCGAGCACGTCCTGGAGATCATCCGCAGCCTCGCCCGCAACAAGATCGTCATCATCTCCATCCACCAGCCGAGCATGCGGCTTTTGAAGATGTTCGATAAAGCCCTCATGCTCGACAAGGGCGGCAAAATGGCCTTCCACGGCACGCCGCAGGGCATGCTGGAGTATTTTTGGCGTGTCTATCAAACCGAGACCGGGCAGGGGAAGGCCACCGACACGCCGCCGGAGAATCTCACGGCCGATTTTGTCTTCGATGTGCTCGAAACACCGCTGCGGGACATCAGCGGCGATGTCATCCAGGAACGCAGCGCCGATGGTCACCTCGTCGCCGCGCGGCGTTTCCCGCCGAATTTCTGGCGGGATGCCTACCAGCGGCATCTCATCATGGAAAGCATGGCCAAGCAGCAAGCCATGCCCGGCAGCACGAACCTCATCTCGCGGCCTCGTGACGACAGCGGCAGCGCCAGCCGCTTCCGTGCCGCGCCGAAACCGCCGAAGCACACCGTGCGTGAGGAAGGCATTCTGTTTGGCACACTGCTCAAGCGAGCCTTCCTCAGCAAGCTGCGCAACCGCACCAACCTCCTCACCACGCTGCTGGAAGCACCGCTGCTCGCCTGGCTGATGTCCAGCGTGCTCAAATATAGCGAGGAGGAGCACTACACCTTCGCCACCGCCTTCCACATCCCGACGTATCTCTTCATGAGCCTCGTCGTGGCCATGTTCCTCGGCCTCACCAACAGCGCTGACGAGATCATCCGCGACCGCTTCACGCTGAATCGCGAGCGAAACCACAACCTGCGCACCTTTTACTACCTCTGCGGCAAGCTCATCTCCCTCGCCGCCTTTGCCCTCGTGCAGTGCGTGATCTACCTGCTCATCGGAAACTGGATCCTGGAGATCCGCGACATGTTCTGGGTGCATCTCTGGTGGATGTTCCTCACCTCGCTCACCGGTGCCTGCCTCGGCCTCTTCATCTCCAGCATTGTCACGGACAGCCGCACCGCGGTGAATGTGATCCCGCTCATCCTCATCCCGCAGATCATCCTCGGCGGCGCCCTCATCAAATACGAGGAGATGAACAAGAACCTCGACCTCGTCTATTCGATGAGCCGCTGGTGGAAGGAACCCGTCACCGCCGAGGAGAATCCGAGCAAGCTGAAGGTGCCCTTCGTGTGCCAGTTCATGCCGCTGCGCTGGAGCTACGAAGGTGTCATCATCTCCCAGTCCAAGCTCAACCCGCTCACGCGAAACCAGGACTTCCTCGACGAGCGCATCCAGGCCCTCTTGCCGCCCAAAGGTGTCGAACTCACCGATGCCCAGCGGCACGAACTGGATCTCACCAAGCAGTCCCTCGCCGTCGTCTCCGGCCTCTACGCCCGCAATCCCCGCGAGATCCGCAAACGCCTCGGCAACCTCCATGAGGCCGTCATCAGCGGCTCCCTCGATGACAATTTCCTCTCCAGCCTGCGCAGCGACAACGACACCGTCAGCGCCGAGGAGATCTACGTGAACCGCAAGGTCCTCGACCTCGTCACCAAGGCCGAGATGGAACGCGAGGACTACCGCCGCAAAGCCAGCCCGAACGTCTTCTTCGGCACACAGAAGGTGTACTTCGGCACGAAGTTCAACACGCTGTGGATCAACAGCCTCGTCATCCTCTTCAACATCGTCCTCATCATCGCCGCCGTGCAGTTTTCCCTGAAACGGCAGCTAACGAAGGTGTGAGGGATTGGCGGTTGCCAAACCGGGGATCGGGGGACAAAATCAACTCATGAAATCGACAAGCGCCTTGAAGCCCCGCTCCACCACTCTCGTGATCGGTGGTGTGTCGGTGAATTTGAGTCCGCCGCGTCCTTACAAGGGCAAGATCAAGATGGCCGACCTCCGCAAAGCTCTCAGCAAGCTCCCTCCCGTGCCAGGCGTCAGGGTCCTCAAGGCCTGATCTGAATTTCCTGAGCCATGAACCGGCACGCCCAGACCGCGAGAAGGCAGGTGTTTGTCAATTGCCCCTTCGATGCGGCCTATCGCCCTTTGTTCCACGCCATCGTCTTTACGCTGAAGGTGTGTGATTATGAGCCTCGAAGCGCTCTGGAGGCCGACAATGCTGTCGAGACTCGTTTTGAGAAAATCGTCCGCATCATCCGCGGCTGCCGCCTCGGCATTCACGACATCTCACGCACCGAATCCTCGCCCGATGGTCTGCCGCGCTTCAATATGCCGCTGGAGTTGGGACTCTTCCTCGGTGCTGCGAAGTATGGTCGTGCTGACCAGCGCCGGAAAATCGCCCTCGTTTTGGATCGCGAGAGATTCCGCTTTCAGCGATACCTCTCCGATATCGCCGGTCAGGACATCCGTGCGCATGACAACAAGCCCGAAAACATCATCCACGAGATCCGCAAATGGCTCGTGGCAGTGGAGTCTGGGCAGAAGCTTCTTGGCGGCCAGGCCATTGCCAAACTTTACCATGCATTCCAAGCCCAGCTCCCCTTGCTGCTTAGCGAACTGAAACTCCAGGAGGACGAGGTCGAGTTCAACGATCTCGTTTTGATCATCACCAACTGGCTCGCCTCATTGTCTGCTGCCGACCGGGCGAATTGACCCGCCATGGCCGATGCTCCCACACGCCTTGTTTTGAACCACGAGACCTACGAGGCCGTGCTGCAAGGCATCATCCCGGCGGCGAAAAAGGTGCTGTGGCTCGTCACCGCCGATTTGAAGGATCTCTACACCAGCGATGGCGGGAACTTCGTGCCGCTGCTGCAGATTCTGGCCGAGAAACTCGACGAAGGAGTCGAGATCCGACTCGTGCATGCCAAGGAGCCCGGGCCAAGGTTTCGCGAGGATTTTGACCGCTTTCCGCAGTTCCTCGAAAGCGACCGTTTTGAGCGCATCCTCTGCCCGCGCATGCACATGAAGTGCGTCATCGCCGATGGTCGTGTGGCCTACATCGGCTCCGCCAACCTCACCGGGGCCGGTATCGGAGCCAAAGGGCAGCACCGGCGGAATTTCGAGGCCGGCATCATCACCGAGGACAAGACCATGATTCGCGGCGTGATGGACTTTATCGACGCCTTTTACCTCGGCGATCACTGCCTGAAATGCCAGCGCCGCGACGTTTGCCCTGATCCCATCGCATGAAAGCACTCATCACCGGCGGCGAGGGCGATCTGGCCCGTCACATCCGAGCGGAACTCGAATCCGCCGGCTGGGACGTGCTTGCTCCGGGCCGCGCCGAGCTCGACGTGCTCCAACCAAAGGCCTTCTTCGCCCAAATCGACCACCTCGACCTGCTCGTGAACAACGCCGGCATCTTCCGCGATGGCTCGCTGGTCAAAATGACCGATGAAGACTTCGAGTCCGTGCTCAATGTGAACCTCAAAGGAGCCTTCCTCTGCACCCAGGCCGCCCTGAAGCTCATGAGCCGACAACGCGAAGGGCACATCATCAACATCGGCTCCTACTCCGCCCTCAGCGGTCCTGCCGGTCAGGCCAACTACGCCGCCGCCAAGGCCGGCCTGATCGCCCTCACCCAGTCCACCGCGCAGGAATATGGCAGCCGAAACATCCGCGCCAACTGCGTCCTCCCCGGTTTCCTCGAAACCAAGATGTCGCGTCACCTTCTCGAAGATCCCGAATGGAAGCAGCGCCTGCTGTCCCAGCACACCCTCGGCCGTCTCAACTCCCCGCAGGACGCCGCCCGGTTCATCCTCATGCTCCACATCATGCCCGCGGTCAGCGGCCAGGTCTTCCAGCTCGACAGCCGCATTCACCGCTGGACGTGAATCAGAGGATCAGCATGCAGTCGCCATAGCTGTAGAATCGGTATTTTTCGCGAATGGCTTCCTCGTAGGCTTTGAAGATGAGTTCGCGACCCGCGAAAGCGCTGACGAGCATCATCAGCGTGGATTTCGGCAGATGGAAATTCGTCAGCAGACCACCTGCGACGCGGAATTCGAAACCAGGATAGATGAAAATGCCGGTCGAGCCATGCGCGGCGACGATCTGTCCGTCGTGGGCTGCCGCGACGGATTCCAAGGTGCGCAGCGATGTGGTACCGACGCAGATGACCCGCTTAGCGGCCTGCACGCGTGCCGCGGTCTCAGCACTCACTTCGTATTCCTCGTGATGCATGACATGGTCGGTGACCTTTTCGGCCTTCACCGGCTGAAAGGTGCCGACGCCGACATGCAGCGTGACGAAGGCGTGGGGCAGGGGATCGAGGATTTCGGGTGTGAAATGAAGCCCCGCCGTCGGTGCGGCGATGGAGCCTTCCTTTTCCCTCGCGGAATACACGGTTTGGTATCGCTCCCGGTCGCTCGGGCGGTCATCGCGGCCCATGTAGTGAGGCAAGGCGAGGTGGCCGTGGGCGTTCTCGTCCACGATTTGATCCCACTTGATGATGCGGTCGCCATTTTCGGGGAGGATTTCGACCACGCGGCCCAGGGCGGCTCCGATGCGGTGCTCATGGCCGATCCGGAACTTTTTGCCCGGCTTCACCATGCACTGCCAGCGGGTGGGTGACTGCGCTTTGAGGCGCAGGATTTCGTGACCTTTGTCGGTAAAGAATCGCGCGGGGACGACGCGGGTGTCGTTGAGCACCAAAAGATCGTCAGGCGCTAGGAACTGGGCAATTTCGCGAAACTGGCGATGCTCGATCTGGCCGGTGGCTCGGCGCACGACCATCATCCGTGACGCGGAGCGATCCGCGAGTGGCTCGCTAGCGATGAGTTCAGGAGGCAGATGGTAGTCGAAGTCGGCGGTGAGCATGAAGCGGCTGATTTGGCCCAAAGTTTGTCCTTCCCAAAGAAGACACGATTTGGCAAAGAGACAGTCTCTATGTCGAAAAAGATCAACATCGCCGTCGTCGGCCTCGGTTTCGGGGCGGAATTCATCCCCATCTGGCAGCGTCACCCGCTGACGAACTGCTACGCGATCTGCCAGCGCGACCCGAAGAAGCTGAATGCGATCGGCGAGGCCTTCGGCGTCGAAAAGCGGTATGAGGACTTCAAAGCCTTGCTCAAAGACCCGAATGTGGACGCGGTGCACATCAACTCCCCCATTCCAGACCACGGCTGGATGAGCATCGAGGCGCTGAAGGCCGGCAAACACGTCGCCTGCACCGTGCCGATGGCCACCAGCATCGCCGACTGCAAAAAAATCGTCGAGTTGGTCAAAAAGACCGGTCTTTCCTATATGATGATGGAGACCGTGGTCTATGCCCGCGAGTATCTCTTCATGAAGCAGCAGCTCGACGAGGGCAAGCTGGGCAAGCTCCAGTTCGTCCAGGCCTCCCATCAGCAGGACATGGACGGCTGGCCGAACTATTGGCCGGGTCTCCCGCCCATGTGGTATGCCACCCACTGCGTCGGCCCGGTGGCCGGCTTGATCGGGAAATCGGCCGAATATGTGAGCTGCTTTGGGTCGGGAGCCGTCCGGAAGGAGCTTCAAAAGCATTACGGCAGCCCCTTCGCAGTCGAGACGGCTCATATCAAATTCAAGGGCACCGATGTGAATGCCCGCATCATCCGCAGCCTTTTCGACACCGCCCGCCAGTATCGAGAGAGCATCGATGTCTATGGCGACAAGGCCTCCATCGAGTGGCCGCTGGTCGAGCACGAACCCCTTGTCCTTCACCGAGCCAAGCTCCCCGAGCATAAGATTCCGAAGCTGGTCAAAGCGCCTGATTTTGCCAAATTGCTCCCCAAACCAATCCAACGTTTCACGACCAAAGGGGTCTATGATTTGGCCAAAAAGACACATTTAAGCTTCACCCAAGGTTCCGGCCATGGTGGAAGCCACCCGCATCTCGCTCACGAGTTTGCCTCCGCTCTCGCCAGCAAGCGCCAGCCCTTCCCGAATGCTGTTCAATCGGCCAATTGGACCTGTGTGGGACTTTGTGCGCACGAATCTGCCATGTCTGGCGGCAAGATCATCAAGTTGCCAAGCTTCACTTTGGCCTGAGTTCGCTTGGTTAACCCTCATTGATTTCTCACAGGCCTGACTGCCGCGATCAGTCAGGCCTGTTTTGTTGTCTCAGATAAAGGTTTTGGACCAAGCCCGGGTGGCTCAGCCAGTCACCGAGCAGCGGGTATTTATTGATCAATAAAGCAGAGGCTTATTTTTTCGCCTGAATCGAAAAAAATGATTGTCGAATCAGGGGGTGTCGTGATTACTTGAGACTTTAATTCCATCACTATCCAACCATGACCTCTTTTCGGCAAACAAATCTTTCCCACACCCATGCACTGGTGAGGGGGATGCTGTTCTTCACGCATATTGTCGTGATAAGCACCACGCGTGCCTGAATTGATGTCTTTGTATTTTTTGAATATCTGCCACGCCCTCTAATATGAAAACACTCCGTCAACACCGCACCCTCCTCGGTTGGTTCATGACATGCCTCATGGCTGTCTGGCTCCCTGGACCGGTTGCTCTTTCAGCCGAAGGATTTTGGATTCTTAATAACGCCGGCAACTGGACAGGCACGTCTGCCAACTGGCAGGGCGGCAGCATTCCTAATGCCGTTGGTGATATTGCCAATTTCCGAAATGACATTACCGCGGCCCGCACGATCACATTGAACTCGGCGGTCACACTTGGTGGATTGTCGATGGGCGACTTGCTCGGCGGTAGCGTGTTCACCTTTGCCGGAACCAATGCGCTGACATTGGACAACACCTCGGGTAACGCCTTTGTGAAAAAATTCGGCGGTGCGACGGATGTCTGGCAGGCTCCGTTGATTCTGACCGATAGCGTGGACTGGAACATTTATGCTGGCACGCTGGATGTGACTGGAGCTTCGAATGCCCAAGTGTCCTACACTGGAGCTGGAAGTACGATCAAAAACGGGGCGGGTGCCTTGCGCCTCAATATCAACACCGGCGTTGGCGGTGTGGACTACACTGGCAATTGGATCGTCAACTTTGGCACCCTGAACATTGGCGGGGCAAATGGAGCGACGCCCACCAGTCTGGGCACAGGCACGGGTGGCATCATCTTGAATGGCACGGGACGCCAAGATCTGGCGATCTTCAGCTTGAACAACAATGGTTCGGGTTCGGACGGCAGCGCCTCCTATTCCGGCAACAACAATGTGATCGTTCAGGGTGGTGCTGCAATCAACGTGGACCGCAACTACATTGGCGGAGCGAACGACCGTGTGGCTCACATCCTCAACAATCTGACCTTTAATGGTGGCATTCTTCGAGTCCAGAGCAGCAATGGTCACAGGCTTCAGTTTGACGGCACAACGACCCTCAATGGTCAGACGAATGTGTTTGATGTGCTTGGAAACAGTACAGCCACGCTGCCAAACCTGACGCTCAACGGTGCCATCACGGATGGGGCAGCCACTCGCAACTTGATCAAGGAGGGTGCGGGGCGCATGGCCATCAACAGCCTCTCTAACAACTATGATGGTGTTACCGTCGTTAAAAATGGCGTCCTTCAACTCGGATCTGGCGCGGGCCTTGGGATGGGCAGCACTATTGTGAATGGAGGTGCCCTTTCGGTCTCCGATGCGGCCACACTCGACAACTTGGTAGCTGGTGGTGGGCTCACGCTTGTCGGGCAATTGGGCACCAGCCGTTACATCCTCCCGGTGGTTGGATATAGCGGCACCGCCGCCATTGACGGAGCGAATCAGCTTAATTTCACTACTCCGATCGCCGGGGCCATTTTGGGCATCGATGGCGTGTCAGGTACTGGCAGCAGTTTCAACACGGCCAACATCGACATGGCCAATGTGGCAGGCGGCAGCAATCGTGTTTGGGTGGGCAACGTGCTCGGTTTCGACCGCGCCTACCGTGGGACGCTCACCAATGGAGCCTCCGGCGACCTGCGTCTCACGTCTGGCGGCAACACCCTCATTCTCGATACCAACGCCAACATCCTCGGTGGCGCAGGGGCGACCAACAACCTCGTGTTTGGTTTCGACCATCAGAACGCCAATGGCTTTACTGGAAACAATATCGTCCAGGCCAGCACGGGCACCGTCTCCGTCCGTGTGAATAACGCCAGCACCCTCGGCACCGTGACCGTGAACCGCGGTGTCACACTTAACATCAACGGCGCTGGAGTCACCACTCCCGTCGGTACGGGCGTGATCACCGCCTTGGGTGGCACCATCTCCACGGATAACGCCACCGATGCAAAGTTTGGAAATACAGACTTCCGCCTCTATGGCGGCAGCACGCTTCTTTTGGACAACTCAAACGTCACCTCGAATAATGCAGACCGCCGCCTGCTTAATACCACTGATATCAACCTCACCAGTTCCACTCTTCGCCTCATCGGTGATGGTGGCGTTGCCGTCGCTTCGTCGCAGGCGGTTAACTCGATCGACTACAATGGCGGCAGCACCCTCAGTATCGATACGGACGTCGCCACAGCGGCAACGCGCCTGACATCGCTCACCACAGCCACGCTCAACCGCACAGACCGGGGCACGCTGAATATCAGGAACATCTCCAACATCGGGACCACCTTTGGAACCTCAGCGGGCACCCAGAAGTTGATCGTCACCTCAGCCCCGACCGTCACCAACGGCATGATCGGTGCCAACATCGCTCTGTGGGGCGGCGCTAATGCCAATGACGGCAGCCAGCCCCTTTTTGTGACCTACGATGGGACCCACGGCGTCCAGGCTGCAACCTTCAATCTATCTGGCACTGCTGTGGATACTGCTACCGAGCTTGCTGCGGCCACTGCGACCCAGATCGTCAGTATTGATGCACTTACCGCCAATATGACGGTCACCACGGGTAATGTGCAGGCACTTCGCATCCGCACCACGGCCAACACTAACCAACAGGTCAACACCGGTACCATCACCATCGGAGCATCGGCCGGTTCTGGACAGGGTGCGGGCCTCTTCCTTGCCCACACTGCGGACAATGAGAACACTCATAGCGCCAATTTCACGTTCGCAGGAGGACAGGAGGGGCTCATCTACACCTCAACCACGGGCGGCAGCAGCATCGTGCGCCTCAACGGCAACATTACTGGCACCAATGGCCTGACCACCTTCGGCGATGGTGCCCTTCGTTTGGGAGGCACGAACAACTTTGGCGGCCCTCTGACCATTAACGCGGGGCAAGTCCGCCTCGCCAGTGTCGCGGCGGCTGGCCCTGTGACGGGAACACCCACGGAGATCAACCTCTGGGGCGGTGCGCTTTATTCGGGCACCGGCCAGCGGTTCAATAACAACGTGAATTTCTACAACGACGCCCGCTTCGGCAACGACAACGTGGGCAGCACCATGTTCAACAACATGACCGTGCAGCCGCGCACGGGCAGCACGGCTCCGGTGGTCGTCTGGGTTCAAAACACCGCTGGGACAAACTTCACGACCGCCAACGGAGTCCTCAACCTTGCCGGCCCCGCTCAGCTCTCCGTGGTGCATGCCCTCCAAGTCAACGGGGGACTTACCGGATCGGGCAATCTCGACAAGTTCATGAACGACCGCCTCGTCATCGCTGGAGACTCCTCCAGCTACACGGGCAACATCACCGCTTATGCAGGTGTCCTGCAGAGCTACACCTCCTCGCCGGCCGCGAAACCCTTTGGTGCTACCAACACAATCACGATCAATCCAGGTGCTCATATTGTCCTCGCAGCGCCATCGAACATCAACCCTGGCCAGGTGACGGTGAACTCCGACCACGGTGGCATTTCGACCATCGGTCAGTTCTATGTGGGTGATCCGTCAGCCCTCCCCATCACGGTGAATTCCAGCGCTCCCCACTTCAGTGCCGGTCTTGCGATTGGTGCCGTGGGTTACAGCCAGGACATCGACCAGTCCTCCCTCTTCGGTGGAAATGCCTACTTGGGTGCCGTGCTTGGCTACAGCGGTATCTTCACCGGCAACCTGACCCCGGCCACCGCGGGCTATCTTCTGGGCACCTCCCAAGGCACTCTGCGGGTGGAGAAACCACTCACGGGTACTTCCAATGCCATCATTGGCATTTCCATGACCGGCACCAGCAGTCGCGCCGATCAGGTTGTCAATAATAGCGGGGGAACAGTCCAGTTTACGTCTGCCATGACCTACTCGGGCAATACCATCCTCAATCCGGGTCCGCTGCTCCGCATCAGTGCCAAAAATGCGCTCACCGCCACCGGCAATTTCGTTCTGGCAGGCGGCCAGCTCCGCGCCGACTCTGCCAGCGGTCAGAATCGGATGATTGCTCCCATCGTGCTCACCAACACCGTGGTGATGACGGCAGACTCCACGATTCAGATGGAAAACAGCGCCTATGATTTCCGAATTGGCGGCAATATCCAGCTTGCCCCTGGCTCCACCGGGGTGGTTCGCACCTTGGCGATCGGCACTGATCAGCCCGGCGCGGCAGCCAACAACGCTGGTATGGTCTATCTCGATGGCGGGATCTCCGATGGCCCCGGCGGGTCTGGTAACCACTTCATGAAGAATGGCGTGGGCACCTTGTTCTTCACCGGCACCAACACCTATACCGGCACCACCACCATCCAGCAGGGCTTGATTGGCATCAATGCCGATAGCGACTGGGGGCTCACCACGGGCAACATCAACTCTCCGGGTGGTGGCATCGCCATCTGGGAAAACTCGTTTACCACGGCCAAGAACTACTCGGCCCACGGCGGCAACCTCCATGTGGACGTGGCGGGCGGCCTCACCCTCACACAAGACGCAGCCAGCGTGATTGATGGCACCAGCTCCATCGTCAAGCGGGGTCTTGGCACCCTCATTTTGAACGGCGAGAACGCGGTTACTGGCCTGTTTGCTGGTGACGGTATTCTCCAGTTTAACAACCTCATCAGCACGGCGAATTCAGCCTCCACAGGGAACTACTCCATTGGCGGCGATGTCACCCTTGGCGGTGCCAATAATGGCACCCGCTACACCGGTGGCACGATGCGTTTCAACTTCACCGGCACCACCACACGCACCTTTGCCTTCAACAATAATGGCAACACAGGATTCGCCGGTGGCATTGATGTGACGGCTGGAAACACGCTTACTGCTGGTGGAGTCATCAGCCAGGGCAGCGAGTTGGACTTCGGGTTCAAGACTGGGGCCGGCACTCTGATCACCACGGCTGCCAATACTTGGCGCGGCTTGGCCATGAACAACGGCGTTCTACAGTTCGCCAACAGCACGCCTTGGGCCAACAGTACGGCGACTCCCGCGGACAACACCTTCATCGAAATGATGGGCGGCACCATCCGGGCCATCAACACCGGGGCAAACATCGCCCTCGCCAATGCAGCTAGCACCACCACTTACAACTACGGTGGCGGCATGATTCTGAGCTTGGGCAGCGGTGCCGGCTTCTCGGCGGAACTGGCTGCGGATAATCTCATTCGTCAAAATCAGGGTACTTTGGTGATTCAGACTGAAGGTGCCACGACTCTCGGTGCGGCCGGAAACACCAACGCTGCCCGTCTGATTGTCACCAATGCGGTCAATGCCAGCCTCGCCCGCATCTCAGGCCTCAACAACGGCATCTTCCCTGCCCACTTGATCGGTGCCAATGCCTCGGGGGCAGGCTTCTTCCTCCAAAATAACGCCACCACTGGCTTTGAGGCTTATTCGGGTTCCGCCAACACCTCTCTCTCTGGTCTTGCTCCCATCGCCATCGGTGACATCAGCAGCGCCCAGGCTCTCACCGGCCTCAATAGCATCTATGCCTTCCGCACGACGGCGGATGTCTCCGGTGGCACGCTCAACGTCATCGCCATCGATAACGTGAAGTCAGGCGGCATCCTCATCAACGGCTCCAACACCATCTCCAGCAACCTTGTCTTTGACCCGACTTCTGCGACTGCACCGGGAACAGGAACTCCAGGTGAAGGCTTGGTTTTCGTGAAGTCCGGTGAAACCGCCGTCATCTCCGGCGGGATCACCGCAAACGCCTTCACCAAATTCGGTCTTGGAACGCTGACACTTTCCGGCAGCAATGCCATCATGGGGGATGTTTCCGTTCAGAGCGGAACCCTTCGCCTTGGCAGCGGCGCTGCCTTCAGCCGGATGAATACTGAATTGAATGTGAATGCCGGTGCCACCTTGGATCTCAATGGCAACACAGCGGTGGTGGAAACGGTCGGTGGAAACAACCGCACTGTGGCTGGCGCTCAAGTCGGCGGCACCATCACCAATAGCAGCGGCACGGCGGCTACGTTGGCGGTGGCTTCGCCCATCACCTCCACCCTGAACGGTGTCCTTTCTGGCAACCTCAAGCTCCTCAAGGCTGGCATTGGGACCCTCACCATCAACGGTTATTCGGCTTCCACCCCGGATGCTGGCCTGAACACCCACACCGGCGGCACGGATATCTTTGGTTACAACACCACCGGCGGTATCAATCTCAATAATACAACCACCGGTCTCGGTGGTGGAACAGGTGGCGCACCCACCATCAACCTCTACAGCGGACAGTTTGGCCTGTTCTTCAGCAATGGCACCACGGGTGTCAATGGCACGCAGGGCATGCAGTTTAACAACCAAGTGGTGCGCATTGGTGGTGACGGAGCGGCTGCCACTCTGAATGTCTTTGGTCCGGCCCTCTTGAACGTGAATCAGGCCACACCGAGCAGCAGCGGCACCTTCGGCCAGGGGAACATCATGACCTTTGGAGCCATGAACCTCTCCAATACCACCCTCCAGATCACCGGTGGTAATCTTTACCGTGCCCGTGCGGAAGGCCCCATCACCATTCTTGGCTCCCAGGCGGCCATCCAGACGAATCAAGCAGGCACGACTGGCGGCGCACTGGAACTCACTGGCGTGATTTCTGGTTCGGGTGCTCTCACCAAACTCGGTGACGGCACTCTGTTTGGCATCGTTATCAGCAACCCGAACAACACCTACTCCGGCGGTACAAACATCGTCGCGGGTGACGTTCAGGTCACCGCCACCTCTGGCACGCCTCTTGGCTCAGGTCCGGTTCGGGTCTTCCCGGACGGCACGCTGCGCCTCGCTGGTAATGGCAGCGTGAACGGAGCCAACCTCACCACCATCAGCCGTGTGAGCGCCATGGGTGCGGTGATGCTGGATGACAACTTCAACCCGACGGTGCTCAACAGCACGAATTTCAGCAGCGCTTACAATACTTCGCTGCAACTGGCCCAGCCGTATTTCACCCAGGCGCTTAACTTGGCCGCCATCGGTGACGGCAGGGCTTTCTTGGGTACTGGCGTCAACGGAGAAGTGGCCTACACAGCCACCACTCTTGGTGCTGGTGTGGCAGACGCTTGGAACCCCGGCGTCGGCGTTTATCGCATTGCCCCCGCAACCAGCAGCTTTGCTTTCTCCGGTGCGGACAATGTCCTGACCGGCAACAACTACCTGCAAGTGGGCCCGCAGCGCCAAAACGTCCTTGGCGGCATCACCAACGGCGGCAACCCCTTGGTCATCCGCAACTCCAATGATTACAGCGGCGGCACGCAAATCACCAAGTCCACCTCCATCTATATTGAGACCGGTGGTCGCGCCTCAGGTGAGAGCCCGTTGGGCTCCGGTGCGGTGGAGGTTTACGGAGAGCTTCGTGTGCGTGGTGCGCAGGGTTCGTTGTGGAATGCAAACACCTCGGCGATGACCAACACGATCAACCTGCGTCCTGGTGGTGTTGTCCGTCTTCATGATGGCGATGGTGTCAATGCCTTCCAGTTCGTGGGTGCTGGCAATCAGGGCCGCTGGGGTGATGCCGTGGGTCTCGACCTCAACGGCGGTAGTTTCATTTATCAAGGCGCTCCCAACCTGACCTCTACCGAGACCATCGGAGCCATCACGGCTCGCAAAGCCGGCCAGTTGCAGGTTTTCCGCAACAGCCCTGCCTCCGCTGCCATTTTGGCCGTCAGCGACATCTCCCGAGCTGAGCGTGGTGTGCTGACGCTACAGTATAGCTCTGGTTTCTTGGGCATCAACACCACAACCCCGCTGTCCTTTGAGCGCATCACCACCGGCACCATCTCTGGCGCGGCCATCACCCGTGCTGGCAGCACCACCAATGGCTCTGGTGTGGTCAACGGCGGCATGGTCGCCCCTTGGATCATCGACCGCACCACGAATAGCTTTGTCGGCTATGATCCGACCAGCACCGCTGGAACGGGCTTCCAACCCTTGGTTTCCGCCGCCCCTGGTGCCGGCCAGATCGCCTACAATCAGATCCTGAGCGGTGCCACCATCTCCGGCCTGGGTGCCAATGACATCGTGGACGTCACCACGGCGGTCAAAACCTTCAGCACCAGCCAGACGGCTTACGCCCTGCGCACCAACCAGAACATCAATCCCACGACGAGCGGTCTTTCGCTGACCTTGGGCAGCGGTGGCTTGATCATGACAGGCGGAACTATCAACGCGACTGGCGCTGTCACCGCGGGTGTGATCGTCCCGATGACCCTGAACTTCGGTGCTGGTGGTGCTGGTGAGGCTTTCATCTACAATAGCGCCACGGCCATCATTCAGGCGCAGATCGCCGCAGCACAGGGTTTGACCAAATTTGGTGCGGGCCAGTTGCAGATTCACAGCATCAATCCAGGCATTGGAGGCCCGGTGACGCTGCATGAAGGCACTACTTACATTCGTGTGCCCTATTCCGGCACGGGTTCAGCAGTCGGCCAGGTCCTCAATGGACAGGACATTGTCGTCAATGGCGGCACGCTGAACATCCAGTCCATCCTGGCAAACGCCGGTGGCACCGCCAGCGAGATCGCCAGCACTCCTACTTCGGCCCAGTCTCTCCTCAACAGCAACATCTTCATCCGTGGAGACTCGGTGCTGCGCGTCAATGGTGCGGCGCAGTATGTGCGCATTGCGGATCTGACGATCGGCAACTCAGCCGGTTCCACTGCCATGAACGGCAACAGCAGCATCTCCTTGGAACTTCGCAGCGGCATCTGGGTGCGCGGCACCACGACGCTGGCCCCAGAAGCCCGCATCAATGGAACTTTCGACGGTTTCTCGCAGTCCACTCTTGCTGGGCTGGTGACAGGCGCTGGTGGATTCATCAAATATGGCAACGGTGCCACCACGCTCATGAATGCAGCCAATGATTATGCTGGCGGCACGGTTATCTGGGGAAGCACCAATGCCACTGCGGTCAGCACCGTCGCCTCCGCCTTGCGCGGCGCCGGAACCCCCTTCAGCACGGGCGACATCCAGATCCAGCCGGGCGGCTTGCTTCGTATTGCAGACGCCGCAAACATTGCCTCGAACGCTGTTTATCTCCGTTCCGATGCCTATGGCCTCGGCGGCCTCGGTCTCGCTTACAATGGTGTGCTTCCTTCCATCATCACTAGCGGCACGCCAACTGCCGGACAGGTGAAGGTGGAGTCCACCGGGCCGTTCGATGGTGTGCTGGCACTCGATTACGGCTACTACAGTCAGACGCTCACGCCAGCCACCCTTGGCAACGGCAACTGGTGGATCGGCAACTCCCAGCAGAATGACGCCTACTATTTCAATTCCACCATCGGAGCCTCTGCCAATGGCAAGTACCTCCTCGGTGGTGGTGGCAACCAGGGCAGCGTGCAGTTTGGTTCCATCTTGGTGAGCACCGGACGCACCACGTTGTTTGACAATATCTTCTCCGGTGGCACGGCCAATCAGGTGCGCATTGAAGTTGGTGCTCAAACCGGTGATTTCGCATGGAACTCCCCCAGCTTTGTGAACGGGAACTCCGGTTATGTGGCGCTTACTTCTCGCAATACCGGCCTTGTCGGTGATGTGAGGGTCAATACCAACACGGTCCTTGGACTGGGCAATAACTTCGCCCTCGGCATCGGCCGTCTCGTGATGAATGGCGGCTTCGTCCGCAGCGACATCGGCAATAATAACTTCGTTACGACCAACATCACCCTGAACAACAACGTGGTGTTGCAAGGTGACTTCAACACCAACGCAGGCGTGCTCGTATTGCTTGGCAACGTCGCGATGAGCGATGTCGTCGGCGCGGGTGCCACACGCATCTGGAACATGGCAGGCGGTGATGTTGCGGTGCGCGGCGTCATCAGCGGCGCGGCCGGCAGCAATCTAATCAAGCGCGGTGCCAACAGCCTGACCCTCTCGGGTGCCAACACCTACCAAGGCTATACTCAGATTGATCGCGGCACAGTGGTGGTATCCGGGAACGTGCTGCCGAATGTGGCCGGACCTCTTGGCACGAGTGAGTCTCCCATCGTCCTCGGTGTGGAAAGCGCCAACAATGCTGGCAGCCTCGGAGTTGGCGGCCGTTTCACCATCGGACGTGACATCATGGTCGTGGCCGCACCCGGCACGGGTGTGAATCTTCTGGAAAGCCGCACGGCCAGCCCGGTCACCATCTCCGGCGGCATTTCGGTGGCCACTGGTGCCATCGCCACCTTGGGCGCGGCAGCGGCGGATGTGGCAGGCTTCCGTGGCGGCCAGTTGGATGTGCAGGGTTCGATCAGTGGCGCGGGTGCCGTTGTCATCGGCACTACTGCCGCGGCTCCCGCCAACGGTGGCACCGTTCGCCTCGGCGGCGGCATCAATGGCTACGGTGGCAACACTTACTCCGGTGGCACCACGCTGCATTCCGCGCGTATCCAGTTGAATGGCACCAGCTATTTCACCGGCCCGGCTAACAACCCCACCACCTTCATCAGCGGCCCTCTCGGCACCGGCACCATCACCTTCGGCTCAGGCGAAGGCAACCGTGGAGCTATGATGGAGGCCTTCGGCGGCCCGGTGACCATCGTGAATGCGCTCAACGCGATCGCTCACAATAACAGCCTCAATCTGAACTTCGGAGGTTTTAACGCGCTTACCTTTACCCGTAATCTGGACCTGAATAGTGACGCCACGCTCCGCACGCGTAGCTTTGTGGTGCAGAACATGTATCAGCCAGTGACCTTCTCGGGGAATATCACCAACACCGGCGCTCAGGGCTCCAACTTGGTCAAATCCGGCCCTGGCAAGCTGATCCTCACGGGCACCAATACCAATGCCAACCTTGTGACAACGGATACAAACTATGGCTCTGCAGTGTTCATTGATCAGGGTATCCTCGAGGTGAATTCCAACGCGGCGCTCGGCAGCACGGCCCCGTTGGCTGCGGGGGGCTCTCACCTTGCCGGTCCTGCCGATGTTCGCCTGCGCGGTGGTTACCTCGCGGTTTCTAGCGGCTTCACCACCGACCGCCAGTTCATCCTTTCCAACAGCAATGGTGGTTTCGACGTGGCATCGGGCCAGACGCTGACGCTCACCAAGCAGACTGCAGGTGCCTTCAATATTCGCAAAGTGGGCTTGGGCACGCTCGCGCTGGATAATTCCGCCAACACCATCGCCACCCTCCTCATTGGCGGTGGCCAGCAGTTGACGCCTGGAATTGGCTTCACCAGCCACCGTGGCGGCATCGTGAGCACCACAGCGACCAGTGGCACGCCGTTCGCCACCACTGCTGTCACGATTGAAGGCGGTGCCTTGGCTCTGATCGGTGGCGGCACGGCGCAAACGCTCACCATCCCCACCGTCAATTACGGTGCTAATGCGGCCATCGCTCTGTTCCAAGGTTCTACCAGCAGCCAGTTGACGGCCACGGCTCTCACCCGCCAAGGAGCCTTCAACAGCGTGAACTACGGCACCCTGACAGTGGTGCCCACTAGCTTGGCCAATCTCGGTGTCACCGAGCGCCTGCTGACCAGCACGGCCTCACTGAACACCTCGACAGGGGGCGGAGATATCCTCACGTCGCCCTCCATATTCATCCGTCTCCAGGCCGCTGGTTCGGACGCCAACTTCGCCCGCTATGATGCCGCCACCGGCATCCGTGAGCACAATGTGGCCACGGTGACTACCCTGGGTTCCTCCGCTGGCACCAATGTGGCGGACATCAGCGCTGCTGACACCGCCGGAACTGGCAACATCGACATCCAGGCCGTCCGCACCTCGGCAAACATCGCGCCGACCGATGGCACCACGCTGCTCCGCGTGGCTCGTGGTGGTTTGATCATCAATGGCAACACCGCCAGCATCATCAGTTCCAACACTCTGTTTGGCACCGACACCGGGGCTAGCCTGACTGAGGCCATCGTTTACGTCCGCGAGGCGCAGACCGGCACCTCTGCTATTTCCGGTAACATCACCGCCAGGGACTTTACCAAGACAGGTCCCGGCCTCCTTGAGGTCTCCGGAGCTACCAACCTTCTGAACAGCAACGCCACCCGACTGCCCGTACTCAGTGTGCAGGACGGCACCTTCCGCTTTGCGAATACCGGAGCCTCCTTCCAAAACCAATTCCGAGGCAACACGGTGGGCAATAGCATCGGCCACTATGTACTCAATGTGAACGAGGGAGGCGTCTTTGATCTCAATGGCCTGAGCCTCTTCAACGGTGGCATCACCGGCAACGGCACCATCACCAGCGGCGTGGCGGGTGCAGTCAGCTTGACGGTAAAGAATGGTTTCGGTGTCGATCCCACCTTCAGCGGCTCCATCAACAATGGCTCTGGTACCGTCAGTCTCGTCAAGACGCAAAACGGCATCCTGACGCTTAACGGCCACAGCACTTACTCAGGCGGGACCACGGTCCAGGCTGGTCGTGTGACCAATGCTACCGGCTCCACCGCTGTCCTTGGCCGCTTGGAGGCGCAAACCGTGACCGCCCTTGGCAATGGTGGCGTCACCCTGGAAGGTGGCACCCTCCGCCTGAATGCCGCGACACTGCTCAATGGCGGTCAAAACATTTCCGAGGTCATCAATGGCATCGACTTCCTGCGCTGGGGTGGCACCAACGGCCTCGACATCACCGTCTCGGCCACCTCCGTGTCCAACGGTGTCACCCTGCCCGTCAACACCACCTCTTACATCAACGCGGCCACTCAGAACGCCGGCCTGAACAACCTCACGGTCAATGCGCCGATTGTGACCTTCGCCGAAGGCTTGGTCCAGGTGAATGGCACCAGCACCTTTACGCAGGCCAACACGGTCCTGCGCACCGCTGGTGGCCGTCTTTTCTTGGCTGGCAAGGTGGATGCAGCGGGCAAGACCATCACCAAAACGGGTGTTAATGATATTGTGCTGACCAACGGTGCCGCTGGTGCCGGGCAGAACAATGTCGGCCTGTGGGTTGTCTCCGGTGGTCTGCTTGAGGCACGCACAGCCAATGGTGACTCCAATCCCTTCGGCAGCAATGCCACGGTCGAGGTCAATGTCGGCACCAATGCGGATGCCCGCGGCCTGCGCCTGCTGACGGATGGCGATGGCACGAACAACGCCGAACTGGTCACCACTTATGCGAATACTAACCTCCGGTTTGGTTCCATGCTGGCGGTCAACAGCAGCCAGTTTGTCTCCTCCGGTGCCAACCGTGTGCAGAGTGATCGTTCATTCATCGCCAACAACAGCTTTAAGACCGTCCAGATCAACAACCTGGAAGTCGGCGGTGCTCTCGGGTCTCCGCAGGTTTACTTCGTCCTTGGAAACAACGACTCAATCAAGGTCAATGGCACCACCACCTTCCTGCGCGACATGACGCTGCAAGTGGACGGCGGCCAGGGCTTGGTGCTCAACGGCCTCATTTCCGGCAATGGCACGTTCAATCGTCGCTCGAACGGCGGCACCCTCTACATCAATGCCGACAACAGCGTCGCGGGCGGCTATGATGGCGGCACCTTCTTCACGGGCGGTGGTCGTAACTACCTCGGCAGCCTCTTGGGCAACCAAGTGACTCTCAGTGACACGGCGAAGCTCGGCAAAGGTCATGTTTGGGTTGGCCCGCTGGCCAGCTTCCAGATCAACAGTGCTGGAAACCTCCAAGCAGGACAGAACTTCCACGTCAGTGGCAACCTCAGCTGGGCTGGCAGGCTGAGTCTGGCGGCAGATCTGAGCCTTGAACAGATCCGCCTCCGCTCGAATGGCCTCGGTGGCATTCAGGACAGTGCCACAGATTATTTCCTGAACG
Organism: Verrucomicrobiaceae bacterium; assembly: GCA_016795465.1. Classification (GTDB taxonomy): domain Bacteria; phylum Verrucomicrobiota; class Verrucomicrobiia; order Verrucomicrobiales; family Verrucomicrobiaceae; genus Prosthecobacter. Next base: position 61,938 of record JAEUHK010000049.1, on the reverse strand, counting down.
CCCGCAACCCATCCTCTGGCGTGCTCGCTCTTGGCACCATTTATACTCAGGCACTCGACATGCGCACCCTCGGTGACGGAATGTGGTTCCTCGGTTCGATGACCAACGGTGTCGGTGGCAACGGTGCGTATGATGCCGCCACCCTGAAGCCTGGTCTGGCGGACACTTACCGCATTGGCGCGGCTGGTAACACCCTCTTCTTCGGCACCAACGGCAATGCCAACGTGCTCACCGATGTGGATGAGACCAAGCCAGCGAACTTGGTCGTCGGTGCGCCAATGACCGTTCAGAACAGCGCACCGCTCAATGATGGTGCTGGCACGGTGGTCTTCCTTCAAAACCAGAATTACACTGGCAGCACTCTCGTGAACCGCTCCAGTACCCTCGACTTCCGCGGTACTCTGACCACCTCCGGCATCGAGACCTACGGCGTGGTTAACGTGGCTGGCGAGGCAGGGACCTTCATCAACCCCAACAACTTCAACAACATCCCTGTGACACTCCGCCCCGGTGCCACCATCCGCTTTGACAACACCTCCGCAGGTGTGCTGCCTGTCACAGAGACCGAAGGTCGCTGGCAGGACAGCGTTGGCTTCACCCTCACGGACAACGTCATCCGCCTCCAGGGCAACGCCGCCGTCGAGGTGGTCGAAACCGTCGGAGCCATTAACGTAGTGAGCGGTGCCAACCGCCTTGATGTGGTGCGTGGTGTCATTGGTCGCGGCACGGAACTGCGCACTCCCAGCATCACCCGCAGCGGCTTCGGAACCCTGCAATTGAACACCAATGGCAGCCAGCTCGGCTCCGATGAGCGTATCATCATCACCGGTGCCGCCCCCACCGTCACCAACGGCATGGTGGCTCCTTGGATCATCAACAACAATGACATCCAGTTCGTGACTTACAACTCGGATGTCGGCTTCACCATCGCTGGCTTTGATCGTGTGCAGGCCGCGGCCACTCTCGCGGCCACCGTCACCGCTCCAAACGACCGCACTTTCTTCAGCGGTAACGTGGTTTTGAACTCTGGTGTGGACTTCGAGACTTATGCTCTTCGTCTGGACGGCAACGTTACCCTCGGCACCGCGACGGACAACACCGCCCAGCTCATCATTGGCAGCGGTGGCTTGCTATCCAATAGCACCCGCACCATCACCGCAGGCATTCAGGCGGGAACTGGCACCAGCGAGCTGATCCTCTTCAACAACGGCACCACCGCTATCGGTGAGTTTGCCAACCCCAACACCGCAGGTCAGATCGCGGCCAGCGGCATCACCAAGTTTGGCGGTGGCACCCTTCAATTCCTTGGCAACAACGCCAGCTTCACGGGGGACATCCGTCTCCAGCAGGGCGCCGTCGAGTTGAACTACCGCAACACTGCCAACGTGAGCACCGAAATCGTGACCACCATCGGCGGCAACGGTGGCAACATCATCTTCGAAGGCGCTGGCACCATCCTGAACCTGCGCGGCGGCCAGGACGGCACCAACGTGAACTTCACCGGCAACACGGTGACCTTCAACAAGGGCATCGTGCTGGGTGATTATATTCCCACGGCCACCATCAGCGTGGACCGCTCGGCGGGATCTGCCGCCACCTCGCAAAACAAGATCTTCTACCTCAATGGTGGTATCACGTTTGGGGCCAACAACGGCGACGTGGGCCAGGTTCTGCGCATTGATGGTCGTAATGGCATCCGCCTCCAGGTGAATGGCACCACCACCCTCACGGGCCGTTCGTCCTTCGCGGTGGAAAATGGCTACACGGGCACCTCCAACGATCTGTTCCTCAAAGGCCAGGTCACTGGCTCCGGTATGCTGATCAAAGGCCCCTCGGACAGCAAGGGACGCAACATGTTCCTGTTCAACCTCCAGAATCTGAACAACTACACAGGTGGCACCGTGCTTCAGGGCGGCACCCTGCAGGTGGCGGCCCGCGCATCGAATGGCGCGGCTAACACGAACTCGAACCTGCTCGTTGGCGGCATGGGCAATGGCCCCATCACCCTCATGCAAGGCGTGCTCGACCTCCGTGTGGACGGTGCTGCCAGCGGCGCCGCGGACACGGATATCGAATTCATCCGCTACACGGATACCGGGATCGGCCAGGATGTGTTTGTGAAGGGTTCCTCCCAGATCAATGTCGATCGCACCAACCTTCAGGGCTACTACACACGCACTTCAGGCACATTGACGGCCATTATTCCTGAAGGGCACGGTTATCAGGTCGGGCAGTCCGTCACTGTCACAACGGCTACTGGAGCTACTGCGGCACCCACTAACTTCACTCTGACCGCCGTTACAGCCAACAGCATCACCTACACAGACGGCACCACCTCCTCCACCGGCCTCTTCGCCGTCCAGCAGAATAGCGGCAACAACAAGATGATCACGTTCAACAACCTGAGCATCGGTTCTGAAATCCTCACCGTCAGCGGTGGAAACGGCTATGGTGTGGCCTTCGGCGGCACCACCACCCTGCTTGGCAATGCCTTCTTCAACAATAGCACGGACTTTGTCATCGGTGGTGCTCAGGGAACCACTGGCGCGGACAACTCGGTGACCACCGACGGTGGTCGTGTGCTCATCAACAAGATCAACACCGGCACGCTCTGGGTCCATGCGAAGAACAACAACCTCACCGGTCCAACTTACATCAACGCGGGTCTGCTTGCCTTCGGTAACCGTGTTGTTGGCAACAACACAGCGACACTGGGAACGGGCAATATCTTCGTGAATCCGGGCGGTGCTATTCAGGTCCGGGCGGCCACCAACATCAATACCGGTCTCGGACAGAAAGTGGTTCTGACGGGAACGCAGTATTCACCTGCAGTTTTCCGCTCCACTTACAACATCAGCCAGGCAGAACTTGAGGCCATGATCGTCTCGCCCACGGTAACCTCCGCGACGCAACACGCTGTTTTCGCGCACGAAGGCAACCTTACCAACAGCTACAACATGTCCACCGTGGGTAATGGTCGCTTGTTCATCGGTGCCACGGGTGACCGGACCTATTCGGGAGCCACCCTCAGTCCCGGTCTCCCGAACTTGGCGAATGCTGTCGTCGGCGGGGGGAGCACCAATCCTGTCCACCGCTTCACCCATATTTCTGGAAACACCCTCACGATTAATCTCTCGGGCACTGGAAACATCGGGAACGTTGGTGGCACCACCGATGTGCAGATCGGTTCTCTGGCCACGCTCGGCTCAGCCAACTACAACACCGGCTTCGTTTACTTCCAGGACCAGAACACCTACACCGGCCAGACGGTCGTCTCCCGTGGTCTCAGCCTGCGCTTTAACACCGCCATGGCGACTGGCAATACAGCAGGCCCCCTCGGTGCCAATGCTTCTTCGCTTATCGACATTTACGGTGGCCTTCGCTTCGAAGGCACTGGAAACCTGTTCCAGAATGGCAGCACCACCGATCACTTCTATAATGACATTCGCCTGCACCCAGGCAGCACATTGACGTTCCAAGATATGACAGCAACTGGCGGCGGTGCCAACCGCTGGGGTGATGCAGTGGGTGTCAATTTGGATGGTGCGACCATCGTTGGTGAAGCCACAGATGGAGCTGACAACAACACTGAGACCATTGGATCGGTGATCTTTGATCGTGGTTCACGTGTTGCAGTAGCCTCCCAAAACAATGGTGATGCCCTATTGACGGTTGCTTCTGTTTCCCGCGCCTCCAGTGGCATCGGTGCTGGCACTGGACGCGGCACCTTGGTTTTCGTCCCAAGCAATGCAGGCCCCACTGTTACAACGGTTGCCTTCGGTGCGGCCCTCACAGCAGCCTCCCCGCAGCAGCAGGTCAAGTTCACATCCGCTCCTACTGCCTCTGCAACATCAGCCGTTTCTGGTATGCTCCCCGGATACTATATTGATGGGCAATCGCACCGCTTTGTGACCCATAATGCCACGACCGGGATTGTGCCCGTGGCTGACGGCTCCATGGCGGCCATGCCCGCCGGAGCCGGTCTGGGCACCGAAGTGGTCAATCTCACGGCAGCCACCACCATGTCGTCGTTTGAGACCAGCATCTTTGCCCTGCGCGGAGGCAACTTTGCGCTCAACAGTCCCACCGGTGCCAATAATGACGCCACGATCACGTTCACCGGCAGCGGTGCGGACATCGGCGCGGTCATTTCCTATGCCACCACCTTCACCATCAACCCGAACCTCAAGTTCGGTGCAACTGGTGCCAATGAGGCCTTGTTCTACGCCGCCGGTAACATGACGGTGAACGGCAACATCACCGCTGGCAGCATCACCAAGTTCGGAACGGGCCAGCTCACGATTGCCAACGATCAGAGTGATGCGGCCCGGGGCGTCGGCAACGGCTACCAGGGCGGCTGGGTGGTCAATGAAGGCAACCTCCAGTTGAGCCAGTTCGGCTCCGCGGGTAATGCCCACGCAAATAACACGATTGTTCTCAATTCCAGTCAGGCTACGAGTTCGCCGACGCTTCTCCTCCGCGCCCAGCCCGGTGACACCCTGCTGAACTACACCTACACCTCCGGCCGGATCATTGCGGTGGACAATGCCACCATCGACTGGGATCCAGGCGCTGATGACCGCGTCCACACCATCGCGGACGTCGAAATCCAGCAGAGCGGCGGCATCGGCAATGGACCTGCCAATGGCACCGTGGACGCCCAGTTGCGCATTGCTAACAACCGCAGCCGTTCCATCCTCGCCGCAGGCACTTTGACGGTGACAAACAATGCCATTCTGAACGTGGACACCACGGCTACTGGCAGCCCATTCTCGGCTTACGGCGGCAACGGCGGCTATCTGACCAATGGCCTGAGCTCAGGCTTCTCGGTGGCCTCCTTGGTCGGCAGCCAGCGCCTCACGAAGTGGGGTGACGGAACCCTCTACATCCGCGGTGACAGTTCCGGCACCTTCTCGGGCACCATGGTCATCGACCAGGGAGCCGTGCATGTGACGCACAATGGATCGCTCGGCACGGGTGCTCTCATCATCAACCGCTATGGTGCGCTTGACATCGGCGTGGCCAACTTCACTGCCACCAATTCCAGTGTGACCTACAACGAAGGCTCCATCGAACGCTGGAGTGTGAACAACGCCCGCAGCGGCGCGGTGAATCTCGGCAAGGGCACCCTCCAGGTGGCCGCCAACCAGCCCACCACCAACGCGAGCGTCACTCTCGACGGTGGCGGCATTGAAGCCTTCCTTCGCAATGATGACATCAACGGTGCCCAGGCTGGCGGCGGGGTGATGCGCATTCTGAATCCGAATGTGACCTTCACGCTGAACTCCAACTCCTTCATTGGCACGCAGTATTACCTGGGTGCCAACGGCCTCGACAATGGCAAGCAGGCCATGGATAACCTTGCCCTCACTGAATACGCCGCTTCCGGTGCCATCTTGGAAGTCCAGGGTGTCATCGGTGGCACAGGAGGCCTGACGAAGGTGGGCTACGACACGGTCATCCTCTCCGGCAGCAACACCTACGCCGGTCCTACGGGTGTCGAAGGTGGCAGGCTGCTCTTGGGCAAGAATGACGCGCTGCCCACCACCACCACGCTCACGACCACTTCGAATGGTGTTCTTGACCTCAACGGCCAGAACCAGACGGTGGGGACCCTCACCAATCCGGGCACGCCTGCCACGGGTGTGAACTCCACCAGCGGCTTCATCACCAACGCCGCCACCACGGTGAACACATTGACAGTGGGCAACGGTGTCACCAGCAACTTCACTTACTCGGGCGTGATCCAGCACAACGTGGCGCTGACGAAGACGGGCACGGCCACCATGACCCTCAACAACGCCAACACCTATACCGGCAACACCGTCATCACCGGTGGCACGCTCGCCCTCGGCCAGAATGGATCCATCAATGACTCTCCGGTGATCAACATCGGCAGCAGCACCATCCTCGATGTGTCGGCCAAGACCAGCGGCTACACCTACGACGGTGTGATCAAGGGCGGTGGTTTGGATCCTGCTGGCACCACTTATGCCACGGTGTCCGCCGCCGGTCGCATCAATGGCAGCTTGACACTCAGTGATCATGTGGCTGAGCTCAGCGGCATCGGCAGCATGTCTCCGGGAGACAATAGCGTGGGCCATCTGTATGTGGGAACGGATCTCACGCTCAGCGGCCAGTTGGTCGGCACGACTGGCACTGCAGTCACCCGCCTGGCATTGGATATCACCTCGGCCACGGTCAATGCCAATACCCTCGGTGCCTTCGACTACACCGGGGCTTGGCTGACGACCAATGCCGCCAGCTACCTCACCTCCACGGCCGGCAGCGGCTCCTTGGCAGGACACGACTATGTGAACGTGGGAGGTGCCCTCACCTTGAATCAATACGGTCGCGTGGTGGTCAGCAACCTTGGTGGCAGCTTTGCCGGTGGTGATGTGTTCAACCTCCTCGACTGGAGCAGCCTGACCAACAATGGCTTCACCGTGAGTGGCACCCAGTATGATGGCACTGGAGATGCTGGTTTCGATCTCGATCTGCCGGACCTCACCGCTGGTCTCCTTTGGGACACCAGCCTCTTCACCACCTACGGCGTCGTCTTCGTGGTGCCCGAGCCTTCCCGTGCGCTCTTCCTCATGATCGGCCTCCTCGGCCTCATGATGCGCCGCCGCCGGAAAATGGCCTGATTTGAGCCAACGAACGCACTTCGACGGCATCCGGGCCACCCCGGATGCCGTTTTTTTGCCCGACAAGGCCCCAAACTCCCCCCTTGCGCCGGGGTGGCCCCTTGCTAAGCGCTGTCGTCCCTGAATGAAGCAGGGCTTCGGGGGACTCCCCGGAGATTCCACATGTCAGATCACAAGCACGCTTCCAACTGGACCCTCGCCCTCGTGGCTCTGGGTGTTGTCTTTGGGGACATCGGCACCAGCCCCCTCTACGCCCTGCGCGAGAGCCTCAATCATGCCCGTCCGCACCCGGGGGTGCCGTTGGATGTCCTAGGCCCCTTGTCGCTGATGTTCTGGTCCTTGATCGTGATGGTGTGCTTCAAGTATCTGGGCTTCATCACCCGCGCCACCAACCAAGGGGAAGGGGGCATGTTCGCCCTGCTTACGCTCTTCCGGTCCGCCAAATGGTCCTTTAAGCCGCAAACTACGGCCGGAGTGGTGCTCAGCGGCATTTTCGGAGCCTGTCTCCTTTATGGGGACGGGATGATCACCCCGGCGATTTCTGTGCTTTCGGCCGTTGAGGGCCTTGCCTTGCTCGACGCCCAGATCGGCACCGGCCTGGCCAATTACGTCGTTCCCATTGCCGCGGCCATCATCTTCGGTTTGTTCCTCGTTCAGAAAAACGGCACGGCCCGCATCGGTGTCGCCTTCGGGCCGATCATGGTGCTCTGGTTCCTCACCTTGGCCGTTTTGGGCATCATCAACATCGGTGCCCATCCGGCGGTCTTCTCCGCCTTGCTGCCGCATCACGGGGTAAACTTCCTCCTGCACCATGGCCACGAGAGTTTCGTCATCATGGGCCTCGTCCTGCTCGCCGTGACGGGCTGTGAGGCCATGTATGCGGACATCGGCCACTTCGGACGCCCGCCGCTGGTGAAGAGCTGGTTCATCATCGTGCTGCCCGCCCTCATGCTGAACTACCTCGGCCAGGGAGCCCTTGTTCTTTCGAACGTTGAGGCCTCGCTGAAGCCCGAATTCCACCACTTCTTCAGCCTGGTGCCGAAGCCGGCGCTTATTCCCGTGATCTTGCTAGCCACGGCAGCCACTATCATCGCCTCCCAGGCCATGATCACAGGAGTGTATTCGCTGACCCAGCAGGCCGTGCAGCTTGGCTACCTGCCTCGCCTCAAAATCATCCACACGAATCCCGATGTCCGCGGCCAGATCTACATGCCGCAGGTGAACTACCTCCTCATGATCGCCTGCTTGGCGCTGGTGTTTAACTTCAAGTCATCCACGAACCTCGCTGCGGCCTATGGCCTTTCGGTTGCTTTGGACATGACCTTCACCAGCATCCTCTTTTTCCTCGTCGCGTGCCATGTGTGGAAGTGGCCCGTGTGGAAGGCCGCGCTTCCCACCGCCATTTTCCTGGTTTTTGAGCTTGGTTACGTTTCTGGCGGCCTGCTCAAGTTCTTCGATGGAGCTTGGTTCCCCCTGATGATCGGTCTTGGCATGTGGATCATCATGAAAACGTGGATGGATGGCCGTCGCGTGCTCTTTCAGGCCATGCAGCGCGGCCGCCTGCCGGTCACGTTCCTGGTCGATGAGATCAAAAAGGATCGCATCATCCGCGTCCCCGGCACGGCCGTCTTCATGTCCGCCTCGGCCGATGGCCTCCCGCTCGCCCTCCTGCATCATCTGAAGCACAACAAGGCCCTCCACCATCAAGTCGTGCTGCTCACCGTCCGTTTCGAGGAAAAGCCCCACGTCGCCGCCGAGGAGCGTTTTCAGGTCGAGGAATACCACGACGAATTCTTCCGCGTGGTGCTGCACTACGGCTTCTCCGAGTCTCCGAACGTTTTCGAGGACCTGTGCCATGCCTTGGAGACCCAGGGCAAGTGCAAACGGGCCGGCATCACCTTCTACCAAAGCCGCGAAGTGCTCCTCACCAACGGCCCCGGCAAGATGGCCCGCTGGCGGAAAAACCTCTTCGTCCTCCTCTCCCGCCTTTCCCGTCCTGCCACTGGCTACTTTGATCTTCCTCCCCGCCAGGTCATCGAGCTCGGCATCCAGCTCGAAGTGTGATCACGATCACCCCAGCACGCCCTTCACCACGTGCCCATGCACATCGGTGAGTCGGTAGCGACGGCCTTGAAACTTATACGTCAGCCGCTCGTGGTCGATGCCAAGCAGATGCATCAGCGTGGCGTGGAAATCGTGAATGTGCAGGCCGTTTGAGGCCACGTTGTAGCCAAATTCATCCGTCTCGCCGTAAACACTGCCCGCTTTGATCCCGCCGCCGGCCATCCACGCGCTGAAGCAACGCGGATGATGGTCTCGTCCGAAGTTTGCGCTGATCTTGCCCTGGCAGTAATTCGTGCGGCCAAACTCACCGCCCCACACCACCAGCGTGTCATCGAGCAGCCCGCGTTGCTTCAGATCCTTCACCAACGCCGCAGAGGCTTGATCAGTCTCTTTGCACAGCTTGGGCAAGGCACCCGGCAGGCCGCCGTGATGATCCCAGTCCTGATGGTAGAGCTGGATGAAGCGTACACCCCGTTCCGCCATGCGTCGTGCCAGCAGACAGTTCGCGGCAAACGTGCCCGGTGTCTTCACATCTGGTCCATAGCTGTCCAAAACATGCTGAGGCTCATCGGCAAAATCCGTCGCCTCGGGGATGCTGCTCTGCATGCGATAGGCCATCTCGTAGTGATCGATGCGATTCGAAATCTCCACGTCCGGCGTGCCCGCGAGTTGATGCTCATGCAGCTCCTTCAGGCGATCCAGCATCAGCCGCCGACTCGTGTCATCAACGCCTTCCGGATTTCCAAGATAGAGCACCGGGTCCTTCGCCGCACGGAAGAGCACGCCTTGATGCTTTGTTGGCAAAAAACCGCTGCCCCAAAGATGCGCACCCAGCGGCTGCCCGCCCTTTCCTTTCGTGATCAGCACCACAAACGACGGCAGATTCGCATTCTCCGCCCCCAGACCATAACTCAGCCAAGCGCCCATGCTCGGCCGGCCCGCGATTTGCGATCCCGTCTGAAAAAACGTCACGCCAGGGCCATGATTGATGCTCTCCGTGAACATCGACCGGGCCACGCACAGCTCGTCCGCGATGCTCGCCGTGTGCGGCAGTAGCTCGCTGAACCACGCACCTGCCTGCCCATGTTGCGTGAACTTAAACGGCGACCCCACCATCGGAATCGACGACTGGTTGCCCGACATTCCCGTCAGCCGTTGCCCGCCGCGCACCGAGTCTGGAAGCTGCTCGCCGTGGCGCTTGTTCAGCAGCGGCTTGTAATCAAACAGGTCCAGATGCGACGGCCCGCCGGACATGAAAAGGTAGATGATCCGCTTCGCCTTCGCGAAATGATGCGTCCCGCTCAAAACACCCCGATCCACCTCCGCACCGCTCTCCTTGGCAAGCAGCTCGTTCAGCGCGATCCCGCCCAGGCCGAGACCAAAGCGGTTCAGAAGCGTGCGGCGGTTGAGAGCAGGGGAGTTCACAGGGGCTGGTTTTACGATTCCCATCTGTTGTGGCTATCAGTCCCTTCGTCATTCGGAAATTCGTCATTCGGCATTTCCAGCGTTTGACGCCGCCCGGCATCACCCTACTCTCGCCGCTCCCACTTTCCCCCACCCCCACCCCCATGGCCATTCTCGTCGAAACGGACACCCGCATTCTTGTTCAAGGCATCACCGGAGACTTCGGCTCCCGTCATGCGAAAGCCTCCATCGACTACGGCACGCAGCTCGTCGCGGGCGTCACGCCGGGCAAGGGCGGCCAGGTCTTCGAGCACAGCGGCAAAAAGGTGCCCGTTTTCGACACCGTGAGCGAGGCCGCCAAGGAAACTGGAGCCACCGTGAGCGTCATTTTCGTCCCGCCGCCCTTCGCGGCCGATGCCATCCTCGAAGGTGTCGATGCAGGCCTCGATCTCGTCGTGGCCATCACCGAGGGCATCCCGGTCAATGACATGATCCGCGTCAAAGCGGCGATGAAAGGCAGCAAGACCCGCCTCATCGGCCCGAACTGCCCCGGCCTCGTCACCCCTGGTCACGGCGAGAAATCCCACGGCGGCTGCCGCATTGGCATCGCACCGGGTTACATTCACAAGCGCGGCAATGTCGGCGTCGTCAGCCGCTCCGGCACGCTCACTTACGAAGCGGTCTGGCAGCTCACGACTCGCGGCTACGGCCAGAGCACCTGCGTCGGCATTGGTGGCGACCCCGTGAACGGCACGAACCACCTCGACGTGCTTCAAATGTTCAACGAAGACCCTGAGACCGAAGCCATCATCATGATCGGTGAAATCGGCGGCAATGCAGAAGTCGAGGCCGCCCGCTGGGCCAAGGACAACTGCAAGAAGCCAATCGCGGCCTTCATCGCCGGAGCCACCGCCCCTCCCGGACGCCGCATGGGTCACGCCGGTGCCATCATCGGCGGAGCCGACGACACCGCTGCTGCCAAGAAGCGCATCATCGCCGAGTGCGGCATCGCCGTGAGCGACTCGCCCGCCGACATGGCCGCCACGCTGCTCAAGCATTGGGGCAAGGCGTAAGCCAAAAGTTGCCTCGTTGCTGTGCAACAAGGCTCCTCCGACTCACCTCAACGCACTCAAAAAGGCGAGCACATCCGCTGCCTCCTGTTCCGTCATGGCTTGGAGTAAGCCTTCCGGCATCAACGACGCTGTTTGCAGCTTCTGCTCTTGGATTGAAGCATTCGGAATCGTCAGCGGCTGGCCGGTGGCGAGCTTGAGTGTCACATCCTGGTCGCTGCGATGAACGAGGAATCCAGTCTGCTGCGTGCCGTCCTTCAAGGTCAGCGTCCATGTCTCGTAACCCTTGGCGATGGTCTTGGAAGGTGTGTGAATGCTTTCGAGCAGTTGCTCGCGATTCAGGCGTGCGCCGACCTTGCTCAAGTCAGGTCCAAAGTCACGTCCGGTGCCGTTGATGAGATGGCAGGCGAGACACGCGGCCATTTTTCCGGTCATGCTGATGAGCTCGGAACCGCGTTTCGCATCGCCTTGGGCAGCGAAGAGCTTCTTCGCGTCAAAATGCATGCCGAGCGTCTTCACCCGCTGATCGAAGGGCACAAAACGCTCGAAGTAGCAGGCGATCTCGGGATTCGGATGTTTGGCGAGAGTGGGATCAAAAGCCTGTTTTTCGCGAGAAATGGCATTTACGGCCAAAAGAGCCTCGGAGGATGTTGTCACCTCTTTCGGTGTCTGCGAGACTTCTGAGCCGGCGATCCAATCCCACAGCAACTGGAAGCCTTTCGGGTCCACCTCACGCGCCCCGATCATCGGCATGTGACCATTCCCGCTGCGGGCGATTCGAGCGATGAGGACGCTTTGCTCCGGTTTGCCGGGAGAGATCACGCGGGCCTCGGTGAGGCCGAGTTCGCCGCGAACGGGCTTTTCATTGAGCATCATCGTCTCCGCGGTCGGCAGATCCGCGTTCACCATGAGTTGCACGCTGCCGCCGCCATGCCGGCGATGGCAGTGAGCGCAGTTCGCATGCAACCAAGCCCGCGCTTGGGATTCGAGATCATCTTTGTCGTGCAGCCGGTTCGTCAGCCGGGCCATGAAGTTGGCATCGAGGACCTCTTCGGGCTTTTTGCCGTCGATCTTCACGAGTTGATCGGGCTGGAAACCGAGAGCGAAGCCGCTCCAGTTCGTGTGACAGCGGGCACACTCGCCGCGACCGTGGATGCGCCAGGGTTGTTTGTCCGCGATGAACTCCTCGCCATCCGGGCCGACAAGCTCCGCATCGGTGCCCGCATCATTCCAGCGGTAGGAGTAGCCGTTCCACGACTCGCCATCGAAGTGCAGGATCTGAGTCTCGAGCTTCTTCTTGAGGCTGATCGTGCGTGCCAGAACGGACTCGGCGGGCCATTCGACTTTGTAGTTCAGCTTGCCCGGCTTGCCACTGATGGTCGTCTTGATGCTCTCGCCATTCGGCAAGGCCACGAAGCGCTGCGCGGTGGCTCCGTCCTGCCACATCGGCTCGGCGATCTCGAAGGGCAAAACACCTGCGGCAGGCGTTTGCGAGGCCGTGTCGGCAAAAAGACCGGTTTCGCTGAGTTTGCGAGGAAACTGGTTCGGCTTGCCCACGGCGGGATTTTTGGTGAGGCGGTAGAGGCGCGTGTCCTTCTCCCAATTCATCCAATACAACTCGCCATCCTCGCTTTGGCCGAAGGTGACGATCTTGTGCGGCGTGTCGGCGATCTCCTCGCGCCTCGTGACCTGCTTTCCATCATGCCACAGGGCCCAGATCTTGCCGGTCTCGTAGTCGCCGTAGATGTAGGCATCGCGCAGCTCGGGAAAGCGGCTGCCGTGATACACATAACCGCCCGTGATGCTCGCCGCCTCCGTGTGCGGATGCGCGGCGACGGGCGGAATGATGTCGCCGGGGCCTTTCGTCTCCGGTTTGATCGGCTGCGAGGCCTCCATGGCGCTCCAGCCATGGTTTCCGCCGCGTTGCACGAGGTGAATCATCTCCCAAAGCTCCCAGCCGACATCGCCGCACCACAAGCGGCCCTTTGCATCAAAGCAAATCTTCCATGGATTGCGGAAGCCGAAGGCCCAGATCTCCGGCATCGCGCCTTGGGTGGTGATGAAGGGGTTGTCCTTCGGGATCGAGTAAGCCTTGCCACCTTCCTCGTGATCCACATCGATTCGCAAAACGCATGAGAGGAGGTCATTGAGCCCCTGACCGGTGTTGCGCGGATCAGGCGGCGAGGGCACTTCGGCATCGCCGGTGGAACAGTAAAGCATGCTATCAGGCCCAAAATGGAGCGATGCGCCATTGTGCCCCCCGCACAGCCAAGTGAGCAGCACGACCTCCGAGGCCGGATCGAGCACCGGCGGCTCGTTTTGCGTTAGCTTGAAGCGGGAGAGCTTCGTGCCGTCATCGAGCTTGTCGCCGATGGTGTAGGTGATGAAGACAAAGCCGTTTTCCCGCCACTTGGGATGAAACGCGATGCCATAGGCATGCGAGAGCTTCTCGTGCTTCGCCTTCAAATCGATCAGCAGATGCTGCGAAGCCGCGTCCGGGGTGTCGGCAAAGGTGAAGATCTTCCCCGTGTTCTCCACCGCCGCGAAACGATGCGCCCCCGGCATCGCGATCATCTCCAAGCCATCATGCAGCGTGATCTGCGTAAAGGTCTGCTCCGCGATAAACGGCTTCGGCGCCTCCGGCGTGCCATGAATGCGCGAGGTGGTCCACTGGGCGGACGCGGAGGCAGTGAGGGATAGCAGTAAAAGGGCACGAAGCATCTCTCATGATGCCCTGAGACGAGGCTTTGTGGCAAGCTTGAACTCCTCGCCCCGGTGCCTTCGCCATTCTGCCGCCTTTTTTCACCAATGATCTAATTTACAAGACGCGTGTCCGTTATACTGGCGCGCATGCCAGCCAAACGCAAAACCAGCATCCCTGAATCCAGCCCCGAGGCCATCAATGAGAACCTCGGCAAGCGCGTGAAGAAACTCCGCGCGGATCGAGGCTGGTCGTTGGAGGAATTGGCCACCGCCAGCGGCGTGAGCCGCAGCATGCTCAGCGAGATCGAGCGTGAGAAGGCGAATCCCACGCTGACGGTCACGTTTCGCATCGCAAGGGCGTTTGGGCTCACGTTGCAGGAGTTGATCGAGAGCGCGGAGGCCAGCGCGTCGAAAATCCAGGTCATCCGCGCCAGCGACCGCGCCCAAGTTTATCGCAGCGATAAGCAGTGCGAGATCCGCACGCTTTCGCCGCTGAATCTGGAGAAGGACGTCGAGTTCTACGAGCTCACCCTGAAGCCCGGCGGTGCTCTGCGCAGCCAACCGCACTTTGAGGGCACGCGCGAGTTCCTCACCGTCGAGGAAGGCAGCGTCCGCATCGAATCCGGCGAAGACCACGACGACCTCACCAAAGGCGACAGCGGCACCTACCGCGCCGACGTCCCCCACGCCATCGTCAACACCGCCAAAGGAGCCGCCGTGGTGTTTCTGGTCGTCATTTATCGCTGAGAGCCTTTTCCCAACCAACCATGAAGTCAGCCACCACACTCGTCTTGTTTGCCCTTTGCGGCCTTTTGAACGCCCAAATGCCTCCGGCGCTCGTGAATGCGGAGCGCGCGAAAATCCTCGAAGGCGTCAAATCGGTGCCAAAACTCGGTGCACCGGGTCCGGTGGGCATTTGGGGCCAGATCGCGTTTCCGATTCTTTCCGCGCCGGACAAGGATGGAGTCGAAATTGCGGTCGGAGCGGCCGCGGCCTATGGAAAAGGCCGCATCATCCTGTTTGGCCAGAATGCCTACCTCAGCGGCGACGGCGGTGGTGATCACGCGCAGCTCATCGAGAACTGCGTGAAGTGGGCGGGCAACAAGGCGAAGCCGCGTATCGGCCTCAAAGGCGTGAAGGGGGCTGCTTTGGCTCAGCGTGGCCTGAAGGCGGAGGAATTCAGCACGGTGGAGAAAAAGAACCTCAGCGACTACGACGTGGTCATCATCAATACGCAAGGCGTGGTCAGCGCGGAGGAAGGCGCGGCTTTGATCGAGTACATCAAAGGCGGAGGCGGCTTCATCGGCGGCATGACGGGCTGGGCTTACGGACAGACGAGCGGCGGCAAGGACCTCGCCATCTCGCACGGCGTGAATCAGGCGCTGATGGCCGCAGGCGTGGCGAACACGGACATGAGCGCGTTTGACCAGTTGCGCTCGTTTGAGGCCCGCGTGGAGCTTCCAGCGATGATGAATGCGTCCGACGCCATCACCGCGATCAAAAAACAGCGCGAAGGCGGACCCGCCCTGACTCCAGAGCAGATGAAACAGGGCATGAACGCGATTCAGATCGCCATGGCAGCGCAACCGCCGGATCGCAGCAATTTGAAGAACGCCGTCGCCGCTGCGCTCGGCAATGCGGGCACCGACGCGCCGATCCCGACCGCCAAAGCACCGCTCACCGACACTCAGCACGCCGCCGCGCGTCTGCGCCTCGGCATGGAGACACGCATGCTGCGCCTCATGAGCGCCGAAGGCATCAAGGCGCATCCCGCGCATGTCGAATTCCCCGGCAAAGCTCCTGAAAACGCCCCGCGCACCGGCGCGGAAATCGCCATCACGCCGAGCATCTCCGGCTGGCACAGCACCGGGCTTTACGCTGTCGCGGGCGAGCCGATCACGGTCACGATTCCCGAAAAATACGCCGACAAAGGCTACGCCGTGCGCATCGGCTGCCACAGCGACACGCTTTACCATCTCGACAAATGGGAACGCGCTCCCGACATCACGCGCAGCGACACTTTGGCCACCGCAACGACGAAAACGGCCTCCGCATTCGGCGGTCTCATCTACATCGAGGTCCCGGGTCGTGCGAAGGACGACGAACCCTTCACCGCCGCCATCAAAGACGCCATCGCCGCGCCGCTCTTCGTGCTCGGCAAGGACGACGACGCCAAGTGGAAGGAAATCCGCCAGCGCCCTGCGCCTTGGGCCGAGATGGCTTGCGACAAGATGATCATCAGCTTCCCGCGC
Source organism: Verrucomicrobiaceae bacterium (assembly GCA_016795465.1). Taxonomy (GTDB): domain Bacteria; phylum Verrucomicrobiota; class Verrucomicrobiia; order Verrucomicrobiales; family Verrucomicrobiaceae; genus Prosthecobacter. The sequence continues at coordinate 45,798 of JAEUHK010000049.1, read as the reverse complement.
GAGGTCGCACAGGCCATCAACAATCCCACCGAGCTCATGCAGTTCTGGAAAGCCACAGTCGAAGCCCAGGATGAGATCACCAATCAAGCCGCCGAGCGCACCCGGCCCGAGCGCATCGTCGCTGATGTGCAGATCAGCGCCGGTTACATGCACAGCGGCTATCCCATCATGATCCCAACGAGCGCCGGACCGGAGATGACCACGCTCACGCGTCTGAAATTCCCCGGCTGGGGTTTCTACCACGAGATCGGTCACAACCACCAGCGCCGCACCTTCACCTTCGACGGCACCGGCGAGGTCACGAACAACGTCATCGGCATGTACTGCTACGACGCCGTCTTGAAGAAAGACTGGCTCATCGGCCACGGCGGCATCAGCGAGGAATCGCGCAAGGACCACATCAAGAAGATCAAGGCCGCGAAGGACAAATGGCAGACTTGGAAAAGCGATCCATTCCTCGCCCTCACCACCTACATCCAGCTCATCCAGGAGTTCGGCTGGGAAAGCTGGCGCAAATACCTGCACAGCTTCGACGGCACCGAATACGGCCCCGAACCCAAAGGCGACGACGAAGCCCGCGACCAGTTCCTCATCCGCTACTCCAAAATCGCCAACAAGAACCTCGGCCCCTTCTTCGACTTCTGGGGCATCCCCGTGAGTTCATCCGCGAAGGCCGAGGTTAGCAAACTGGAGGCTTGGATGCCGAAGGGGTTGTGAGATAAGAGGACAATCAAATGCGCCTGGCGTCTTGGAGTGCTCCAGCCCTCTGGAGCTTTTCGTGGGCCGAGCGACGTTCGAAAGCGCCGGAGGTCCGGCGCACTCCAGGACGCTGTCGCGTGTATTGTGACAAAGCTTTTGAACACACCGATGGGGCTGTCAGGAGCATGGACATCTTCCTAGGCGAGTGGTAACCTCCGCGCATGCGCCTGGGTTTGCTCGCTTGTCTTTTCGGATGGATCGTTTCGCCGTTGAGGGCGGACTTTACGACGTTGTGGTCGCTCGGGGTTTGGGATGGTGATCCGATGGACGAATACGGGAGCTCGACGTGGGATTACAACGCGGCACCGGGCAGTGCGGTGGACCTCGACAATGATTTCTACTTCGCGGGCACCTACCCGGCACCCATTGGCACGGTGGCGGGCGAGCCGGCGACAAACTTCGAGCCGGTGCTGGATACCCAAAACCTCTCGGTGAGGCTGCATTTCAATCTCTCACCGGCGCAGGCAACGAGCACGGCTCGCATGCGGCTGAACATGCACCAGGTGTGGGGCGGTTGGTGGAACCCGGCGATCAACAACTATGCCGAGGGCTACGGCAGGCATCAGTTGGAGGTGTTTTGGAACGGGGTGCTGATCAAGACCGCCATTCACACGAAAGCGGACACGCTGATCGTCGAGGCTGATGCTTCGGCCTTCAATCCAGTGGCCGGGGCGAATGTGATCGAAATCCGTCGTGCGCCTGCGCCAGCGTCCTCGACGGATGGCTGGGTGCAGTTTGATGCGTTGTCGCTGGAGATTGATCCCATCGCTTTGCAGGACGTGGATGGCGATGGCCTGCCGCGATGGTGGGAGATGGATCATGGATTCAGCGATGCGGTGGCGAGCGCGGCCCAGGATGCGGATGCGGATGGTCGCACGAATGCGCAGGAGCTCGCCGCGGGCACGGAGCCGACGCAAAAGGACACGGATGGCGATGGCTTGAGCGATGGGCACGAGTTCACGACCGGCACGAATCCGCTCAAGGCGGACACAGATGGCGATTCGCTGAGTGATGGCGAGGAGACGGCCTCCAGCCCTTTGTTGGCTGACACGGATGGTGATGGCGCGGGCGATGCCTGGGAACTGCGCACGGGTTATCTGGCGAATTCAGCCGCGAGCACGCCGCCGGTCCAAAATGGCGTCATCGGCATCAATTTCGTGATGGAGCTGAATCCAGACAATACCATCGCCAGTCATGAGGTGACCGGTTTGGTGCCGCAGCGCTTCTGGAACAACACCTGGGCGCTCACGAGCTGGCGGAATCAAAATGGCACGCAGGCCGATATTCTCTCTCCAACAGCGGATGTGATCGTGGACAGCACTGGCACCGCCACCGGGATGACGATGAACTGGGCTTTTGGCGGCACTTGGGCCAACGGTCAATCCGGCAACGCCACGCGGAAGCTGCTCGATGGCTACCTGAGCGTCTCGTCGGACACGCCGGGCAGTCTGACGCTGAGCAATCTGCCGTTCACTACCTACGACGTGATCGTTTATGTGGGCACCTCGTATGACAGCGCGGTGGCTTACACGCGGCTCAATGACACACCGGCCACGGATCGTTGGTTTCTCAGTGCCAGCACGCCGCCGCAGACGAAGCTGGTCGAGCTGGTGAAATCGGATTCGGTGAAGCCGTGGCGGGCCAATGCGATCCGCTACCGCAACGTGACGGGATCGAGCGTGAACATCAAACTTGCCCGCACGAGCTGGTATGAGGCGGGTATTCACGGCATTCAAATCGTGGACGCGGTGCTCGACAGCGACTCCGACGGCATGCCGGATGCCTACGAGTGGGAGCATGGCTTCAAAACGCTGGTGGCAGATGCCACGCTCGACGCGGATGGCGACGGGCTGACGAATCTGGCGGAGCGTAGCACGCTGACGAATCCCCGCGTGGCCGACACGGATGGCGATGGCTTGAACGATGCCGCAGAGACCACAACCAATCCTCTGCTGGCAGATTCGGATGGCGATGGCCTCAGCGATGGTGCTGAAGTCAACGGCGTGCCGGTGGCGACGAATCCCAACAACGCGGACAGCGATGGCGACGGCATCGGTGATGCCGACGAGGTGGATGGCTGGACGAATCCGACGGCCTCGCAATCGCTCATGCCGGTGGTGAGCACGAGCCCGCGCACCTTCGACTGGACGCTCGAAAATGTGCAGATCGTCTGGGATCATGCCCGCGGCGGTGTGACGGATCGGGAGTGGGGGGATGATTCACTGATGAACTTCCAAATCGTGAACTCGGCGAGCACAGGCAGTGATGCGTTCAATATTGCTCTTCGCGTGAAGGCAGGTCGCGTGACGCATTTTCTCTTTTCGGGTCATGGCGGCGGCTTCAGTCATCCAGATGACGATGCGGGCGATATCTGGGAGGCGGACTGGCAAGACTTCCCGGTGGATCTTAAGACCGCGCTGGGCTTCAGCGGGCACGGCAGCCACGACATCAGCGACCGGCTGCGCTTCCGCATCCAAGGCAGCAGCCCCGGCAGCCGCACGGCCTGGAACTTCACCTTCAGCATCACGAATCAGGACACGAGTGCCACGGTGGTGACGCGGACGTTTACAAACTGTGCTCTCTCTCAAACGGCGCATGATGGCACGGCCACCTGGCAGGATCGCAGTGATCCACCGGTGCCGAACCGGCTCGAAACGTGGGTGCATGATGGGGTGATTGTTTTCATCCACGCCACGCCGCTGGAGAACCTGCCTGCTTTTGCCGCCTGGAAGGATACAGACGAGGATGGCATGCCGGATGCCTGGGAGGATGCGCATGGCCTGAACAAGAACAGCGCCGCCGATGGCGTGCTCGATGGCGATGCGGATGGCCTCACGAATGTGCGCGAGTATCTCGCCGGCACGCTGCCGAATGATGCGGACAGCGATGACGATCTCGCCAAAGACGGCGTGGAGGCTGACAGCGGCAGCGATCCGATGCTCGCGACGAGTCTGCCGCCGCTTTATCGCGGTCTGCCGCCTGGAGTGGTGGGTGAGGACGTGAATGGAAATGGCCTCTCCGATGTGTGGGAGCAGTGGGTCGGGCAATTTGGCCTTTCTTCGACGAACGACGACGATGGTGATGGCATGACGAATGGTGCGGAAGCTCTCGCGGGCACGAATCCGCTCGATCCGAGGTCGCGGCTGTGGAGCGAGGTGTTGAGCTCAGGAGGCACGTTGACGGTCTGCTGGCCTGTTTTGCCATGGAAACGGCATGAGATGCTCGAAAGCCCGAATTTGAGCTCGTGGAGCCTTGCGAGTGGTTCGCCGGTCGTGGTGGGAAATGAGTATCAGCAGAGCTTTGCGGTATCGGGAGCGATGAAATTCTATCGCGCCCGCATTTCGGACCTCGATGCGGATAGCGATGGTGTGAGCGATTGGGCGGAGACGCAGCTTGGCAGCACGCTGAATGCCGTCAGCAGCACGCGGAGCAGTGTGAGCATCGATGCGAACCTCGATGGCACGCCGGAAAGCTCGGCGAGTGGTGATTACACGTCGATGGTGGAGCAGTTTCAAGGCGCGAGTGCTTCGGCGACGTCCATCTCACGCATCAATGCGGCTCGCTTCCTCATGCAGGCTGGTTTTGGACCGACTCTGGAAGACATCCAGCGTGTGCAAACGCTCGGCTATGCCGGCTGGATCACGGAGCAGATGGGCCTGCCGGCCACGCGGCACTCGGACTACATCCAGAGCATCTACCAAAACATGACGACGCAGCGCCAGCGGGAGCATTACAGCCGCGGTGGTGGCGACAGCGATCCGTTCTTGTTCGGCAACAACATGCAGACGGCCTTTGCGCGTGCGGCGATCCAGGGCAGCGACCAGCTTCGTCAGCGTGTGGCCTTCGCGTTGAGCCAGATCCTCGTGACCTCGCGTCGCGATGCAAACCTCGAAAACAAGTGCCTCGGCATGGCGGACTACTACGACATCTTTGTTCGCAACGCCTTTGGCAACTACGAAGACGTGCTGATGGAGGTGACGATGCATCCGGTGATGGGCCGCTACCTTTCGCATGTGGGCAATCAGAAGGCTGATCCGTCCATCAACCGCTACCCGGATGAAAACTACGCCCGTGAAGTGATGCAGCTCTTCACCGTGGGCCTTTGGCAGCTCAATCCCGATGGCTCGCGGGTGCTCGTGAGCGGTCAGCCGGTGCCGACTTACTCGAACGAGGAGATCACGCAGCTCGCCCGCGTGATGACAGGCTTCTGGTTCGGTGGCGACAACTGGGGTGGCGGCGGTTGGACCGAGCAAGACTACGCCACGCCGATGACCCTGCACGCTGACCGTCATGACTTCGGCGCGAAGACACTGCTCGGTGGCTTCGTCATTCCCGCCCGTGCGGCCACACTGGAGAATGCGCAGCGCGATGTGCGGGATGCCATTCATCATCTTTTCGAGCATCCGAACTGTGGCGTATTCGTCGGGAAGCAGCTCATCCAGTTCCTCGTCACGGACAATCCGAGCCCCGCGTATGTGCAGCGCATCAGCAGCGTCTTCGCTAACAACGGCAGCGGCGTGCGCGGTGATCTCGGCGCGGTCGTGCGTGCCATCCTGCTCGATCCCGAGGCACGCGGCCCGGTGGGGGCGCAGGCCGCGGGCTTTGGTCGCCTGAAGGAGCCGGTGATCCGTGCGATGTCGATGGCTCGCGTCTTTGGCATGAAGCAGGTGCCTGATCTGCTGTGGTGGGACTGGAGCGAGTTCTTCAACGAAAGCCGCCAGGCCCCGACGAACTCGCCGAGCGTCTTCAACTTCTACCGCCCCGAGTATCGCGCACCGGGTCTGGCGACGCAAAACGGCCTCGCGAGCCCGGTTTTCCAGATCACGGACAGCTACAGCTCGATCAGCTTCCCGAACCGCCTGTGGAAGATGCTCGAAGAAGGGCTTAGCTTTTATGAGCAGTATCGTTTCCCCTTCGATTTCCGGCGCGAGGAAACCTTCGCGACCTCACCCGAGCGTCTGATGGACCATTTCAATCTCCTCTTCTGCGCCGGACAGATGAAAGCGAGCACGCGCAGCGTCATCCTGAGCACGCTCGCCCAGATCCCTGCCGATCAAACCACCGCCCGCATCCGCGTGGCTGCCTATCTCTCGCTGACGTGCCCGGAAGGCGCGGTGATGCGGTGAACCATTTTCGCTCTTTTTTGAAGTCATGAACGCAGCCTCCACCCGCCGCCAATTCTTCGGTCGCTCCGCCTGCGCGGCGATGAGCACCGTGCCGGTGCTGAATACGCTCCTCAATCTCCAGCTCGCCAGCCGCGTGGCGGCGGATGGAGCACCGACGGACTACAAGACCCTCGTTTGCGTGTTTTTGAACGGCGGGATGGATTCCTTCAATTTCCTCGTGCCACGTGATTCGACGCGGCATGGCATTTACACCACCACGCGGGGCAATCTGGCGCTGATGACCGGCCAGCTTCTCAATCTCGATCAAGATGGCGGCGATGGGCAGCTTTACGGCATTCATCCGAGCTGCACGGGGCTGCGGGACATGTTCAACGGCACGGGCAACTTCACCGGGAAGCGTCGCGCGGCCTTGCTGGCGAATGTGGGCACGCTCATCCAGCCGGTGACGAAGGCGCAATACCTCGCCGAGAGTGTGGCGCTGCCGCGGGCGCTGTATTCGCACAGCGATCAGATCGACCAGTGGCAGACCTCCGTGCCGCAGGGCATGACGCAGCTCAGCGGCTGGGCCGGACGCACCGCTGATCTGCTGCACAGCACGGTGAACACGAACAGCATCGCCATGAACATCTCCCTCTCCGGGAACAGCCTGTGGCAGGTGGGCAATGCCACGACGCAGTTTGTGGTCACGGATCGCGGGGCGCTGACCTTCACTGGCAGCGAGATCACCGATCCGCTGCATCCAATGAAGCTGAAAAACACGGCGCATCGCAGCATCATTCAGCAAAACTACGCCAACCTGATGCAGCAGAGCTACGGCCAGCTCACGAAGAGCAGCATCGAGCTTCAAGAATTCTTCCTCCAGCAATACAACAGCTACGACGACAGCGCCGTGGCCTCGCTCTTCCCGACAAACAACTACATCGCGCAGCAATTCCGTGCCGCGGTGAAGATGATCGCGCTGCGCCAGGCGCTCGGGCTGCACCGGCAGACGATCTTCATCACGTTCGGCGGCTGGGATCATCACGGCGAACTGCTGAACACGCAGGCGGGCATGCTCAGCACGCTCAACACCGCCCTCACGGCCTTCCAGCGGGCCTTGGAACAGCTCACGCTGCAAGACGGCGTGATCACCTTCAGCGCGTCCGACTTCGGTCGCACGCTGCGCAGCAATGGTCGCGGCACCGACCACGCCTGGGGCGGCAATGCGCTGGTCATGGGCGGGCCGATCCAAGGCGGTCGCGTGTATGGCACCTTCCCGGATCTCACGCTCGAAAGCGCTGATGACACCGGCTACGGCGGTCGCATGATCCCCACGACGAGTGTGGATTCCTTGTTCGCCGAGATGCTGCGCTGGTTCGGCGTGCCGGCTTCTGGCATGAGCAGCGTGCTGCCGAACATCGGAAACTTTTACAACGTGAACTCGGCGAGTTTGCCGATTGGCTTTTTGAAGCCGGGGACGTGGAGCTAAAATGACGAATGCCGAAGGACGAATGTGGAATGAAGCTCCAAGCACGAAGGTTAAATGGCTGCTGCTGGCTGTTTGCGTGGCTTTGGTGAGTTGGTGGGTTTGGGATGCGAATCAACAGGATGGGGAAACAACTCATCGAATGCAGCCAGAGGCCTCGAAAGCGGCACCAACGGCTGCGAAGCTTCAAAGTGCCCGCAAATTGCCTGGAGCTGAGATTCTGAAAAATTACGCCTCACCTTCCACGAGGCCGGAAGACGACCTGCAGGCCATGGCGCATGTGTTTTCGAATCTGCGTCTGCTGGTGAAGAGCGATGCGCCGTTCCGGATGGGGGCGAATGAGGAGTTTGCGGCGGCTTTGATGGGCCGGAATGCGGCGAAGGAGGTCTTCTTGATGGGGCCGCATGCGTGTTTGAATGCCAAAGGCCAGCTCGTGGACCGCTGGGGATCGCCGCTGTTTTTTCATGTGCGGGATCGTGACCGCATCGACATCCGCAGCGCCGGCCCTGACCGCGAAATGTGGACGGCGGATGATTTGCAGCGGCAACACGAGGGCGAGTTTTTCCGCGGCGAGGACCTGCCGGAGCCGTCACGGCGCTGACGATCACATCAGCGTGCCTTTGTCGATCTCGCCAGCCTTGTAGCGGTCCTGATATTTGTGCCAGCGGAAGGGCATGGCGATCTGGGCGAGGAAGGTCTTCGGCATGGCGGACTTGATGCCGATGATGTCGGGGCGATGGCGCGTGGGATCGAGGTAGAAGGAGCGGAAGATGATGTCCCAGAGCATGAGGTTTTCGCCGAAGTTCTTGTCGCCCTCGCGGAGGTCGGTGCTGTGATGCCAGCGGTGCAGCTCCGGTGTGTTGAAGAGGTAGTTCAACCAGCCGAACTTCATCTGGATGTTGCAGTGCGTGAGGAAGCCGATGTAGGCGGTGATGGCCCCGAAATACTGCACGACGTCGTTTGGCGTGCCGGCGAGCCAGAGCAGCGGGCCGCTGAAGATCATGCTCTTGAGCGTGTCGATGATGTGAAAGCGGCCGGTGTTGAAGAACCACAGCTTTTTGACGCTATGATGCACGGCATGAAAGTGCCACAGCGGCATCCAGGTGTGCGCGATGCGGTGCGCCCAGTAGAGACCGAACTCCGCGACGACAAGTGCGAGCACAACCTGCGCCCACATCGGCCAGTGATTCGGCCACGGACCCGTGCCCGAGGCACCGCCGACGGTGCTAACGAGGCCGTAATAGCCCAGCATCATGATGACGAGTTGCACGAAGGTTTTGGTGAAGACGGTGTGCGCAAGGTCCGGCACCATCTGGCCATCATTTTTCAACCACTCACGCTCATGCGGGCGGAGGCGCTCGAGGATGAAGAGCACGGCGGCGAAGCTGAAGTAGGTGAGGTTGAACGCCAGCTTCCCATGCCCGGCGCTGATGCCGATGCTGGTGGGAATGAGCGCCACGATGACCAGCAGCGGCCAGAGGGCGTAATCGAGGATCGTGTTGAGCGTGCGCATGGGGCCGTTCATCTGTGGCGAGATTCCGCGAGGTGACAAAACCTTGGCCGGGAAAAATTTGCCCTCGATGCGGCGGTTCTTGCGCTCAACAGGCTCGCGGCATCTCGCGCAGCAGCCATTCGGATAGCGTGGCGAAGAGCGGAAAGTCGGTGGTGAAGATCGTGGCATGCCCCGCACCCGGCACCGGCACCCAACGTCGGCTTTTGGCCGCAGTGAGTGCCGCGTGAAGCCGCTGACCGCATTCCGGCGGGATGAAGGAATCGGCCGTGCCATGGGCGATGAGCACCGGACAGCTTACTTGAGGTGCCAAAAGCTTCGAATTGGCCGCGGAAGGTGTTTGGCCCGTTTCGATGGCAAAACGCGTTTCAGCTCCGAAAGCCAGCAGCGGTCCCAAAACGGGCCCGGCGAGCTTTTCGGCCTGTGTTTCGACCACCGACGCGAGGTCATCAAAGGTGCAAAGAAGCACGAGTGCCTTCCACTGCGCATCTGGCAGCGTCGCAGCACGCACCGCGATGGCTCCGCCCATCGAAATGCCGAGCAGCGAGGCGTTTTCGAGGCTGAAGCCAAATCGCGCCGCAGCTTCACGAGCGACTTTGGCAGGCAGCTCACTCTCGGTGGTGCCGTATCCGGCCACTGCGACAGGATGATCGCCATGACCGGGCAAATCCGGAATGAGGCAGCGAAAGCCCGCCGCGCAGAATCGCTCCGCCACGAAGAGCATGTCCTCCTTTCGCATGCGGCGTCCATGCACGAGCACCAGCACGCGATCACACTCGCCGAAGCGTGGCAGCGGCGCATGGCGGGCGGCGAGTTGTTCGCGCACGAGCCGGCCACGCTTGGCCGGACTGCCCGAAGGTTCACAAACCACCACCGGCGTGCCATCGGATGCGATGAAGGGCTTCAACCGCATGCCGAAAGCCTCCGGCTGGGCCAGCATCTCGCGATGATGCGGCTGGAGCGACCGTCTCGCTGGCCGGATGACCTGTCCGCCCAGCCACATGCCGGTGCCAGTGGTGCCCGCGAGGACCAGCAAAACGAGAATCGACAACCAACGAACGAGACGCTTCATGCCGCCAAACTGGTTGAGAAGCGCTGCCACGCTAGAAGCGAAGGGTGAATTGGCGGTGAAGGACGTGTGAAGCTTGCTTCACCAGGAGGCGACAAAACACAGCAAAAAGATGGACAAACTCATCGTCTCCGGTCGAGCATGCGGTCCTTGGTTTTATGCATAGATCACGCCTGTCCATCATTGTGTGGTTCGTTGTCAGCGCCTCCGCTCTCTATACGTGGCGGTTTGCACAGGACGTGGTGATGCACTGGGCGGCGGCCTGGAAACAGGCTCATTCGGTGAGTGTCCCGCCTGAATTCTCACCAGCCTTCGATCATCGGAAAGCCATCGCCGTAGTGTTTTATGCGGTGTGCGCTTGGAGTGTCTGCCTGGTATGCTTGACAGCGGTGGCGACAGATAAACTGAAATGGATCTCAAGGCAGTTGCAGGCTGTCAGCATTCTTTCGCTTCTCGCAGCCACCTACATAATAGCGGCAGCCTCATTCGGTGCATTCCAAGTGAACAGGTTACAGGAGGAAAAACTGGCCGTTTTTGAAGACACCTTGAAAAGATTCGCCCTTCTTGAAAACGCCGAAGGCCGTTGGGATAAGTTCATTTCAGAGATGGAGGCTTTCCAGCAGCTGAGACTCGTCAACACGAGGCCTGTCGAGGAATGGTCGGATCATGAGGTGCAGGAGGAGCTTGAATTCTTGACCGGACTTTTTAGCGAGCCTTCGGCGGAGATGCAGCGCATGGGGCTTGCCACCATGGCTTTGTTCAAAGAGCGTGTCGCGGGCAACCCCAAGCTTACTTACACGCTGCGCGGATTGCCGATTGTGGCATCGCGGCTTGGCCTTGGCTCATTCAACGATCCAGCGTCTGTCCTGGAATCAGTAGCCGCCAAAAACAAGGAGAAGGAATGGAGGCCACTGCCGCTGGTGCGTTTTGAAGTCCGGAAATAGCGGGCAACTTGCCGAGTGACGAAGCCGGAAGGTTTCACGGCGATTCGAGCTTGCCGTGCGGACCGCTGTCAGCACTCTCGCGGCCGCATGTCCGCCCCTGCTTTTGTCTCTGACGTTGGAAAAGTTCTCATCGACTTCGATTTCGCGCCTGCCGCCCGTCGGCTGGCGAAGAAGTGCCCGCATCCGGCGGAGACGGTGCTGAGCTTGTTCGACAGCATCAAAGGCCCTTACGAGGATGGTCGCATCGACGATGAGGAATTTGTGCGCGAGGGCATCCGGCTCACCGGTTTCACCGGCACAGCGGAGGAGTTCATCACGATCTGGTGCGAGATTTTCACCGAGAATCTGCCGATGAAAGCCTCGCTGACCTCCATTGCAGGTAAGGTGCCGATGTACCTGCTCTCGAACACGAGCGGCCTGCACAAAGACTATTTCTGGCGAACCTACGGCATCTTTGAGCCCTTCACGGATGGGGTGTATTCGCACGAGGCGAAGTGCTCGAAGCCGGGCGAGGAAATCTTCCGGCATACGATCGAGCAATTCGACCTCGACCCGGCGCGGACCTTCTATGTCGATGACCTGCTGCCGAACATCGAAACGGCATCTAGGCTGGGTTTTCGGACATTTCACTACAGCTTTGCAAAGCATCCCGAATTCGAGGCGGCGCTGGCGGAATGGCGTGCGGAACAGGGCATCGGTTGACGCGTCCGGTTCCCCGTCCTAACGGTCCGCAAACCCATGAAATGCGACGTTTGTGATGCAGAGGCCACCGTCTTCCTCACCCAGATCATCAACGGTCAGATGACCACGGTGAACCTGTGTGAGGCCTGCTCGAAGGCCAAGGGCGTGACCGAGGTGACCGGCTTCGGGCTCGCCGAGGCGTTTGTAGGCGCGGCACCGCGTGCCGTGGATGCCGCGCCTGACCTGGCGTGCCCTTCCTGCGGCTTCACGGCGGCACAGTTGAAGAAAATCGGCCGTATGGGCTGCCCGGAATGCTACGACACCTTTCGTGAGGGCCTCGAGGGCCTGCTTCGGGGCATGCACAAAGGCACGCGCCATGTGGGCAAGCGTCCCAGCGCCATCATCACCGCCGCGCCACCGCCCAAACCGCGGCGCAGCGCCGTGCCACCGCCCGCTCCGGCACCCGCTCCCACTTCCCCGATCTCCACTCCGGCCATCACGCTGAAAGAAGACACGCCCGCTCCACCTCCACCGGATCTCGGCAAGCTCCGCGCCGAACTCGATCTCGCCGTGAAGGAGGAGCGCTACGAAGACGCTGCGCTGATCAAGGCGGAGATTGACCGCCACACTAAGGCTGGAGCTGTGAACTGACCTGCCATGATGCGTTTTTCCACCCTCATCAAAAACCCTGCCGACTGGATGAAGGGCAGCGGTCCGCATTCTGAGATCGTGATGACCTCCCGCGTGCGCCTTGCCCGCAATCTGCGCGGCTTTCCCTTCCCAGGTTTCTCGCAGGAGCATCAGCGCATCGAGCTGCTGAAGGCTGCGCGGCCTGTCGTCGAGGAACTGCCGGAGATGCGGGATGGCTACAGCGTGGACTACACGGAGCTGAGCAAGATCCGCAAACAGGTGCTGGTGGAGCGTCATCTCGTCAGCCGCGAGCACGCGGCACGCACCACCGGCTGCGCGGTGGTCATTGACCGCAAGCAGAGCATCTCGGTGATGATCAACGAGGAGGACCACTTCCGCCTCCAGGGCATCCGCCCCGGTTTGAACCTTCGCGGAGCTTACGAGCTCGTGGACCGCATCGACACGGAGATGGATGCGGCGCTGCCGTATGCCTTTGATGGCAAGCTCGGCTTCCTCACTGCCTGCCCCACGAATCTCGGCACAGGCATGCGAGCCTCCGTGATGCTGCATTTGCCCGGTTTGGTACTGCTCGATCAGATCAACCCCGTCATCAAGGCCGTGGGCAAGATCGGTCTCGCCGTGCGCGGTCTCTATGGCGAGGGCACCGAGGCCCTTGGCAATCTCTTCCAGATCTCGAACCAGCACACGCTGGGTGAATCAGAGCCGGAGATCATCACCCAGATCGAAAAGGTGATCGAAGGCGTGATCCGCAGCGAGCAGACGGCCCGTGCGAAGCTGCTCGAAGACCATCACACCATGCTCAGCGACCAGGTGGGCCGTGCCTACGCCATCCTGCGCTATGCGCATGTGCTCACCTCGAAAGAAGCGCTGAACCTGCTGTCGATGCTGCGCCTCGGCGCCGATCTCGACATCATCACGAACTGCGACCGCAGTCTGCTCGACCTGCTGCTGCTCGAAATCCAGCCCGCGCATCTTCAGCTCGGCGCGGATCGCGAGCTCTCACCAGAGGAGCGTGATGTGTCGCGAGCGGAGATCACGCGTTCTCGTTTGCAGGCCATCAATGGCCCGACGAATCAAACGCCACCGTCAGAAGCCTCGTAATCCCTTTTTCAGCCCGCGGGTGCATCAAGTGCCCGCAGGTAATCGAAAGTGTAGAGGCCCGTGTTGTGGCCATCGCTGAAATCGAACTGGATCGCGTAGCCGCCGACCATTCTCCAGTCCTTCACAGTGACGCCGGGAAAGCTCTTCTGCGTGCTGCCACCATATTGGCGGCCGAGAAGATCACGCTCGCCGGTGTTTTCGGCGCTTGGCGAGGCGGCGCGAAGCTTTTCCATCGAGATGAATTGCTCATGGCCATCACTCCAAACGATGGCGATTTCGTTTCCAATGAGTTCGAGGCGGTTGGGGGACATAAGAGCGGAGAGCTAAGGGCAAAGAGCGGAGAGTTCCAATGCCAACAAAGCAAAAGGGACGCTCGAAAGCGTCCCTTTTGAAGTAGGTGATCTGCTCCAGCGGAGAATTAGCGGGAGTAAAGTTCGACGACGAGCTGCTCGTTGGCGATCGGGGCGATCTCCTCACGCACAGGGGCACGGTTGACGGTGCCCTTCATGGCGTCACGATCCACGGTCATCCAATCGGAGGTAGGAGAGCCGGTAGTCATTTCGAGGAACTTGCTGACAAGCTGCTGGCTGCGCGGGGCGGCCTTCACGGCGACCACGTCACCTGCCTTGCACTGGTAGCTGGCAATGTTCACGACCTTGCCGTTCACGGTGATGTGACGGTGGGAGACGAGCTGGCGGGAGGCGAAACGGGTGTTCGCGAAGCCCATGCGATAGCAAACGTTGTCGAGACGGAGCTCGAGCATCTGAAGCAGGATTTCACCGGTCACCCCTTTGCGGCGCTGAGCCTCGGCGAAGAAGCGGCGGAACTGCTTTTCAAGCACGCCGTATTGGAAGCGGAGCTTCTGCTTTTCGATGAGGGCGGTGCCGTATTCGGAGGTCTTGCGGCGGGTGTTACGAGCACCGTGCTGTCCGGGGGGGAAATTGCGCAGTTCGAGGGCTTTGGAGGGGCCAAAAAGCGCGACGCCAAAGCGGCGGGCGATTTTTTCACGAGGACCAGTGTAGCGAGCCATGAGTCAGATTTGGGGGAAGAGGATTCGAATTAAACGCGACGGGACTGCTGCGGACGGCAGCCGTTGTGCGGGATGGGGGTGACGTCCTTGATGGAGGTCACTTCGACACCGAGGGCCTGCACGGCACGCACGGCGGACTCGCGGCCGGAGCCGGGACCATTTAGGCGGACTTCCACTTCGCGGAGACCATGCCCCATTGCCTGGCGGCAGGCATCCTGGGCGACGACCTGGGCGGCGTAAGCGGTGCCTTTGCGGGAACCACGGAAGCCCATCTTGCCGGCGGAGGAGGAGCCGATCTTCGCACCCGTCTTGTCGGTGACCGTGACGATGGTGTTGTTGAAGGTGGCTTTGACGTGGACGATGCCAGTCGAGACGTTCTTGGAACCCTTGGCCTTGACGATCTTGGCGCCTTCTTCCTCGCCACCGATCTCTGCCCAGATGCTCTGGGAGACCTGACGGTCACCGCTGGTAGGTTGCTTGTCAGCCGCAGGAGCAGCGGGGGCCGGAGCAGGTGCGGCGGCAGGAGCGGCCGTAGCTTCAGCGGGGATTGCCGGGATGGTTTCGTCAGCCATGATGGGTAAAGTGCTTCGCGTTGAGGATTACTTGGAGGCCTTCTGGGCACCGACGGTCTTACGCGGACCTTTACGTGTGCGGGCGTTCGTGTGGGTGCGCTGGCCGCGCACGGGAAGACCACGGCGGTGGCGGTGAGCGCGGTAGCAGTTGATGCCGAGGATGCGCTTCATGTGCATCTGGATCTCACGACGAAGGTCACCTTCGATCGGGAGCTTCATGCCCTGGATGACCTGCGTGATGAGGGCGATCTGCTCGTCGGTGAGCTCGCCTGCACGGGTGTTCGGATCAATATTTGTCGCGGCAAGAACCTTGCGGCTAATGGGAAGACCGATGCCGTAGATGTAAGGCAGCGAGTATTCGATCTTTTTGTCGTTGGGGATTTCGACTCCGAGCAGGCGGGGCATAAGAACGTGTAGTGAGAGGTGAAAATCAGATCAACCCTGGCGCTGCTTGTGGCGCGGGTTTTTGCAGACGACACGGACGATGCCCGCGCGACGGATCACGCGGCAAAGTTCGCAGAGAGGTTTGACGGAAGTGCGGACTCGCATTGGAAGGAGATTGCTGAGGGGAGAAACAATCGAAATCCCCTAGCCGGAGCAAGGGGGCGGGATGCCTACCACAGAAGAAACCTCGCGCAAGCCAGATTTTCACAGTTTTCCGGTGCGTTCCGGCCTCTCTTGCTCATAGAGAGGGGCGCATGAAAAACATCCTCTGCTTTGGAGATTCGAACACCTGGGGCTTCATCCCGGAAAGCATCACCGAGAGCTTTCCGCGGCGTCATCCGCACGAGGTGCGCTGGACCGGCGTGCTGGCCCGCGAGCTCGGCGAGGGCTTCCGGATCATCGAAGAAGGCCAAAACGGCCGCACGACCGTTCACGACGATCCCTTTGCACTCGTCCGGAATGCCAAGGCCGTGCTTCCGGCGATTCTTGAGTCTCACAAGCCGCTCGACCTCGTCGTGCTCATGCTGGGCACCAATGACCTCAAAAACGTCTTCGGCGTCTCGCCGTCCGAAATCGCCGTCGGGGCCAAAATCCTCGCGCAGACCATTTTGAGCAGCGATGCCGGACTTTCGGCCAAGCCACCGCGACTGCTCCTCATGTGCCCGCCGACCGTTGGCCCGCTCTCGCACCTTCCGGACCTCGAAGCCAAGCTCACGAATGCCCAGGCGAGAAGCCAGCAACTGCCGAAGCACTACGAGGCCGTCGCCGCCGCCCTCGGCTGCGCTTACCTGAACACGCAGGAAATCGTCACACCGAGCCCCGTCGATGGCATCCACCTCGATGCGGCAGCTCATCAAAAGCTCGGCCAGGCCGTCGCCGCGAAAATCAAAGCTCTCTTTTAATCCATGACCTGGCTCGAAAGCATCTACCCCGCCCTCAAGCCCTGGCTATTCCGCCTCGACGCGGAAACGGCGCACTCGCTCACCGTGAAGATGATGGTCATCTCGCACAAGCTCGGGCTCCTGCGACCGGTCGGAGCCTCCGGCGCACCCGTTTCGTGCCTGGGGCTGACGTTTCCGAACCGCCTCGGCCTCGCCGCGGGCATGGACAAGTCCGCCAGCGCCGCGGACGCCTGGGCCGCGCTCGGTCTCGGGCATGTCGAGGTGGGCACGCTCACGCCGCGACCGCAGCCGGGCAATGCCAAGCCGCGTCTCTTTCGCCTGCCGGAGCACAACGCCCTCATCAACCGCATGGGCTTCAACAACCCCGGCATCATCAGCGCCGTACAGCGCCTCGAAAAACGCCGCTCGAAGGCCGTCGTCGGCGTGAACATCGGCAAAAACTTCGACACGCCGAACGAGAACGCCGTCAACGACTACCTCTACTGCCTCAAAGCCGCCTACAGCACCGCCGACTACATCACCGTCAACATCTCCAGCCCGAACACAAAAGGCCTGCGTGACCTTCAGGCCGAGGACGCCGTGCGCCACCTGCTCAGCACGTTGAAAAAAGAGCAGGCAGAGCTCAAAAAGGAGCATGGCAAATCCGTGCCGGTGCTTGTGAAGATCGCCCCGGACCTCAACGACCTGCAAATCGAGTCGCTCGCCCGCGTCATCAACGAGATCAACCTCGACGGCGTCATCGCCACGAATACCACCATCGACCGCAAAGCCGTCGCCGGCCATTGTCTGGCGAATGAAACCGGCGGCCTCAGCGGTGCTCCCGTGCGCGAGCGGTCCACGCTTGTGCTGCAAGCCTTCCGCATGCTGTTGAAGCCGGGCATCCCGCTCATCGGCGTCGGCGGCATCGTCGAAGGATCGCATGCCGCGGAGAAGATCAAGCACGGAGCCGAGCTCGTCCAAATCTACAGCGGCCTCGTCTTCCGCGGCCCCGCTCTCATCCGCGAGTCACTCGCGGCGCTGGCCATGAAGTGACGCGAGTCCCCTCAGAGGGCGGGATGGCATTCCCGCCTTGGATCGCAGGAGCCCCGCCTCCGAGTTCCCAGTCTTCCTTGTCACCTTGGCCGGGCCGGCCACCCGGCACAGTCCATGCGCTGCATTGTCATCAACAGGCACTTCCTCGATCACCTCCGCCCAGCCGCGGGCGTTCAGCTCCTCGAAGTCCACCCACACCTCGCTGCGACCCTCCACCCGCCGCGCATGCTCCGCCATCCAGCCCGCGGGACGCAGCAGCGTGATGTCAAAGATGTCCCAGCCTGTCCGCGCATCCAGCAGGCGCACCGTGTAGCTGCGCCAGGTGGCGGGATCGACGGTGGTTAGTTCAGAATCTCAACGATTAACAGTTAGAGCGTCACTCAAACTTGCTCAATTCCTCATTCATGTCGCCTTCAAACACATCAAGTGACGGCATCACTCCTCGATCTAACGGTGATGGAAAAATTCCAAGCTGTGTTCCGTCTTCACGCGCCTTCGGCAACAACCCATCCATCAAGTCATCGATGTCGATACTTTTAGCTTCGTGGCCAGCCCAGTCACCAACAGCGCAAAGTTTGGCGTATTCCTCTCCAGGCCATAAGGGGAACACCATCTTGCCGTCATCATCTTGGGCCAGCGCCCAGCCATCGGAGAACAACCCCCATGCTTCAGCCTTATCAGCCACTTGTTTGATGAAGTGATCGTACCTTTGAGGGCCGGAAAGGTTGAGGATGTTTTCAATTTGTTTGGGATGAAGCGGCATGAGTGATTATCTTCTGCGGGGAAACGGGGTCAGGCGACTGGCTGACAAAAGGTTCGCATTCATGAATTCGGGGCATCGGCTTCTTCCAGAAAGTGTTTCCGTTCCTCGGGCACCTTCTTGATCGCCGACTTTCCGTCAAGACGCGTCAACTGAGGGCTCACGTTCGCCGCTGATTTCATCTCCATGGAAAAAGATACCAGGCATTCAATGCTGTAGCGGCCTCGTCTCCCGCGGCCCCGCCTTGATCCGCGAATCACTCGCGGCGCTGGCCATGAAGTGACGCGAGCCCCCTCGGAGGGCGGGATTGCATTCCCGCCCTAGATCGCAGGAGCCCCGCCTCCGAGTGCCGAGCTTTGTCCTCCCGTTTCCCGTCTTCGTGTGGCCTCGCCAAAGGAGCGTTTGGGACCGAGACGCTGGGCTGGTTTCAGCTTTCGACTAGCCTGGCATGGTCACGGCCATCCATTGGACTGTACGTTCATTTTTACCCCAGGATGATGGCTAAAATCCCAAGATACCCGCCGCCATTCCGGGATGGTGCCGCCCATCCAGCTCTAAAAGCCGCCAGATCCGGGTTATTTGGCGCCAAAACCGATCTATTTCCCGGCAACTCCGGGATGATTGGCGGCTAGAACGGGATAATCCCCGCCAAAACCGATCTATTTGTCAGCCACTCCGGGATGGGTGGCATCCACCCCGGAGTGATCGCCGACCATCCCGGGATAGGAGCCGCCAACTCTGGGATAAAGTCCACGGACCCCAGGATGAACGCCAACCACCCTGGGATGAATCCCGCCAAAAACCGGCTTTTCCCGGGCCAGTGCGCCCCAGCCGCCTCCCATCAGCAGAGGAAGCCGGTGTGCCACGCTTTTTGCCGTGACAGCTCTGCGTTAACCGCTCCCGATCACCGGGCAAAAAGTGAAAAGAAAAGATGCCAGACATTTGGCGCGGCTTGGCTTTGGTTCACTTCCTCTTGTCGAGAGCGAGTCTCGTAACCAGTTCATCATATAAGGGGATGAAGTCCATTCGTCTTGAACGAGTGTACTTCGCAAGGTTTGTTTCGACTTTGCACCACGGCAGTTCAGCATCCTTGTCCCAATCGGTCGCGAGTTGATGAATGTCCTCGGAGAAGGCGAATGCCTCGGTTCCCAGCCGGTCAATGCCGGCGGCCTCGATGGAGTCCGCGAAGAACTCGCCCGCCCGACGATCACCTATTTCCATCAAGCAACGTTGAAACTGCAGTTGCTGCTCGATGTCCACCATCCACAGCGACTCGAAGCCATTCATCTTCCAAATCCAGTAATGCCTCCAGACACTCCAGTGCGTTACCCAGGTTGCAGGCCACTGGTCAAAGTTGAGTTCCGGCATAGATGCCTCTCGTTCGTGCAACACATGATATATCGCGCCGCACAAATCGGAATCGCACTCCTCCGCGAATAACGCATCGATCTGGTGGCCGGTGTTCATCATGATTATCGTCCGTATGTTCGAGGGGAAAACGACGGCCTTGTCGTGGCTTTCATAGGTCGTGGTGCTCTTTTGTTCCAAGCGAGTGTTTCGATTTCTCCCACAGATTCCTGATCGAGGGCATCACATCTCCTCTGGCCGCTTGATTCACACCGGCCGGGCGAGCTTCAGCGCGGCCTGGGCGGTCTTCACGGCGGCATCGGGGACGCTGATGGGGGTCATGGCGGTGCGCATGCGGCGGCCGGCGGCTCCGTCGTGGGCGAGGATGCTGGCCACGGCGGTGCCGGTCTCGGCGGGCGAGTGGGTGCGGATGCCGCAGCCGCGTGAGGTGAGCATCTCGGCGTTTCCTTCCTCCTGGCCGGGCACGACGTAATCGATCACCGCGGGAATGCGGGCGGCCAGCACCTCGTGCAGGATGGCTCCGCCGGCCTTGCAGATCACCACGTCATGCGTGCGGAGGAATTCGGGGATGCGTTTGGTCCAGCCGATGATCTCGATGCACTCCGGCGGCATGGTGTCGGTAAACTGGCGCAGCACCTGATAAAGCCGCGAGCCGTGCTTCCCGACGGGCAGGGTGAGTTTCACGCCCGATAGCAACAGCGGCCGCAACGCCTCCAACGTAGCCGCGACGTGCCGGCCCGGGGTCGATGGCAGGTAAAGGATGCGCTGCATGGGCTGGCTGGCATCGGGCGGCAGCTCCTCCGTGAAGGCCATGCTGACGGGAAAACCGGTCACGCGAATCTTTTCGTGCGGCACGCCGAGCTTTTCGACCACCTCCAGCGTCTCGTCATCGGCCACGCAGAAGCGATCACTGGGATGCGCGACCCAGATGGGATGCACGCTGACGGAATCGGTGATGATCGTGACGATGGGCGGCACGTCACGCATGGACCGCAGGGCGGCCAAAACGCCCGAATAGATGGGGTAAGTGCTCACGATGAGCCTCGGCCGGTCTTGATCGAGTTTTTGCTCCATGGCCCGCAGCAGCGGCACCTGCCACGAGGCGTCCTGACGGGTCATCTTCGGGCTGCCGACGATCTTGTAGGTGAGCCGCCAGGCGGCGGGCCAGTGGATGATCGCGGCTTGGTAGGCGGCCTTCAGCACGGTGGCGAGTCGGGGCATCACATCGCTGACGAGGTCGGTGACCTCCACCTTTTCGTCGGGCAGGAGCCGCGTCAAAGCATCCGCCACGGAGCGTGCGGCCGTGTTGTGTCCATCGCCAAAACCGGCAGTGAGAATCCAGATCACGGGTGCATGCCTGCCGAAGAAAAATCATCCTCACAAGCAAAAATGTCTGGAGGGAGTCGTAAAAGTTGATTATTTAGCATTATTAATAAATCCGGCCAAGTCATGAAGGATCGTCGCTCCACCACCAAGAGCCAATTCCTCGCCGCAGGGATCACCGTCCTCGCTGCTGCCGTGATGCTCGCCCCGCTGCGCTCAGGCCCGCAGCCCACGCGGACGCAAAACGCGGCCTTCATCCCGCTGCTGGATGCGCAGGGTGTCTCGGAATCGGCGGCCTTCCGCCGTTTGTCGAACGTGCGACCGCTGGATGCGCTCGCCGAGCCGCAGGTGAAGCAGCCTACTTCGTCACGGCCTCGTCGAGATTGAGCACGAGGTTCGCGATCATCGTCCACGCGGCGAGTTCGACCGGGTTCAAGGCGGCGTCGGGCTTGGATTCGCCATTCGCGATGACCTTTTTGGCCTCCTCGGGCTTCGCGGTGTAGGCGGCGAGATGCTTGTCAAAGGTCTGGCGGATTACCTCGGCCTCTTGAGCGGAGGGGAAGCGGCTGGTGGCGGCGCGGAAGAGCCTCGTGATGCGGGCATCGGTGCTCGTGGAGGCCTTCATCGCCTGCTGGGCAAAGGCCCGCGCGGCCTCGAAGAACTGCACGTCGTTCATGAGCGTCAGCGCCTGGAGCGGCGTGTTGCTGCGCTCGCGGCGCAGGCAGTAGCTCTCGCGGTTCGGCGCATCAAACGAGGTCATGTTCGGCGGCGGCGCGGTGCGCTTCCAGAAGGTGTAAAGGCTGCGGCGGTAGAGCGACTCGCCGTGGTCCTGGATGTAGTTCTTCGTGTTGCTGCCGCCAAAGGCCACAGGCTCCCAGATGTTCTCCGGTTGATACGGCTTCACGCCTTTGCCGCCGATTTTCGGATTCAGCAGGCCGCTGACAAACAAGGCCGTATCACGCACCGCCTCCGCATCGAGACGGAAACGCGGCCCGCGGGCGAGAAGACGATTTTCGGGGTCAGTTTGTAGTTCGGGCTTTAGCCCGTCTGCGGAACTCGGGGAACGGGCTGAAGCCCGAACTACGAACTCAGCACTCTGCCGATACGTGTGCGAGGTCACGAGCATCTTCACGAACTGCTTCATGTCCCAGCCGCTCTCGCGGAAGGTCACGGCGAGCCAGTCGAGCAGCTCGGGATGGCTCGGAGGCTCGCCTTGGGAGCCGAAGTCGTTGCTCGATTTCACCAAACCGGTGCCGAAGAACTGCTGCCAAAGGCGGTTCACCTGCACGCGGGCGGTGAGCGGGTGCTGCGGGCTCACGAGCCACTTGGCGAGATCGAGGCGGGAGTATTTCTCCTGCTTCGGCAGCGGCGGAAAAATGGCCGGAGTGCCGTGGGAGACCTTGTCCTTCGGCTTGTCATACTGGCCGCGTTCCATGATGAAGCTCTCACGCGGCTGCGGAAGGTCGGCCATGATGAAGGTGGCGGGGATCAAATCTTCCAAAGCCTTCTTTTTGGACTCCAAAGCCAGTTTTTCGCCTCGCACGCCATCGACGAGCTCGCGAGCGCTCTGGCAATCGTTTTCGAACCACCACTCCTTCAGGCGCTTCACCTCGGCTTCAGGCCATTCGTTGGACTTTTTGCCTCGCACGAGGGTTTGCAGGTCATTCGGCAGACCTTCGACACGGCGGCCTTGGTTTTTCTCGATCCACACCTTCCACGACCACTGCGGGTCTTTCGATGGATCGACTCGCGAACTCATCGTCAGATGATCCCAATACACCGTGCCGCCAAACTGCGTGAAGGCATAGCCGGTGACCTTGATGCCCGGTTTGAGGCCGAGCTTGTCCGCGGACACTTCGAGCTTCACCCACTTGCCCGTCTCCGGCAGCACGCCGACACGCACACGCTCCGGCGTGCGCACTTTGCCAAAGGGGATCGCACCTTCCTCCCCCCACACGGCGCGATGATTCCAGCCGGCGGTATGAAATTGAAGCATGACGGCCTTGGGAGGGTTCTTCGGGTCGAGGTAGCACTGCACGCTGATTTTGCCGTTCGGCGGGATTTGGTAGTTGCCGCCCTCGGAGAAGAAATCCTGAGCCACGCCGGTGGCGGTGCGTTTGAGCGCTTTGGTGCCGCTGAAGACCGGACCTTCCTCTTTTGAGATAAACTTGGTTGGCTCGCCAGCGACGCCGACATTCGCGCCAGCGGGAAACGCATCTTCAAACCACACTGTCTCGCTGGTCTGCACGGGCGGCGGAGGCGTGAGCGTGGCGGGATCGGTGTAGTTGAGCTTGGCGATGGCTTCGCGGAGCTTCGTCTGCGTGGCGGCGATGTCTTTGTCGTAGCCTGCGAGCTGTTTGGCCTGCTCCGGCGTGCTCAGGCGAAGCGTCGGAGGCGTGAGGAGGATGTTCCCGTCCATCGCCGGATCGGCGGTGCTGTTGAAGAAGGCATACATCGAGTAAAACTCCTTCTGCGTGATGGGATCGAATTTGTGATCGTGGCAGACGGCGCAGCCTGCGGTGAGGCCCATCCACACAGCCACGGTGGTCTCCGTGCGGTCCACGGCATAGCGGAAGATGAACTCCTCATTGATGCTGCCGCCCTCGCTGGTGGTCACGTTGCAGCGGTTGAAGCCCGACGCGATCTTTTGATCCATCGTGGCCTCCGGCAGGAGATCCCCGGCGAGCTGCCAGAGGGTGAACTGATCAAACGGGATGTTTTGATTGAAGGCACGCACCACCCAGTCGCGGTAAGGCCACATGCTGCGCTCGTTGTCGAGGTGCAGCCCGTGCGTGTCGGCATAGCGGGCCACATCCAGCCAGTGACGGCCCATGTGCTCGCCGTAGCGTTCGGATTTCAAAAGGCGGTCCACCACACGCTCGTAAGCCTGCGGCGAGGTATCCGCGAGAAACGCATCGACCTCCTCTGGAGTCGGAGGCAGACCGGTCAAATCGAGCGTGACACGGCGAATGAGCGTCTCGCGGGAGGCCTCGGGGGCAGGGGAGAGCTTTTCTTCCGCCAGCCGGGCCTGGATGAAGGCATCGATCGCATTGCGCACCAGACCGCTGACCTTTGGCGGCGGCGTTTTGACCGGCGCTTCAAAGCTCCAGTGCTTCTTGTATTCCGCGCCTTCCTTGATCCAGCGGCGCAGGATCTCAACCTGGGCCGGTGTGATCTTCTTATTCGTCTCCGGCGGCGGCATGAGCTCGTCTTCATCATGCGAGAGGATGCGTTGAAGCACGCTGCTGGCATCGGGATCGCCGGGTTTAATGGGGAAAGCTCCTTCGATGGTCTTGAAGGCACCTTCCGGCGTGTCGAGCCGGAGGTCACCCTTGCGCTTCTTCGCGTCGAAGCCGTGGCAGGCGAAGCAGTTGTCGCTGAGGATGGGGCGGATGTCGCGATTGAAGTCCAGCTTGCCCGCGGCGGAGGCCGTGGCGGTCGCGAGAAGGGAGAAAAAGAGAACGCGCGGTGTCATGATCGTCAGCGTGAAATTCATGCGAGCACGGCTTTGACCGGATGATGCTCCTCGACGCCCGTGAGACGCTGGTCGAGGCCTTGGAACTTGAAGGTGAACTTCCGGTGATCGATGCCCATCAGGTGCAGAATGGTGGCGTTGAGGTCATTGATGTGCACCGGGTCCTTCGTGATGTTGTAGCTGAAGTCGTCCGTCTCGCCGTGCTCGACACCGCCTTTCACTCCGCCACCGGCCATCCACATGGTAAAGCATCGCGGGTGATGATCGCGACCGTAGTTGTCCTTCGTCAGCGTGCCCTGCGAATAGACGGTGCGCCCGAATTCACCGCCCCACACGACCAGAGTGTCCTGCAGCAGGCCGCGTTGCTTGAGATCCATGATCAGAGCGGCGCAGGCACGCTCGCTGTCCTCGACCTGACCGCGGAGGAGCTTCGGCAAATTGTTATGCTGGTCCCAGCCGCGATGCAGGATCTGCACGACCCGCGTGCCACGCTCGATGAGCCGGCGGGCCATGATGGCGCTGTGGGTGAAGCTGCCGCTGCGCTGCACATCCGGGCCATACATCTCCAGCGTGGCCTTGCTCTCCTTGCTGAGATCGGTGAGCTCCGGCACGCTCGTCTGCATGCGGAAGGCCATTTCGTATTGGGCGATGCGAGTCTGGATCTCGGGGTCACCAATCTGGGCGTGATTGATGGTGTTGAGCTTGTTCAGCGCATCGAGCATCGCCCGGCGATCACTCGGATCGACGCCTGGCGGATTCTTCACATACAAAACGGGATCGCCCTGGCCGCGGAGTGCCACGCCAGTGTATTTCGTGGGCAGGAAACCGCTGCTCCACATGCGGGTGAAAAGCGCCTGCGCCTGGCTGGCAGCCGGAAACGTGGGTGTAAAGACCACAAAGGCCGGCAGATCATTGCTCTCGCTGCCGAGGCCGTAAGCCAGCCACGAGCCGATGCTCGCTTTTCCGGGCACTTCACTGCCGGTCATCACAAAGGTGCAGGCCGGATCGTGATTGATGGCGCTGGTGTGGACGCTTTTGATCACCACGATGTCGTCCACGATCTTCGCCGTGTGCGGCAGCAGCTCGCTCACCCAGCGACCGCACTGGCCGTGCTGCGTGAACTTGAACATGCTCGGCGCCACCGGCAGGCGAGCCTGACCACTGGTCATCGTGGTGATGCGCTGGCCGTTGCGAATGCTGTCCGGCAGGTCCTTGTCGAAAAAGTTCGCCAGCGCCGGCTTGTGATCCCACAAATCGAGCTGCGAAGGAGCACCGTTCATGTGCAGGTAAATCAGACGCTTGGCCTTCGGCGCAAAGTGAGGCAGCCCCGTCAGCGGCGTATGCACCGGCGCAGCCATCAGGTCACGACCGAGCATCGAGGCGAGGGCGATGTTCCCTGCCCTGAGGCCGACATTTCCAAAGAACTGACGGCGGGTCTGCTGCTGGTGAAATTCGAGGAGGGGATTCATGGCAAGGAAGGCCGCTGATTACGATGCTGGCCCCGGTTTTCTGCCGTCATCGAGGTCGAAAAGCCCCGGAACAGCAGGATAAAAAAAGCCCGGGGCGGATCACTCGATCCGCCCCGGGGCATTTTCAGAGTTACCAACAGCCAGAAGGTCCACTCTTGGAAAGTTGCGACAGGAACCGCGAGGTTCGCTATCTGTGGGTATTTTGCCACAACCTGAAAACCGTGAGTCAGGTGCCGGTAAGTGGATTGTAAGGCGTTTGTGAGAAGCAAAAACCGCTTCGCGGCACGGGCGGCCACGAAGCGGTCTTTGGAATGCGAAAAGCGGGATCAGGCGAGCTTCGCGAGAGCGGCTTTCACCGCGTCAAAGTTCGGCAGGTCCTTCGGCGTGGCGGTCTGCTCGGCGTATTGGACCACGCCAGCCTTGTCCACCACGAAGGCGGCACGGGCAGAGGTGTCACCGATGCCGGCGAGGCCGGGGAAAAGCACGTCGAAGGCCTTGGTGGCCTCCTTGTTGAGGTCGCTCACCAAGGTGATGCCGATCTTTTCCGTCTGCGCCCAAGCTTCCTGCGCAAACGGGCTGTCCACGCTGATGCCGATCACGTCGGCATTCAGGTCGCTGTAGGCGGAGAGGCCAGCGGTGATATCACAAAGCTCCTGCGTGCAGACGCCGGTGAAGGCGAGCGGGAAGAACAGGATGACGGTGTTTTTGCCTGCCACAGGCAGCGTGACATCGGCGAGACCGGCGGCGGATTTCGACTTGAGGGTGAAGACGGGGGCTTTGGAGCCAACTGCGAGGGCCATAGGGGTGGTGGGGTGTGGGGTGAAGACGGTTCGGAGAACCGGCGGCCATGAAGGCGAGTTCTCCAGACCGGTCAAGCCTGCCCGCAGTCAGCGGCTTGGCCCGGCGTCCGAGAGCCCCGCCAGCGCTGGGCCAGCCGGAGGTCCAGACGACCTTTTCGACCGGCTCCGACCTCAAAGGTTGGTTTTATAAGTTTCAGACTGCCAAAAGGTTAAATGTGGTTAAAACCATATAAATTATGCTTTTTATATTGCAGTCTTCTAAATTTTTTATTAAAATTCTGTCAATTCAGCAAATTACCAGCCATGTGTAACTCGTCTTTGATTCATTTTGGCACCGCTGCCCTCCTCGCGGCCGTTCTATCGTCCTGCTCCTTGCCCAAGGGGCCTCTTTTTGCCACCCGCGGCGACGTCAAAAAATCCCCGCCCCTCCAATCTGGGGTGCGCTACGAGGTCCGCAAGGCCTTGGCCACCACGGTCCCCTTCCGTCCGAAGCAGGTCAAAGGCTACACATTCGTGCTGGAAGCCCCGCAGACCTTCACCAAGCCCCCGCTGATGCTCGCCTCCGCCAATCGCTACGGCCCGAGCATGCGCGTGCGCACGACGGCCTACACGCACTCCGAGAGCGATCACATCGTTTACGGCGTCAAAAACGCGATCGGCACCAATTTGAAATACGGCATGGTGCGCAGCGCCGCGGCGGACTGGTCCCGCTACCCGGTGGGCACCCGCTTCTGCATCGCCAGCGAGCCCGGCGTCGTTTACGAAGTCGATGACTACGGCAGCGCCCTCGTCGGCACCGGCACGATTGATCTCTACAAGCCCAGCCGCTCCATGATGGACGACTGGGGGGTGCGCCATGTGGACATCAAAGTGCTCCAATGGGGCTCTTACGAACGAAGCGCCCAACTGATGCGTGATCGCACCCGCTGGCCGCATGTGCGCCAGATGCTCAACAGCATCAATGGCCAGATCCGCGCCGCCGGTGTGCCAACCAAACGCTACCCGCTTACCGCGTCTCTGTGAGGTCGCAGGCAAAGCAGGCGAAAACATGGCCTGATCGCAGCGTTTACGCCCAGTCATGCGACTGAACGCGATCCTGCTCTCCTGCCTCCCTTTCCTGATTCCCGGCCTGCCTGCGCAGGAAAAGCCGAAAAACGGCGGAAGCGGTGTCTCGCCCATCGAATTGAAAAAGGCGCTCGAAGGCATCGCGCAGAGCTCCGCGTCCGACCGGCACAAATTGCATGACACGGTGGTCCGCGCCTTCGGGATGAAGAACCTCGCGCAAGGTCGCGCACCGGCCAAAATCGAGCAGACGACGGTCGTGTGGGCCATTCTCGATGCCCAGCCTGCCACCGTGATGGGTGAAGATGGTGCGCTCATCGGCGACATGATCCCGCTGGGTGATGATGGGCTGCAGGTGCTGGCTCGTGAGATGCCAAACTTCAGCGACATCCGTTACCGCGTCGAGTCAGGCGGCATGCCACGCATGGCCGGAATTGCGCATGTGGAGCACTACGAATACACCGCGGACAGCCTGCCGAAGGCCGATGTGCCGAAGGGAAGGCTCGAGAAGTTCGAATGGAAGGCCAGCAAGGTCTTTCCCGACACCGTGCGCGAGGTGACGGTCTATCTGCCCGCCAATCACAAGTCTGGTGAAGAAACCTGCGTCATGATCTGGCAGGACGGTACACGCCATGCGGACCCGAATGGCTCCATGCGCGTGCCGGTGGTCTTTGACAATCTCATCCACCAAAAGGCCATGCCGCGCACTGTCGGCATTTTCATCGATCCGGGCCGCAAACCGCAGCAAAAGCCGGGCGACAAGGCAGCGAACCGGGGATTCGAATATGACTCGCTCGGCGATGCCTATGTGCGCTTCCTGCTCGAAGAGATCATTCCCGAGGTCGAGAAGCGTCACGGTGCCAAATTCCGCCCCACGCCCGCCTCGTGGGCCATCGGCGGCGGTTCATCGGGCGGCATCTGCGCCTTCACCGCGGCGTGGGAAAGGCCGGACAAGTTCGGCAAGGTGCTTTCGTGGGTCGGTTCGTTCGTGAACCTGCGTGGCGGGCATGCTTATCCCTCGCTCATTCGCATCACCGAACGCAAACCGGTGCGTGTTTACCTGCTGGATGGCGAAAACGATCTCGACAATCCTTTCGGCAACTGGCCTCTCGCCAACAAGCAGATGGCCGCGGCACTGAAGTACATGCATTACGACTACCGCATGGATTGGAATCAATGCTTTCACGGCAGCAAAGGCATGGCTCCGGTGCTTCCGGAGGCCCTGCGCTGGCTCTGGCGTGATGTGCGTTGAGCCGCTGTTTCAGCGAAACACATACTTGCCGTCCCGCACGGAGGCTTGAGGAGGCATGTGACGTTGCTCAAAGGCATCGAAGCCTTCCCGCAGATTCTGCCAAAAGCTGAACCACGGACTGTTTTGCGCCTGCGCCATGCGTTCATCGGTGAAACGAAACGGGAAGGAATGCACCGGCACTTCCCGCTGCCCATTTTCGAGAGCGGAAGACACGAGAAGATAGATTTCTTCAATCACAGGATCTGTCATCGCATAGCAACCCACACTCGCCTCATCGCCATGCACCATGATGTGAGTGCCGGTGCGCTTGTGGTGAAGGTCATAGGCATTCGGATAGCCGATGTTAAAGGCCAGATGGTAGCGGCTGGCCGGATTGAGCTGCTTTGAGGCCACCGTGTAAAAGCCTTCGGGAGCCTGCATGTCTCCCTCGCGTTGTTTCGGCCCGAGCACACCGGAAAGA
Source organism: Verrucomicrobiaceae bacterium (assembly GCA_016795465.1). Lineage (GTDB taxonomy): Bacteria > Verrucomicrobiota > Verrucomicrobiia > Verrucomicrobiales > Verrucomicrobiaceae > Prosthecobacter. The sequence continues at coordinate 16,543 of JAEUHK010000049.1, read as the reverse complement.
CAAGCGACCGGATACTTGCGAAAGAGACTCCAGCCGTCTCGCGCAGGCTTCATCCATAGCTCGAGTTCATAAGACTCTTTGAATAACCGGATGAAGACCTGATTCCCCAGCTTCAGACCGCGGGCATTGAGTTCTTGAGTCAAGAGAGGCAGCAAACGAGACCTCACATCCTCCAACCTTCGCGGCGCTGACAGCTTCTTCCACGCATCGGGTTCAGGCGGCGGCGCATAAGGCAGCTTGATCGGAATGAAGGTGAGTTCGCGCATCAGGAAACGTGCATGAGGAGAAAACGCACGAAAGACATCCAGATCCCAGGCACAAGCGATGCCGCCGAGCAGCAGAAGGGCCCAAACGACGCGTCGCATGGGATCGGTGGCTTAGGACGCCGAAGGTGGCGGCGCGGCAGGCTTGGCACGGACGATGTTCATCGCGCCGTTGAGCTCGCCGCCAGGTTCGATGGAAACAGCGCGTGCTGTGACATCGCCGTTCACCGCGCCGTTGGTGCCGATGAGCACCGGCCCAGACGAAAAGATGGTGCCGGTGATGCGGGCGTGGATTTCCACCTCCTCGGCGCGGATGGGGTTTTTGAAGACGAGGTCCGATCCTTTCTCGACGATGAAACGCCGGCAACGGATCTCTCCGATGATGGTGCCAGTTGCCTTGAAGATGGCATCGCCACCGCACTCGACATTCGCCTCGAGGTTGCCAAAGCAACGCAGATCCCGGCACTGCAGACTGCTGGCTGAGAGATGGCCACGCTTCCGGATGATCACATCACCACGCGTCTTCACCGGCTGCGTGGCGTTCATGTTGATCTCCACATCCTCGAGTGAGATGTATGCACCGCAGGTCGGGCAGTTGGCCGAACGGGCGGAGCGGCTGGTCTTGAATTTGTGGCCGCAGTCAAAGCACTCCGCGTCTTTGAAATACTGGTTCCGATACATGCCCAGATCCTTCATCTTCTGGATCGAGCTGGCATTCATCGGTGCCGGAGCCGGTGTCGGGGCGGGAGAGTTCGAAACGGGACGTCGCAACGAACTGGTGATGGGCTCATCATCGCGCTTGGCGTCCAATTCCGACGCCGCAGGCATCTCTTCGACAACGGCAGATGCCTTCTCAGTCGCCTCAGGCTGCACCTGCGACTTCAAAAACGCTCCAAATCCATCCGCGGCAGACAGATCGGCCTTACGATCCTCTTCGCTGATCGCCTCAGGCATCACAGGCGTCTCATTTTCGGTCACCGAAGCGGCTTTTTCGGGCGTCGGGGCAGCAGCGGCCTCCGTTTTGGCTGGGCGGCTGTCTGTCCAGTCTTGGTATCCCGCTCCTGAGCGGGTGACATTGGAGGCCGTGACGCGACGCTTCTGAATCGTCAGGTGCGCACCGCACTTTTTGCAGAATGTGGAAACGACAAGGCGCGGCTCGTATTGAGCCGCGCCGCAAGCCGGGCACACCACTTCGATATGATTCTTCGGTGGTGTCGGTAGAATGCTGGACTTCGGTGCGAAAAACCGTCCGAACACTCGGAGAGGGGCTAGAGGTTACGGTTTGGGGCCGAGATTGAGGCCGCCAGCGGGCTTGGAGTCCGCTTTCTTGCCGACCTGGGACTGGCCCATGAAGGTGGCGCCTTCTTCGATGGAGAGCGTGCCCGCGGCGATATCACCCACGAGGATGGCATTGCTCTTCAGTTCACAACGCTCGGTGACGGTGATGTTACCCTCGACCTTGCCGAAGATGATGACGCTGCGGGTCTTGACCTCGCCCTTGATGAGAGCGTTTTCACCCACCGTGAGGCTGCCGTCGGAGAGCACTTCGCCCTCGATTTTGCCGTCGATGATGAGGTCGTGGGAGAACTTGATCGAGCCTTTGATCTCGACGTCGTTGGAAAGGACGTTTTTGCTGGATGTCATGATGGGTGCCGAGTGAACGCGTTGGGGTTGTGCAGCGGGAGCGGGGGCGGCGGAGAGGATGGGAGCACGCTCGGCCACGGGAGCCGGCGCGGGAGCCTCGACGCGTTTGTCGTCCTTATGCGCTTCTGATTGTCCGATAATTTGCCTGAGCATGAGGCTGAAAATATAGGCTTCCAGCCCGTTAAGTGTCAATCATCTGCCGTGTTTATTTTTCACCAGACTGTAAAATTTGTCACAAAGCAGCTCTTTCATGCTTGGCACGGGCGCTCGGGGCGGCAGAATCGGGCCGCATGCCGGGCCTGCCGCTCTCCATCTCCATCATCTCGCTCAACGAGGAGAAAAACCTGCGCCGTTGTCTCGCCAGCTTGGCTGGACTGGCATCGGAAATCGTGATTTTGGACTCCGGCTCCAAAGATCGCACGGCAGACATCGCCGCAGAGTTCGGGGCTCGATTCATTCACCAGGACTGGCTCGGCTACACGGCGCAGAAAAACCGCTGCCTCGAGCTTTGCACGCAGCCTTGGATCTTGAATCTCGACTGCGATGAAGAGGTCTCTCCGGAGCTGGCGGCCTCGATCCGGGCCTTTTTCGAGCGTGGCGATGAAGAAAAGCACGCCGGAGCCTCGATGGCACGGCGCACCTGGTTTCTCGGGCGATGGATTTACCACGGTGATTGGTATCCCGATCGCAAAACGAGGCTCTTTCGCCGCGAAGGCAGCCGCTGGGAGGCGGATGGCGGCGGGCAGGTGCATGAGCGGCTCGTGGTCACGGGCAGCACGACCTCGCTTGATGGTGATCTGCTGCATTACTCCTTCCAAAACATCCGCCACTACCTCGTGAAGCACGTCGATTACTCCGGCGTCTTTTTGAGCACGCAGCAGATGAAAAAGAAACGCTGGTCCCTGCTGCACACCGTCTTCCGACCGCTGTGGAGATTCACGCGGGCTTACTTCCTGCGTCTTGGGTTTCTCGATGGTTTTCCCGGTTTGTGGATTGCGGTGGCGACGGCATTTTTTGCTTTTGATCGCTATGCGCGGCTTTACGAAAGCGAGATCGAGGCACGTTCAGGCAGCACCGGCGCATGAAGATTGCCCTGCTCCACCATCAAATCATCCGCGGCACCGGCGTGGAGGTGTTCCTCATCGAATTCGCCAAACGACTCGCCGCGGCCGGGCATCAACTGACCTGCATCAGCACGCTGACCACGCCGGAGATCGGCTCCACGCTGCCATGCGAATGGAAAATGCTCCCGCGAGTCCGCGGCAGTGCCACGCTTCGGATGTGGCACTTCAACCGCCTCGCGCCGCGAGCAGCTCGCGAAGCCGGTGCGGATGTGAGCATCGGCTTCGGCCGCACCTGTGTGCAAAGCATCCACCGCAACGGCACCGGCTGTCACCGGCTATACGGTCAGCTTTTGCCCCTGTGGCAGCGTTTCAGCGTGAAACACCTCTACGAGCTGCATCTCGAGAAAAAGCTCCACACCTCCTCCGGCACGCCAACGCTCGTGACCAGTTCGGCTCGCGTCGCCGCACAGCTCCAAGGCATCTACCACACGCCGGCTTCACGCTTTCAGATTCTGTCACCACCCGTCGAATCGAAGGTTTTCAAACCCGCCGAGGATCGTGCCAACCTGCGCGAGTTGCTTTGCCGGAAGCTGCAAACCGATCCCACGCGGCCGGTGCTGCTTTTTGTATCACTCAGCCATCGCCGGCGAGGCCTTGAGCCTTTGCTGGAAGCCATGCAGAAGCTCGATGCCACGCTTTGGATCGTGGGCAAAAGCCTCGGCCCGGTGGCGCAAGGCCTCATCCGCGGCTTTGGCATCAGCGGCAAGGTGCGGCATGTGCCGGTCACCAGCCAGCTCATTGAGCTGTATCAGGCCGCGGACTGGTTCATCCATCCCACGCAATACGACGCCTTTTCGCCCACGGTGCTGCAAAGCATGGCCTGTGGTCTTCCCGGCATCGTCTCGGTGATGGACGGTGCCGTCGATCACATCCAGAACGGCGAGAACGGCCTCATGCTCTACCACCCGCAGCAGCCCATCGAGCTCGCGGCACGCATTCAAGAAGGCATCGCCCTCGGCGAGCCCGAACGTGTCCGCCTTTCGCAAAACGCACGAGAAAGCGTGCTGCCACTCACTTGGGAGAAACACATGGCGGAGTGGCTCGAGGTCATTGAAGGATCACGCTACTGAAGCCTCGGCAGCAGCGGCGGATACACCCAGGTCTCCTCTTCGAGATGCTGATCTGCGGTGCCTTCTTTCCAATCCGCCTTTGTGATGACCTGCCAAAGGCCTTCAACCGGCACCTTGTCCTTGTTCACGAGGTTTTTGATCTCCTGCACATGCACTTGATACATCACTCCATCTTCCTGCACCGGGTCCGGCTGCTGCGGACGAGCCCCCGCGACCGTGAGGGCGATCAAACGCGTCGTCTCTGCCGTCAGCGCCGCCATGCGGTCATGGATGCGGATGTCCTGCCGGATGATGTTTGAGGTCTCGCCGGACCTTTGAATCGCCTCCGCCAAGGCCACCACCGCCAGACTGAAGATCGCCAGCGCGATCACCGTCTCCAGCAAGGTGAAGCCGGAGCGGCGTGATGATCGGCAAAGGTGCAAACGCATGTCGTGTTTTACTTCAAATCGTCACGCGAGGCAATCACCGCCTCCGGCGAGCCAGCAGCCCGGTGAGGCCCAGCAGCAGGAGCAGCGCACGCGATGGTTCCGGGACGCCGGAGGGAATCTGCGGCGTGGTGCTGCCATCGACGGGTTTCAGGCCGGCACGGTCGTATTGAGCCTGCGTTTCGAGCACCACCGCACCGGAGTAAGGCGTGACAAGCTGATGCTGCGCGGCCTTTTGGGCTTGGGCCTCGGGCACGTGATCGCGTCCTTGAAAAGAGGTCATCACTTCAGTGAAAACAGCATGCCGTGCGAGCTGGTCCCACACCTGCGGCGCATCGGTCGGCGCAGCTGAAACATGATTGAAGACGCGTTTCAGCGATTTCCGCTCATGCACACGCTGCAACTCCGATGCCAGCCCTGCCTCGCTGCCATCCCAACGGCCACCGCTTTGCAAGGCAGTGGTATCGTAAAGGTCTTCGAGCAGCTTGTTTCGCCCCTGCACGAGCCCGATGGCGTGGATGACCGGCGGCGCGGCATCGCGTTCGAGCAACTGCGCGATGACCTCCTTCCCTGTCATGTCCACCGGCTGCGGCCCATGCAGCCAGACGATGGCCGTTTCACCAGTGGTCTGCCGTGCCGCCTTCAGCGCTGCTTTCAAGGCTGGCACGGCATCACGACCTCCGCGGAAGGCTTTCGCGGTCAAAGCGGCCGTCTTCACCTCCTCCGCGCCGGCATCCGTGCTCGCAAAAATCCGCGCCGGCATCTTTTCGAGCACCGAGCGGATCATCGTGGCATGTGGCGCCAGTTTCGCCGAGGCATCGATCACGACGATGAGCTGCTTCGAAGCCTCTTTGGCCTCGCTGAGCTCTTGCACGACAAACTTGGGCTCCGAGCCCGCCAGGGCATCCTCCGCCCAAACCTTCGGCGCAGGCTTTTCCTCCGATTCGAAGGCCAGATTCGCGATCTGCGCATGCCGCACCTCCTCCTGCCAGCTCCACAAACCGTCCTTGCCCTTCACCGCGTCGGTGGCGTCGGAGTTGTCCACCAGCGCGGCTTTCGACTGCACCCACACCGCGTGTTTCAAACCGTCGGCGATGACGAAATTGCGATCAATGATCAGCGGCATGCGCAGGCCGTCCTCAGCAGGCGCGGTGATACCGAGGCGGATCTTCATGAGGCCGTTCGGAGGCACGGGAAAGCACTGCGTCATCACGCGATCCGGCCCCACCATGTTCACCATCACCGGATCACGGTTTTCCACCCGCACGACTTGCTGGTAGGCGGCCTTCACGGCAGATTTCGCACCGAAAGCGGCCTCACGCGGCTCGCCATTGATCCAAAGCGTGAGCCTGCTCACGCAGCCGCCCGGCGGCAGCAGCATCTGGCAGCGTGCCTCCTGCGCGTTGGCGTGCGTGTTGCGAAACTCCAGCGTCCACTCGCCGTGAGCCAATGCGGAAGGCGCATCGACATGCCAGTCCATCCGCGAGGTGGCCAATGACAGGCCTTTGAGACGTGCGCCCACCTCATCGCCACCACGTTTCTCATCCCAGGCAAAGCCATCGCGTGAGGTATCATCCACCCAGTCAAGTCCGCGACTCGATCCTGAGGCAGGACGTGCCGGCGGGAGGTCGCTGAATGGCGTGCCCGTCACGCGGAAGTAGATCGTGCGCAGCGTCTCCTCACCAAAACCGCTCGTCGTGATGCCCGTGCGCCACAGCAGCATGCCGCCGAGTCCGTTTTGCTTGTCAAAAAAATGGCCAAGAGGTCCAAACTTGCCCGGCGAGCCTCCCGAGTAGCACAGGCGGTGCAGGAACGCCTCCTGCCCGGCCGTCCGCAGCCGCTCAAAGGCCTCCGGATCGCTCTCGTTGTCACGCAATTGCCTCTCCGCCGCCAGCAGCCGCTCATGCACCAGCACCATCGGCAGTTCCGCGATCACCACCATGACGCCACCGGCCAGCAAGCCACCGATCCACCACCGCCGCTCATTCCAGCGCCACACCCGCCAGACCGAGCCCAGCCAAACGATGAGGGCAGCGATTGGCCCCGTCATCGCCAGCACCAGCAGCGGGATGATCGGCTCGCCGATGGCCAGCACGGAAAACGGCAGCATCACCACGCCCACGAGATTCATGGGGCCCATCGCCGCCACATAGAGCAAAGCCGAACCTAGCACCATGCCGTGCGCCAGGCTGCCGATGCGCTTCCATCGCTCGTCTTCGCGGCGCTTTGCCACGGCCACCAAGGCCAGGCCCGCCGGCATCAGCAGCACCAGCAGCACATGCCACCAGCTCGGGATGGGGTCAAAGAACTGGCCAGAGCAGGCATGCGTGATCAGCTCCATGACCAGCGAGTGCAGCGGCAGCAGCACTCCCGCGGTGAAGATGACATTCCAGATGAAGGCGAAGAACCGTTTCATCCGCCGAGGCTATCGAACGGCGTAAAAAATGTCCCGTGAAATCCTGGTGAAAAGGCCGCCGCGGCCTGTCACTCCACGTTTTGCGCCTGCTCGCGGATCTTTTCGAGTTCGGTCTTCGCCGTGACCACGTGATGGGCGATCTCGGCGTTGTTGCACTTCGAGCCCATGGTGTTGAACTCGCGGAAGAACTCCTGCAGTAGGAAATCGAGGCTGCGGCCCACCGGTTCGGCAGAGGCCAGGTAGGCGCGGAATTGCTTCACATGGCTCGCCGCCCTCGAAAGCTCCTCGGAGATGTCCGTGCGGTCCGCGAAGAGGGCGATCTCCTTCACGAGACGCTCGTCATCGAGCGGCAAAGGCAGGCCCGCATCCTCCAAACGCTGCCGCAGGAGCTTCCGCTGTGCTTCCGGCACTGTGACGGCTTTTTCGCGAATGGAGGTCAAAAGCCCTTCGATGCGGCTCATCCGCTCCTCCATCTCCTCGCGGAGGTGCTTGCCCTCCGTCTCGCGCATGAGGTTCATCTGCTTCAAAGCGGCCGCAGCGGCCTCCTCGATCAGCGGCCAGGCCTGCTCGGCCGAGGTTTCGGCCTGCTGGAGGCCGACGACGCCCGGCAGACGCATCAAATCATGCAGCGAGACCTCCGCGGGGATCTCCAGCTTCACCGCCAGCGCATGCAGCGCATGGTAATACTGCTGCGCCAGACCGTGATCGACATGCACCGCGTTGGACGAAGTGTCCGCGAGCGACTCCGAGCGCACCGTGACATTCACCCGGCCGCGTGAAACACCCGCCGCCACCAGGTTGCGCACATTCGCCTCCAGCTCCGAGAGCTCGCGCGGCAGGCTCGCGGCCACTTCGAGCTGTTTGCGGTTCACGGAGGCACACTCCACCGCCCACGTCACGCCATCACGCCGTGCCTCGCCCCGCCCGAATCCAGTCATGCTTTTCATCCTGGCAGGTAGAGCGGGATTGTGACCGGCGCAAGGCAGCGGGCGCATCCTGCCAGAATCGCGCCTTGCGCCACGCTCCCTGCTTTCTAGTCTCGCGCGACTATGGCAAAACCTGCGCTTGGAAAAGGACTTGGAGCACTCATCTCGGCACCCACGGTGGGCGGGGTAGCGCGTCCGCCCGTGCTTTCACAGCCCGCCCCGGGAGATGTCGTGCAGCGTGTGGCGCTCGAATTGATCGTCCCCAGCCCGCTGCAGCCGCGCAAAGAATTCGTCAAAGAGCAGCTCGCCGAGCTGATGGACTCCATCCGCGAGCACGGCATCATCCAGCCGCTCATCGTCCGCCGCGTCGCGGGCAAGCTCGAGCTCATCGCCGGTGAGCGCCGCTTCCGCGCCTCCCGCGAGCTCGGCCTCAAAGAGGTCCCCGTCATCAGCCGCGAGGCCAGTGACAAGGACGTGCTCGAAATGGCCCTCATTGAGAACCTCCAGCGCGAGGGGCTCAACCCCATCGAAGAGGCCCAGGCCTATGCCCGCCTCTCGAAGGACTTCAGCATGAAGCAGGAGGACATCGCGCAGCGTGTGGGCAAAAACCGCGCCACCGTGGCCAACGCCATCCGCCTGCTCGATTTGCCGACGCCCGTGCAGGACATGCTCTCCTCCGGAGCCATCACCACCGGTCATGCGAAGGTCATTCTCGGCCTCAAAAAGACCGAAGACCAGCTCCAGCTCGCCAAAGAGATCGTCCAGAAGAGCTTCACCGTTCGCGCCACCGAGAAGGCGGTGAACGCCATCCTCCACCCGCCGGCCCCGAAACCGCCGAAACCCGCCGAGGGCGAATTCGACCGCGCCATCGCCGCCGTGGAGCAAAAGCTCGTCTCCCACCTCTCCACCAACGTTGCCATCCACCACGGCGACAAAAAAGGCCGCATCGAGATCGATTACTACGGCGCCGAGGACCTGAATCGCATCCTGTCGCTGCTCGGCGTCGAGGAAGAGCGTTTTTAATGACGAATGAGGAAATCCGAATGACGAAGGAAATCCGAACTCCGAAGCTCGAAGCCGTTCTTCGTCATTCGGCCTTCGGCATTCTTTCGTCATTCCTCATTCTGATTTCGTCATTCCTGCCCGCCTGCTCCCCTGCCCCGGCCTCTCACCCCGCCGAGCCCGCCGTCCGCACCTTCCTGGAACGCTACTTCTCCACCTGGTCGGCCAAGGACATGGACGGCTACGGAGCCTGCTTCCACCCACAGGCCCGCGTTTCCTTCGTGCAAAACGGCGTGCCGCAGACCCAGGGCCTCAGCGACTTCCTCCACGGCCAGAAAATGGGCCACGCCACGGCCCGCGAGCCCATGACCGAGGTGCCCACCGGCATGAAAATCCTCATGGACGACCGCACCGCCCAGGCCTCCGTGCGTTGGAAGCTCACGCAGGGCTCGCGCATCGTCACCGGCACGGATTGCTTCACGCTCATCAAGACGCCGGAAGGCGGCTGGGCCATCATGAGCCTCGTTTTCTACAACGACTGAGCCTCACTCCTCCGCCGCCCCCTCCTCGCCGTGGCCTTCCTCGGCCATCCGGTGGATGGTGGCGCTCAGCAGGTCGATGTAGCCCTGCACGTCGAGACTCTCCGGCTCGGGTTCGCCACGGATCGAGTAGAGCCAGCCCTGCTCGTAGGGATCGCTGCGCACGATGCAGGCATCCTGTTTCAGCAGCGGATTGCCGCCGGCAAAGGTCCCGCTCATCACGCAATACACATCCGAGGCCGCCTTGAAGCCCTCCACCCAGCCGATGTTGTCGCCGGGGGCCACCGCACCGCCTTCCGCGGGTTTCCATTCGCAATCAACGAGCTCGCCCAGCATGCGCGTGGCGAATTTCGTGAACCCAACCCGCCACAGCCCGGGCTCTCCTTCCACCGGCGCCATCCAGTAATGCGACCGCGAGTAGCGGAAGGTGTCCGGGAACCGGGCGGAGAAGCGGGCGTGTTTGAAGCGGATGAAATTCAGCGGCATGAGCGGCTGCCATTTACGCTGAAGGGCAGGCGAAGCAATCGCCGCGTCCCGCCTAAAAACACCTCGGCCCGGTGGAACCCAACCAAAATTCCACCGGGCCTTTAGGTGACCAGTGAGTCCCCAACCATGAAGTGACTCACTAGCTCGTTGTTTTGTCTTCCGGGCGAACCCGGAAAGCTTTGAAGCTCTCGCCTCAACCGAGACCTTTAAGGAGCAGCCTGCGGGCCAATTTGTGCGGCGAATCGCAGATTTTTTGGGCCGATGAAAAAATTTTCAGGGCGCATACACCGCCGCCAGTTCGCGGAGCAGTTTTTCGAGCTGCGCGTAGTAGGCCTCGTCGCCGAGAGCGGCCTGCTGGCCCCGGAGTTTCTTGATTTGGGCTTCGAGAGCATCGCGCTTCGTGCGCTGCTCATCGGTGAGCTTTTTCTCCTCGTCGCTGAGCACGAGGACGAGCTGCTCGGCACGCTCGCCGTCGAGTTTCGCATCCGCCGGCGGGGCTTCGAGTGCTTCGCGACGCGTCGGCACGCCATCGCCGTTGTCTTCGAGCAGGGCGTGCTCGGTGGCGAGGCGGTCGTCGTTCTCGTAAAACATCGCCACCGACTTGCTGGCATGCCGGAAGGCCTCCAAAAGCGAGACTTGCTTGTCCTGATCGAGATCCGCCTCCAGCAAGCCGCCGATGGCTTCGGCGAAGTACTCGCCAAAACGGGCGTAAAACACCTCGTCAGGGCTTTTCGTCGATGAGATGACAATCCGGCCTTTCCCGCTCAACGGCCGCACAAAGCCGCCACTCGACGATGCGGTATGTATGACGGCCACTTCCTGCTTCAGCGGTGCCAGCCATCCAGCGAGTTGTTTGGCATCAAAGTCCGGCCCCTCGGCATTAAACATCGCCTCGCGACCATCAAACGTGCCGTGACCGATCAACACCAGCCACAGCGAGCGATCTGCCTTCGAACTCGCGAGCCGTTTTTCGAGCTTCGCGGTCGTTTCGGCACCTGCGATCACCTCGACTGGCACCTCGCCCTTCGCGCAGGCCGCTTTCCAGGCCTCCACCTGCGTCGTGAATTTCTTCCCATACTCCTCCTCGCCATCCGCACCGCGGACGATGACGACATCGAGGTTTCGGGCGGCCAAGGAACTCACGAGCAGGTGCAGCAACACCCACAGGAGGGCCGGATTGCATTCCGGCCCACTTGAAAGCGGGCGGAGGCGGCGCGGAGCAGCCAGGAGCTGTGGCCGCGAAAGACCCGAAACTTCGGCGGGAATGCAATCCCGCCCTCCAGAAGGATTCATCACGCCATCCCTCCTTTCCGTCGCAGCGCCCACTCGCCGAGCAGGAGGAGCAAAATGGCCGCGAAGACCCACGGCGTATGCCACAGCGGCGTGGCCAGGGTGACCTCGACGGGCACGCGGATGTTTTGGAGCATCTCGGGCAGCTTTTCGATGTCTGACAAAGCGATCATCTTCCCGCCGGTCTCCTCGGCGAGGCGTTTCATCAAGTCGCGATTCGGCTCCAGCTTCGCAAATTCGACCGCGAGCGGATCATGCGTCCAGCCGACGGCCTTCGTGCCCAGCGGCGTGCGTTTCTCCGCATCCTCAACCGTCGTGGTGGCGCGGTAGTTGCCGGGCTTGCTGGCAAAAAACTCCGTCTCGAAGAGGCCCGGCTCCTTCAGGCTCGGTTCGGCAAAGAGTTGCGACTTCGTGCCATCCGGCTGCGTGACCTCGATCTTCACGATGGCATCGCTGTTCGCCTTGAAGGCGCGATCTTTGACCCGCACGGCCAGCTTCACGCGTTCGCGATCCGCGGCATCGATCTCGGCCGCGAAGCCCACGGCATCGGCCACATCAACGACGAGCCAGCGCATGAGCTGCCGCCACAGGCGGTCCATGTCCTTGTGCGAGTCCTCATCATGCAGGCCCCATCGCCAGAGATCGCCGATGAGCATGCCGCCGACGCGACCCTCACCAAAACGCTGCACCACGACGGCCGGATGGCTGTTCTGCGCATCGGAAACCGTCGCCAGGATGCTCGCTCCCGGTTTGATCGAGAAGGCCGCGTTCACCGAATGAAACGCTGCCATGCTCGTGAGACGCTTTTCATCCTCCTCGCGATCCGCCCGCAGCCGCATCCACGACTCCAGCCAGCCTTCCCGCGTGAGATTGAACCTGGCATCGCCAATCGCCGGACCGCTCGCCGCTTGATCGAGATACACCGGCAGCATGCGACCGATCGGCGTGTTGTCGTAACCGCCATCGCGGAAGCTTTCCTGCCCGCCGAGCATCAACAAGGCACCGCCGCGTTCGCTCACAAACCTCTCGATGAGGTTCATCTGCTCCTGCGTGAAGAATTGCGCCTCGATGTCATCGAGAATGATGGCACGAAACTCCGCGAAGAAGTCCTCCGCAGCCTTGGGAAAGCCATCGCTGAGCTCTTTGGCATCCTTCGTGCCTAAACGGATGATCACCGGCTGGTCGTATCGCTGCGCCTCCTCGCCATCCTTGGCACCGAAGCCGCGAAACAGCGGATTCACGCTCTCACCGGCACGTCCGCGCCATTCAAACTTCGGCTCCCGCTTCGCGATGCGCACCAGCGCCGGCATTTGAATGTCGTCATCGCCCGCGATGGCCCGGCGCAGGAACTTGTATTCCCAGTTCGGCCGGCCTGTGACATACAGCACGCGATACGGCCCCGCTCCGCGATCCGCCGCGAGCAATCGCGTGTTGTTCGCCAGCGTGGCTTCTTTGGCATCTTCACCCTTCAATTCGAGGCGGTAAAAGGACACGCCCGGCTTCGCCACCGGCACGCGAAGGCGCACGGTCTGCGCGGCGTTGCCGTTCAGCGTCACTTTCTCCGTCGCCACGGCCTTTTTGTCCTCACCGAGCACTTGCAGCGTGGCTTTGCCGCTGCCGCTGACGCGTGCGGTGATGGTCACCGGCGCATCTTCGAAGGGACTCGTGGCCACCGTGGCCTCTTCGATGTTCAAATCGGGCTTCGGAGCCTTTTCGCCTGCCAGCACGGTGAAGATCGGCGCAGCTTTTGCCTCCGCTTTCCATGCCGAGGCATCCGTCGCATTGCCATCACTCACCACGATCACCGCGGCCAGATTGGTGCCGCCGGAGCGGAGTGTCATCAAGGTGCGGGCAAAGTCCGAGCGAGTGCCATCGAACTTCAATCCGCGAAAGTGCGGCACGCTCACCGTTTGCGAACCGGCGGTCATCAACCGCAGGCGGAAGTCCTCGCCGAGGGCCCGAATCCACGCCGCGTCCTCGTTTCCGGCCATCAAGGCTTTTTGCACCTGCGAGGCCCTCGTCTCACCACCTGCCGACTCCGCGAGGTCGAGCGAGGCGCTGGCATCGACGAGCACCACGACCTCGTTTTCGCCCTTTTTCGGCATCGAGCGTGTCCACAGCGGATCGAGCAAACACAGCGCCAGCAGCGCGAGAGCCCCCGTTTTGCAAAGCAAGGCCGCCAGCCGTCGCCAACCACGCACCGGCGAGCGCCAGTAACCTACGATGAGCAGCCCCAGCACCAAAATCACCACACCGGCGGCCAGCCAGGTCAGATTCAGGTTTTGCCAGACGATACGGGGCATGCGTGAGAGGAGAGCTAAACGCAGGAAACGGGCGAATGATGCGGACGAAAATCGATGATGGCATTTCCTGGCGGACCTGCCAGCATCCGCGCCCATGAAATGGCTCAAAAGTCTTTATGTGCAGGTCCTCATCGGCATCGCGCTCGGCGTGCTGCTGGGCATCGTGAAGCCGGACCTCGGTGCCTCGCTGGAGCCGCTGGGCACGGCGTTTGTGAGCGCGGTGAAGATGCTCATCGCCCCGATCATCTTTTGCACCGTCGTCCACGGCATCGCGGGCATGGGCGACCTCAAAAAACTCGGCAGCGTGGGCTGGAAGGCGCTGCTCTACTTTGAAGTGGTGACCACGCTGGCCCTCGTGATCGGCCTTGTCGTCGCGAAGGTCATCGAGCCGGGCGAGGGCATGCATGTGAATGTGGCGCAACTCTCGGTGAGCCAGGCCGATTCAGCGAAATTGGCCGGTTATCAGGCCGCGGCGGCCAAACAGAGCGTGGTCGATCATCTGCTGCACATCATCCCGAAGACCTTCGTCGGTGCCTTTGCGGAGGGCGAGATCCTGCAGGTGCTCTTTCTCGCCATCCTGGCTGGCATCGCTCTCGCGAAGATGGGCGAGAAGGCGGAGATGATCACCGAGCTGCTTCATCTGGTCTCGCAGATGTTCTTTGGCATTGTCGGCATCGTGACGAAGGCCGCACCGGTGGCCGCGTTTGGCGCGATGGCCTTCACCATTGGCAAATATGGAGTCGGAGCGCTCGGGAAACTGCTCCTGCTGCTGGCCTGCGTGTATCTGACCTGCCTGCTGTTTGTGTTTGTGGTGCTTGGGCTGATCGCCCGATGGAATGGCTTCAGCCTGTGGAAGATGCTCAAGCATATCAAAGAGGAGCTGCTGCTCACGCTTGGCACTTCATCTTCCGAGGCCGCTCTGCCGCAGCTCATGACGAAGATGGAAAAGACCGGCTGCTCGAAGGGTGTGGTCGGCATCGTGCTGCCGGCGGGCTATTCGTTCAATCTCGACGGCACCAGCATCTACCTCACGATGGCGGCGCTTTTCGTGGCGCAGGCCACGGACACGCATCTCACGCTCTGGCAGGAGCTGGGCATCCTCGCGGTGCTGCTGCTGACCTCGAAAGGCGCGGCCGCGGTCACCGGCGGCGGTTTCATCACGCTCGCCGCCACGCTGGCCTCCACCGGCACCATCCCCGTCGCCGGTCTCGCCCTCATCCTCGGCATCGACCGCTTCATGTCCGAGGCGCGTGCCATCACGAACCTCATCGGCAACTCCCTTGCCATGCTCGTCGTCGCGAAGTGGGAAGGCGAGTTTGATACGAAGGCCGAGGACGCGGCGAAGGTGCTGCGAGGATAAACGGCCACGTCCGGTCACAAGCAGACGATTTCAAAAATCTCGCTTGCCAGTATGTCGGACGAGTGTCCAATATACCGACACAACCATGAAAGCACTCGTCAAAGCCAAAGCGGAGCGCGGACTCTGGCTCCAGGATGTCCCGGAGCCGCAGGTCGGCATCAATGATGTCCTCATCAAGGTCCGCAAAACCGGCATCTGCGGCACGGACCTGCACATCTACAAATGGGACGCCTGGGCGCAGAAGACGATTCCGGTGCCGATGGTGGTCGGGCATGAGTTCGTGGGCGAAGTCGTCGCGGTCGGCAGCAACGTGAACGACTTTCATCCGGGCGAAATCGTCAGCGCCGAGGGTCATGTCGTCTGCGGGCGATGCCGCAACTGCCTCGCCGGACGCCGCCACCTTTGCAAAGACACCGTCGGCATCGGCGTGAACCGCACCGGAGCCTTCGCCGAATACATCAGCGTGCCGATGACGAACGTGTGGCATCATCGCGACGGCGTGGACGAGGAAGTCGCAAGCATTTTTGATCCCTTCGGCAATGCCGTGCACACCGCGCTCGCCTTTGAGTGCATGGGCGAAGACGTTTTGATCACCGGCGCAGGCCCCATCGGCATCATGGCCATCCCCGTCGTCAAACACGCCGGCGCACGCCACGTCGTCATCACCGATGTGAACGACTACCGCCTCGATCTCGCCCGAAAAATGGGCGCGACGCGTGCGGTGAACGTGAAGCACGATACCATCGCCGACGTGCAAAAGCAGCTCGGCATGAAGGAAGGCTTCGACGTGGGCCTCGAAATGAGCGGCAACGCGGCCGCCTTCCGCGACATGATCGACAACATGTGCCACGGCGGCAAGATCGCCATGCTCGGCATCCCCAGCGAGCCCATCGCCATCGATTGGAACAAGGTCATCTTCAACATGCTCACCATCCACGGCATCTACGGCCGCGAGATGTATGAGACCTGGTATCAGATGAGCGTCATGCTCGAAAGCGGCGTGAACATCGCGCCCGTCATCACCCACCGCTTCCACTACACCGACTTCGAACAAGGCTTCGCTGCCATGGAAAGCGGCAACTGCGGCAAAGTCGTGCTCGACTGGTCAGTGTAATCCCGGGCTTTAGCCCGCCAAACTCGCCATACAATCCAAGTTCACCTTTTACCAAGCCACCTGCACTCGGGCTGAAGCCCGTGAATACTCTCCCAATCATGAACCGACGCTCTTTCCTCCACTCCACCGGCCTGCTCGCCGTCACGAATCAACTCATCGCGCAAAACGCCGCTGAAACGCCGAAACCGGCCTACAACGGCCCCGTCTTCAAAATCGGCAACATCGGCTGCGGTGGTCGCGGGACCTTCGTTTCGGACATCATCGCCGAAAATCCCGGTTTTCAGCTTCACGCGGCCTGTGACTACTTTGCGGATCGCGTGAAGACCTTCGGCGAAAAGTTCAAAATCGCGCCGGAACGCCAATTCAGCGGTCTCGATGGCTACAAGCGCATGCTGGAGCACGTCGATGCCATCGCCATTCACAGCCCGCCCGGATTTCACGTGCAGCAGGCCGTCGATGCCGTCGCCGCGGGCAAGCATGTGCTCATCGCGAAACCTGTGGCCATCGATGTAGCCGGTTGCGAAACGATCCGCCAGCTCGCGAAGGACGCCGCCGCGAAAGGCATCGTCGTGCTCGCCGAT
>JAEUHK010000008.1 GCA_016795465.1 Verrucomicrobiaceae bacterium | reverse complement strand
CACTACTTGATGCTGCGCTGATCGCCGCGTGCCAGCAGCGTGACGATGAGGATGAAGAAGCACATCACCACCGAGAAGAGCGGGAACTGCAAGGCAGGCGGCAGGCTGTAAACCAGTGCGAGGGTGGGAATCCACACCAGCCAGTTCGTCACCATCACCGTGGGGCAGGTGCGGGTCCAAAACTCACGTGTCAGCGAGGCTCGTGTGCGTGCCCACGAGCCGCCCATGTCCACCCAACGCATGGCAATGAGCACGGTGGGCACAAACCAGATCGTACTCATCACGAACTGGTCCACCGCCACCTTTTTGATCAGCGTTGCCGCATCGTTTCCGGTGCCGAAAAGCCATCCCTGCACCTGGTAGAACAAATCGATCTCCATGCCGCGATAACCCCAAAACAGCGAAAGCAGCCCCACACGCTTCCAGCGGCCTTCCGGAGGCAGGGTGCCCATCACGAGCTGCACCAGCGAAGGCAGCAACGCTGCTGCGAAGATCGTGGAGCCGAGCGAAAACGCATACGCCCACTTCAGCTTGAACGCTCCCACCGCCTCCCACACTTCCGCGATGGCCGGCACCTGATAGTAGCTACCCACCAACGTGATGACGATGATGTTCAGCGCGATGCATGGCACGCGGTTCTCACGGAAGACGGCGGCGATTTGAGAGGCGATCATCGGGAGTGTGTCACAGCGCGGCTTTGAGCAGCTTCGCGAGGTCGGCGCTCGCGGCTTTGCCGACCTCGACGACCTCGGCGTGATGCAACGTCTGTGCTTTGAGACCCGCGGCCCAGTTCGTGAGCATGGAGATGCCAGCCACTTCCATTCCGAGTGCACGCGCCTGGATGGCTTCCGGCACGGTGGACATGCCGACGGCATCGGCACCAAGCGTGCGCAGCATGCGAATCTCCGCGGGCGTTTCATACTGCGGCCCGAGCAACGCGGCATACACGCCCTGATGCAGCGTGAGATGCTGCTCCCTTGCCGCGACAAGCAAGCGTTCGCGCAGTGTGAGTGAGTAAACCTCGCTCATGTCATGGAAGTGTGGACCGCCGAGCAGGGGCGTGGTGCCTTGGAGGTTGAGATGATCGGTGATCAGCATCAGGCCACCTACGTGAAACGAGTCATGAATGGCTCCGGCGGCATTCGTGAGCACGACACGCCGCACACCGATCTCGTGCATGAAGCGGATGCTGGCGGTGACTTCGTGGGCGGTGAGACCTTCGTAGAGATGGCGGCGGCCTTGCGCGAGCAGGATGGGCTTTCCGTTCTGCCTTCCGAGCACGAAACGGCCCGCATGACCTGGCACGGTGGAGGCGCTGAGGCCCGGCACTTGATCGTAAGGCACCTCGCACTCGATGCCAAAGGCCTCGGCGACAGCTCCGAGGCCGGAGCCGAGCACGATGGCCGTTTCAGGACGGGCGTTTTGCAGAGCGGCGAGCATTCGCAGTGCTAAGCGAGCATCGCGCCGGCCTCAAGCGGATGCCCACGGAGGAAATCGGCGGCTGGCAGACGCTTGCCGCCTTCGGCTTGGACTTCGAGGAGATTGAGAAGGCCGCTGCCGCAACTCACTAGGATGCCGCTGGCATCGGCTCGGACGATGGTGCCGGGGGCCGGGCAGGCATCCGCTTGCTCAAGCGATGCACGATGCACTTTTAACTGGCTGCCGTGAAGCAGGCAATGCGTGCCGGGCCATGGGGTGAAGGATCGCACGAGGCGTTCGAGCTCGGCGGCGGGTTTGGACCAGTCGAGCTTGCCGTCTTGTCGCGTGAGTTTGCGGACGTGGGTGACTTTGGACTCGTCCTGCTTTTCACGCGGTGGATTGCCGACGGCGATGAGGTCGAGGGCAGCTTCGAGTGCCGATGGGGCGAGGAGGGCGAGTTTGTCGTGCAGGCTGCCGCCGGTGTCGTCGGCGTTGATGGGCAGCGTGCGGGTGAGGAGCATGTCGCCGGTGTCGAGGCCCTCATCCATGAACATGATGGTAATGCCGGTCTCGCTGTCGCCATCGCGGATGGCGGCCTGGATGGGCGCGGCGCCGCGATGTCGGGGCAAAAGGGAGGCGTGTATGTTCAGGCAGCCGAGCCGTGGCACGTCGAGCACAGCACGGGAGAGGATTTGTCCGTAGGCGACGACGACGGCGATGTCGGCGTTGAAGGCTTTCAGCTCTTCGACGGCGTTTCGAATCTTGAGCGGTTGGAAGACGGGCAATCCGGCGGCAAGGGCGCGGACCTTGGTTTGAGGTGGCGTGAGCACTTGCTTGCGGCCGACGGGCTTGTCGGGCTGCGCGATGACGCCGACGACCTCATGCTTGGGCGTGTTGATGAGCCACTCCAGCGAAGGAAGGCCGATGTCTCCGGTGCCGATGAAAAGGACGCGCATCAGATTTTCATCTTCTCGAGCTCTTTCCAGGCGTCGAGGGTCATGATGCCGCCGAGGATGTCGTAAAGGACCTTGGCGGGAGCCTGGGAGGCGTCGATGGGGACAACGCGATCGCCTTGGTAGTAGTCGAGGATGGGTTTGGTCTCGGCCTCGTAGGTGGCAAAACGCTGCTGGATGACGGCTTCGTTGGCGTCGTCGAAGCGGTTGTCCTTCAGGGCGCGTTTGCGCAGGCGGCGGGCTAGCTCGGTGCGGTCCGGGCAGGAAAGGTGGAAGACTTTGAGCACCTCGATGTGGGTCTCCATGTGCTTCGCCTGCTCCACGTTGCGCGGGATGCCGTCGAGCACGAGGAAGTCGATCTCCGGTTTGAACTGATACGCCTCGACGCGGTGCTTCACATTGGCATGCCAGAGCTGCACGGTGACATCATCCGGCACGAGTTCGCCTCGGCTGGAGTATTCGACGAACTTCTGCCCGAGCGGCGTGCGGGTATCGAGCGAGCGAAACACATCCCCGCAGGCGAGATGATGAAAACGCGGGATGGAGCCGAGCACCTTGCCCTGCGTGCCTTTGCCGCTGCCGGGAGCGCCAAGGATGAGGATGGTGCGGAATCGTTCGGGCTGTTTGTGGTCGGACATGAAACGTGATGCGTGAGGAGTGATGCGTGAACCGGAAAGGTCGGGATGGCAGGACTCACGCATCACCTATCACGCATCACTTTTTCCACAACTTGCCGGGCGGCCAATTTTACCCGCTGGTCATCGAGAGAGGCCAGATCGCCGTTTTCAGCGCGAAGGATGGTGACCCACGGCTGGGGCGGTGCCCACACGGCCGGATCGGTGGGGCCAAAGAGCAGCAGCGAGGGCACGCCGCAGGCGGCGGCGAGGTGCGAGATGCCGCTGTCGTGGCCGAGGAACGCGGCGCAGGTGCTCAAACGGTTCGCGAGCTCGGGAAGTGGTAGCGAGTGCCAGTTTTTGATGAGCGGGCTGAAGCCCGAACTACAAACGCCGCGCTCTTGCTCGGCCTCGCCGGTGATGAAAATGACCTCGTGATCACGAAAATCCTCCGCCAGGGCCAGCCAGCGTTCGAGTGGCCAGTTCTTCTTTTCCGAGCCGCTGCCGAGGTGGATGGCGAGGCGGTTTGGAATGACTTCGCGACGCTCAAAGTGCGCCGTTTGGAGATGTGAGTCCTCCACAAACATGGCGAGCTTCTCGAGCGGTTTCGCGAGCTGGCGGGAAGCGTGGCCTTGATCCGGTTGCACGCGGTGGGAGCACTCGATGAGGGTCTTCACGCCGATGCGTTCCATGCTGGCGCGGAAGTGGCCATCGGGATCGAAAAGGTAGCTGACGATGAGATTGAAGCTCTTCAGGTGCTCCGCGAGCGCCTCATCAATGGGGGCGTTTTTGGCGAAGAGAGCCGCCATGGTGCGGTGGTCTAGGCTGCGCACGCTATCAGCAAGGCCGGCGGTTTGCGCGAGCGTGGCGATGCTGAGGTAGCCCATGACCTCGAGGTGGCAATTCGGGATCATCTCCCGAAGCAGACGCATGACGGGAAGGGTGAGGATGAAGTCCCCGATGGCCCCGCCGCGGATGACGAGCACGCGAGGTGGCGGTTTCATGGCCGGTCAATACGAGACGATGGCCGTGGCGAGCAGCAGCACGCCGTAGCCGATGCCGCCATACACAGCGGCGTTCCAGCGGCCGGGCTTCGCGGTGAGCCAGGTGATGCCATCACGCATCAGGAAGGGCATGCCGATGAAGTACATGCCCGCGATGATCCACGCATAAGCGAGGATGGGCAGGAGCAGACGGCTGGTCTGCGGCTGCATGAAGGCGGCGTAAAGCACCGGGCTGGCCGCCAGCAGCATGAGGCAGCCGAGCGCCCGCACGGCAAGGAATTCCGGCACGAACATGATCATGCCCACCGCACCGGCGGCGACGATGAGCATGAAGATGCGGCGCATGTTGTAGAACTCGCCCATGTCCATGTTCGACAGGAGGAACAACGCCCACACGAGCGAGATGACCATGAGGATCACGCCCCATTTGAAGGTGCGCGGGAAGGCCTTCAGGAAGGCCTTCGTCTTGTCCCCATTCATGAGCACCCACGCGTGGGACACGATCAAGGCGATCCCCAGCACGATGCCGGTGCCCTTCAGCGGAATGCCGCCGGTGGGCGCGTCGTGGTAGAGGTAGTCGTAGAGATCGTGAAACATCGGGCGGGGCCGGAAGAATGGAGTGGTGGAGGACTGGAGTGATGGATTGGAGCAATACTCCAAAACTCCATCACTCCATCGCCGCGAGGGCTTACTTCTTGCCCTTGAGGTCGTTGAACATCGCGAAGCCCTGCTCCGGCGTGAGGCCTTCGTGCACGACACCGCGCACGGCCTTCATCATCGCGATGGGGTCTTCGCTCTGGAAGATGTTGCGGCCCATGTCCACGCCACTTGCGCCCTGCTGGATCGCGTTGTAGCTCATCTTCAGCGCATCAAGCTCCGGAAGCTTCTTGCCACCGGCGATCACGATCGGCACAGGGCAGCAGGAGGTCACGGTGTCGAATTCAGTGTCGGTGTAGTAGCACTTCACCACGTGGGCGCCCAGTTCCGCCATGATGCGGGTGGCGAGGCGGAAATACTGCGGCGTGCGGGCCATCGCACGACCCACGGCGGTCACCCCCATGACGGCGATGCCGTAACGAGAAGCCGCATCGACGAGGTCGGTGAGGTTTTTGAGGCTTTGGCGCTCGTAGGCGCTGCCAATGAAGACCTGCACGGCCAAAACGCTCGCGTTGAGGCGGATGGCCTCTTCGATGTTCAGCGCGGTGGACTCATTGGAGAGCGGCTCGAAACCGGGGCGGCCAAACTTGGCCTTCTTGCCGTCGATTTCGCCTTCCCACTCCTCGAACTGGCTCACCATCGAGGTGCCGCCGGAGGCACGGAGAGCGATGGCCTTGCGGGTGGAGGCCGGAATGACGCTGCGCTGAATGCCACGCGTGAGCATGAGGCAGTCGGCGTAGGGTTCGAGAGGCAGAATGGTCTGATCGACACGCTCCAGGCCGGTGGTAGGGCCTTGGAAATAGCCGTGGTCAAAGGCGAGCATCACGGTGCGGCCGTCCTTGGGATTGAAAACCTGGCTGAGGCGGTTCTTGAGACCCCAATCGTATTGGTGGGAACCTTTGAGAAAGAAGCCCGGCGTCTCCTGAGGGACGCTCGTGAAGTATTCCTTTTCCTTTTTGTCAGCAGCGGAGGTGGAGATGTCGGCCATGGTCGTGGGTGATGAGTGAGGGCGCGGATGATGGGCGCAAAAGCCCCCGGCGCAAGGACGCAAAACCCTCGATTCAGCCACTCAGGCCCCGCTGACCATCAACGACGGCGGCGGAAGCCCAGGACAAACAAGCCTGCGATGGCAAGCACGGCACGAGAGGGCTCGGGGACGACCGTGAACCCGTTGATGTCCATGCGGAAATTGCCGGAACCGTAGTCACTCCAGCTCGAACCGGCGTCGGTGGAAAACTTGGGCGCGGTGGCAGCCACTGTCGTGAAGCTGCTGCCTGCATCCGCATCGTCCGTGTAGTTCAGCCACCAGTAGGGGCTGTCTGTGGCGATGGCCTCCTGCATTTTCACCACGACCCAGTAGGTGGTGTTGGCGTCGAGCGAGGCCCCGGCGTGATTGAACACCAAGTTGTTCGAGCCCGTGGTGGCCGCGGTGATGCTGGCGGAGGAAAAGGTGGCGATCACACTGCCCGGCTCTCCCGCGGCATCTGCGTAGAGATAGAGGTCAAAGTTGTGAGCGACGGTGTCAAAGTTACCCATCGCGGCCCGGATCGAGGTGATGGTCGAGGCTTGGGAGCCCGTGGTGAAGTCGGAGGACCACCAGTTGTCGGTGTCCGAGAACGTGCGGGCCTCATCCTGGGCTTGCCCCAGGGTGCTGAAAAGCACGGCGGCGGAAGCATTCGCGGTGAAAAGACCGACGATGGCAGCGAGGACGAGGGGACGGATAGACATGTTAAAGATGAATTTAGGTTAACCCACGAACATTGGGCAATCGCAAATTTCATTCGAACAGCACTTTGAGAGCGGTTTGGAAGCCACGAAGGCCGCGGGGCGTTTTGGGAGGATGCGTTTCCTGCTTTTCGCCCTCCTGCTGGCCTCCCCTGCCCTCGCTCAGATGGCCAACCGGCCTCCCGCACCGATGTGGCTGACCGCCGAAAAGCCCGCCACGATCACTCGCGAGGTGCGCCACGAAGGGAAGCTGCTCAAAGCCGTGCTGCTGACCGCCGCGGAGGTATCGGTGGAGGTTCTCGTCGATGGAAAAGCCATCAAGACCATCGCCCAGGCGGAAAGCGCCACCGGCACGGATCTCACCCGGCAGCTCGGCGATGGCAAAACGCATCAAATTGGCCTCCGCGTGCCCGCGAAAGCCAAAGCGGCCGCCTTGCTCGAACTCAATGGCGACCTCGCCGCCGTGCGCTGGATCGTCACCGATGCCGCCTGGCAAAACGCGGTCGTTTCAGGCTCCACCGATGCCGATCCCGCCAAGAACCCCTTCGACCTCAAAAAGGCCTTCGATGCCTACAACTCCTGGCAGCTCGCCAAGCCCGGAGCGCAGAATCAAGCCACCGACGCGGCCACCTTGAGCTTGCCGCCGGGCTTCAAAGCCGAGCTTGTCCGCTCTGCGCAGCCCGGCGAGGACTCGTGGGTGGCGATGGCCTTTGACGAGCAGGGCCGCCTCACGCTCGCGAAGGAGAAAAAGGGCCTCATCCGGCTTACGATCAGCGGCAGCGGCGATCAAAAGGTCGAAGTCATCGACGACGAACTGCTCGAATGCCGCGGGCTGCTTTACGCGCACGGATCCCTCTTCGCGAACGCCAACAACACCAAGGCCCTCTTTCGCCTCACCGACACGAATGGCGACGGCACCTTCGACGAGCGAAAGGAGCTCATGCGCACCGGCGGCGGCGTCGGGCATGGGCGCAACCACATCAAGCTCGGCCCCGAGGGCGACATCTACGTGGCGCATGGGAACAACGTGCTCATCCCCGAGAACATCGCGCCGGATTCGCCGCTGAAAAACTATGCCCACGACCAGCTCATCCCGAATCCGTGGGATGGCAGCATGTTCGACGGCAATGTGGAATTGCCCGCCGGGCACATCCTCCGCGTGAAACCGGACGGCTCCAAGATCACGCTGCTCGCCGGCGGCTTGCGCAACCCGCTCGACATCGCCTTCAACTCACGCGGCGAACTCTTCACCTTCGACGCGGACATGGAGCGCGATGTCGGCACGCCATGGTACATGCCTACCCGCGTGCTGCATGTCGTGCCCGGCGCCGATTTCGGCTGGCGTCGCGGCACCGGGCGCTTTCCATCGTGGTATGCGGACACACTGCCGAGCGTGATCGACATAGGCCTGTCCTCACCCACCGGCATCTTCTTCGGTTACGGCGCAGCGTTTCCGAAGAAATATCAAGAAGCGCTCTACCTGCTCGATTGGAGCTACGGGCGGATCATCGCGGTGCATTTTGGCAAGCAGGTGACGCAGGAGGATTTCATCACCGGCCGGCCGCTCAACGTCACCGATGGCTGCATCGGTCCCGATGGCGCGATGTGGTTCGTCACGGGTGGCCGAGGAACCCAAAGCGGACTGTATCGAGTGACCGGCACATCGTCCGACGAGTCGGACGAGTCCGACTGGTCTGACAAACATGCCGAGCAGCATCAAAAGCGCCTCTCGCTCGAAAACCGCCCGGTGGCGGAATGGCGTGATGAGGCGCTGCAAAGCACTGACATGCAGGCGCTGCTGGCTTTGGCCCGCGTGGGACAAAAACAAGACCTCGAACCGCTGCTCGATGCCGTGCTCAAAGCCGCTCCAAAGCCCACCTTGGATGCCTTGCGGGTCATCGCCGTGGCCATCGCGAGACAGGGCGAACCAACTCAAAAGGATCGTCTGGCCGCGTGGGCCGTTTATCCGGCGGATGACACCTTATTAAACCGCGAACTCTGCCGCCTGCTCGTCTATTTGAAGTCTCCCGCCGTCATCGAAAAGACCATGCCGTTGCTCACAGCGGCCACGAGCTCGGAGGACCTGCTCTTTTATCCCTTCATGCTCCGCTACTTGAAGGACGGCTGGACGCTCGATCAGCGAAAAATCGCCTTCGAGGCCCTCAACAAGGCCGAAAAGATGACCGGAGCCTCCACCTTCTTCAAAGCCATCAGCGATACCCGCAGTGAACTCGCCGCCGCGTTGAAACCGGACGAGGCGGTGAAGCTCGCCGCGGTGATCAATCCGCCGAAACCGGCCGCCTTGTCGCCGCATGCGCTGCCGGGTCACAGCTTCAAAAACTGGACCCTCGCCGACCTGGAGCCTCAACTCGCCAAAATGGACGCGAAGTCCCGCAGCCGTGAAAGCGCCCGCGATGCACTGGTGCGGGCTCAATGCGTGTTTTGCCATCGCGTGAGCACGGATGCCACGCTGCCTGCCGGGGTCTTCGGACCCGATTTGGTTCAAGTGTCCGCTCGTTTTGGCCGCAAGGACCTGCTCGATCACATTTTGAACCCCTCGAAGTTCATCGACGAAAAGTTCCGCCTCGTGACCGTGAAGACGAGCGATGGCAAAACACACTCCGGCAGCCTCGAGGGCGAGGACGACGAACGTGTCGTGCTCAAACCGAACCCGCTCGCGCCCGACACCATCGAAATTGGCAAGGCGATGATCAAAGAGCGCACGATCTCCGAGGTATCGCCCATGCCTGCGGGCCTGCTGAACGCTCTCAAGGCCGAGCAGATCCTCGATCTGCTCGCCTGGTTCGAGAACGGCGCGAAGTGAGCCGCGTTACTCCGCCTTCTTCTTGCCCTTCCCCTTCTTCTTCGGCTGCTCGGGCGGTTGTGGTTCGTTGTCGAAGGCCTTGTTGCCGTGGGTAAAACGCGGCGGCGGCACGGTTTCGCCGAATTGCTTCTGCAGGCGGGTCAGCTCGGCTTTCAGTTCCTTCACGGTGTCGGCATACTCGGGGTCGTTGGCGAAGTCTTTGGTCTCCAGCGGGTCTTTTTGACGGTCGAGCAGCTCCCAGTCATCGACATCGGGCGTGTAGTAATGGATAAGCTTGTAGCGATCGGTGATGACGCCGTAATGCGGGCGCACGCGATGCGGCACGGGGAACTCGTAGTAGTGGTAGTAGTGCGACTTGCGCCAGTCGGCGGGTGTCTCGCCTTTCATGAGTGGCACGAGGCTGCGACCATGCACGCCCTCCATCGGCGGAGCCTGCGCGATGTCGAGGAAGGTGCTGGCGAGGTCGAGCAAGCTGGTGAGGTTGTTGTTCACGCTGCCGGGTTTGATGACGCCGGGCCAGCGGGCGAGGAACGGCGTGCGCACGCTTTCTTCAAAGACCCAGCGTTTGTCGAACCAGCCGTGTTCGCCCAGATAAAAACCCTGGTCGCTGCTCAAGATGACGACGGTGTTCTTCGTGAGGTCGTTTTTGTCGAGGTAGTCGAGCACGCGGCCGACATTTTCATCCACGGCTTTCACGCAGGCGAGGTAGTCGTGCATGTAGCGCTGGTAGCGCCACTTCACGAGATCGCGACCGGTGGGCGAGGCGGCGGCATACTTGGCATTGCGCGGCTCGTAATAGGCATTCCACGCGGCTTTTTGCTCGGCGGTGAGATTGCCGGGCACGACGAGCTTCGCATCGCGCTCGGTGAAGGTGCGGTCGATGCCCATGTCGTGATCGCTCACGGCCTTGCTGCGGCCGCTGTAGCTGTCGAAAAGCGTCTCCGGCTCCTCATAGACGCGGTCGTTGTCGAAGCCGAGCAAACGAAGCGGCGGCTCCCACTCGCGATGCGGGGCCTTGTGCTGGCTCATCATCATGAAGGGTTTCGATTTGTCGCGACCATCGAGCCATTTCAAAGTGAGGTCGCCGATGATGTCGGTGCAGTAGCCTTCATACTTCACCTGCTTGCCGTTTTCGGTCATCGGCGGGTTGTAGTAAGCGCCTTGGCCGGGGAGGACGTTCCAGTAGTCGTAGCCGACGGGATCGGTCATGAGATGCCACTTGCCGATGATCGCGGTCTGGTAGCCGGACTTTTGCAGCACCTTCGGGAAGGTGGGCTGGCTGCTGTCGAACTTGCTGTTGCTGTTGTTGTAGAAGCCGTTGGCGTGCGAGTACTTGCCGGTCTGGATGACGGCACGCATCGGTCCGCAGATGGAGTTCGTCACGAGGCAGCGGTCAAAGCGCATGCCCTCCTTCGCGAGGCGGTCGATGTTCGGCGTTTCGAGCAGCTTGCGCTTGTCGCCGTAGCAACTCATCGCTTGATAAGCGAGGTCATCGCAGAAGATGAAGACAATGTTCGGCGGCTGCGCGGCGCTGGCGGTGACCGCGAGGGCGAGAGTGGCGAGAAGAGAGCGAATCATGGCTGGAGGCGTGTGAACGCGGTCATACCCCATTTCTTCATCACGCCACCAGCAAAAAATCACGCCCTTCGACCCAACCACGCTGCACGAGATGCGCGTGAATGGCCTCGCGAGCACCGCGAGTACCGACTCCGGCCAAGATGAAGCTCGTTTCGCGTTCCGGCAGATCATCGGCCAGGCGGACGACGCGGCCGTCGTGGTGAGTGCCACGTTTGGCCTCGTCCACGTCGATGAAACCGGTGACTGGGAGCGCATCAAAGCGCCGCCGGGTGATGCGGCCTGCGCCCCACAGCCAGAGTTCGCGGCCGGTTGCATGCGTTTCGAGCCAGTTCTTCAGATAGAGGCACTTCATCGCATAAAAGGCCTCCACGGAGTAGCGCGAGTCGGTACGCGAAAGGCGCTGCGGCGGGTCATTCCATGTCAGCAGCTCCGCATCGACTTTTCCGAAGCGCACACCGGCCTCCAGCCATCGCAGCCACAGCTCGTAATCCTCCGGAAATGGCCCGTCGCGATAACCACCGTGTTTTTCGATCAACTCACGCCGGAACATCACGCTCGGATGCGCCACGGGAGCCTCCACAAAGCGTCGCAGGCTCATTTCATCGGGATTCGTGAGCGAATTGATCCAATCGACATGCACCGCGTAACCAGCCTCCGAGCCGCCAAAGCGCACGCGGCACGAAATGAGCCCACAATCGCGATTCGCGGCCAAAAACGTGCTTTGGAGCTCCAAACGCCGTTCGCTCATCACATCGTCCGAATCCATCCGCGCGACGAATTCGCCCCGACACGACGCCAAACCGCGATTCAGTGCCTCCGCGATGCCTTTCGGCTCCTGCACGATCAAAACGATGCGCGGCTCACTCGCCGCGATCTTCCTCAAAAGCTCCAAAGTGCCGTCTCGCGAGCCATCATCGACGATGACGAGTTCCCAATCCGCGATGGTTTGCGCCTGCACGCTCGCGATGGCTGCCTCGACCGTCTCATGTGCATCGCGCACGGGCATGAGCACGGAGATGGAGGGCTGCCTGCTCATCGGAACTGCTCCCACAGCAGCTTGATCACCATGGCAAAAACCACGCTGAGGAAGATCACGCGGATGAAAGGAGCACCGTGGCGGATGGCCATCGAGGCGCCCCAGCGTCCACCGAGGAGCTGGCCTGCGATCATGGCCGCGGCGATGCTGTAATTGACGCGGTCGGAGATCACAAAGACGGCCAGCGAGGCGAGGTTGCTGGTGAGATTGGCCACTTTCGTGAAGGCGGTGGCACGCGTGAGTTCCATCCCGGCCAGCGAGATGCAGGCCATGGCCCAAAAGGTGCCCGTGCCCGGCCCGAAGAAGCCATCGTAAAAGCCGAGCACGCATCCGGCGACGCCCGCAAAGGCCGCCATGCCGAGCCGTGCCTTCGCCGGCACCTTCCCAAAGCCGGGAACCAGCAGCACATACAGCGCGATGCCCAGCAGCATCCATGGCACGATCTTCTTGAGCAGGTCATTGCTCACCTGTGTGACCGTCCAGGTGCCGGCGCAGGCAAACACGAAGGTCACCAGCACCGTCAGCCGTGCCTCACGCCAGGACACGAGGCCTGCTTTGGCATACTTCCGCACGGCCATGAGCGTGCCCCACGTAGATTGCATTTTGTTTGTGCCCAACGCCATCTGCGGTGTGAGGCCGGACCAAAGCAGCGCGGGCACGGAGATGAGTCCGCCGCCGCCCGCGACGGCATCAATAAATCCCGCGCTCAAGCCAGCGAAGAATAAAAGCAGCAGCACATCCCAGTCCATGCCTCCAGCCCATGCCCCGCCACGCGATGGAATCAAGCCCGTGCCTGCCTCCTTGACCTGATGAGGCCCCCACGGCAGCATGCGCGGCCTTTTCATGAGCGACACTCCCGCGACCACCATTGCCTGCCTCGGACCTGAGGGCAGCTTCTCGCATCTCATCACGCAGATGCGCTTTCCCGGTGCCTCGGTGAGCCTGCGTGACAACATTGGCGATGTGTTCGACTTCCTCAGCAGCCGGCCCGAGGCACTCGGCATCGTGCCCATCGAAAACTCTTCCGGTGGCTTCATCATCGACACGGTGGACCGGCTGCTCGATGCCCGCTGCCAGCTCAGCATCGTCGAAGAACTCACGCTGGATGTGAAGCTGGCGCTGCTCGGTCGCCCGGGCGAAGAGGTGCGCACGATTCACTCTCACGCGATGCCGTTTTACCATGGCGATGACTGGCTGAAGGCTCACTACCCGGAGGCGAAGCGCATCGTGGAGCCCAGCACGGCGAAGGCCGCTGAAAAAGCCGCCGCCACACCCGGCGCGGCCGCGATTGGCCCGCGTCAAAACGCCGAACGCCATGCGCTGAGCATCCTGCATTTTCCCATCGCTGGCGAGGTGCCGAACATCACGCAGTTTTTCCTGCTCGGGCACGCCGCAAACACGCCAGATGCCACGCATAACCGCACCGCGCTCGTCGTGGAGCTGCCGGATCGCGCGGGGAGCCTCTGCCGCTTCCTCACGCCACTGAGTGAGGCAGGCGTGAACATGAAACGGCTCGAATCACGCCCGATCCGCGGCCAGCCGAACAAGTATCGTTTCTACATCGAGATCGAGGGCAGCATGGCAGAGGAGCGTGTGCAGGCGGCGCTGGCCCAAACACATGCCGATGGGGCCACGACACGCAGCATCGGCTCGTATTGTTCCGGGATTCGTTTCGAGTCGTGAGGAGAAAATGGCTTCAGCGCTCGATCCAGCGTGAGCCGGGCGAGAGGCCGACGTGCCAGCCGCGCTCGTGCATGTGGCTGTAGTCCGTTTTTCCCTTCGCGCCCACCAGCGGCACGCCGGTCTGCCTCCGCCACGCCGTGCTCATGCTCTCGGCTGTGTGGCATCCCCAGCTTTTGCAGTAGGCATTTTTGGCGAAGGCGCTGCCGTGGATGCGCCCCAGGTCAGCCTGGTGCAGCCAGCAGGTGGAGTTCGCATACACATCGGAACTATAGTCGAACATGAAGCTGTACATGTTTGAGTGGCCGAAGTACTCGAAGCCGGAGATCTTCGTGCTCCAGCGGCTCTTGCCGCTGTTGATGTAGCGGATGAGCTCGTCCGTGCTGCGGAACCACACCAGTTTGATGAAGGGGTAGGCCTTGGGCACGGACTCGATGTTCTGCGTGAGCGGCTGGCGCTCGGAGGCGGAGCGGCGCACATAGCCGTCGCGATACACGAGCCAGGTGATTTGCGTGCCGGCAGGCGCGGTCTTGTGAATTTCCTGCATGCGCACGCGGGCGGTGCGGATGAAGTTTCCCCACCAGCGGTCGTGCTGCTCATTCGGCTTGCGCAGGTCCTCGAACTCCCTCACCGCGGGGCCGCCGCTGACCACGATGTATTCCGTGTCCGCGACGGCGGTGGTGATGGACGCGGCGAGAAAGGCGAGCAGAAGCCGGAGGCGCATGGCGGGGAGGCGTTTACTTGAGTTCGACGAGCTTGAAGTTCTTGAACTGCACGACCATCGGCGGGCCCTGATGGATCTGGAGGGCCAGCAGGCCTTCCTTCGGGGCGTTGGCGGCGTCTTCGTCGGTCACGTCGATGGTTTGCATGCCATTGATGAAGTGCTGCACATGGTTGCCCTTGGCGATGATCTTGTAGTCGTTCCACTCTTCCTTCTTGATAGCGGCCTGGATGGCGGCGGAATCGCCCACGGTGCCGTTTTTCTCGACGACGGGCTTCTTGCCATCGGCGCCGGGCTTGATGGTGGTCTTTTCACCACGCAGGGCCAGGATGCCGCGACCGCGTTCTTCGTAGAGGATGCCGCTATACTTGTCGCCCGCCTCGAAATCGGCCTGATAACCGCTGATGATGGGGCCGAAGGCTCCGGGGTCGAGCTCCTTGCTGCGATACTGCACGCCCGAATTGCCCTTCTCGATGCGGTATTGGAAGGTCAGCTCGAAATCACTCACCTTGCCGGCTTTCCAGACGAGGAAGGTGTTGTGCTTGATGATGCCCTTTTTCGGATCGGCGGGGTCAGGCGGGGTGATGCCGGTGATGCCGGTGATGGCGCCGTCCTTCACGCTCCAGAGGTCCTTGTTGCCCTCCCAGCCAGTAAGGTCTTTTCCATTGAAGACCTCGACTTCGCCTGCGGCGGCGGTGAGGGCGAGGGAGGCGAAAACGGCGAGCGAGAGGAGCGATTTCATGGTGGTCGGTGTGCGGGCGAGGTTTAACGCGAACGCCACGGCTTGTCTAGCGGCGCTGCGAGGCCGCCGCCGCCTCACGGCTCACTTCTTCGCGAAGAAATTGGCCAGGTTTTGAAGCTGGTTGCCGCTGGCGGGTTTCATGGCGGCTTGGATGACCTGTTCTTGAAGGGCGCAGAGCTCGCGGATGCCTTTGCGGCTGACTTCGAGCATGGAATGGAGCTGCGGCTCGGTGAAGGTGGCTTCTTCGCCGCTGCCTTGGATCTCGACGAACTCGCCGTCTTCGGTGAGCACGACGTTGCAGTCCACATCAGCCGCGGCGTCCTCGACGTAGCAGAGATCGAGCAGCGTTTCGCCCTTCACGATGCCAGCACTGACCGCGGCGACCTTCTTTTTGATCGGCTGGCGGGTGATCTTGCCTTTTTCGAGCAGGCGATTGCACGCGATGGCCGCCGCGACGCAGGCTCCGGTGATGGAAGCCGTGCGCGTGCCGCCATCGGCCTGCAACACATCGCAATCGATGTTCAGCGTGCGTGAACCGAGCTTTTCGAGATCGATCACCGCACGAAGACTGCGACCGATAAGTCGCTGAATCTCCGTGGAGCGGCCGTCGGGCTTGCCACGGCTGCTTTCACGCTCTTTGCGGTCGAGTGTCGAATACGGCAGCATCGAATACTCGGCCGTGAGCCAGCCGCCCTTGACGTTTTGCACCTTCATCCAGCGCGGTACGTCTTCCTGAATCGTCGCCGCGCAAATCACGCGTGTGTTGCCGAAGCTAATGAGCACCGAACCAGCGGCGTGCGGAGCGACATCGACAATGAAGTCGATTGGGCGGAGTTGGTCGTGATTGCGACCGTCGGAGCGAGGCATGGTAGGATTCCTGATTTTAGATTCAAGATTCCTGATTCACTTCCCGCCTCGCTGACGAATCAGGAATCAGGAATCTGAAATCAGGAATTACTTCGGCTGCTGCATCGCGATGCAGTGGAATGCGCCGCCTTCGGTGACGAGGTCCTTGGCCATCATGGAGATGATTTCGCGGCCGGGGAAGCATTCGGCGATCTTGTCCTCGGCGGCGGCGTCCTTCTTCTTGTTGCCGAAGAGCGGGACGATGACGGCGTTGTTGAGGATGAGGAAGTTCGCGTAGCTGGCGGGCAGGCGGCTGAGGCGCCAGTCCTTCATTTCGATGGCCTGGGGCATTTCGATCTCGATGATTTCAAGTTTGCCGCCGTCCGGAGCCTTCACGTCGTCGAGACGCTCGCGGATTTCCTTCAAAACCTTGTGGTTCGGGTCGGTGTCGCGCGGCTCGACCATGCAGATGACGGCGTCTTCACGCACGAAGCGCACGAGGTCGTCGATGTGGCCGTCGGTGTCGTCACCCTCGATGCCTTTTTTGAACCAGACGATGTCTTTGACGCCGAGCATGGCCTTCAGCTCTTTTTCGACCGCGGCCTTGTCGCCGGGCTTTCCGCCATGGCGGTTCGGATTGAGCAAAACGGACTCGGTGGTGAGCAGCGTGCCTTTGCCGTTCGTTTCGATGGCACCGCCTTCGAGGATCATCTTCGAGGTGAAGCGCTCCATCTTCAAAACGTTCGCGGCTTTCTCCGGAATGCCGTTGTCGAGGTCCCACGGGGCGAATTTGCCACCCCAGGAATTGAATTCCCAGTCGGTGATGGCGACTTTGCCGGTTTCGTTGTGCTTGATGAAGATCGGGCCGTGGTCGCGGCACCACACGTCGTTCGTGTTGTGCTCGTAAAGGTCCACCTGGGAGAGATCGCCCTCGTTGTCGGCGATGGAGAGGCGGATGTTCATGTGGGCGAGCATCGGGGCATTGATGCGCACGCGCTCGTAGCGGCTGATGACGCTGGCGATTTCGCCGAACTTGTCCTGGAGCTTGTGGAAGGTCTTCGGGCAGCTTTCCTTGTTGGAAGGCCACGAAAGCCAGATCGCCTCCTGCGGCTCGAATTCGGCGGGAAGGCGGTAGTTCTGCGGGTAATTAGCTTTGCTCATCTAAATAGCGTTTGGTCAGGGGTGCGTAGGTGTCAATGCGGCGATCACGGAAAAACGGCCAGATGCGGCGAAAATCCTCCACGGCCTGCAAATCACACTCCACGATGAGAATCTCCTCATCCGTGACCGAGGCTTTGGCAACGATTTCTCCATACGGATTCGCCACGAAGCTCTGGCCCCAGAATTCGCTCTGCTGCTCGGTGCCCACGCGGTTCACCGCGGCCAAAAAGCAGCCGTTGGCCACCGCATGGCCTCGCTGCACGGTTTCCCACGCGCAGTGCTGCGCCTTGCCGAGAGCGGCTTTTTCGCTCGGCAGCCAGCCGATGGCCGTCGGGTAGAACAAAATCTCCGCGCCCATGAGCGCGGTCATGCGTGCGGCCTCTGGATACCACTGATCCCAGCAGATCAGCACGCCGATGCGGCCGAATTTCGTGTCCCACACGCGGTAGCCGAGGTCGCCGGGCGTGAAGTAGAATTTCTCCTCGAAGCCCGGATCCTGCGGGATGTGCATCTTGCGGTATTTGCCCAGCACGGTGCCATCGGCATCAATCACAGCCGCGGTGTTGTGGTAGAGCCCCGGGCCGCGTTTTTCGAAGAGCGGCACGATGATCACCACGCCGAGTTCCTTCGCCAGCGGAGCCAAAGCCTCCGTCGTGGGCCCCGGAACGGCCTCTGCGAGGTTAAACAGCTCCGTGTCCTGCGTGATGCA
Organism: Verrucomicrobiaceae bacterium; assembly: GCA_016795465.1. Taxonomy (GTDB): domain Bacteria; phylum Verrucomicrobiota; class Verrucomicrobiia; order Verrucomicrobiales; family Verrucomicrobiaceae; genus Prosthecobacter. Next base: position 50,529 of record JAEUHK010000008.1, on the reverse strand, counting down.
GAAGTAGGGCGTGTTGAAAAGCTCCTGCAGGCACACGATTTGCGCCCCGCGAGCCGCCGCGTCACGGATCAGCGCCACATGCTGGCGCAGGCTTTCGTCTTTGGATGAAAAAGCCCGGCTCTGCACCAGGCCGAGGGTGACTTTCGACATAGGACGGCGAGCTATGACCGTGAAGCAGGCGGATGCAAGAAAAGGTATCTTCACGGTGTCCTACACCACGCCATGAAAACACTGCCGCTGCTGCTTCTCTCCCTCACGCTGTCTCTCCAAGCTGCTGACCACGGCTTCACGAGCCTCTTCAACGGCCAGGACCTCACGCACTGGACCGTGCCTGAGGGTGACAATGGTCACTGGAAGGTGCTGGATGGCGTGATCGACTACGATGCTTGCAGCGAGGCACCGGGGAAGGACAAAAACCTCTGGACCGCGAAGGAGTATGGCGACTTCACTTTGAAGATCGACTGGCGGCTGAAGCAGACGACGGGGCTTTATGACATGCCGGTGGTGCTGCCGGATGGAACGCACAAGCTCGACGACAAGGGCAAGGAGATCAAAATCCCGACACCGAATGCGGACTCCGGCATTTACCTGCGCGGCCAGGGCAAATCGCAGATCAACATCTGGTGCTGGCCCGTCGGCAGTGGCGAGGTGTATGGCTACCGCATGGACAAAACGATGCCTCCGGAGGTGCGGGCGGGCGTGACGCCGAAAGTGAAGGCCGACAAGCCCGTGGGCGAGTGGAACACGTTTGAGATCACGATGAAGGGAGATCGCCTCACGGTGGTGCTGAATGGCCAAACCGTGATCGAAAACGCCCAATTGCCCGGTGTGCCCGCGAAGGGAAAACTCGGTTTGCAGCACCACGGCGGCAAAAACCCGAAAACGGGCGAAATGTCAGCCGCATCGAGCCTGATTCAGTTCCGCAACATCTCGATCAAAGAGCTGTGAGAGCCGGCAGCTTGCATTCGGGGCTGTTTCATCGTTTATGGCGGCCTCAAATCTCAACCTGACGACAACACATGGGCGCACAATGGAAGCAAAAATGGCGTGAACTGGCCGCGGACCAGAAAGGCAAGATCGTGGGCAAGCTCGTCCGCGAAATCCAGGTCTCGGTGAGGCTCGGCGGAGCGCATCCCGAGTTCAACCCGCGTCTCGCCGCCGCCTTGATCAATGCCCGCAAGCAGAGCGTGTCGAAGGACACCATCGAGCGTGCCATCGCGAAGGGCAGCGGCACCGGTGCGGACGCCGTGCAGTTCGAGACCGTCATTTATGAAGGCTTCACGCCGCATCGCGTGCCGGTGATCGTCGAGTGTCTCACCGACAACAACAACCGCACCTCGTCCGAGGTTCGCGTGCTCTTCCGTGCCGGCAGCATGGGCAAAGTCGCGTGGATGTTCGACCACTGCGGCCTCATCGAGGCGCATCATGCCGACAAGTCGATCGACATCGAAGTCGCCGCCCTCGAAGCCGAAGCGGAGAACGTCGAGCCGATGGAGCTCGAGGACGAAGAGGCCGCCGGCCATGTGGGTGCCCGTTTCTTCACGCAAACGACCACGCTCGATGCCGTCACGAAGGCGCTGAAGGCCGCCGGATGGCAGGTGACGAGCTCCGAGCTCGGCTACCATCCCAAAGAGTATCCCGAAATCACCGACGCCCAGCGTGAGGAGGTCACCAACTTCCTTCAGGCCCTCGACGGTCACGACGATGTGCACCGCGTGTATGCCGCGCTGAAGTAGTTTACTCCCTCGTCACCGGCTTCTCCGCGTTGACGAAGAGCGCAAAGACACCCGCGAGCACAAAGGCACCGGCGCAGAGCCACACGCCCTCGTGGTAGTCGTGGTTCGTGTCGTAGAGCAGGAGCGTTTTCGTGAAAATGACCGGCAGGATGGCCGCGCCGAAGTTCCCCCACATGTTTCCCCAGCCGAAAAGCTGCGCCTGATACTTCCCGCTGATGTCCTGCATCGTCGTCCACATCGCCGGCAGGCCGAAATCGGCAAAGAAGGTCACCAGACCAAAGGTCAGCGCCATACCCCAGGGCGAGTCCGTGGTCAGGGCAAGCAGGTAGCAGGCAGCGGCGGCGAATTTTGTCAGCGACATCGGCAGCATGCGGCCCAGCCGTTTGCCCCAGCGGCGTGAGATCGCATCCGTCGTCATGCCGCCGATCGGCAGGGCGGAGATGCCGATGAAGAGCGCCGCGGTGGTCACCCAGCCGCTGCCGGCATCGTCGAGCTTCATCACTTTTTTCAGGTAGTCCGGCAGTGAGAGGATGAGGAAGGCCCAGCCGATGTTCGTGAAGAACTGCACCGCGTTCACATTCCACAGGTTCAGGCTGCCGCAGGCCTCCGCCCAGGGAAAGCTGCGCGGGGGATTCTTCGATGGCTGGAAGTCTCCGCGGCCCTCCGCCAGCAGGGTGATCTCCGCGTCGTTGCAGCGCGGGTGCAGCCGCGGATGCTCGCGATAGACCATCCAATAGGCCAGTGCCACAACAAGGCCGCCGAAGCCGTAGAGCCAGCCAGCGTAGCGCCAGTCACCGGATCGCAGAATGACAAAGGCCGTCAGCCACGGTGCCAGCGCCCCGCCGATGCGTCCGCCCCACGAAATGATCGAGCTGGCGAATCCACGGGAGCCAATATGCGCCCAGCGCGTCATGAGGCTGCTGCTCGCCGGGTAGTAGCCCGCCTCGGCGAGACCGCACAGCAGTCGTGCGAAGAACAGCGTCCAGAAGCCCCACGCGAAACTCGTCGCCGCGGTAAAAAGGGACCATGCCGCGATGTAGAGCGTGATCAGCACGCGGGCGCCAAAGCGGTCGCTCAACCATCCGGCAGGCACCTGGAAGAGTGCGTAGGCCCAGAAGAAGGCTCCTTTGATCAGGTCGATCTCACCTTGGTCCAGCTTGATGCTCTTTTGAAACGAGTCCGAACTGATGATCTGCGCCAGGCAGATGCGGTCCAGATACATCAGGAAGGCCACCACCGTCGCCGTGGCGAGGATGTGATGGCGGACGGCGGTAGGTCGGGCGGATTCCATGAGAAGCGGGAGGCGTGACGTGCGTTGGCAGCCTGCCATGAAAGCCGCTCCGCTGTCCATTCTTCTCCGCGGTCCTCACTTTTCCACATTTGGGCAGGAGTCAGACGGTCCATAGCCCAGCGAAGGGCTTTCGTGGGCCAATTCTGCTTTGGCCTTGCATGCTTCCTGCGCTGGCCGGATGGTCCCCCATGACTGCGATCAAAAACCTCGTCACCCTGCTTGTCATCTCCCTGCTCGGCTCCGGTGTGTTGGGCTGGTTTCTTTTCCAGACCCGTTCGGACAATGATGCCCTGCGTGCCCAACTGACCCGCCTCGAGGGCGAGCACGCGGAGGCGCTCAAGCAACGCGATGAGCAGCTCCAGCGGGCGCTTGAAAACCAGGCCGCGAAGCATCAGCAGACCATCGACACCATCAACGCGGAGCACGACAAGGCCGTGGCTGCCATGCGCCAGGGCGAGCGCTCACGCCTCGCTGCTGCCGCGAAGGAGTTTGAGAACATCTTTGAAGGCAACAAGGCCACGCTCGGCTACCTGAACAGTCTCGAAGACAAGGTGAAAGCCGGCCAGGCGCTCGCGAAGGCGGATGTCGAGCGGCTCACGATCATCACCACCGGCCTCGGCTACCTCAAAAAGCAGTATCAAAAGCCGATGCAGGAGTTCACCGAGCTGCAGGCCTACTTTGAAGCCCAGGCCTCGAAGGTGACGGAGAAGCCCAAGGGCAATTTCTTCAAGCGCCTGTTCAGCAAGGAGTTCCGCGAGGCCGAAAAGGAATACGAGCGCAGCGAAGGTGCCCGCCAGGCCTTCGAGCAGGCTCAGGGTGTCTTCACGAATGTGTATGCCAAGGCGCAGAAGGCCATGGGGGCTGTGAGCCTCGATGCTGATGCGCAGATCAAGAAGCTCCAAGACTATCTCGACGAGAAGAAGCAGCAGAACCCGGAGGACCTCAGCGCCCTCTTCAATCAGGCCCGCAAAGCCCTGCGCACCCATCAAGAGGTCCTCGACTTCGAGCCGGACGCCCCGCCCGCGCCCTCGAACAAGCCGCAGCCGTGAGGCCATGTGAGGCAGGCACTCCTGCCTGCCTATGGAATGACGTTGCGGGCAGGAGTGCCCGCATCACTCTGTGCCTCCATGTCTCCCGAAGTCCTCCTCGCCGCGTCCGTTCCTGATTTCCTCCGCCAGCCGCTCGAAGCCGCCTATCAGGTGTGTGAGCTGGCGAATCCTTCCGAGAATGTCCGCGCCATCGTGCCGCTCGGTGGCACGCAGCTCAGCATCGAGCAGCTCGCGGCCTTCCCGAAGCTCGAAATCATCAGCGTGATGGGCGTGGGCTATGACGGCGTGCCGGTGGCATGGTGCAAAGAACGGGGCATCCGTGTCACGAACACGCCTGACGTGCTCACCGATGACGTGGCGGATATCGCCGTGGCACTCGTGCTGATGACGGGCCGTCGTCTCGTCGAATCCAACCGCTTTCTGCATGACTCGAAGTGGCTCGGTGGCCCGTTTCCGCTCGCGCATGCGCTGCGTGGCAAGGTCGCGGGCATCCTCGGGCTCGGCCGCATTGGTAAAGCCATTGCGCAGCGTTTGGAGGCGCATGGCATGAGGATCGCCTACCACGGCCGAAAGCCTCAAAACGTGCCGTGGAGCTATTTTGCCGACTTGAAGACCCTCGCGGCGGAAAGTGACTTTTTGATCGTTGCGTGCCCGGGAGGTCCGGAGACCGTCAAACTGGTCAACGCGGACGTTTTGGCCGCGTTGGGAGCGGAAGGAACACTCATCAACATCGCCCGTGGCAGTGTCGTGGATGAAAAAGCCCTCATCGCGGCCCTCGAAGCCGGCACGATCCGCACCGCGGGCCTCGATGTGTTCGAGGATGAGCCCCGCGTGCCCGCGGCACTCATGGCTTGCGAGCGTGCCGTGCTGCTCCCGCATGTCGGCAGTGCCACGCACGAGACACGTCGTGCGATGGCGCAGCTCGTCATCGACAACCTCGCCGCCCACTTCGCCGGTCGCGAGTTGATCACGCCAGTGGTGTGAGGCTCAGCGCCGAGGCTCCACCGTGATCGCCTTCGTCGAAATCTCTGCTGCGATGCCGCGGAGGTGCTTGTCGAAGAACTGCTGAAGACGCTCATCCAGCTCCGGGCTGCGGAAACCGTGGCCGCCATTCGTGATCGTGATGAGCAGAGACTCCACGCCAGCCTTCTTCAAGGTCGCGTCGAACTCCACCGCCTGCTCGTAAGGCACCAGCGGGTCCTCGGTGCCATGAGCCGTGAGCACCGGCGCATCGCCAGCGGAGATGTGCGTGACGGGCGAGGCATCCTTCGCGGCTTCCGGCTTGTCCTGCACGCGACCACCGATGAGCAGCGCCTCGGGATAGTCGGCCGTGGTGCGGTCCACCGTGCTCTTTTGCGTGACCATCGTGACGAAATTCTCCGGTCCGAAGAAATTCACCACGCAGGTGACCTTGCTGTCCTGATCGGTGTGCTTGCCGAGCGTGCCTTCGAGCGATTTCACATCGCCACTGGCGCCGAGAAAGGACACGAGATGCCCGCCGGCTGAGGAACCCCACACCGCGATCTTGCTCGCGTCGAGGCCGAGCTCCTTCGCGTTGCCTTTGATCCAGCGGATCGCCGCCTTGCAATCATGGATCTGCGCCGGCCACTGCGCCTCGCCAGTGAGCCGATAGCCCACCGAGACACCGGCGTAGTTTCCGCTGCCCACGAATCGGCCCACGTTGCTGATGCCGCTGGCCTTGTCGCCGCCTTTCCAGCCGCCGCCGTGGATGAAGACGATGACCGGCAGCGGTTTGTCGCTCTCGCGTTTCTTCGGCAGGTAGAGGTCAAGACGCTGGCGAGGGTTCTCCGTGCCGGCGTAGGCGATGTCACGTTTCGTCTCGATGTTGTCCGGCAGTCGCGGGGTGGTCGGGATCGGGGCTTTGGTGAGGCGGCTGAAGACCGTTTGATGCTCTTCTTTCGAGATGAAGCCGTCTTTGTTGGTGTCGATGCGGTCAAAGTTTTTGCGCAGGCCTTCCGGCACCTCCTCGGGGCTCAGTTTGCTGTCTTGGTTGCGGTCCCAGACCGGAAAGGGATCAGGCCGCTGCTGGGCGGCGGCGGTGAGCGAAAGGAGAGCGAGGAGCGGCAGGAGCTTTTTCATGCGGGCGATTCAAACGGCCGGAGGCGGGGGAAGTTGCGTTGTGGCGGCGACCTTGACGTTTGCGAGCGTTTCCGATAAAAAGGCCGCCATGAAGACCTCCTCCCGTCTCTTTCTTGCTCTCGCGGCTTCCTCCGGCATCGCCTTTGCCCAGGCGGAAATGCGCACCTTCACCAGTGCCCAGGGCAAGACCGTGCAGGCTCGCGTGCTCGGCGTCAGCGGGGCGAATGTGACCATTGTCACCGCGGCCGGCCAGCAGTTCACGCTGCCCATCGCCTCGCTCTCCGCCGCGGATCAGCAGTATTTGAAGTCGCTGCCTGCCGGTGCTCCCGCTGCTCCGGTCGCTGCCAAGGCCACCTACAAACCCTCGCCGAATGACAAGCTGCCGCCCACCGCGGTGAACGAGGCCATCGGCCAGCCGCTTTTCTCCGACACCTCGCTGTGGGAAAGCCCGGCGGAGGAGCTCGCGCAGAAGCTCAGCATCCCGTCGGAGTCGAAGACCAAGGTCGCCAGCAGCTTTCGCAGCTACACGAAAGACGACTTCCAGATGTTTGGAGCGCATCCGTTCTCCGTCGCCATGTATGCGGAAAATGACCGCGTGACCTCCTTCTCGCTCGTCTTTGCCAACAAAGGCGATCTCTTCAGCGCCAAGGGCAGCGGCGAGATGCACTTCGACAAAGACACACCGCCTGCCAAGGCTGCGTCCATCGTCAAAGCCGCCATGGACAAGGATGTCGCCGCCATCACCGCCGCGCTCAAAAAGACGCTCGGCGAGCCAACAAAGGAGCGGATCGGCGATTCGCAATCCGTGCGTGAAACCATGCTGCGCTGGGACTGGCGTGGTCACAGCATCCTGCTGGCGGATGTGGAGGGCGAGTACGTCGGCATTCAAATTGTGCCGAGCAGCTTCGCTGATGCGGGCGGCAAAGTGGCTGACACCGTGGACAAGGTCATCAAGGCCCGCGCCCTCGCGAACCTCGAAAAACGCGAGAATGGTGATGTGGTCATCGGCGACATCCCGATGGTCGATCAAGGCCCGAAAGGCTACTGCGCACCCGCCACCGCGGAGCGTGCCATGCGTTTCCTCGGCATCCCGGCGGACATGTACATCATCGCCAACAAGGGAAACACCGGCTTTGGCGGCGGCACCAGCATGCAGGCCATCTTTGACGGCATGGCCAAGCAGATCCGCAGCAAGCAGCGCTCCGCGGATTCCTGGCAGGGCGAGCTCAAGATCAAGGAACTGCAAAAGCACATCGACAAAGGCGTGCCGGTCATCTGGACGCTCTACAGCACGGATGATTTCAACAAGGTCGCCAATGAACGCACGAAGGCCCGCAAGAGCGTCACCAACTGGGCCGAGTGGAAGACCAAGATTACTGGTGAAGCCGCCAGCAGCCCGCTGCGCAAGGACAAGGAAACTGGACACGTCGTGCTCATCATCGGCTACAACAAGGACACCAACGAAATCGCCTTCAGCGACAGTTGGGGCGAAAACTACAAGGAACGCTGGATCACCATTCCAGAGGCTGAAATGGTCTCGCAGGGCTTCTTTTACACCGTGGGCTTCTAAACGGTGCCGCCATGAAGCGCCTGCTGCTCTTCCTCACGCTCGCCCTGCTGCCCGTGCCGGCGCAAAGCACGCGTGAACTGGCTGAGCAATCGCGAAAGCATGCGCCGACCGATGACAGCGTGGCTTCAAAACTCATTCACGCGGCTCTCGACCGCACGCATCAGGTCGTGCGCTACGATCCGGCCTATGTGCGGCTCGATTATCCCGGCGGCGATGTGCCCGCCGATACCGGCGTGTGCACGGACGAGGTCATCCGCAGCTACCGGAAGCTCGGCTTTGATCTGCAAAAGCTCGTTCACGAGGACATGAAGCGTCACTTCTCCGTGTATCCGCGGCATTGGGGCCTCGCCGCTCCCGATAAAAACATCGACCACCGCCGTGTGCCGAATTTGCAGGTCTTCTTGAAGCGTCAGGGTGCCTCGCTGCCCGTCACGCAAAACGGCTCCGACTACCTTCCCGGCGATCTCATCACCTGCACCGTCGCTGGAAAGCTCCCGCACATCGCTTTGGTCGTCCCCGCACCCGATGGCGGCACCACGCCGTGGATCGTCCACAACATCGGCCAAGGCCCGCAGTGCGAAAACCGCCTGTTTGAGTTTCCGCTCACGGGTCACTATCGCTGGCATCCGGGGCGGTGAGCGCGGGCGGCTCCCTCCGCGGCGTCAAACTCGTAGGTTTGGGACGCTCGTTTTTTGCCGCAGAGGGGCGGAGGCGCAGAGGTGGCAGAGAATTTGAGGATCAATAACTTCTCATTGAGCTTATGGTAGGATCAAAAGCCCAGATTCGTTTCGCAGTCGTCTCTGGTGACGTAGATCTGATACTTCAGATTTTGCCCATTCGCCCAGGCGATGAGTGATTGGATCAACGTGGAGTAGGATTGCTGGTCCATTTCCAAATGGTATGGCCAGATGCCAATCTGGTTTTTGGAACCAGGAAGATCCTCACACGGAATCTGAAACTCGGCACCCGCACAAACAACTCTCAAATCATGGGAGTACATGTGGACGTTCTTTCTGAGGGTGAAAGACCACTGTGTTTCAAGCTTTGTGCTCATTCTCAGCATTCCACCATCTAAGTGGCTGGAGAGCAACCAATGACTCATTTTCTCTGCGTCCTCTGCCTTTCTGCTCCTCTGCGGCAATAACGAGCGTTCTCATCGTCCTCCTTCCCTCACCCCAAAAACAAGGCGCGGACCTTTCGGACCGCGCCTTGGAATGAATGGGCTGGAAGCACCGGATCAGCCGAGGGCGGCTTTGACCATGGTTTCGAGTTTCACGATGTCCTTGGCGAAGTTGCGGATGCCTTCGGCTGTCTTTTCGGTGGCCATGGCGTCTTCGTTGAAGAGCCAGCGGAAGGTTTTTTCATCGCTGCCGATGCGCTCGATCTTGAGGGACTTGGCGTTGGCGGCGTTGAGCTTCGGCGTGATGGCGTCCTCGCTGGCGGCGAGCTCGCCGAGCAGGCCGGGGCTGATGGTGAGGAGGTCGCACCCGCATAGCTCGGTGATCTCGCCCTTGTTGCGGAAGCTGGCACCCATGACCTCGGTCTTGTAGCCGAAGTGCTTGTAGTAGTTGTAGATCTGCGTGACGGACTGCACGCCGGGGTCTTCCGCGGGAGCGAAGTCCTTGCCGGTGCTCTTCTTGTACCAGTCGAGGATGCGGCCGACGAAGGGGGAGATGAGCTTGATGCCGCCCTCGGCGCAGGCGACGGCCTGGGCGAGGCTGAAGAGGAGGGTGAGGTTGCAGTTGATGCCTTCCTTTTGCAGCACCTCGGCGGCTTTGATGCCTTCCCAGGTGGAGGCGATCTTGATCAGGATGCGCTCGCGAGGAATGCCGGCGGCTTCATACGCGCCGATGATCTGGCGGGCCTTTTCGATGTTCCCCTGGATGTCGAAGGACAAACGGGCATCGACTTCCGTGGAGACGCGGCCGGGCACAATTTTGAGGATTTCGAGACCGAAGGCCACGACGAGCTTGTCCATGACGGCATCGACGCCGCCGGATTTGCCGTCGGCGACAGCTTTGTCGAAAATGGCCTTGTACTCCGGCTTCGAGGCGGCTTGGAGAATGAGAGAAGGATTCGTGGTGGCGTCCTGAGGCTTGTAGGCCTTCATCGCCTCGAAATCGCCGGTATCGGCGACGACGACGGTGTGCTGCTTGAGCTGGTCGAGCTGGGTCATTGGGGTGTTTGCGTTGGATGGGGGGTTACGCGGCCCGCGAGAATACGGGCGCGGCCTCCTTTGGCAAGGAGGCAATCGGCTGTTGCCGCCTCAGCGGCTGGCGTGGCCTTGAAAGGGGCCCAAGCCGCATGTGCTGTCTTCCGAATGTCGATCACCAGCATTTCACCGTTTGTTCATTGGAGAACTCCCATTGTTAGTTTTCGGTAGTGCCATCTCATGAAGCGCTCATCCAAACCACATCGTATCGCGACTCGCGCAGTGCTCATGGCGGCTTTGGCTGTCTGCGTGGTAGTTTCTGTTGGCTGCGCGGTGTTTTTCTACTTTGCCTGTATTTTGCCCGCAGTGGACAAGGCGGCGACATTTGATTTGTCGCGGCTTGCCGATCCCGGAGTCCCGCCGGATGCGATTCAGCGTTCCATTCCTGTTAGCGAGGTGCCGCCCCACGTTCTTCAGGCGCTCATCAGCCGCGAGGACCCGCGTTTCTATCAGCATGATGGCAATGACTATGTCGGAATGGGGCGCGAATTCTGGGGCCACCTTCGCGGCCGCGAAGTGCGAGGAAGCCGAACGATCACCCAGCAACTCGCCCAGAATGCGTTCGATCTGGAAAGTCACTCGAATCGCCACCTGCTCTTTTTGGCTCTTGCCAGACGAATCGAGCAGCACTTCGCCAAGGCGGAGATACTCGAATTCTATCTTAATCGCGTTTACTTCGGTTTGGTGGCCAAGAAGTCCGTATTCGGCATTGAGGCGGCCGCACAGGTCTATTTTGTCCATAAAGCATCCGATCTGAATCTTGTGGAAGGAGCCACGCTTGTCGGGTTGATACGCTCACCCGAACGCTACTCACCGTTTCGTGACCCCAAGGCTGCTCTCGCGGCACGGAACGTAGTCCTTCATCGAATGGCCGAAGACGGCTGGATTACAAAGGAAGGGCTTGAGGCGGCCTTGAGAGAACCTCTTCGGATCGTGGATCGGCAGCATGTCGAGTGAACGGCAGCGCGGGCCGCATGTCTCGCGGCCTCCTTTGGCAAGAAGGCAATCGGCTGTTGCCGCGTCGGCGGCTGGCGTGATAGCCTGAGGGCATGAAACGATGGTTGATAATCTTGCTGGCGACCTTTGCGGGGTCTGCCAAGGCAGCTGAGATCATCCAAGTGACCTGGCCGACGAGGCATGCGTCTCCCCCATTGAGGCTGGAACCGAAGGTGATGGCGTGGATGCCCGCCTTTCGACTGGCGCAGGGCAGCGTGCCGGAGGCGACGACGGTGAACCTCGCTCTCGCGCAGCCTGCTTTGCTAGGGCTGACGATGGAACAGGCCCAGCAACTCCAGCCGCTGGTGGCGGAGCAGTATCGGCAGATGGCGGCGGCGGCGGTTTACCAGAAGGCTCCGAGCCTTTTGAGCTACTGCTTCAGCGAGGAGACGCCGGCCCATGGCCTCGCGAATGTGCATGTGCCGGATGGCTGGACGGCGGAGTCGCCCGTGATGGTGTTTTTGCATGGCTACGGCGGTAGCTTCCTCTGGTATCAGCACTATCTGGCACGTCACTTTCCAAAGCATCTGATCATCTGCCCGGCCTGGGGCATTTCACCTGCCAAGATCTCGCCTGCTTACCTGAGCGAGTGTTTGAAGGCGGTGCAGGCACGGCTGGAGTTCCGGATGAAACCACCATGGCTTGTCGGGCTTTCCGCAGGTGGGTTTGGTGTACTTCGAATCGCTTCGCTGATGCCGGATGCCTTCGCTGGGGTGATCTGCATGGCCGCGTATCCGGTCACACGCCCATCTGCGAATCCCGCGCACTACTTCATGGCCGGTGGTGAGGAGGCTTTTGTGCGATCAGGGCACTTCTCGAAAGTCACCATCGGAAGCCAAACCCACTTGTTGAAGGGCGCAGGCCACTTTTTCATGCTCACGCACGAACAGGAGACCGTGAGCCAATTGAAATCGTGGCTGGGAAACTGAGTCGGTGATCACTTCTCCGCCATCGCGAGCACGGTCTGGAAGTGGGGACTGCGAGTCTCGCGGTGGACGATGCTGGTCTCGATGTGATGGAAGCCGGAAGCGGTGAGCATTTCATGCAGCCCGGCCTCGGTGAAGCCGAGCCAGACATCGGCATAGAGATCACGGGCTTTTTCAAACTGGTGCTGCAGGAGATCGAGCACGACGATGCGGCCGCCGGGCTTGAGAATGGCGGCGGCGGCACGCAGCGCGGCCTGCGGGTTCTGCGCATGGTGCAGGGCCTGGCTGAGGAAGGCTAGATCGACGCTCGCGGGCTCGACAGGCGGGTGCTCGAGGTCACCGAGGCGGTATTCGAGATTCGTGAAGCCATGGCGCTGCGCAAGCTCGGCACCATAGGCGACCATTTTTTCGCTGTTATCGACGGCGATGACCTTTTGCGCCCGCTGCGCGAGGAGCTGTGAAAGCGTGCCCTCGCCTGCGCCGAGATCCGCGATGACGAGCGGCGGCATGAGCTTGAGCAAAGTCTCGCCGAGGGCTTTCCACGAACGGCCGGGGATGTAGTGACGGCCAAACTTGCCCGCGAGAGCATCGAAGTAGGCTTTGGCGGTGGCGGCACGCTTTTGCAGGGCGATTTGCAGCGCGGTGGCGTCCTTGGCTGTCTCACGCAATTCCGCACCGGCGGCATCGAGCAGGGCGAGGAAGTGCATGTGGGCCTCACGATCCTTCGCGGCGGGCTCTTCGAGCTGGTAAAGGCGGTTCTTGCCACTGCGACGGTCGTTCACGAGCCCCGCGGCCTTCAGCTTGGCGAGCTGTGCGGAGATGTTGGACTGTGGCAGCGAGAGGATTTCCTGCAATTCCGCGACACTGAGCTCCTCCTGCCGGAGCAACAGCAGCAGCCGCACCCGCGTGGGATCGGCGATGAGGCTGAGCGATTTCAGGATGGAAGCCATGCGGCAGGAAGCGCGGATGCTAGGCCGCGTTTGCAGACTGGCAATGACGGGAAAGCGGCTCAGCCGGGTTGATTGCGCATCATGTCGGCCACCTGGGCAAAAAAGGCTCCAATAAGCGGGGCTTCCGTGGCCGGAATTTCGACCTCACGCATGGAATAGCCCATCAAATCGAGCCAGCGGTCGCGGGCGGCGAGGTCGATGGGAAAAGGCATGTGTCGCCCGCGGAGTCGCGGATGGCCTCGCTCTTCGATGTAGGTCTGCGGGCCACCGAAACGATACACGATGAAGTCGGCGAGACGCTTTTCGGCTCCTTCCCAATCATCCTGCGGATACATCGGGCCGATCAGATCATCGACACGCACACGACGATAAAACGCCGCGACCATGGCGCGGAGTTTGTCCTCGCCCACGCGGGCACAGAGCGTGGAGATCTCATCCATGCGGCTGGGGTTGTTCGGGCTCGACGGGCGTGCGGAGGTAGCTGCCCCACAAGGTGGCGGCGAGCAGGAAGCTGAGGGCGAGAAGGGTCAGGCCGGTGAGGACGTGGAAGTTGGTGATCCAGAAGGATTTGCCGGTGAGGATGACGAAGATGCCGAGGCTGACCTGGATGGGCGGGAGGTAGAGCAGCAAGGTGGGGACGAAGCGGAGGCGCGGCATGGTGACGAGCCAGCGGTGGGCCTGGATGGCGACGAAGATGACGAGCGCGGCGGTGCCAAAGCCCCAGTATTTGTGCAGGAAGAGCACGAAGGCATTGGCGGGCACGGTTGGAGGGATCACATGGCCCTGCGTAGTGAGAATGTCGCTGGCGCACAGGTTGTGGCGCTGGGTGTGGCGCAGCGTGGCCCCGAGCACGAGCTGGGTGAAGACGACAAGAAATAACGTGAGAGACCACCAGCGGGCCTTGCGAGCGGTGGAGGCACTGAGGCGAAGCTGGCCTTCCTCCCAGGTGCGAGATGAGGCAAAGGCGATGAGGATGAGCAGGCAGTAAAAGAGCTGACCGAGCGTGCCATGCACGATGCCATAGACGTTGGACATTTTCAGCACGCGGAGGCCGCCGAGCGAGGCCTGGAGGATGACGAGGAAGAGGGCAAGCGTGGTGAGACCGCGCAGCAGATGCCACTTTTGGCCGAACCAGGACATGAAGAGCCAACTGAAGGCCAGGAAGAGGATGAAAGCCGCTGCGGCGAGCACGCCCATGTAAACGAGCACCAGATAGCCGACCCCGGTGATGAGGATGATGGCGGCCTCGACCATGTTTGGACGATGTTTCGCCATGGCCCAGAAGTATTGCCCGAGCACGAGAAAGCCTATGATGGTGGCGATCCAACGATGTCCGTGCTCCAAAAGCAAAGCGGGCACTCGATACCAGCCCTCGGGATTGATTTTGCCGAAGCACAACGGCCAGTCAGGCACGGCGAGACCGACATCCTCGGTGGTGACTGCTGCACCCCACCAGATCAGCACGACTCCGACGACGAGAGTGAGGAGAGAGTAGCGGTGGAAGGCTCGGGACACGGCGGGAGAATGACGAATGATGAATTCAGAATGACGAATGAATGCCGAAGAGTGGCTCGCGGAGGAGCTTTCGCATCATTCGGTCATTCTTCATTCGTCATGGCCACCTCGCCGGATGCCTTACTTGGCTTCAGCGGCCTTCTTGGCGGCGTTGGCGGACATTTCCTTGCTCCAGTCTTCGAAGTCCTTGGCGGGCATGACTTCGAGGACGGCCTTCATCTGGGCATGGCCCGGGCCGCAGAGCTGGCCGCAGATGATGTCCCAAGTGCCTTCTTTGACAGGCTTGAACCACATGTGGGCTTTGACACCGGGCGTGGCGTCCTGGGCGGCACGCATCGGAACGAGGGCGAGATTGTGAATGACGTCCTTGGAGGCGACATCGACGATGACGGGGCGACCGACAGGAAGCTTCATGGTGCCGGGATTGACGAAGTCGTCCTTGCCGTTCGGGTCGTGGAGGTCCTTGCCGGTGGTGTTGCCAGCAGCGGCATTGATGTTGCGGGGATCCCAGGTGCTGAGCGCGGTGTCATTGCCGGGATACTGGAAGTTCCAGAGGAACTTCTCACCAAGGGCACGCATCTTAATGGTGTCGGGAGAGACCGGATAGTCGTCGGCCTGACGGGCCCAGAGCGGGAAGGCGAAGCCGAGGAGAAGGATGGCCTCGACGATGACGACGCCGATTTCGATGTGGGTCGTGGCATGGCCGGTCACGCCGTGGTAGTCGGCCTTGGCATTGCGGGCGGCGCGGAACTTGGTGAAGGCCAGGACAAGGTAGATGCTCCAGCCGATGAAGAGGGCGAGCATGAACCAATGCACAAAGCCGAGCATGTGGTCCACGAGGCCGCCGTGCTCGGAGGCGTTCGGGGTTTGACCGAAGAATTCATTGATCCAGGAGACGCTCATGATGGGATGAGTTGGGGAAGTTTCAGGTTTGAAGGTTTCAGGCGGCCAGGCTGGCGGCGTGCTTTTTCTGGCGGCGGGCGAGGGTGAAAACGATGCCGCCAGCACAGAGGAACATGAAGGCGAGCACGGCGAGCATGACGAGGATCGCCAGACCCTGTGCCTGCCCGACCGCGCTGCCTTTGTCAGGCAGGCAGGTGGCACAAGCGATGGGAAGCGAGAGGGTCATGCAGGAAAAAGGAGTCTCGAAGGTCACACGATGATCGTGCGCATCTTCTTGATGAGGTAATGAACGCCGTAAGCGAGCAGGATGAGGCAGAGGAAACCCGCGTAAGGCTTCAAATGCAGCGCACCGGCACGGGCGGCGTCTTCAGGCATGAAGTGCGTCCAAGCCCAAAATCCCGCGTCCGCCAAGATGGCGAAAAACAGGAAAACGAGATGGAAGTACTTCAGGGACATGGTGTCGGGCTCGCGAAGAAATTACGGAGCGGCCTGTTCGATGGATTGAAGAGGCTTTTCAAAGCCACGGTCCACAAGCGGGTCCTTGTTGGCCATCACAAAGAGGATGAACAAGGCGAAGCAGAAGACGGTGGTGAAGGCGAGCACCTTGTAGATGAGCGGGCGCTCATGGTTCAAGTGCATGAAGATGAGAGCGACGAGGGCGGCCTTGAAGGTGGCCACGATCATGCCGACGATGATGTTCATGCTGTGCGTGGGCAGTTCCACATACGAAAGGGCCACCGTGACGGCGGTGAAGAAGATCAGCAGCAGACCGATGATGATGTACTTTTTGACGTGCTTCTGAAGCTCGGCGGGATCGACGTGGTCGGACATGGCGGGAAAGGTGAGACGTTAGGAGTGAGAGGTGAAGAGCCTCAGAGGAGATAGAGCAGCGGGAAAAGGAAGATCCACACGAGGTCAACAAAGTGCCAGAAGAGGCCGCCGACTTCGACGCGGTTGGCGAGATGCTCGGGGTCTTCGCGCATCATTTTGCCGTTGAAGAAGAGGAAGTAGGCGAGCACCAGCGCTCCAGCAATGACGTGCAGACCATGCAGGCCGGTGAGGGTGAAGTAGATGGCGTAGTAGGTGTTAAGCTTCGGCGTGAAGTTCGAGAAGAAGGTGATGTCCTTCTTTTCGAGCACCACGGTGGGGTGATGAGCGCCGTGGCCATCGCCATGAGCGGCAGGAGCATGGGCTTCAGCACCGTGACCATTGCCATGGCCTTCGGCAGCCGGAGGCGTGGCGGACTCGAGATGCAGGAAATAAGCTTCCTTCTGGAAGGTGGCGGACTTGGTCTTGTCGCGGGTCGGGTAGTTCTTGTCGAACTCGGCGGTGTGGTGATCGCGGTTCGCGATGAAGGCCTTCTGCCAGGCTTCGCCAAGGTAGCGATGGTCAAACGCGAGAGATTTTTCCTTCTGGGCGACGCCGCGGGTATCGACGCCATCGACTTCGAGGGTCATTTTGTCGTCAGCGAGCTTGCCGTAGGCGACGGTGCCATCACGGAAGGTCATCGTGGAGGCGTCGTAGGCGAAGACATCGGACTGGCCGACGGTGAAAGAGAGCGGCGAGACGGCGGTGAGCTTCAGACCGGCGGTGTTTTGGTTGGCGGCCTTGGCCTTCTCGATGGCGGCGGCCTTCAGTTCGGCGAAGGTGGACTCATCGAGGGTGATTTCCTTGCCGTCTTCGGTCTTGAAGCGGGGGGAAGCACCGGCGTCGAGGTGGCTGAGAACATAGTTGATCGGATCAGCACCCACAGCGGCGGTCTTGAGCGGGATGCTCATGGCGAGCTGGTTGACCTCACCAAACTTGATCTGGTAGCCATGCGGAAGGTGGCCGGTGAGGATGGTGCCGTCGGAGAGCTTCACGGCGTAGTGCTCGAACTTGGCCTTGTATTCGAAGGTCTTGTTCACCATGAAGGTCGCGGCGCAGGCGACCGTGAAGAGCATGAGCATCTTGTAGAGGCCGAACTTGCGCATCTTCAACGCCGCCCAGGCCCACACGACGGAGACAGAGGAGGCAATGAGCACCACGGTGTTGACGCAGCCAAGAGTGACATTCAACTCATGCACCGGCCATGGATAGTCCGCACCCACGCGAAGGAAGATGTAGCTGGAGAACAAACCGCCGAAGAGCATGACTTCCGAGGCGAGGAAGAGCCAGATGCCGACTTTGGCGTTGTAGAGGCCGGTGTCAGGCCGGGCGTGAACGGTATATGGGATATCCATTTCGGTGAGAGGTCAGAAGTGAGAAGTCAGAGGTGACGATGTCTCGAAGGATCAATGGTGAGCGGCGTGGGCGTGCTCGGTTTTGGCCGGGGCGTCGCTGCCGTCGGGCTTGGGCTTGCCGTGCTCGGTTTCCCACTGCGGGAAGAAGTCGGTCGGGTGGCCGGGGACGCTGTACTCGTAAGGGCCGCGGTGGGCGTTCACGTCGAAGACGAAGTTGCCATGCGGAGGCGGAGTCGGCGTAGCCCAGTCGAGCGTGGTGGCGTTCCAAGGATTGTCGCTCTTCACCTTCTCGCCGCACTTGATGCTGACCCAGAAGTTGTAGATGAAGGGCACCTGACCGAGGGCGAGCACGATGGCACCGAAGGTCATCACCACGTTGAGCGAGAGCATGTTGTCCGGGATGTCGAGGCCGAAGAAAGCGCCGATGTTGTGGGTAAGCGTGGTGCTCCAGTTTTGGAAGCCGGAGGTCTGCTCGAAGTATTTGCCACCGTCATACCAGCGACGATGGAAGCCGGCCATGCCCTGGATGAACATCGGGGCAAAGATGAGGTTCATGCCGATGAGCGAGGGCCAGAAGTGCAGCTTGCCGAGCTTGTCGTTCATGAAGCGGCCGGTGGCCTTCGGGAACCAATGATACACGCCGGCGAAGAGGGCGAAGATGGTGCCGGGAGCCACGACGTAGTGGAAGTGGCCGATGACGTAGTAGGTGTCATGCAGCGCGAGGTCGATGAAGGAGAAGGCGAGAGGCAGACCGGTGAGACCGCCGATGCCGAACATCGGCAGGAAGGCGGAGCCGAAGAGCATCTGTGTGTTGAAGCGGATGGAACCGCCCCACAGCGAGATCATGAGGCAGGTGAGCAGGATCACGGAAGGCACGGAGATGAGCACCGTCGTGATCTGGAAGTAGGTAGTCATCATGGTGCCCATGCCGGTGAGGTACATGTGGTGGGCCCAGACGAGGAAGCTGAGGAAGCCGAGCGTGAGCATCGAGTACACCATCATCTTGTAGCCCCAGAGCGGGCGGCGGGCATTGTTCGGGATGACGTCCGTCAGGATGGCGAAGGCAGGAAGGATCAACACATACACCTCAGGATGGGCGAGGAACCAGAAGAGGTGCTGGTAGAGCAGCGGAGAGCCGCCGCCAGAGATGTCGAGGTGCTTGCCGCCTTCCATGAGGCCTGTGGGCAGGTAGAAGGAGGAGCCGAACACACGGTCGGAGAGCTGAAGAAGAGCGGCGACTTCAAGCGGAGGGAAGGCGAGGAGGAGGAGGAAGGCGGTGACAAACATCGCCCAGGAGAAGGCGGGCATGCGCATCCAGCCCATGCCTTTGGCGCGGAGGTTGATGACGGTCGTAATGACGTTCACGGAGCCGAGGAGCGAGGCGGAGATGTTAAACACCATCGCGGTGAGCCACCAGGTGTGGCCGTGGTCCCAGACGTTCGTCACACCGATGGCGGTCGTGGAGGCCAGCGGAGAATACATTGTCCAACCTGTCTGCACCGGGCCGGTGCCGACGAAGAAGCTCCACATCATGATCACACCGCTCAGGAAGAAGAACCAGTAGGAGAGCATGTTCAGCTTCGGGAAGGCCATGTCGATGGTGCCGATCTGCAGCGGCATCACGAAGTTCACGAAACCAGCGAAACCAAGCGGCACGATGCCGAAGAACACCATGATGGTGCCGTGCATGGCACCGAGCATGTTGTAGAGCTCGCCATTGAGGGAACCGTCGGCGTTCAGCCAGCGGCCAAACATTTCATTGAAGACATACCCAAGGCCGGGAATCGAGCGGATGACCTCGACACCAGGGACGGCGACGCCCGGATAGGCGATGCTCCAGCGCATGAGGAGCATGAGGAAGAATCCGAACAGCAGGAAAAGCAGACCGGTGATGGCATACTGGATGCCGATGGTCTTGTGGTCCGTGGAGAAGACGTATTTCCAGATCCAGGCCTGCTCGTGGTGGTCGTGCCCGTGGTCGGCGGCGTGGGAGTGATCGTGGGTCGTGGCGGCGCTCATTTTCGGTTTAAAGTTACTGGTTCAAAAATTCAAAGTTGGAACGCTTGGGCATGCGGGAAGGCGAAGTCAGCCTTGGCGGTGCCGTTGGTGACGGTGACTTTTTGCGAGAGAGGCTCGGCGAACTGTGGGTGCCAGGCCTTCACGGTGTAAGTGCCGTCAGAAAGAGCTCGCTCGATGCGGTAGGTCCCGTCAGCGGCGGAAACGGCGCTGTGGATGCCCTCATGAACGTAAACCCAGGCTTTCATCCAGCGATGTACGTCGCACTCGAGACGGTAGATGCCGGGCACAGAGAATGTTTCGACATTCGCGTCGCCTTGCGAGGCCTGGGCGAGGTTTGCGAGGTTGTCACCGCCGTGACTGGTGCCGGCTTGATGACGGGCGATGCGGATGTTGTGGAAGGTGAGATCGCTATTGTGAAAGCGAACGGCTTGTCCGGGCTGCACGGAAAGGGTGTTCGGGACGAATTCGCAATGCGTCTGATCGATCAACGGCGAGGTGGCGGGCATGTTGGAGGCACGCGGGCTGCCTTCGACGGTGATCACGACATTGGCGAGGCCGCCATCGGCAGCGACGTTCCAGGTCGAGTCGATGATTTCGCCGTGACCGGTGCAAAATGGATTGCCACCGACATCGACGACTTTGCGGAGCGAGCCCGCCTCGATGCCTGTGAGGATGATTTTGCCTTCGATGCTCGTTTTTTCAGCCACTTCGACAGCGGCGGCCAAGGGAGCCTGGGGAAGCTGAGGGCCATTGTCGGCGATTTTGCCGCAACTGGTGTTCGCGAGGCACAAAACGACTCCGAAGGCGGTCAGTAGCGCCTGGCGGGAGGGGTCTTGTGTCACACGACGGATCATCTTGGGTTGGCGAATTACTTCTTGGCAGCTGGAGCAGCCGTGGCACCGGGTCCCGCAGGGATGTCTCCGGGGACGTTCTTGTCAGCAAAGGGCTTCAGGTCGGCCTCGGTCCACTGGGTGGTGCGTTTTTCCTCGGAGCGGACTTTTTCGACCATCTCCTTGGTGATCATGGTGCCTTCGTTGCCCCACGAGTTGCGGACGTAGGTCAGCACGTTGGCGAGATCCTGGGCGGACATGGCCGCGCCGAAGCCCATCATGCCACCGGGGGTGTTGTAGCCCTGGCCTTTGACGGTGATGGCACCGACGAGACCATGCTGGGCGACGCGGATAAGACGCTCGGTGCCGCCTTGCACCCACTCCGAGCCTGCGAGGGGCGGGAACTGGCCGGGAATGCCGTTGCCGTTGCCCTGATGGCAGCCACCGCAGACGGAGTAGCCGCTGGAGCCTTTCTTCATGGCGAGGGCGAAGGGATCAAGCGCATCCGCACCGCCACCGCCGCCCGGACGCACGTCCACCACGGGGCCGACGGAAGGGTTTTGACCCAACTGACCGCCGGCGATGATCGAGACGATCATGAGCATGAAGATGGCCCACATCGGCGCGGGGGCGTTGGAAGGAGCCTGATCGGCCTTCTCACGCTTCACGGCGGCGTGAATGCGGTCGAGGTCGGTGGAATCGGGATGGGCGGGGGCGCTCATGGAAAAGCTGAAAAATGAAAGCTAAAAGATGAAACTCACTTCTTCGCGGCGGCAGGAGCAGCAGCGACGGACTGGCCGGGGACGGGGAAGTCTTTCTTGAGGGAAAGCAGGTATTCCACGAGGCGGTCGGCCTCGGCGGTGGGGACGACTTCGTAGCCGGCGGGAGGAGCGAACTTGCCGGTGAGCTTCAGCGCACGCTCGGAGGCGGGACCTTGGATCTTCTGCAGCTTGTAGAGGTGCTTGTAGGCGGGCATCGTGCTCCAGTCGTGGAGGGAATGCGGCGCGTAGAGCTTCTGGTGGATCACTTGGGCAGCCGGGGCACGCCAGCCGTAGTTGGTGAGGTCCGGACCGATGCGCTGGACGCCCAGCGGGGCATATTTTTCACCGAGGTAGTCACGAAGGGTATTGCTGCGCACCGGAGCGGCCGGGCGGGCTTCCTGGTCCTGACCCCAGCCCTTATACCAGCCATCGAGGCCGAGCTGGACCGGACGGATCATCTGGGTGTGGCATTGGTTGCAGCCCTCCTGGATGTAGATGAGCTGGCCCTGGCCGTTCACGACCGCAGGAGGATAAAAGCCTTCCACGCCGTCCTTGTCCTTGTCATAGGCAACACGGGT
This sequence comes from Verrucomicrobiaceae bacterium, assembly GCA_016795465.1. Lineage (GTDB taxonomy): Bacteria > Verrucomicrobiota > Verrucomicrobiia > Verrucomicrobiales > Verrucomicrobiaceae > Prosthecobacter. The sequence goes on along the minus strand of JAEUHK010000008.1, from coordinate 28,871 downwards.
GAGCGTCTGATAGTTCATCGCCGGAAGGACGATGAGCAGAAGCCAGGGAAGGGCGAACGCGGCGGCGAGGCCGAGGATGAAGGAGCGGAAGTTCATCATGCGTGGGAAGCTTGAGCGGAGGTGTGCGTGTCGTCATGGCCGTGGTCGCGATAGAGGAGCGTCGGCGCATTGCTGCGACGTCCGAGGCCGGCGACCATGAGCATGAGGTGAAGAAGGAAGAAGACGTTCGAGACGCTGATCAGCGCCCAGGCGATGGCGCGGGCCATGACGTAGGGGCGGGAATTGATGACGTGATTCATGAAGTCCAGGTTCCAGTGCGCCGGATTGTTCAAATCCGCGCCCTGCTGCCAGCCGGCGACGAGGCTCATGATGACGATGGTGCTCACGCCATAGACGGAGAACCAGAAGTGGTTGCGGATGAGGCGGACGCTGAGCCACTCACATCCAGCCAGACGCGGCGTGATGTAGTAGATGGCTCCGAAGGCGCACATGCTGAAGAAGCCATAGACGCTGACGGTCTGGAGGGCATACCAAGCCTGGGTGAACTGGATGGAAGCGCCGGTCCAGAAAGCGCTGGAGAGAGCCAGAATGACCCCGGTGACAGGCAAGAAGAGGGATCCGAAGAAGATGAAGCGCAGCGTGGGGCTGTAGCTGACGGCGTCGTGCTTGCCGAGCGTGGTCAGGTGATGGTTCAGGCCGACAAGACCGAAGGGCACGAGGAGCAGCACGCCGACGGTGGAACCAATGGCGACCATCCAAGCAGGCAGCGGGCCGCCCATGAACTTCTGCATGCCAGTCCAGCCGCCGAGGATGGCGAGTGCCCAGAAGCCGAAGCTGGCGAGTTGCTGGCTGGCGATGGCCTGGCCGGTGATTTTCGGGATGAAATAATAAGCCGCGCCGACGCCGACGGGGACGAAGAAGAGCAGGATGACGCTGTGGACATACCAGGCATTGATGCCGGCACCGAGAGCACCGAGGCCGGGCAGGCAATGCAGGGCGACATTGGCGGTGATGAAGATCCAGGGGAACCAGAAGCAGGCACCGAGGATGTACCAGGTGCTGACCATGAAGCCTTCAGGACGGAAGGCGCGGCCAAACATGCGGGCGATGGGCCAGGCGTAGGCGAGGAAGCAGATCAAGAGGACCGGCCAGACGAATTTCGGCATTTCGAGCCACTCCATCGAGGTGCTCTTGCCCATGAGGATGGACAGCAGGCCGACCGTGACGGTGATGTTCCAGAAGATGCCAGCGGCGATCATGGTCGCCTTGCCACCGCGGAGTTCCTGGCCACTGCGACGGGCCATGATCCAGAGCATGATGCCGAGCGCCACCTGGATGCCCCAGCCATAGACGAGGGCATTGATGTGAACGGGCTGAAGGCGACCGTAGGTGAGTGCCTCGCAGTTTTCGAGGAAACCGGGGGCGAAGAGCTTCACCGCGGAAAGCACGCCGAGGAGGGTGGAGAGCATCAGCCAGAAGGCGCCGTTGAGGAACAGGAACAGCACAGGGCCACGCACCGACTTGTCGATGGCGGCACGGCGCTGGTTGTCGGCGGCGAGGTCCGGGGAGTTGGAAGTGGAATCCATATCGAGTGGGAAAGGGGCGGCGTGACGATTACTTCGCAGGAGCGGCAGGGGCCGGTGCGGCGGGAGCGGCGGCCGGAGCAGCCGCGGCGGCCTGCTTCAACTGCGTGGGCGAACCAGGGACGACCTGCGTGCTGGCTCCGACGGGCTTCGCTTTGAGGGCGGTGAGGGCTTTGTTGAAGACTTCGGCCTTCTTCGCGGGGTCTTTGAGGCCCATGGCGGTCAGATTGGCATCCTGGAGCTTGGTGATCTCCTCCTTGGCGGCGAGACGTTCAGGCACACGGGGGTCTTCCGGCGTGGTGACGGTGGACTGGAGGATGCTGAAGAGCACGGCGAAGCCCGCGAAGGCCCCGAGCACCCACAGGAAGGTGGCACCGGCTTTTTTGGGAGATTCAGGAGAAGACATGGGAAAAGCGAAAAGGGCTGAATCAGTTCACGACGTTCACGGACTCGATCAGGCGAGGGTCACGCCACGGATAGAGGCTGTATTTGGAAAGACCGCGGAGGAAGAGGAAGCCCATGGTGCCGAAGACACCGAGGAGAGCGGCCACGTCCTGAATCCAGGCGCCGTCCACCCACCAGCCGATACCGAGGGAGGGGCCGCGCTCAGGGATGACGTTCCAGTACATGTCCACGAGGTGCATGAAGATGACCCAGAGGCAGACGAAGACCATGACGTAGGGCTTCTTTTTGCGGGCCTGCGAGAGAAGGGCAAGGAAGGGAGCCACGAAGTGACCGACGACGATGAAGATCGACACGCCGCGCCAGCCTTCGGTGTTACGCGTGAGGTAGAAGCGGGTTTCCTCGGTGATGTTGGCATACCAGATGAGGAAATACTGCGAGAAGGCGATGTAGGCCCAGAACACCGTGAAGGCGAAGAGCAGCTTGCCCATGAGGTGGTAGTGTTCCTCGGTGACGACCTTTTGGAGGTAGCCGAGGCTCTTCAGCCAGGTGACGAGCAGGATCGTGAGGGCCATGGAGGACCAGGCGCTGCCGGCGAAGATGTACACGCCCCACATGGTGGAGAACCACGAGTAGTCGAGGCTCATGAGCCAATCGACGGCGGCGAAGGTGGAGGTGAGGGCGAAGAACAGCAGCCAGCGGCAGGAGAACTGACGGGAGGAGATGGTGTGCTTGATGTCGCCATCCTGCTCCTGGGCGAGGGACTTCTTGCGCATCACGCGGGCGATGTAGCCGAGGATGAGGAAGTAGAGCACGAAGCGTGTCTGCCAGGAGAAGGGCGGGATGAAGTGGTTGCTGATGTTCAGGTAACCGAACTTCGAATACAGGATGTGCAGATGCGGATTGTCGTGCGCCATGTGGTGCAGCGCCTCTTTGACGCTACCGCCATGCTCGGCCGCGTGATGCGCGGCATCGCGATGATGATTCATCCATTCGTAGAGGTGCTTGTTCACCGCAGGGATGAGCAGCGGGCTGGCGAGCAGGCCGAGGATGACGACCATGTTGGCGAGGTTTTCCCACAGACGACGGATGGCGACGCCCCAGCTCGAGTTCGAGGCGGCGTGGAGCATGATCCAGAAGACGCCACCCACGCAGAACGTGAAGGTGAAGAAGATCGCGAAGAGCCAGGAGTAGGCGAAGGTGTCCGTGTTCTTGAAGAAGAAGAACGCGGAAGCAGCCAGACCGAGCACGCCGACGAGGCCGAGGGCCCCGATGAGCTTGCCGCCCTTGGCGGGTTCGAATTTTTCACCGCCCTGGGGCAGATCGTTGAAGGAGACGTGGTGACTCATGCCGGAATTCGTGTGATGCCGTTATTGAAGGGTGGCTCCGCTGTCCTTGGCGGCCTGTTGGAGGGCGCGGATGTAGGCGACGATGGCCCAGCGGTCACGGAGGGTGATATTGCCGCCGTAGCCTCCCATGAGGCCTTTGCCGTTGGTGATGACGTCGAAGATGGCTCCGTCGGCGCGGAAAGCGGCGGCGTTGGCAGGATCGGTGTTGCCGGCCTGCTGGAAGTTGAAGGCGGTCATGATGCCGAACTTCGACGTGATGCCCTTGCCATTGCCGCTGGCACCGTGGCAGACGGCGCAGTGGATGCCGTAACGCTGCTCACCGCGCTTGATGAAGGCTTCGTTGTAAACCAGCGGGTCGCTGGTGATCTCCGTGGGGAGGCCGTCACCATAGAAATCGCCGATTTTGCCGGTCTGGTAGTAGCTGAGGCCGTTGGTGAAGGCAAAACGCGTGGGCTTTTCGCCATCGGCGGCGGGCTTGGCAGGGATTTCGAAGCCCATGGGCACCGTGCCCTTCACAGGCAGGCGGGCACCGCGACCATCGGCGAAGAACTCGCTGGCGGCCTGATACTTGAGCTTGGCCTGATGGTCCATGTCGTCAAAGACCTCGATGGGAGGCAGTTCGGACTTGGAGCCGCGGAGGCCGAAGGCGCTCACGATGATGGCGCCGATGAAAAGGTAGCTGAGGAAGAAGTACTTCATGGTCGTAGGGCTGCCGGGGCTTAGATTTCGTCCTCCACGAGTTCGATGTTCTTGCCGCCGATCTTCTCAAGAAGGGCCTTGGTGCCGTCCTGGCTGAATTTCGGGTCGCGGGCCTCGATGCAGACGAAGAAACCGTCGTCGGAGAACTTCGCGAAGCGCTTCGAGGCAAAGAGAGGGTGATTCCAGCGTGGCAGGCCCATGAGGGCGAGCAGGCCGAAGAGGGTGGTGAAGGCCGAGAAAAGGATGGTGAGCTCGAACATCACCGGGAAGAAGGCCGGAAGTGTCCAGATGTCCGTCGGCTTGGCCTGCACGATGGTCGGGTAGGTCTCGACGATGTCCTGCACGAAGCCGAGGCCCATTTGGTCACGCCAGAAGTTCGTCTGGGTGACGGTCTGGAGGATGAAAGCCACCGTGGTGCCGGTGATACCACCGCAGAAGACGAGCTTCGGCAGGATGGAGCGGGGATTGCCCATGGCCTTGTCCATGCCGTGGATGGGGAAGGGCGAATGCACATCCCAGCGGTTGTAGCCGGCATCGCGCACGTGCTCGGCGGCATGGTAGAGGTCCTGGACGTTGTCAAACTCCGCCAGGTAGCCGTGTACTCGTTTGAGGGTGGTGCTCACAGTCAGGTGCAGGGGTGAAATTAGGCGGCGACGGGTTTGGCGACGTGACGGTCAGGATAGGCCATGAGGTCCTCTTCCTGGATGCCTTTCTCGGCATGGTCGTCGAAGTGGGGGTCAGACTGCGGCAGCACGCCCTTCACTTCGCCGATGGCGATGACAGGCAGGAAGCGCAGGAACAACAGGAACAGCATCATGAAGAAGCCGAAGGTGCCGATGAAGGTCCATTGATCGACCCAGGTGGCGCTGTACTCGCCCCAGGAGCCCGGCGTCATGTGACGCTCCAGGGTGGTGGCGATGATCACATAGCGCTCATACCACATGCCCATGTTCACGCACATGCAGACGAACATCACGACGACCATGTTGTGGCGGAAGGGGCGATACCAGAAGAGCTGCGGAGCGAAGACGTTGAAGCTGAACATCAAGGCGTAGGCCCAGATGGACGGACCAGTGAGGCCGCGGAGGGTGAAAGCAGCCGCTTCATACGGGTTGGCGCTGTAATAGGCCATGAAGAGTTCCATGCAGTAGGCGTAACCAACGATCGTGCCCGTGAGCAGGATGATCTTCGCCATGTTGTCCACGTGCTTCGGCGTGAGGAGATCGTCCAGACCGTAGATGCGGCGCACCGGGATCATGAGCGTGAGCACCATGGCAAAACCGCCGAAGATAGCGCCAGCCACGAAGTAGGGCGGGAAGATGGTGGTGTGCCAGCCGGGGACGACGGAGGTGGCGAAGTCAAAGGACACGACGGAGTGCACGGAGAGCACCAGCGGGGTCGAAAGGGCCGCGAGGAGCATATAGGCCGTCTCGTAGTGGCTCCAGTGACGGTTGCCGCCACGCCAGCCGATGGCGAAGAGGCCGTAGAAGAACTTTTTCAGGCCCGGACGGCAGCGATCACGCAGCGTGGCAAGGTCAGGAACAAGGCCGAGATACCAGAAAACGGCGGAAACGCTGAAGTAGGTCGAAACGGCGAACACGTCCCACAGCAGGGGCGATTTGAAGTTTTGCCAGATGGCGTTGGCGTTCGGGATCGGAGCGAGGAACCACACCATCCACACACGACCGACGTGGAAGGCCGGGAAGAGACCGGCGCACATCACGGCGAAGATCGTCATGGCCTCAGCGGCGCGGTTCACAGACGTGCGCCACTTCTGGCGGGTCAGGAACAAAATGGCCGAAATCAGCGTTCCGGCGTGACCGATACCGATCCAGAACACGAAGTTCGTGATGTCCCACGCCCAGGCGACAGGCTGCTTCTGGCCCCAGACACCGACACCAGTGCTGATGAGGTAGATGAAGCAGAAGGCCATCACGCCGGTGAGCAGCACGGAGGGGATGAACAAGATCCACCAAAGGGCGGGCTGCTTGTTTTCCACGATGCCGCAGATGCGGTTCGTGATCCACGAGTAGGACCTGTTGTTCAGGACCAGGGGCTCACGGTCGAGTATCCGGGGTGTGGCGGGAGCGGCTGCTTCGGAGGACATTGGTTTGTGGAAAGTGGGTTAAATGACGAATGAGGAATGAGGAATGACGAATGCCCAGGCGGCTGCGCCGCTCATGGCAGGGAGATTCGTGCTGTTCTTCAGAAGGGTCATCATTCGAGGTTCAATTCGTCATTCGGCATTCTGCATTCGTCATTAATACTGGTTGCCACTCCAGACGGCGATGTTTTCAGCCCCCGGCATGTTCTTGTTCGGATTGCGCAGGCGGGCCAGGTAGCTCGTGCGGGGGCGGGTGCCGATGTACTTGAGCACCTGGTAGTTGCGCGGGGAGGCCTTGGCGGTGTTCACGCTGCTCTTCGCGTCGGCGAGGTCGCCAAACACGATGGCATCGGCCGGGCAGGACTGCTGGCAGGCGGTTTTGACGCTGTCGGTGGGCACGCGGAAGTTCTTCGAGTCGCGCTGGACCTGCTTCTGCAGGATCTTGGCGGCTTCGAGACGCTGCACGCAGTAGGTGCATTTCTCGATGACACCACGCATGCGGACGGTGACGTTCGGATTGCGCTGAAGACGGATGCTTTCGTCTTCCTTCTTCTCGCCGATGGGGCCGAAGTAGAGGTTGTTGGCCTTGATGCCAAGCTTCTCGGTCTCGACGAGCGGATTGCGCTTGTTGTAGTCGAACCAGTTGAAGCGGCGGGCGGTGTAAGGGCAATTGTTGGCGCAGTAGCGGGTGCCGATGCAGCGGTTGTAAGCCATCGCGTTGAGGCCGTCGTCGGTGTGGACGGTGGCGTTCACGGGGCAGACGGTTTCACACGGAGCGGCTTCGCACTGCTGGCAGGCCAGCGGCTGATGCACCATCTCGGCGTTTTCGAGCTGTTCCGGCGTCGGATTGTCTTCGGCCCAGGTGGACTCCTGCGCGACATTATTGATGCCGGTCTTGGCGACGGCGAAGTAGCGGTCCATGCGGATCCATTGCATGAGACGGCCTTTGCGGACCTGATTCTTGCCGACGACCGGGATGTTGTTCTCGCTCTGGCAGGCGACGATGCACGCGGTGCAGCCGATGCACTTGCTGAGGTCGATGGACATGCCCCACTGGTGCTTCGTCTCGTAGTCGAAGCCGTCCTTGTTGTCCTCGGACTTCACGCCGACCTGGCCTTTGTAGAAGGAAATGTTCTCCGGGATGTGGGAGTCCATGCCCGTCTTCTGGGCGAACTCGGTGTCCGCGTTGAAGGTCTCCAAGGTGCCTTCGCGATACACCGCGCGGCCTTCCATGGTGTTCTGCGTCTGCGTGATGGCGAGCTCGGCGACGGTGCCAAGCACCTCGACCTTCGCGCCGCCGATCACGAACTGGCCGGGCAGGCGGCGTAGGACGTAGCCATTCACGCCTTTTTCGCCGCCGACGGTGCCGACGTTGTTCTGGCCGTAACCCAGCGGGATGGTGATGGAATTGGAAACATGGCCCGGAGCCTCGATGGCCGGGATTTCGATCTCAGCGCCATTCACGCGGATGACGATGTGCTGGCCGTCTTCGAGGCCGAGACGCTTGAAGTCGGCAGAACTAACCCAAGCGGCGTTTTCCCAAGTGAGCTTGGTGATCGGATCAGGAGCTTCCTGAAGCCAGGCGTTGTTGATGTAGCGACCGTCGTAAACACTGGACGAAGGCGTCAAAACAATTTCAAACAGGCCTTCTTCTTGGCGACCCTTTTTTTCCTGTGGAGCCTTGGAAACGATCGTGCCGACGGCGGCGGCGTTCACGCTGGCGTTCGCCCGGGCGTAGGCGGAGGCTTTCAGGAAGCCGTCGCGAAGGGTGAAGTTCCACTTCGACTCGTCGAGACCGCCGGCGACCTGCGCAAAGGTATCGCGAACGGCGATGTAACCGGCGTCTTCGGCAGGCGCAGCGCCATCGGCGGGCTTTTCAGCCGGGCCGAGCTTCTTGCGGCCAAGGAGGGCCAGCAGGACGTCGTTCTTGCTCGCTCCGTCGTAGAGCGGGGCGATCATCGGCTGGACGATGGAGTAGGTGCCGTCCGCGGCACGGACATCGCCCCAGGCTTCGAGGTAGTGAGCGGCCGGGATGTGCAGCGCCGCGTGCAGGGCGGTCGAATTCAGCAGCGAGCCGACGTGGACGAGCTTCACACCCTTTTCGGTGATCAGCTTGGCAAAGGCGGCGGCGTCCGGCGCATCGTAAAAGAGGCTGGCGGGCGTCAGGGAGACGAGGGTCTTGAGCTGACCGCCGGAGACATCGGCCTGGAGGGCGGCGAAGTCAGCCATGTCAGGCTTCGGAGCCTCCTGGAGGAGGTCGATGGCGGAGCCGTAGGCACCGAGAGCGTTGTTGATGCTGGCGACGAGGGCGTGGACCTCGGCGGAGCAGCGGGAACCGGCCAGCACGACGGCGGAGCCCTTGTTGTCGATCAAATCGCGGACGGCGGGGGCGATCCAGTCCTTCAGCGCCTGCGGGGCGGAGGCGGCGAGCGCCTTGCCGGAGGCATCACCGAGCTGCTCGGCGATGAGGGCGGCAGCGGCAGGGATGAGGGCCGCCGGGATGGCCTTGCGATGGTCCGCCATGCCACCGGTGAGGGTGTAGCGGTTTTCGAGGACGTAGAGACGGTTCATGTCCTTCTCCGCCGCCTTCGTTTCCTTCGCACGATGCTTGGTGAATTCCTTGATCGGCTCGCCCGCGACCGGATCGACGCCGAGGAAGTCGCAATCGAGCGCCAGGATGCGCATCGCCTTGCTAAATTTCACGAAGGGCTTCACGCCGGCTCCGAGGACTTCCTTGTTCACCGCCTGGGCGTCACCGCCGACGGCTTCGTAGCTGTACAATTTGGCCTGCGGGAAGGCCGTCTTCACCTCGCCGAGCAGGCGGAGGTAGGTGGGGGAGGTCGTGGCACCCACGACGATGCCCAGACCGGCACCGGAGGACTTCTTCGCCTCGGCCGCGGCCGCCGCGATCAGTTCGTTCGCCTTGGCCCAGGAAATGGCTTTGCCAGCGCCGAGGGGCTTCTGGGAGCGGTCCGGGTCGTAAAGGTCGAGCACGGAAGCCTGCGCGAAGGAATCAATACCGCCACCGAGGGGGTGGAGGGGATTGCCCGAGAGATGCGTGGGGCGGCCTTCATGCACGGTCACCACGAGGGGCGTGGCACCGCCGCTGCGGGGCATCGTGGTGGCGAAAAGCACCGGCTTGCCCGGCACCATCCACTCGACGTGCTGCGTGTAGGGCAGGATCGTCGTGATCGGACGGCGGCAGGAGGCGAGGCCCATCAGGCCCACGCTGGCGCCCATGATCTTCAAAAAGTCGCGGCGGCCGTTTTCGGCCTCTTCCGGCGTGAGGGTGTCGCCCGCGGGGAACTCGCGGCCAAGGTCCTTCAAAAAGCTCTCACGACGCTCGAGCTCGGCCGTGCTGCGCCAGTAGCGCTTCGCGTTCTGCGGCTCCTCGGGATGAATCCAATTGCGTTTCATGTGTCGGGGAAAGGTGGGGGCGCGGGGTTAGCGATGGCAGGCGGTGCAGTTTTCCGGCGGCTGGATCTGCCAGTGCTTCTTGAGCTGCGTGCCCACTTCTTTCTGGGTCACTTCTTTGCCGTAAGTCTTCTCCGCGAGGGCCACGAGGGCGTCCAGGCCCTCGGCCTTCGCGCCTTCGCCGCCGATCACCTCGGCGATCTCGCCAGCGGGCACCTTCTTGTCGAGCAGGCCCTTGTAGAAGTCCGCACGCTTGAGGTCGGCGGGCTTGAAATTGAGATTCGTCACATAGTCCAGCGGGCGGAGGTTCTTCTCCGGGTTGCGGTGGCAGTCCAGGCACCAGCCCATCGACTGCGGCTGGTCGTGGCGGACGACTTCCATCTCGTTCACCTTGCCGTGGCAGGACACGCAGGAGATGCCGCGGTTCAGGTGGGCGCTGTGGTTGAAGTAAACGTAGTCAGGTGCCTTGTGCACCTTCACCCAGGGGATCGATTTGCCCGTTTCGTGAGCCTTTTGCACCAGTTCCAGCTTCGGAGACGCGGCGCGGATGCCGCCCTTGCCCTGGCCGTGGCAGTTGAAGCAGGTCTGGTTCGTCGGCACGTTCGAGTGGCTGGAGGCCTCGCCAAAGCTGTGGCAGATGCGGCAGTCCAGACCGAGCTGGCCGGCGTGGATTTTGTGGGAGAACGGCACCGGCTGCGTCGGCTCATAGCCCACACGGGTGTATTTCGGGGTGAAATAGTAAGCGACGCCCATGCTCACGCCGAGAGCAATGAACACGACAGCGATGCCTACCTTGAGGGGAAGCCAGTTGGTCCAGCGCGGAAAAAAGTTGCCCATAAATTGCGGTCGAAAGAGCTTGTGAAATATTTCACAAGGAAGCCCAGAATAGGATTGGCACAATCCCCACGCAACCGGAGAAATAAGATTTTTGAAAAAATCCCGCCCCCATCGGCGAGCGAAGGCAAATCCCCTTCTCTGCCAGCCCTTTTCGAGGCTATTTTTTTGCCCCAAAAAGCCTGCTTTACCGCCAAAACCTCAAAAGCCCCGCACCCCTTGATTTTTCAGCCCGCCGCGGCGTTTTGACGCGGGAGTTTCGGTGGTTCAAAACTCACTCCTGCACCGGGAGCGCCTTGCGGATTTCGCGTTTGGCTTGGGCGAAGATGAGGGTGCTCATCTTGGGACGCCAGTTGTAGCCGATGCCGAAGGGGATGGGCGGCACGTCGCCGGCCTTGTACACCTCCGCGAGGTCGGCCTGATACTGGTCTTTGAAGCGGGCGATGGGGCCGGGATACCAGCCGTAGGCCTTCGGCGTCCAGACCTCGCGGGGGAAGTCCTTCCACATCACGCCGGTGTCGTCCTGGAGGAGGGTGGAGCATCGGGCGAGGAGCAGGTCCCGCACGGCGTCGAACTCCTTCAGGTGCATGAGATAGGAGGCGGATTTCGTGAAGCCGTTCGGCGCACTGAGGCCCTCGCAGAAGCGGATGAAGCCGGGGTCCTGCTTGATCATCCAGGTGGCCAGATTCGTGGAGAAATAATACACGGTCTGCTTTTGGCCCGCTTTGCCGGTGAAGCCGATTTTGACGCCGGGATGCTTCGAGCCCTCGTGCGGGCCTTCCTTGCCCTCTTTGTCGAGGCCGATGAGCTCGACGCTATCGATGTGGCAGCCGCTGCGGGCGAGGAAGGTGTAAATGACGGGGATGGTGCCGCTGAGCTTGGTGGCGTTCGCGGAGAGGTCGTTCTTCATCGAGGAGGTGATGAAGAAGCTGAAGCTCAAGATGGCCTCGAGAGAGTTGCGCAGGTTCCGCAACGAGTGGTCGAGCGAGTCGCCGCCGAGCTTCGTGACATCCGGCGGCGTGCCCACGGGCTCGATGCCGCACAAGATGTAGGTGCTGGCGTTCGGGTAGAAGGTGTTCGCGTGCAGGAAATCCGGCCCGCTGAAGACGTAGAGCAGCGGCGCGGTATCGGCGACGAGCTGCGGCAGCGTTTCCTGCATCCAGCCGCGAATGGCACCGAGCTGGCGCTTCTCGATGTCCTCCCATGCGGCATCCAAACCCTTCGCATGCCGGGCAAACTCCGCCCGCTGGGCCAGTTCGAAGAGCGGCGAGCCCTCCTGCGGCGGCAAACCGGCAAGGAACCGCGCCTGATCATCCGGCGTCGGTGTGGACTGAGCAAAAGACAACGAAGCAGCGGCGAGGAACAGGACGAGGCGGTTCATGATTCGGTCGGGGAATTACGCGGGGAGATGAAGTAAACAATCCATCCCAGCAGGATCAGGCCCATGCCAGTGAGGGTTTCGTGCGGATGCTTTTTCGCGACGAAGATCATCATCCACAGGCTGATGCCAAGGAAGAGCAGCGGCGTGATCGGATAGCCCCAGCAGCGATACGGGCGCGGCAGGTCCGGCTGCTTGAACCGCAGCACGATGAGCCCGACGACGGTGGCGAACGAGCCGAGCTGGATGCTGAACTGCACGCAGGTGAGCACCGTTTCAAAGCTGGCGGTGAGCAGCAGCGTCACCACGATGGAAAGCTGCACAAACAAGGCGGCCACGGGCACACCGCGTTCATCGCTGACAGCCAGCGGCGCGAGGAGCTTGAGGTCCTGGCCCATCGTTTTCATCACACGAGGTCCCACCCAGGTCATCGCCGAGATGCTCGACACCAGCCCGAGGCAGATCAGCGCTGACATGACCTGCCCGCCCGTGTGCCCAAAGATCCGATCCGCCGCCACATGCCCCACATCGAGCTTGCCATCCAGCTCGCTCATCGGCGCGGCGTAAAGGAAAACGGCGTTCAAGGCGATGTACAAGCCCGTCACGAGCAGCGTGCCCAGTGCGATGGCCTTCGGCACATTCTTCTGCGGCTCACGAATCTCGCCCACGATGTAAGTGGCCGCGTTCCAGCCCGCGTAGGCATACATCACATACACGAGGCTCACCGCGAAAGGCGTGCTGCCGACGAGCTTGCCATCGCCCGCCTTCGGCAAAAAGCTCACTGCCTGCCCCTCGCTGATCACAAAGCCGCTGACGATGAAAACGAGGATGAGCAGCACCTTCAGCCAGGTGGCCGTGTTTTGAAACTTCGCCGCCACATGCACGCCGCCGACATGGATCAGCGTGACGATCCACACCATCACGAGCGACCACGTCGTGGCCGGTGCATGCGGAAAGATGGCGCTGAAGTATTTGCCGAAGGCCATCGCCGCGAGCGCGATCGGCGCCGCGAAGCCCACGGTGACCGAAAGCCATCCCGAGAGGAAGCCCACGCAGGGATGGAAGATCTTCGAGAGGAAATGATACTCGCCGCCAGAGCGTGGCAGCGCCGCCGCGAGCTCGCCGTAGCACACCGCGCCGCAAAAGGCACACACGCCACCAACGAGCCAAAGCATCACGATGGCAAAACCAGACGGCAGGCCGCCGACTTGAAAGCCGAGCGAGGTAAAAACCCCCGTGCCGATCATGTTTGCCACCACCACCGCCGTGGCTGTGGGCAGTGAGATGCCTTGGTGACGAGTGGGCGTATCCATGCCGCCTCCTAACGGCCCGCTTTCGAATCGTCAAGATGCGTCCCGATGACTGGCCAAAAAGGAACTGAAGCGCCAGCAAGGCTGAAACCTCCAAGATCGACCGATGACGCGCCAGCAGAGTAGCCATCTCGCTCCGTCGAGATGAGCCAAAGGCTTTCGCCAAGACGAAGGATCCATCGAGGCTGTGAACCGTTGAGTTTGCCAGGCGTTCCGCTCATCTCGCGGAGCGAGATGGCTACTTTGCTTCGCCCAATCGCAGCCTGGGTCATGCCGTGCGCTAAACAAAATGCCGCGACGGCTTTCGAGGCACGTCGCGGCAGAGTTGGGTGGTGGAGGCGGTGAATCAGTTCACCGTGATCTGGCGGGGCTTTGCGGCCTCTTTGAGCGGCAGCGTGATGCTCAGCACACCGTCTTCGAGCTTCGCGGTCATCTTGTCCTCATCCACCGGCGTGTTCAGGCGCAGGCGGAGCAGGTAGTTGAGCGGGGAAAGCTCGCGGTGGAGCGCTTTCATGCCCTCGCGGACATTCGAGGCGCGTTCACCGCGGACGGTGAGGATGTTGTCTTCCAGGTCGAGCTTCACGCCGCTCTTCGGCACGCCGGGCATCTCGACACGCACTTCGTAGGCGTCGGTGTTGCCGTTGACGTTGTAGAGCGGTTTGCGGACGGATTCCGTCACGCCGGAAGGAGCGGCTGGAGCGCAGGTGGAAGGGGTGCAGGTGGCGTTCATGATGGGGGGATGGAGAGTTGGAGTTTTGGAGGGGGGATTGGGTTTCAAGTTTCTAGTTCCAAGTTTCAGGACGGGCCTGGAACTTGAAACATGGAACCTGAAACGCGGCGGCTTAGTTCAGTTCGATGGTGCGGGGTTTCTTGTGCTCGGCCTTGGGCAGCGTGAGGTTCAGGATGCCGTCTTCGAGCTTGGCGGCGATGGCTTCGACGTTCACGCCTTCCGGTACGGAGACCGCGCGGCTGAGGGTGTAGCTGCTTTCGCTTTCGCCGTTCTTTTCGCGCTTTTCGGCGGTGACGGTGAGCATGCCGTTGTTGAGCTCGACCTTGATGTCCTCCTTCTTCACGCCGGGCACTTCAAAGTGGGCGTGGTAGGCGTCTTTGTCCTCGTGGACATCGACGGCCAGTTTGTCGGAGGTGACACCGGGGAAGACCTCGCCGAGCTGGCTGAAGAACTGGCCGAGCGTGGGCATGCCGGCGAAGGGATGGCGGAACCACTCGTCGAAGTCGGAGACACGGGCGAGGGCGGAGGGAGCGGAGCGGATGAGTTTCATGGTTTGGATGGGGGTGGTTGAGTGTTGGGGTTTTGGAGTTTCGAGTTCCGCTCCCCTTCCCTGCATCCGCCGTGCCAGACCAGGCCATGCGACGCTGGAAGCCTTGATTTCACGAGCTTCCAGCGCTTTTCGGCGGCTTTATCCCACGTCTCAAACCGCGGCTCGTTGTGCCAAAAAGCGCCGCTTCCGGCACAACGAAGTGCCGTTTGTGGCACAACGCCTCAGGAAGCCTTTTTGACCGCCATTTTCTTCTTCATCCGGATGTTCAGCATCTCGACGAAGATCGAGAAGCCCATCGCGAAATAGACGTAGTTCTTCGAGAAGTGGACGTGGAAGCCCTCCGCCACCAGCGTGGTGCCGATGAGCAGCAGGAAGGACAGCGCCAGCATCTTCACCGTGGGGTGCTCGCTGATGAAATCACTCACCGAACCGGCGAAGAACATCATGAAGCCCACGGAAATCAGCACCGCGCTCACCATCACCGTGATGTGGTCCACCATGCCCACCGCCGTGATCACCGAGTCGAGCGAGAAGACGATGTCGAGAATGGCGATCTGCACCAGGATGGCACCGAGAGCGGCCTTCGCGGTTGGCTTTTTAGCCTGGCCGTCTTCCTCCTCGTAGCCTTCCACCTTGTGATGAATCTCCACCGTGGCCTTGTAGAGCAGGAACAGACCACCGCACACGAGCACGAGGTCCTTGCCCGAAAACTCATGAGCAAAAGCCGAGAAGATCGGTTCCTTGAGCTGGATCACCCAGGAGATGGAGGCCAGCAGCAGGATGCGGGTAAGCATGGCGAAGCCCAGGCCGAGGAAACGAGCCCGCGGACGCTGCTCCACCGGCAGCTTGTCCACGAGGATCGAGATGAAGACGATGTTGTCGATGCCCAGCACGATCTCCATCACGGTGAGGGTCGCCATGGCCACCCAGGCCTCCGGGCTGCTGATCCAGGAAAAATCGAGAAAGTTGATCTCGGCAAGCGGGAGGGAGGTGAGGAGGTTCATGCGAAAGCGTGCTGGTATCGTGTCCTACGACCGCCGCAAATCCAACGATGCAGCCATTTTGCACTCTGGAGGCCTCGCAGCTTGATCCGCGGTGCCACCAGCCTAGATAGCGGCCCGCATGCGAGACCTCTTTGCCGCCAAAAACCTCATGAACTGGCTCCTGGCCTTCGTGCCGATCGCCGCCGTGCTCGAATTCACCCACGCCAGCCCGGTCGCCATCTTCATCACCTCGGCCATCGCCATCATTCCGCTCGCCGGATGGATGGGCCGCGCCACGGAACATCTGGCCGAGCGCCTCGGCGAGGGCATCGGCGGCCTTCTGAATGCCACCTTTGGCAACGCCGCCGAGCTCATCATCGCCCTCATGGCCATGAGTAAAGGCCTGCACGGCGTGGTGAAGGCCTCCATCACCGGCTCGATCATCGGCAACATCCTCCTCGTGCTCGGACTCAGCTCGCTGTGCGGCGGTTTGAAGTTCAAAACGCAGAAATTCAATCAAACCGCCGCCTCCATCGGCTCCACGATGCTCGCCCTCTCCGGCATCGCCCTGCTGCTGCCGGCCGTGTTTCACTTTGTCGCCGGTCAAAACGGCAAATCTCACGAACAGGACCTCAGCTTCGAAATCGCCGTCGTGTTGTTCATCGTTTACATCTTCAGCCTGTTCTTCAGCTTGAAGACACACACGCACCTCTACGTCGGCGAACCGAACGCCGATGAGGAGCAGGCGCTCGGCACGCATGGCTGGAGCAAGGGCAAGTCGATGATCGTGCTCTTCATCGCCACCGCCGCGGTGGCCGTGATGAGCGAATTCCTCGTCGGTGCCGTCGAGGAGGCCTCGCACACGCTCGGGCTCACCGAGGTCTTCGTCGGCGTGATCCTCGTCGCCATCATCGGCAATGCCGCCGAGCACTCCACGGCCGTTTTGATGGCCTTGAAGAACAAGATGAACCTCTCCTTGAACATCGCCGTCGGCTCGAGCCTCCAGGTGGCGCTCTTCGTGGCTCCCGTGCTCGTCTTTGCCAGCTATGCCTTCGGAAAGCCCATGGACCTCATCTTCACCCCGATGGAAGTCGTCGCCGTCGGTGTCTCCGTGGCCGTCACCGCCCTCATCTCCCAGGACGGCGAGTCGAACTGGATGGAAGGCGTTCTCTTGATCGCCGTGTATGCCATTCTCGGCCTCACGTTTTATCAATTGCCAGCTTGATGGCAAAGCGGTGGCCGCGGTGTGCGTTTGCCTGTCACCACCATGAACCGCCGCCAGTTCCTCCAAACCTCCGCCGGAGCCGCTCTCACCTCCTGCGCCTCGTTGAGCGACCCCGATGCGCTCATCATCGACACGCATCAGCATCTCTGGGATCGCCGGAAGCTGAATCTCCCGTGGCTCGGTGGCGCTCCTGAGGTCCTGCGGCATGATTTTCTCACCGCCGACTACCAACAAGCCTTCGCCGGCCTCAACGTGAAGGCCATCTACATGGAAGTCGATGTCGCTCCGAGCGATCACATCAAAGAAGCCGATGGCATCGTGGCCCAATGCCGCGCTGGAAACACGCCGACCATCGCCGCCACCATCGGCGGACGGCCTTCATCGTCCGATTTCGAGACGTATGTGAAGCGCTATGTCGGCAACGGCATCGTCAAAGGCCTGCGCCAGGTGCTTCACGGCGATTCCACGCCCGCTGGCTACTGTTTGAGTAGCGATTTCATCCGCGGCGTGCGCACGCTGGGCAAACACGGCCTCAACTTCGAGCTCACCATGCGCCCCACGGAGCTTCGTGATGCCGCGAAACTCATCAAGGAATGCCCGGATACTCGTTTCGTCCTCGACCACTGCGGCAACGGCGACCCCAAGGCCTTCAATCCCAAACTCGGCCCCGGTTTGAAGCGCAGCTGCACCCCCGACGAATGGAAACGCGGTATCGACGCCGTCGCCGCCTCACGCGCCGATGTGATGTGCAAGATCAGCGGCATCGTCGCCTTCGTCCCGCCGGGCAAATGGCACGCCGAGGACCTCGCCCCTGTCGTCAATCACTGCCTCGACACCTTCGGCCCCGACCGCGTCTTCTTCGGCGGCGACTGGCCCGTCTGCCTCCTCGGTAGCCCCGCTCGCGGCTGGGTGGATGCCTTGAAGCAAATCATCTCCTCACGCCCCACCAGCGAGCAACGCAAGCTGTGGAGCAGCAACGCGATCCGGTTTTATGGGCTGAAGGTGTGAGTTGGCCGCGACCTCTCACGCAAACAACTCCTTGATCGCCTGCGTGCCGAAATCGACGACGGGGAAGGGTCTGCCTTGCGGGCCGGGGAGTTCGGTGTGGAGGTCGATGCCCATGGCTTGGTAGATGGTGGCGACGATTTCTTTCGGGGCGACGGGGCGCTCGGTGGGGTAGCCGCCGATGTCGTCGGATTTGCCGATGACTTCGCCGCCTTTCACGCCGCCGCCGGCGAAATTGACCGTCCAGCAGTTCGGCCAGTGGTCTCGACCGCCAGCGGGATTGATCTTCGGCGTGCGGCCGAATTCGGCGAGGCAGGTGACCATCGTGTCATCAAGCATGCCGCGCTGGAAAAGGTCCTCGATGAGGGCGCTGTAGCCCTGGTCATACATCGGGGCGACGATGTCGCGCATGCCTTCGATGCTGGTGAAGGGCTTGGAGCCGTGGATGTCCCAGGTGATCTCGCCAAACACGGTGATGAAGGTGTTCACGGTGACAAAACGCACGCCACGCTCGACGAGGCGACGCGCGAGCAGGCAGCTCTGGCCAAAGCGGTTCATGCCGTAGCGTTCGCGCACCTTTTGCGGCTCCTTCGTCAAATCGAAGGCCTCGCGGGCCTGCGTGCTGGTCATGATGCGGTAGGCGGACTCGAAGTTCGAGTCCATGAGCTTCGCCTGCTCGCTGTATTCGAAATTCCGCACGCTGCTGTCCACCAGTTCGCGGAGTTGCTTGCGGCGTTCGAGTCGCACCTCGCTGATTTCCTTTGGCGGCAGCAAATCAGGCACTTTGAAGTCTTTTTCGGACGGATTCGCGTTCAGGACGAAAGGATCATACGCCTTGCCGAGGAAGCCTGCGTCCTGGCCGTGCGGCATGTTGCCGCCTGTTGGTCCCATCGTCTCCGGCAGAATGATGTGCGCCGGCAGATCGCTGCGGCGGCCCTGGAGAAATTCGAGAGCGCTGCCTACATGCGGCGTGATGACACCGCCGGTGAAAAGTCGGCCTGTCTGCATCATTTGATGCCCGGTGTCATGCACGGCGGCGGCGGTGTGATAGCAGGAACGCACGAGGCTGAACTTGTCCGCGATCTTCGCATGCATCGGCAGGATCTCGGAGATCTCGAAGGCATTGCTCTTCGTGCGGATCGGCTTGAACGGACCGCGAATCTCGCTCGGCGCATCCGGTTTCATGTCCCAGAGATCCTGCTGGCTCGGCGCCCCGAGGTTGAAGATCATGATGCAGGCCTTGTTGCTCTTTTTTGGGTCCACTTTGCCTTCCGCCTTCAGTTTGGCAAAACTCGGCAGCGTGAGCCCGATGGCGCTCAAAGTGCCCGCAGAAAGGAAATCGCGGCGCGTGATGCCATCGCAGGTAGTGACGGAAGCCTTGTCGGTGAAGGTGAACATGGGCGCGTGGGGTGGTTTCAGGCAAGAATACGCCGCTTCGGGCCAAAACTGAATGGATGATGCCACTTTGACCGATGGGGCTTTCGAGCCGTGGAACCACAAAACGCGAAACGACGCCCCAAAGAAAGGGTTGTTCTCCCGCGTGAGGTTTGTGATAGCCTCCGGCAATCTCATGAAAACCCTCTTCGCCGCCTTTTTCCTCCTCACCGCCATCGCTGCTGATGCTCAGACAGCACCCGGCCAGAACCCAACGGGTCAAGGCGGCCAGCAGCAGCAAGGCGACGAACCGACGCGCGATGGCCTGTGGGATGGCCGCCTCAAAGGCGGGAACTACATCGTGCGCTGCAACTCGATCATCGCCCTCTCAAAGCATGAGTATGTGGCCGATGGCGTGGCCCGCGTGGTCGAGGTGAACCTCACGCTGAGCTCCTCGCAGATCGTGCGCTTCTATTTCCTCGAACCGGTGAAGATCGACAGCGGCAGCAACCTCGTGAACGCGGGCACGCAGGCCGTGGAGCGGGCGAAAGGCCTCTTCGAGCAGGCAGCGGGGCGCGTCTCGCCGACGCTCACCGATCCGAAAGTGGTGAAATCGTATCCCGCATCGACCCACGCCCACACGGTGGAGTTTGTGCTGAAGGAAGAAGCACGGCTCAACTCGCTCTTCCAAAGCCTCGAACGCGGTTTCCGCACCGGCCAAGGCCGCATTTGGCGGGAGTAGCCCTTACTTCTTCTGAAGTTCGAGCACGAAAAGAAGCTGCCCGTCACGCCATTTCGGCCCGCCGATGAAGAGCGGGCTGCCGGGACGCAGGATGGTATCCGTTTTGACGAGCACCTGCTGCTCACGCCAGACTTGGAGATGCAGATTCATGCCGCCATCGGCCGCGGGGCCCTTCGAGTCGATCTTCAAAAACAGATCACGAGACGGCACGACCCACGATTCATACTCGCGGAACACATCCTGCAGATGCTGGCCGATGATTTCGAACTGCGTGTAAGGCGTGAAAGCCTTCGCCAAGCGTGCCGGGAGGTCTTTTTGATTCGCCGGCATCTGCTCGGCGCTGCCGGTGAGCTTCGAGGCATCAGTCGTGGCGTAGATGAGAGCGCCCCAGACCTTGCCATCGGTGGCGGGCTTTTTCGCTGGCAGGGGGGCGGGCTGCTGGGCGGGGGAGAATGACGAATGCAGAATGACGAATGACGAACACAGCAGGATCAGAAGCCTGCGGCACCAGAACTTTGAAGTTTGGATGTCATTCATCATTGCAGAAGAGTCGGCTGGCCTTTCGCGTCCTTCGACACCACCGCGATCACGGAGCCGGCTTCATCAAACAGCGTCGTCGTGGCCACTTCGGCATCGGATTCGGCGTGGTGTACCTGGAAGCCGGCGACTTGCTTCTCGGCGGGGATCGGCGCGAGGCCTTCGAGCATGATCACGGTGGCACCCGCTTCGGTGTTTTCGATGACCTGGGCCTTCACGGAGGGATTCGGCGTGTAGGTGCTGAGGATGGTGGAGCGGCTGCTGGAGCTGTTTTGCGTCCAAACGAGCCCGGCGATGGCAAAAGCGGCCGCCGCGGCTCCGGCGAGCCAGGGCATGCGCAGCCAGGAAAGCCAGCCTGCGGTGCTGGCGGCAGCTTTTTCGCGTTCGCGGGCATCATCGGCCTCCATTTGGGCGATGCGGACCTGGATTTGTGAATTGAAGAAGTCCGCGTGTGGCACGGGCATCTCGGCGGGGAGATGCGCTTTGAGGCTTTCGCTCAAACGGCGCATCGATTCGGCCTCGGCGGCGAGCTCGGGGTCGTTTTGGAGGCTGGCCTCGAAGGCGCGGCGTTCGGCGGCGGTCATTTCACCGTCGAGCCAGCGGATGAGGTCGTGGTTTTCGTCAGACGGGGTTTTCATAAGTGTCCTTGAGCATCTCTTGGAGTTTCTTGCGGGCGTAAAACAGGCGGGACATGACGGTGCCGAGGGAACACTTCATCACCTCGGCGATCTCTTCATACGACAATCCCTCGATTTCTCTCAGCACGATGGCCTGCCGGTGGTCCGCGGAGAGGCGGGCGATGGCCTCGTTGATGCGTGTGCCGAGTTCCTGGCGCTTGATGGCACGGTCCGGGGCGTCAAAACCCTGCGGCGCGGTGCGGGAGCCGGGCATGGCGCGGTGCTCCGTGCGTTCGTCATCGAACTCGCCATCTCCCTGGATCTTTTTCTTCCGCAGCCAGTCGTAGGTGACGTTGTGGGCGATGCGGTAGAGCCAGGTGTAGAAGGCGGCGTCCAGCTTGAAATTCGGCAGGGCACGCCAGGCCTTGATGAAGGCCTCCTGCGCGAGGTCCCAGGCCTCGGTTTCATTTTGGACGAGATGGTAAGTCATGGCGTAAATCCTCGACCGGTAGCGTGTGACGAGCAGGTCGAACGCACGCGTGTCTCCCGCCTGGCTGCGTTTGACGAGATCGACGTCGAGCGGCTCGACGGGATCTGTCGCGGCAGGGGCGGCGGCGGACATTTTCAGGGTATGAGGCGGGTTTCGGACGCCGGACGCAGCCGGTTTATTCGAGCGAAAAGGCTCGAATCAGGGAATTTTGAGCGCCTGGCCGGGGCGGATGAGATCGCTCTTCAGGCCGTTGGCGGCTTTGAGCTTCGCCACGGTGGTCTTTTTCTTCAAAGCGATGGCGTAAAGCGAATCACCCTTCGAGACCGTGTACTTCGAGCCACTGGAGGATTTGGGCTTCGCCTTCGATTTCGACTTCGAGGAGCTCGTGGTGGGCTTTTTCGACGACGTGCTGCTGGCGACGGTCTTCGGCTTGCTGCTGCTTGTCGAGCTGGTGGAGGGTTTCGAGCCTCCGCCAAAGGCATACGGGTCTGGAGGAGGTGGTGGTGCCTCGGCCGTGACCGGCGGTGTCTGGTAGGTGGGCTGCGCCGGAGCGCCGGCCTGCATGCTGCCGCCCTGGCCGGGATACGGATTGTAGAAGCCGTCGTTGAAGTTCGAGGCATACGGATCGCTCACGTTGGCTGAGGGATCGGCTGGGTTTTGGCACGACACGAGGGCCAAACTGGCGGCGAAGGCGATGAAACGGGCGGTTTTCGTCATACAGGCGGCCATGATGCGGGAGGCAGGGCTGTTTTCAAGGAGAGAAGCACCACGGCAAGCGAGGCCGCGTGATCGTCACACCGCGCGGCGCTTCTGTTCTTGCCATTTCTTCCGCGACTCCCTAGCTTGGCGGTCCCACTCGCATGAAAATCGGATTCAACCTCCTCTTGTACACGGGCCACGTCACCGAGGCCAACTACCCCACCATCGAAAAACTCAAGAAGGCCGGCTACGACGGCGTCGAGCTGCCGATCTTCGATGTGAGCAATCCGGCGCACTTTGCCGCCATCGGCAAGGTGCTGAAGGACAACGGCCTCGAGTGCACCGCTGTGACCGTTTTGCCGGATGAAGCACACAACGCCATCTCCCCCGTCGCCGCGAACCGCCAGGGCGCCATCGACCACCTGAAGCGCGTGATCGAGTGCTGCCACAACGCGGGCGTGCAGACCCTTTGCGGACCTTACTACCAGGTGCTCGGCCAGTTCACGGGTGCCTTCCCGACCGAAACCGAGCTCAACCACGCTGCCGAGGTGCATCGCGCCATCGCGCCGGTCGCGCAGGCCGCAGGCGTGAAGTGCGCCATCGAGGCGCTGAACCGCTTCGAGAGCCACCTGCTCAACACGATGGAGCAGGCCGCCAGCTACGTGAAGCGCGTGGATCACCCGAACTTCGGCACGATGTATGACACCTTCCACGCGAACATCGAGGAGAAGAACCCGTTCGCCGCCATCGACACCGTCTTCGCCTCCGGCAAGCTCAACCACGTGCACATCTCCGAAAATGATCGCGGCACGCCCGGTCGCGGCCACATCAACCTCACCGAGCAGATCCAGCACCTCAAAAAGATCGGCTACAACGGCTGGATGACCATCGAGGCCTTTGGCAGCGCCCTGCCGGACCTCGCCGCCGCCACCCGCGTCTGGCGTGACTTCTTCCCCAGCACCGAGCAGGTGTATGAGGAGGGTATTCAGGTCATCAAGAAGGCGCTCGCCTGATGCGAATGACGAATGAGGAATTCCGAATGACGAAGCCCGAACCACCGCCTCACCGCTCGTTCGGGCTTCGCATTTCGACATTCCTTCGTCATTCGACATTCTGAATTCGTCATTTTCCGCCCTCATTCCCGCACAGAAATCTCTCCAACCGCACGTTTTCCCACTCCTCATGAACACACCAACCACACCCGCGGCCACCTCGCGCCGCCAGTTTATCGGCACCACCGCCGCCGCCAGCGCTCTCACCGTCGCCCAGTCCGCCTGGGCTGCGGGCAGCGACAAAGTCAAAATCGGCCTCATCGGCTCCGGCGGCCGTGGCTCGGGCGCTGCAGATCAGGCGCTCACCACGCCGAATGCGAATTTCGTGCTCCACGCCGTGTGCGATGCCTTCAAAGAGAAAGCCGAAAGCTCTCTCTCCAATCTCCGCAACAAGCACGCCGAGCGTGTGCAGGTCGATGACCGCATTTACGACGGCGTCGAAGGCTACAAGAAGGTCATCGACTCCTGCGACCTCGTCATTCTCACGACGCCTCCCGGCTTCCGCCCGTATCACTTCGAGGCCGCCATCAACGCCGGAAAAAACGTGTTCATGGAAAAACCCGTCGCCGTGGACAGCCCCGGCGTGCGCAAGGTGCTCGAAATGGCCAAAGTGGCCGATGAGAAGAAATTGAAGGTCGTCGTCGGCCTCCAGCGCCGCTACCAGAACTGCTACCTCGACGCGCTGAAGCAGGTCAAGGAGCAGGGCATCATCGGCGACATCGTCTCCGGCCAGGTTTACTGGAACGGCGGCGGCATCTGGTTCCGCGATCGCAAAGAGGGCATGAACGAGCTCATGTACCAGTGCAACAACTGGTATCACTTCACCTGGCTGTGCGGCGACCACATCAACGAGCAGCACATTCACAACATCGACGTCGCCAACTGGTTCATCGGCGGCCATCCGGAGACCGCCGCCGGCATGGGCGGCCGTCAGCAGCGCGTGGACAAGAAGTGGGGCCAGATTTATGACCACCACTACGTCGAGTTCACCTATGCCAACGGCGTGCGCGTCAACAGCCAGTGCCGTCACCAGAGCAACACCAAGCCGGACGTGCGTGAAGAATTCACCGGCACCAAGGGCAAGGTGTACCTCGACAACAGCGGCAAGTGCTACGCCGTCGATCACAAGGGCAACACCATCTGGAAGTATCGCCCCGCCCGCGGTGGCGACGAGAAGGGTGCCAAAGGCAAGAAAGGCGGCTCCGGCGGCGATCCGAATCCGTATCAGGTCGAGCACGACACGCTGCAGGATGCCATCATCAACAACAAGCCGCTCAACAACGCCTACTACGGCGCCGAGAGCACCATGACCGCCATCATGGGCCGCATGGCCACCTACTCCGGCAAGGAGATCAAGTGGGATGAGGCGCTCAACTCCAAGGTGCAGCACATGCCCGCCATCGTCACGCCCGAGACGGAAGCCCCCGTCAAACCGGACGCCAACGGCTGGTATCCCATCGCCATCCCCGGCTACAAGCCCGAGGACTACGCGAAGCTCGGCATGCAGAACGTCGAGATCATCTGATGATCCTCGAGTGAAAAATCAGCCGCGACCCGCGAAAGCGCGTCGCGGCTTTTTCATGCCTGCGTTGGAGTGATGGAGAGCTGGAGAGCTGGAGTCTTGTTTTCCAGCCTCCAACACTCCAAGAATCCAATACTCCAACGGCTTCAGATCAGTCCCAACGCCTCATCCACGCCCGCTCCATCGTGTACCATCGCCATCAGCGCACGCGTGATGCCCTTCGGATTCGGATGCTGGATGACGTTGCGACCGTACACGATGCCCGCCGCGCCTTGCTGGAGCAGACCCTGCGTGCGTTCCAGGATCTCGCGATCACTCACCCGACCTCCGCCGCGCACGAGAACGGGAATGCCGGAGGCTGCTTCAATCACTTTGTGGTAACGGCTCACATCGTCCGTCGGATCCGCCTTGATGATGTCCGCACCCAGCTCCACGGCCTGACGCACGAGGTAGGTGATGGCCGTCTCATCGCCATTCACCATGTAGCCACCGGCTTTTTCATTCGGCTGAAACACCAGCGGCTCCACCATCATCGGCATGCCGTAGTAATCGGCCTGCGGTTTCAGCTTGAGGATGTTCTCCACGCACTCCGCATGCACCTCCGGCGCGCCGGGGATCTGGAAGAGGTTCACACACACGCAGGCCGCGTCGTGGCGCACCGCCTGCAGCATGCAGTCCTCCAGCATCAGGCTGAAGCGACGGTTTTCCGGCAATGTTTTGCCGTAGATGTTCGCCACGTCCGTGCGAAGCACGAGGCTGGGCTTCTCACGGCCTGGAATCTCCTGCAAATGCCGCGCCATGCCCAGCGTGAGCTGGATCGCGTCCGGCGCGGCATCCACCAGCGTGGTGATGACTTTTCGCATGTCTTCAATGCCTTGGAGAAAGCCCGCTTGATTAAAGAACCCGTGATCGACGGCCACATCAAAGCAGCGGTTGGACTTGGCGTTGAAGAGGCGTTTCAGGCGGAAGGATTTCATGGTGGGGCGGGCTTCTACAAGCGGCCTGAGTGAGCGTCAACTTTCACAGCGCCTCACGCAGGATCGCCACCAGCTCCGCATGCGTCAGCGCCACCGGATTCGCCTTCATGCTGCTCGCGGCGGCGGCTTTGCGGGCGATTTCGTCGAGATCGGTCTCCTGGATGCCCCAGGCGGTCAGTTTGGGGATGCGCAAACGCTCTGTCATGCCGCGCAGCCACGAAATGGCATCGCCGCCGAGCAATTCATCGACGCACTCGAATTTTTCGCGGTTCGTGACGCGCTGCGCATTGGCACTCCACACAGGAGCCAGCAGCGCCGCGCAAACAGCACCGTGCGGCGCGTGAAACATGCCGCCGATGGGCGCGGCGAAGCCATGCACGGCGCCGAGGCCCGCATTTGCCAACGCCATGCCGCTGTAGAGCGCGCAGAGCGCCATGTCCTCGCGCGCGTCGAGGTCGTTTCCATCGTGAAAGGCGCGCTCCAGCGATCGTGCGGCTCGCGTGATGCCATCGACGCATAGCGCGTCGGTCATCGGCTGCGCGCGTGTGCATACAAAAGCCTCCAGGCACTGCGTCAGCGCGTCCATGCCGCTCGCGGCGGTCACAGCGGGCGGCACGCCGCGCGCGAGCTCGGGATCGATCAATGCGACGCGCGGCAGCATGCTCGCATGACGCAGGCTGGCCTTCACGCGATGCGTCTCGCTGGCGATCACGGCGTTGCGCGTGGCCTCCGCGCCGGTGCCGGCGGTGGTCGGCACGGCGATGAAGGGCAGGGGAGCCGCCTCCAGCGGCCGCCCTTCGCCGATCACCTCGATGTAGCGCATCAAGTCGCCCGGTTGCGTCGCCATCGCGGCGATGGCCTTGCCAGCGTCGATGACACTGCCGCCGCCGATCGCCACCACGACATCGATTTGGGCCGTCAAAGCCCTTCCACGCTCCAAATCGGCCACGGTGGGCTCGCCGCTCACGGAAACGCGTTTGGCCTTCGGCAGCACGGAAAAGCGATTGGGATCACTTCCGGTCACCATGAGCACATTCGAGCCAAAACCCGCGCAGAGAGCCTCCAATTCCGCGATGACGCCGCGTCCGAAAACGATGCGCTGCGCGGTCATGAACTCAAAACGATGCATGGAGGCTCCTTGGCCCTGTCAGACTCGTCAGACAAGTCAGACCTGTCCGATGGCGGCCCTGCGAGCGCCGGTCCAGCGCCACAAGCCCGCGCACAGCAGCAGACCGCCGCACAGGAACACCACGCGCGCAGTTTGTCCCTGCTTGGACTCCAGTTTCAGCGTGATTTCGAGCACCGCATGGTCTTTGAGCTTCGAGTAGTGATGCACCACGCCCTCCGCAGGCGGCTCGATGTCCAGCGCATGACGCCCCGTCGGCTTCAACGCCTGCGGCATTTCGGCAGGGATTTGCGGCGCGTCTGCTTCCTGTTTCTGTTCCTTCAGTGGTTCCGCTCTCGGTGCTGGCGCGGCGGGAGACGAAACTGCTGCGGCTGCCATCGCCCCCCCCACTGGCGCGGCGCCGAACGGATCCGCGGCGCTCATCGCTGCTGGTGTCGAACGATTGCTAGGTTCAGCACGCGTTTGCTGTTCTGCCGCCACATTGCTGATCGACCGCGACGGTTCACTCACGCGAAGCTGGCTCAGGTTGTTCGCACGTGCATTGGAATTGACGGCGTTGTTGCCGACCATCAACTGGCCTTGCTGGACCGCGCCGTTGAGATTCAAGGTGCCGCCGTTGAGCTGGATGGGCGCGCCTGCCACGAGCAGGTTGTCAACGACGCCGTTCTGGATGGCGATGCCCCCGCTGCGCACGCCGGAGATGGTCTCGCTTCTTCCGGTGGCTAGCGGCACACCGAGCGGCACTTTTTGCGGCTCGCGTCCATCCTGCTGCTGCACCTGATTTCCGAAATAGAGGTTATCCACCGCGATGTTGTCATTCAAAAGCTGGCCTCCGTTCACGGCCACGCTGCCGGTGAAGGTGTTCGCGTCGTTGAGTTTCAAGGTGCCTTCGCCACTCTTGTTGAAGCTCCAGAAGGTGTTCCCGTCGGCCTGCGTCTTTTTGCCGGCCAGCTTGCCGCCCTTGGCGGAGTAAGTCCGCCAGTTGTTTTCGAGCAGCGTGCCTTGCTGGACCACATCATCGTCCATCTGGTCGTTTCCAACGTAGCGTGCCGAATACTCGTCGAGTTTCTTCTCGTATCGGCCATCCAGCAAGTCCGTGAGCCCATTCGAGACGATGCGCTCAAGCGTGGACTGTTTTTTCTCCTGAATCTTCTGCGTCAGCTCCTTCGCCTGCGTGTAGCAAAGCATGGCGGTCTGCGGATTGAGATCACCGCGCGCAAGAAGACGGTTCGCCTCGCCGAGCTCGGAGAGCATGCCTTCGAGCTGCTGGAGCTCCTGGCCTTCTTTGCCGACTTCCTCCATGTTTCCATCAAAGGAGGCGAGCTGATGGCCCTGCGGTGTCCACACGGTCCACGTGGTGCGCTCGACCGAGAGGCCGGGCAGCTCAGGATCGTCGAGCGTCGTGCGAGCGGCCAGTCCGTCCGCCGCGGCGCGGAAGCGATACACGAGCTTCACATCCAGCGCGCGCTGGCCCGGCCGCGTGTGGATGAGCGGGATGAGGCGCACACGTTTTCCAGACACCGTCTCCTCGTCCGCGCGCACTGGCGCGCCGGAGACGCTCACGGTGATGAGTTCCGCGCCCTCTGGCAAAATCACAGGCAGGAATTGCAGCGAGCGGTTGATCAGCGAGTAGCGCGCGATGTCCCAGCGCGTGCCGTCGGCACGCAGCAGCGTGGTCAAGTCCGCCAGCGTGATCAGCGCGGCATTTCCCTCCGTGCTGGTGAGCTGCTGGTAGGCCACTTTGAGCGCGCCGTCCTCTGTGGCGCGGAAAAACTCCGGACGCACGAGGTCGGCGGGCAGATACGGCACCGCATCGCGTGCCACGCTCTCCAGCGCGGTCTTCGTCGTGATCTTCGCCTCGCGCGCGGAGGCGTTGTCGAGCACGAACCAGCGTGTGAGGCGGCCTGCATCGGCCACTTTGACAAAGGGCACGTCGAAGTCCGCGCCGAGCGGCAGATCGATGTCAAAGGTGAGCGCCGC
This sequence comes from Verrucomicrobiaceae bacterium, assembly GCA_016795465.1. Taxonomy (GTDB): domain Bacteria; phylum Verrucomicrobiota; class Verrucomicrobiia; order Verrucomicrobiales; family Verrucomicrobiaceae; genus Prosthecobacter. The sequence goes on along the minus strand of JAEUHK010000008.1, from coordinate 189 downwards.
GGCATCGAGCACGTCGGTCTGGAAGGAGCAGTCGTAGATGCGCTCGCCGTTTTCCACGCGCGTGCGCATCTCGCGCAGCAACTGGCCGCTCACCACGGCCTCAGGCAGCGCGGCGGGCAGGCGCAGGCTCACCTGGCGCAGCGCGCCCTGCTCCACCTCGACGGAAAGCTGCTGCGAAAAGCGGATGCC
>JAEUHK010000111.1 GCA_016795465.1 Verrucomicrobiaceae bacterium | reverse complement strand
CTTGAACTTCGAAAGCGTTTTTGCTGAAATCACTCCATGCCAACCAGAAGGAAACCTCATTTTGCCAGACCAACGTTTGCTCCAATGTGAAGCGCCATGCCTAATCCGGACGAGAAGCCATCCAAAGTTGTGATCCCGCTCGAGAACGTGGTTGCGACCATTGTCGTCATTGGGGTTCTTGGCTGTATCACATATTTTGCACGTTTATGGCTCCGCTGACTCGAGATGATTATCGGCGCAAAGTAGTTTCCGAGCAGCCGAAGAGGCTCGGATTCCGATCTTGGGCGTTCTTCATTCTCAGTAGTCCCGGCATTCTGATCTTGTTCCTTGGGGACATCCTATCTGCTCCGTTTGTCGCAAGGAGGCATCAGAGCAACGGGCATTGGCTGCTCTATATGGCTGCTCGTTTTCTTGGCCCTTCGATCATCATCGGAGTCGTCTTGGGCTATTTGCTCAAACACTTCCGATGATCACGTCAGCCAGTCGATTGCATTGACCGACGTGGCTGAAAACCTTGCTGACCTTCGCTCCCTCAAAACCGCCACGTCACCGACACGCGCAGCATCCGCGGCTCAATCGGATGCACATGACGGTCCTCGACAGGGGCGGCTTCGGTGGCGAGCTGGCTTTCGTAGGAGTAGGCGATGTCGTTGTCGGCTCGGTTGAGCAGGTTGAGGCATTCGAGGGCGACTTCCCAGTTTTTGCGGCGGTAGCCGACGCGGGCGTTCACTTGGAGGGAATCGCGGGCGCGGATGTCGGCGTAGTCTTCGGTGAGAGGGCGAGGGCCGAAGTAGCGGGCGCGAAGAGAGCCAAACAAGCCTTCTTCGCGGCCGAGCGTGAAGCCGGCGTTCAGTGAATAGGGAATGCTGCCGGGGATGGAGGCGCTGGGTGGATTGGCGGTGCGGAGATGCGCCCAGGTCCAGGTGGCCTCGAGGTCGGCCATGGCCCATTCGGTGGGTCGCCAGTAGCTGGCCAGCTCGATGCCGAGGCGGTCACTGCCGGGCCCGGGCTCGGTGGTGCCGGCATCACCGACGTAGAGCAACTCCGAGTCACTGCGCAGCCACCAGAAGGAGAGCGTGTTCACCATCTTCGAGATGGATTCGTTCCGGATGCCAAACTCCGCGCCGTAGGTGCGGGCGATGGGATCGACGCGATCGGCGGGCAGGCCGGTGGAGGGATCGGTGGTGATGGTCACACCGCGGGTGTCGTTCGAGTGAAAGCCGAGGCCCGCATTCAAATACAGCTCCGTCTTGGCCCACGGACCGAAGACCATGGCGAGCTTTGGGCTGACGATGCCTTTCGTGAGGTTGCCATTGTTGTCCTGCAGGCTGCCGTTGCGGGAGTTGAAGTGGAACAGGTCCGCCCGCAGGCCGGGGATGACGCGGAACCAGGACACCGGCATGAATTCGAGCTCCGAGTAGAGGCCATAGGTGGCCTGGTAGATGTCGTCCTGGCGCACAGTGTTCCAGCGCTGGCGGGCGGAGGTGTTGTAAAGGCCGAGCGCATTGATGAAATCATGATGCGTGGCAAAGCCGATCGTCAGCCGCTGCTCATGACCGAGTGCGTCGAAGCGCCAGTCCCGCGAAATGCCCGCGCCGACAAACCAGCGGCCATCCTTCTGCTCAAACTGATCGCCCAGCGTATCGCCACGCGCGATGCTGTCCTTGAAGTAGGTGAAGTTTGAGAAGAGATCGAGGTCGTAATAGCCCGCGTAGGCATTGGCCCGCGTGGTGGTGCGGCCTTCGCGGCGTTCCCAATCGAAACTGAGGCTGTAGCGCTGCGAGTTGCCACCATCGGTCGGGTCCATGTTGCCGTAGCGGCCGATGATTCCCTGGTCGAGCGCCCGCTGCGGCACCTGGTCGGTGCTCATCCAGTCGCCCTTGTAGCCCATAAGCGTCACGTTGATGCGATCACGCGAGTCCTCCCAATGCCAGCGCAGCAGGCCGTTCCAGCGTCGTGCGTCCGCCGCCAGCTCCCACGGGCCGTTGTAGAATTGATGCTCGATGGCCGCCGTGAGCATGCCTGCGCCCGCTTGAATGCTGTCGGCGATCAACGTGCGGGTGTACTCATACTCGCCCCAGGTGGTGGAGAGGATGCCCTGCGGCAGCGAATCGACGAGCTTGAACCTCGCCGCGCCGGTGCTGCTGAGGTCGCCATGCTGCGCGTAGTAATTGCCCTTCCAGTATTCCAGCTCGCCCACCAGCTCCGGGATGATGAAATTCAGGTCCGCGTAGCCCTGGCCATGCGCATGCGTGCGGAAGTTCACCGGCATGCCATCGACGTAGATCGCGAAGTCCGTGCCGTGATCGAGGTTCGTGCCGCGAAGGAAATACTGGTTCGCCTTCCCATCGCCGCTGTGCTGCGTCACGATGAGGCCCGGCACGCTCTCCAACAGCTCGCCCCGACGCGAAAACGGCCGCTCCATCAGCTCCTTCGCATTCGTCTGCCCCTTCGACGCCGACATGGCGATGCCGAGCAGCGACTCCGCCTTGCCTTCGATGACGACTTCTTGCAGCTCCGTGGCCTCTTCAGGCGCATTTTGAGCTGCCAACGGCAGTGAAAGCAGGAACGAGAGGCAAAAGAGAGGTCGGGAGGTCATCGTGGGGTGTGACGACCTCGAAGTTCCAAGCCCACAAAATGCCTTTGATGCCTCTCGCGACTACTTTTCCTCCTCCCACCACTCCAGAAGCATCTGGCGGGCGCGGTGGACGCGGCCTTCGACGCCGCGGATGGAGCAGCCGAGCACGTCGGCGCATTCTTTTTGGCTCAGGCCTTCCATGGTCACGAGGATGAGCGCGGCACGGAGCTTCTCGGGGAGCAGGGCGAGGCCGCGCTGGAGCTTGTCGAGTTCGCCACGCCATTCGGCGCCGGTGTCGGGCGAGAGTTTGGGGCAGGCGGGAGCATCCGGCATCTCGTCGAGTGTCACGGTGCTGTCGCGTTGACGGGTGGTTTTGGCCTTCGCACGATCCCGGCAAGCATTGAGGGCGATTTGATACAGCCACGTCGAAAACTTCGCACGGCTCTCAAACTCCGGCAGTGCCTGCCACGCACGCACAAAGGCATCCTGGCAGGCTTCGCGAGCATCTTCTTCGCAGCGCAACCAGCGACGACAAAAGCCGAGCAGCCTCGCCTCATGCTGCCGCACGAGCCATTCAAACGCGACCGTGTCCCCCGCCTGGGCGGCGAGGATCTTTTCCTGCTCGATGTCCGGCGACGATGACACGTCCGCCGCGGGCAGCAGGAGGTCAGTGCTCGCGGGCGAGGCTATCATGAGTCCATTCGACGAGTTTGCGTGCCTGCGCCGGTCGCAGATGACGCTTCATGGCAAAGAA
>JAEUHK010000094.1 GCA_016795465.1 Verrucomicrobiaceae bacterium | reverse complement strand
CCGCACCCTCCACTGCAACGCCGTCCGCAAAGAGCACATCGGCCAGAACGTCACGCTCTGTGGCTGGGTGAATTCGGCCCGCGACCATGGCGGCGTCATCTTCATCGACCTGCGCGACCGCGAGGGCCTCACGCAGGTCGTGTTCCGCCCGGAGGAAAACGCCGAGCTCGCCGCGATGAGCCACACGCTGCGTGACGAGGACGTTTTGCAGATCACCGGCAAGGTCGCCGCGCGTCTCACCGGCACTGAAAATGCCAAGCTCGGCACCGGCGATGTCGAAATCGTTGCCACCGAGTGCAAAGTGCTCAACAAGGCCGACGTGCTGCCCTTCCAGCTCGACCGCGAACTCTCCAACGAGGACATGCGGATGAAATACCGCTACCTCGACCTGCGCCGCGAGCGCATGAACCGCAACATCCGCACGCGCCACAAGATCACCAACGCCGCGCGCAATCACCTCGACGCCGCCGGCTTCATCGAGGTCGAAACGCCGATCCTCAGCAACCCGACACCGGAAGGCGCCCGCGACTTCCTCGTGCCGGCCCGCTTGAACCCCGGCAAGTTCTACGCGCTGCCGCAGGCCCCGCAGCAATACAAGCAGCTCATGATGGTGGCCGGTTTGGAGCGCTATTTCCAGATCGCCCGCTGCTTCCGCGATGAAGACCTTCGCGCCGACCGCCAGCCGGAGTTCACGCAGATCGACATCGAGGCCAGCTTCATCCAGCGCGACGACATCGTGAACCTCGTCGAAGGCCTGCTCGTCAGCATGTTCAAAGCCGGCACCGGACGCGACATCCCGTCGCCCTTCCCGCGCATGACGTATCAAGAAGCCATGGACCGCTACGGCTCTGACAAACCGGACACGCGTTATGGCAACGAGATCGTCGATATGGCCGATGTCTTCGCGAACAGTGGCTTCAAAATCTTCCGCAGCACCATCGAGAATGGTGGCGTCGTCCGCGCCATCAACGCGAAGGGCTTCGCAGGCATCACCACCGGCCAGATGATCCGTCTCAACGAGATCGCCACGCAGGCCGGCATGAAGGTGAAGCAGCTCGCCTTCATCAAAGTGGAGCGCGATGCGAACGGCGTGCTCGAATACAAATCCCCGCTTTGGAAGTTCTTCAGCGAAGACGAGCAAAAGGCACTCATCGCCAAACTCGGCGTCGAGGAGAACGACATCGTCTTCTTCTACGCCGGCACCTGGCAGGAAGCCTGCGACATCCTCGGCCGCGTGCGTGTCGAGATCGCCAACATGTGCGAACTCACCAAAGGCAGCACCGCCTTCAACTTCCTGTGGGTCGTCGATTTCCCGCTGCTCGCCCACGATGCCGAAACGCAGAGCTGGGTGGCCGTGCATCATCCCTTCACGCGTCCAAAAACGGAAGACATCCCGCTCATGGAAGCCGGTGAATACGCCAAAGTCCGCGCTGAGGCCTACGACGTCGTCTTGAACGGCTACGAACTCGGCGGCGGCTCCATCCGAATTCACGAAAAGGATCTGCAAGCGAAGCTCTTCAGCGTCCTCGGTGTCACCGAGGAAGAACAGGCTCACAAATTCGGCCACATTCTCGACGCCTTCCGTTTCGGCGCACCGCCGCATGGTGGTCTCGCGCTCGGCCTCGACCGCATCGCCATGCTCGTCAGCGGCGAGGACAGCATCCGCGAAGTCATCGCCTTCCCGAAGAACAACAAGGGCAGCGATTTGATGACCGACAGCCCGACGAACATCGACTTCAAGACGCTCCGCGAGATCTACATCCAGAGCACCTACAAGGAGAAGAAGCCGGAGGCGGCCGCTGCGACGCCGTAACCCGTGCTGGAATGATCTTTTTTGCGGCTTTCGGGGGTATTTGAGTTTATTAAATGCTCCCACTGCCGCGTGAAGCCTGATTCATCCAACCCGCCGCCGCCTGCTGCCACGCTCGATGAGCTTGGCACCATGGCCACGATTGTGACGCATACGTCGCCGAAGGACGGCGCGATGACTCTGCCATCCCAGGCGGCCACGATCGAGACCTCCCCGGACATGCCGACGATGGCGGTGCCGAATCCGAGCCGGCAACTCCCTGCGGCCACGATGCACTCCGCGGGCACGATGGCCTCGATGGGTGGCAAATCGAGGTCGCAGATGGCGATGGAGTCCATCTCCGGCGAGGACGGCTGGATCAGTGACCGTTATCGGTTGCTCGACAAGCTGGGGGAAGGCGGTTTTGGCGTGGTGTATCGCGCGGAGCAGGTGAAGCCGATTCACCGCCTGGTGGCCATCAAGATCCTCAAAGGCGGTCTCGACAGCGCGGTGATCTTTGGCCGCTTCGCCGCGGAGCGGCAGACGCTGGCGCTGATGGAGCATGAGAACATCGCCCGTGTGTTCGACGCTGGCGAGACAGAGGCGGGCATGCCTTACTTTGTCATGGAGCTGGTGAAAGGCCGCTCCATCACGAGCTACTGCAAAACCAACGAGCTCGACCTCCGCCACCGGCTGGAGCTTTTCGTCCCTGTCTGCCAGGCGGTGCATTATGCCCATCAGAAGAGCATCATTCACCGCGACCTGAAGCCCGCGAACATCCTCATCACCGACGAGGGCGGGCGCATCACGCCGAAGGTGATCGATTTCGGCATCGCCAAGGTCGTCGAGGGCCGTGACATCTCCCAGGCGGACTTTACCGGCATCGACCAGCTCGTGGGCACGCCGGGCTACATCTCGCCCGAGCAGATCGAGCACGGCAGCAGTCATGTGGACACCCGCAGTGATGTGTATGCGCTCGGTGCGATCCTGTTTGAGCTGCTCACGGGCAAACCGCTCGTGACTCCGGCGGACATTGCCTCAAAGCCGATCCATATCCTGCTCCGCGAAATGGCCGAGCGAGATGCGCCGAAGGCCTCCTCGTATGCGCCGGAGCTAGCGGGCGACCTCGACTGGATCGTGATGAAGGCCTTGGAGCGTGATCCAGATCGTCGTTACGGCAGTTGTGACGACCTCGCGGAGGACATCACACGCTTTCTCACCTTCCAACCAATCACCGCGCGTCCGCCGAGCCGCTCGTATCTCATCGGGCGCTTCGTGCGTCGTCATCGCATCGGCGTGGCGGCGAGTGCGGCGATCGCGTTTGCCGTGCTGGCGGGCGGCATCACCAGCACCGCGCTCTACTTTGAATCGGAAAAGAACCGCACGCGTGCCGAGCAGGCCAGTGATGACCTGCGCATCTCTTACAGCCGGAGCGATGAGCAGATGGCGCGGCAGTTCACCGAGCGCGGCCAGTTTGCCGAGTCGGTCGCCTACCTGACACGCTCGCTGCGCACCGACCCGCAGAACAGCCTTTCCTCGACGAACCTGCTCTCGCTGCTCTCGAACGTGCATCTGATGCACCCCATCACCCACCGGCTGCCGTTGCCGGAAGGTGCGCAAGAGGCCCGCATGACGGCCTTCAGCCGCGAGACCGGCGTGGCGCTGGCCGTCAGCATGATCATGTCCGAGCGGTTGGAGGCACCGCTGCAAAATGTGCGGCTGCCCATGCATGAGGTCATCAGCGTATGGGACATCCAAAAAGGCGCTGCAAGCCGTGTGGATCATCCGCTGCCGGACGATGTGCGCGTCACCTGCCTCGAAATCACGCGGGATGGCAAGCAGGCCGTCATCACCAAAAGTGATGGAAATGTGGAGCTGTGGTCGCTCGCCGACGGGAAGCGCCGCATGCTCCAGCCGAAGCTGCCAAGCATCGCCCTGTGCGTGGCGCTGTCCGAAGATGGCTCCACGCTGGCTGTGGGCAGCGAGGCCTCCGCCGCACGGAATGACCAGGGCATCTGCCATGTATGGAATCTGCAGGAGCCGCAGCAGCCCGCCCGCGAGCTCGCCCACAAGCAGGCGATCTCTTCCATCGACATCGATGAAAAAGGCGAACTCGTCGTCGTGGCCAGCAATGAGGGTCACGGGCAGGTTTGGGATGTGACGACGTTGCAACCTGTCGGCAAGCCCATCGAGGTGGATGAGACCGACAAAGGTCTCTCGTGCATCTCGCTGCATCGTGACCGCGAGCTGGTGGCCGTGGGCACGAATGGTGGCACGGTGTGGGTGGGCAAATACCAGACGGAGGAGCTCATCGCGGCGCCTTTGACGCATCCCGGCGCGGTGTTGAAGGTGCACATGGCCCAGGACGGCCAGTCCGTGCATGTGGGCGATGCCGCCGGCTACATGCATGCGTGGAATCTCTCGAACTCACAGCCGCTGCATCCGCCGCAGGCGCATGATGGTGAGATCGTGGCGGCCAAGACTTCCGCGGCGAGCGGCCTCGTGGCCAGTGTGTCGAAGCATGGCGAGGTGCAGGTGTGGAACTCACGCACGGGCGAGCGGCTCTCGCAGCGTCTGCAGCACAGCGTTTCGGCCGTCAGCATCACGGATGATTGCTCCATGCTCACGCTCGCGCCCAACATGGAGTCCTTCATCCAGGTCTGGAACATCTACGAGGCCATGAGCGGCCGTGTTTATGTGGATTCGCCGGACAAACCGCTCGTGCCGAAGCCCGAGCCGCCAGAAAAGGCGCCCCGGTTTGTCCGTGACTCCAAAGCCGCCGCCTGGAACCGCTCGCAATCGCATATCATCGCCGCGGATGTGGATGGAAACGTGGCCGTCTTTGCCGGATCGGAGTGTGTGAACTACGGCAAGCCCTTCCGCCACCCGCCCGCGGTCGGTGCCGTGGCTCTCACCAAAGATGGCAAGACCGGCATCACCTCTGGGCGTGACCAGGTGGTGCGTGTGTGGAATGTGGAGACCGGCGAGGCCATCGCCGCGATGCCGCACAATTCGTTTGTCGAGGTGCTGGCCCTCGCGCCGGATGACGAGACGCTCGCCACCTTCACGGAGAAAGGTGACATGCGTGTCTGGCGCTTCCGCACGGGCGAGGGGCTCACGCCTGCCATCCGCCACGGCACCGGCTTTGTGCAGGCACGCGTGAGTGACGATGGCAAAGAAGTGCTCTTCCGGCTCGAAAAGCTCGGCTGGTTCACGATGCCCATGCCCGTGCAGGGTGCCGTGCTGCCGGAGTGGTTCCTGCGGTTCGCCGAAACCCTCGCTGGCAACCGCCTCACTCCCACCGGACGCATGGAGGAGCTCGACATCACCGCGTATGAAGCGGCCCTCGCCGACCTCGAAAAGCAGGCGAAAGGCACGGATGCCGCCTCACGGATCGCCCGCTGGATTGTGGCCGATCCGGCCAAACGTCCCCTCAATCCGCAGTCCGACCAGTCGTTGCCTGATTACCTCAAGGCGCTCGACCAAAACCCGGCCGCCGCGGATGAATTGAAGCGTTTTCGTCCCTGACGCAGTTCGCTCTTGCCTTGGCGGAGCATTTCATCGCATAACCGCCGCGACATGAAAAAACTCCTCATCCTTGCCGTCCTCGTTTCCTCCCTCTCCAGCAGCTTTGCCGAGCTCACAGCCTCGCACACCGCCGCCATCGAAAAGCTGCTCAAGGTCATGGAGACCGAGAAAGTGATGGCCAAATCCCTCGGCAGTGGTCTCAAAGCCGGCCTGGGCGTGAGCGAGGACCAGATCAAATCCCTGCCGAAGGAGCAGCAGGACAAATTTAATGGAGCGATGGAGAAAGTCATGGCCGCGGTCATGGCCGAGATGAGCTGGGAAAAGCTCAAACCCGGCCTCGTCGAAGCCTACGGGAAAAACTTCACGGAGAAGGAAGCCCTCGATGTGGCCGCCATGATGGAGACACCCGCCGGCAAGCTCTATGTGGGCAAGCAGGGAGACATCGCCGTGGACATCGCCAAGATCACGCAGGAGCGCATGAAGGAGCTCACGCCGAAAATCATGCAGATCATGCAGTCTGAAATGCAGAAGTAGCATGCTGCCGTTCACGGCGTATTCTCGCGCACCATGACCGCACGCCTCCTCCACGCCGCGTTTTCACTGCTCCTCCTCGCCGTCCTGCCCGCCGCTGCGCAGCAGGCGGAGATCGTCGCCACGCAGAAGATCTGGGACAAGTCCAACCACCAGGGCTACACGGACCTCGTCCGCTTCCAGAACCTCTTCTACTGCTGCTTTCGCGAGGGCGAGTCCGCCACGAAAGGCCCCGGCACCATCCGCATGATGCTCTCCGCCAGCGGAGACACCTGGATCGAGCATGTCAGCCTCAGCGAGGCCGGCGTGGACCTGCGTGATCCCAAATTGATCGTCACACCGGATGGCAAGCGCCTTTACCTCCTCTGCGCCGGCATCGCCGCGGATGGCGGCCGCCAGTCACGCTACTGCACGAGCCTCGATGGCAAGGTGTGGACACCGTTTCAAAAACTCCTCGCCAAAGGTGACACTCTCTGGCGTGTCACCATCAATCCCGCGGATAACCGCTTCTTCGGCGTCAGCTACAACATCCATCCGAACTCCGGCGGCCCCGCGCCTGAAAAAGAATACTCGCTCAAAGGTTACGCCAGCACCGATGGCTCCGTGTGGCAGCTCGCATCCTTGCTGAACGTGCCCGGCCAGCCCACAGAGACCACCGTGCGCTTTCTCAAAGACGGCACCGCCATGGCTCTCGTGAATCGTGAGGGCGGAAATCGTCTCGGAGCTCTCGGAACGGCCAAAGCACCCTATCGCGAGTGGACGTGGACGCCGCTCAAACAACCCGTCGGCGGTCCAAACTTCATCGAACTGCCTGATGGCCGTCTCATCGCTGGCTCGCGTGGCTTTGGCGCCACACCTGGCCCGCACATGGTGCTCTATAAAATGTCCACCGCGGGCCTCGATCCGCTCATCGAGCTCCCCAGCAGCGGTGATTGCAGCCATCCCGGCCTTTGGTGGCATGATGGCATGCTGCATGTCACCTACTACTCGAGTCATGAAGGTGGCAAAGCCGCCGTCTATCACGCCAAAGTGCGTGTGAAATGACATGGCACAGGCCTTGCGACGCATGTGTTTTACACCTTGACCAACGGCGCTGCGCTCGTCCATCCTCGCCGCCGCTTCCTTCACGGATGAATCTTCGCGAACAACTCCGCAATCTCCTCCCCGATCTCCTTCCGGATGATCCGGCAGATGCCATCAAGGGCACGGAGCTCATCCGCCTCGTCCGCCTGCGCCTGGGGGATGGTTACAGTGATGCCACGCTGCGCTATCACTTCTCGATCCTCAGCTACGACCCCACCTCGCCCATCGCGAAGGTCGATCAGGGCCAGGGCTACTATCAGCGTCAAAAGAAGCTCTCCGGCGCCAATGGCGTCATCCGCCAAAGCTTCTTCGATGAGGCCAGCGAGGGTGACCAGGCCTGGTCACGCTACTTGCGCCTCGTGGCCATTTATGAGCGTCTCTGCCTCCTGCGCGGCCATTATCCCTTCCTCCTGAACCGCACCAGTAGCGGTGCGCCCAGCATGGAAGGTGAATGGGATGTGCCAGACCTCGTCGTCGCCGAATGGGACCTCGATCCTGCCGCGGAAGATGGTGCCCGCTTCGATGAAAGCATGCTGAACCTCCGCCGCCACCTCGGCGGACCTGAGGTCGGCCTCTCCGGCGTGCGTCTGCAGCTCGGAGTCACGCTCGATACCTTCAGCGCCGACTTCTTCCAGGCTCTCAGCGCCACGCGATGGACACTCCAAAGCGAGCTCGTCATCGCCGAGCCTCTGCCAGATGAGGCTCTCGTCGATGCGCTGCGCAGTCTCGGGCATCAATTTGGTGTCGGCATCAGCACGCTCGGCATCCAGCTCACGCAGCTCGATGCCCTGCCCTCCGCCAAAGAGATCCGCTCGATGAGCTCCGGCGAGTTCGAGCACGTGCACAACCGCCTTCACGTGCAGAAAATCACCATCGCCAGCCCACGTCACGCCATCGACTGGCCGGCGCTCTCCGCGCTGCGCAAAAAGCACGAGCCCGTCGCCGAGATGGTGCGCTGGCTTTCCGATTGCCTCACTAAACGCCAGCCCGAATGGACTGGCGGCGTGGTCGGTTGAGCTGAGCGATCACCATTCGCCATCGCGGCGGAACTTCTTCCGCACGTTCGCGCTGAACTGGCCCACGGCGGCCTCAATGCCGCTGAGCACTTCCTCGGTGGTCTTCCCCGCAGCCGAGCGTGCGGCTGGAATGACCGTTTCACACTCGTTCGCATCCATGAAGCGGGATGCATCGAGCAGCGCGGCCTGTTCCTCTGGCGGAACGACGAGAAAGCCATGCTTGTCCGCATGAATGAGATCACCCGGGCGGATCACACGGCCAAAAACCTCCACCTCGCAGCCCCAGCGCACCGGATGCACATGCGCATGACCAACGCACAAGCGGCGTGCGAGAGCCTTGAAGCCCGCGTTCGTCATCTCATCCACATCACGGATCGCTCCATCCGTGATCGTGCCCACGCAGCCGAGGGCGCGGTGGATGTTGCTGTTCACCTCGCCCCAGAAGGAGCCGATCACGCGCGGCTTGTCGAGATCCTGCACGATCACGATCTTCGGCCCTGGCACGGATGCCATGTAGCGGCGGTATTCATTGCCCGCGTTCGGGTTCGCCTCGCGATGCGCCTTGTTGCTCGGCTCGATCACCACCGTCACCGCGTAGCCCACCATCGGTCCCATCTGCGGCATGAAGTCACGCGTCTCCTCGATGTTAAAGGCCGCAGCGGCGGAGTCGCGCTTCGTGATCTGCTCCCAGCCATTGTAAATGGTGGGTGTGTTCCAGCGCTTCAGTTGGAGGAGGTCGGCGTGCGTCAGGGGGCTCATGCGGGCGGACGAATGAAGCGGACGTGCCGCCGCGCAATGCCTGCACGCTGGTCATGGCGGCGAACCACGGCTCACCGAAGGCTCACGGCATAAACCGCCGCGCTCTGCAGATGCAGCCGGATCAGATACGCCCCCTTGGGCAGGTCAGAGAGCTTCTTGTCCCTCCACGCGAAGCGGTAACGCGTCGTATCCTTCTTCTTCAAAGGAGTGCACGCGTCCTTTTCGAAGCCGGGCATTCGAAAACCATGCTCGTCGAGGATTTCACACCACACGGCACCCTTCGTCGTGTTGGCGTTCACATAGATTTCGGTGCGCCCAGCGAGGTCGAGCGGCTTCAGCGTGATCTGGCCGATGTCAGGCGTTGATTTCACCTTCGGCGACGGAGGCTGCGGTTCGCTGCGCAGACCCGCAAACCGATCCAGCGGCAACGAAACCATGCCCACGCCGCTCTTTTGCTGGTCGCCGGTGATGTTTGAGCCGCCACCGATGGCTCCGCTGCTGTAGGCACCGTAGTAAAAGCGCATCTCACGGCCTTCGATGACCACATCGGCGTTCGTCAGAATGCAGCCGCTGTCGAATTGCTCGCCCGGGCTGCGCTTCAGCCACAGATCGTCGCGAAACGGCCGCTGCCAGTCGAACCCATCGCGACTGAGCATTAACTCGATCTCCATCGTGCCGCCACCGGGCCGGTCGAGGATTTGATTGAGGCTGAAGAAGCGCTCATGCCGGAAAAACACCGGCGAGGTGTGGAACTCCCGCGTCCCGTCCTGCTCATCCGGGAAACAAACGATCTGCGGCGTGCTCCAGTGCTGCAAATCGCGGCTCTCGATGCGTCCCATGGCGTGCTTCCAGCCCAGATTTCCCTCAGGCCCGTGCATCCACGCCTTGCCATAGATCGCCCACAGCTTGCGCTTCGGATCAAAGAGCGGATCAGCCGCGTCGGACATGCTGATGGGCAGCAAAAGTTGCCGCTTCACGCGACCATCCGGCAGCGTCGTCTCCTGATACGGGTTCGTGCCCGCCAGTGGCGGCGGCACATTCTTTCCACCGAACGACGTGGCATACAGCGGCGCGTCGGGATGCTTCACCCAGCGAATGCCATCCGGTGAAAACGCCACATGCAGACCCGCGATGACCTCGCCCTTCGCGTTCTTCGCCCAATCATAATAGAGCATCTTGTAGCGCTTCGCCGCGTCCGGTTCCTTCACATCGACAATGACGCTGTTGCCGTAGCGGTCGCCATACAGGCCGCTGCCGATCAGCACGATGTTGGTGCTGCTTTCGCCGTTGAAGTCAAACAGGCCCAGATCGGGCTTTTGGAATGTGATGCCATCCGCCGACTCCGCGTAGCAGACGACGCACTCATGCGTTTTGAGCTGCGCACGCTTCCCTGCGTAGGCTTGATACCAGAGCTGATACTTCCCGCTCTTGTCGCGATGCACGCTCGTCCAGCCGATGGCCATCTCCCAGGGCTTGTCCTCCGTGATGAGCGGATTCGCGGCATGCCGAACCGGCTTTTCCAGGACACGACGCGTGCCCGCCCGGAACAGAACGTCCTGATCATCCACCATGAGAATTGTGCGCTCCGCCGCACAGCCGATCCAAGGAGCCAAAAAGAGAAGCCAGAGCCTGTTCATGAATGCGTGATACTGCCGCACAGAGCGGTTTCCTGCATTATCTCCTCTTGATAAACCCGCGCTGGCTTTTCGTTCACGGCTGCCATGATGAAAACCTGCGTGTGGCTTTGGCTGATGATGATCTCGTGGTCGTGGGCGGCGAAGCCGAATCTCATCGTCATCCTCGCGGATGACATCGGCTACGGTGATCTGGGGTGCTACGGCTCGAAAGTCATCTCGACACCACGACTCGACCGCATGGCTCGTGAAGGGGTGAGATTCACGGATTTCTATGTGGCATCAGCGTTTTGCAGTCCTTCGAGGGCGGCGTTGTTGACGGGGAGGCTGCCCGCACGATGCGGTGTGCCTTATGTGCTGTTTCCGAGTGAGCATACGGGGCTGCCGCCGAGCGAAACGACGCTGGCGGAGGTGTTGAAGCCCGCGGGCTATGCCACGGCATGTGTGGGGAAGTGGCATTTGGGGTGGCGCTCGGAGTTTCGGCCGCAGCAGCAGGGGTTTGATGAGTATTTCGGGCTGCTGCACACGAATGACGTCAGCGAGTGGAAGGTGGGCGAGGCGTTTCATCAGTTGAGCACGTTTGAGCCTCTGGAGTTGCGCGAGGGGGATCGCGTGGTGGAGTCGCCAGTGGATTTGGCGAGGGTGACGGAGCGCTACACGGAGCGGGCGATGGAGTTCATCCGGCGCCAGCGGGAGAAGCCGTTCTTTCTTTATCTGGCGCACACGATGCCGCACATCGCGCAATACGCGTCGGCGGCGTTTGCGGGGAAATCGAAGGGCGGAGTGTTTGGCGACTGCGTGGAGGAGATTGATGCGAGCACGGGGCGCATTCTCGATCTGTTAAAGGAGCTTGGGATGGATGAACGCACGCTGGTGATCTTCACGTCGGACAACGGTGCCGGGCTTCGTGGTGGCAAGGCGAAGGCGGAGGAGCGTTTTCCGGGTCGCTCGGAGCATGGGAGCAATGGCGTGCTGCGCGGAGGCAAGGGCTCGACGTTTGAAGGCGGTGTGCGTGTGCCGTGCATCGCGTGGTGGCCGAAGACGATCGTGGGAGGTCGCGTGGATGGCACGCCGTGGTCGGCGCTCGATTTGATGCCAACGATGGCCTCGATGGCGCAGGTGAAAGCTCCTGAAGTGGATGGCATCGACTTCAGGGACGGTTTGAAAGGCAAAGCGAGGCATGAAGAGCCCCGCATGCTCTTTCACTACTTCGGGGTGCAGCTTCAGGCGGTGCGTGAAGGGCCGTGGAAGCTGTTTTTGCCGATTTCAGAGCCTCCGAAGCTTCGCGTGCCGAGTTTGTGGTTTGAGCATCAAGACGGGCTTTTTGAGCGTCAGCATCGTTTGTGGCCCAAACCGACGCTTTACGATCTTTCGGCCGATGTGAACGAAAAAGTCGATGTGGCTGAAAAGCATCCGGAAGTGGTCGCGAGGCTTCAAAAAGCCGCGGAGAGCTTTGATGTGTCGTTTCAGAAGCAGATTCCGCCCGTGCAGTATCTGCCGGGGCCGAAACCGCCTGCGGCGGGTCAGATTCGCACGGCGGCGGACAGTGTTGAGGAGTGGTTGAAGCTCGCTCGATAGCACCTGCCCCTATCGGGGGCTGGTTGGTGTGATGCTTTGGATTTACGGTCGGAGGGATTTGACGGCAGAATCACGGGTTCATGATCAAAACCAACCTGGCATCCATCGCGGCCGTGATGGCTCTGGCGCTTGTCGTTCTCGGAACGGAAGCGCGGGCGCAGTCGTCGTATTACGCGGACACGGGCAGTCCGGCGAATCCGACGTGGGAGACGATCCTGCCGACGCTGAATGTGGGCACGGGTGATCCGGGGCCGGTGTATGGATCGCTGATCGATGTGAACAACACGCTGACGGAGACGGGCCTTTACGGCAACCGGCCGATCTCGGTGGGCGCGTATCGCATCTACATCTGCTGCAACACCTCGACGACGAACTTCGCGAACTTCACCCGCTGGTATCAGGTGGATGGAAACACGCAGGTGCTGCGTCTGTTTGTGAATGATGAAACGACCGCAACGACGCGCACGGGGTCGGCCCGGGCGGAGGCCTTCACCACGAACTACTGGAACGAGGCGAGCAATCTGACGAATGAGTGGACGGGGCGCTACACGATCGCCCGCAGGCAGCAGGGCTATGCGATTTTTCAGGTGAAGAATCCCGACTGGGACTGGGCGGTGCAATTGAACCTGCTGGGCAGCGGCGAGCTGGTGATCAACAATCGACGCAACGCGGCCGATGTGACGGTGACGAACCCGGATGGCAGCACGAGGGACTTCGACG
Organism: Verrucomicrobiaceae bacterium; assembly: GCA_016795465.1. Lineage (GTDB taxonomy): Bacteria > Verrucomicrobiota > Verrucomicrobiia > Verrucomicrobiales > Verrucomicrobiaceae > Prosthecobacter. The sequence continues at coordinate 53,046 of JAEUHK010000094.1, read as the reverse complement.
GGCAGTCATTCGATGCCCGCATCCAAGATGATGGCCGCAACTACAAGGTGTGGATCGATGGCGTGCTGCTGGCGGACAATTTTTATGATCGGCCCACGGCGGACACCAATTTCCGCTGGGGCATGTATTTCGGCGATGCCAAGCTGGTCGCGCCGTCGGATAACACGGTCATTTTGGTGAGCGGTGCGCAGACGAAGTCGTGGGCCGGCAGTTTGACCGCGGCGACGACTTCCATCGTGAAGGCAAACAACGCGAACAACCTCGCGGCGACGACGAGTTGGACGGGCGCGGTGGTTCCTGGGCTGCACAATCTCGCGGTGTGGGACAGCACGGTGACGGCGGCGAATGCGGTGACGCTGAATGGCGATCATGTCTGGTCCGGGCTGAAGATCACGAATCCCGGCGGTGCGGTGACGCTGAATGGCACGTCGCTGCTGGGGCTGGATGAGTCGGGCGTGGACATGAGCACGGCGACGCGGAATCTGACGATGAATTGTCCGGTGGAGCTGCGGGTGACTCAGCCATGGGTCATTGCGCCCGGCTTCACCGCGACGAGCACGGCCGGTGTGCGTGGTTACGGTGGGCTGACGGTGAGTGGTGGTGGTACGGTGAATCTGAACGGCACGAATACCTTCACGGGACCGACAGCGATCAACGGGGGCGTATTGATGCTGGGCAATGGGGCCACGAGTGGCGTGATGAGTCCGAAGAGCACGATCAGCATCGGCACGGGCGCGGTGTTTCAGGTGAACTCGAACGCCGATCTCGCGCAAGGCACTGACTTTGCCACCGCGGCGATGACAGGCGGCGGTGGCCTGACGAAATCCGGCAGCGGCAAGCTGACGCTGACGAATGCAAACACCTTCACCGGGCCGACGGTGATCCAGGCGGGTTCGCTGCGCTTGGGCAATGGCGGCACGACGGGTGCGCTCGGTGTGAGCAGCACGATCAGCATCGCGGCGGGTGCCACGTTTGAGACGAATCGCAGCAGCGATGTGTCTCAAGGTGTGCAGTTTAGCAGCGATCCGATCACGGGTGGCGGTGGCTTGGTGAAGTCGGGCACGGGCAAGCTCACGCTCACCGCGGACAACACCTACACGGGCGGCACGGTGATCAACACCGGCACGCTGCAAGTCGGCAACGATGGCGCGACAGGCACGCTCGGTGCCGGCAATGTGACGAACAACGGCACGCTGCGATTTGACCGCACCGGCACGGTGGAGGTCGCGGGTGACATCAGCGGCACGGGTGGCGTCACGTTGAACTGTCCGCTGGAAGCGGGCACGGTGGTGCTAAGCGGCAACAACAGCTTCAGCGGCGCGGTGACGATCACGTCCGGTGCGCTGCGCATCACGCGAAGCAGCTCGCTGGGCACCGGAACGAAGAGCGTGACGCTCAACACGGGCACCACGGGCAATCCGCAATTGCTGCTCGATGGCAGCGGTGGTGCGATTACCGTGCCTGCGACGATCAGTTTGCTCACGAGCAATGATGCGAACGGCGCGATCATCAATGAGGCGGGCAACAACACCATCGCGGGTGCGATCACGATGACGGGCGGCGGTGGCAACACGCGTGTTTACAGCCACGCGGGCACGCTCACGCTGAGCGGGCCGATTGATTCGAGCTTTGCCACCCGCACGCTGAAACTCATGGGTGCTGGCAATGGCAGTGTCACAGGTGTCATTCGCAATGGCAATCCGTCGCTGATTGTGGCCGTGTCGAAGGAGGAAAGCGGCACGTGGACGCTCGGTGGCGACAATTCGTATAGCGGCACCACGAGCGTGGTCGCGGGCACGCTCGTGCTGGCGCATCCGAATGCGCTGGGCTTTGGCGCAGTGGCCTTGGGCAGCGCCACGGGCAGCACGACGCTCACCGCAGGCGCGGCGCTCGATTTGAACGGCCAGCAGGGCATCAATGAAGTGATCTCGCTGCGTGGCAGTGGTCCGAGCGGCGAGGGTGCGATGATCAACAGCAGCCCGGTGGAGGCGAGCATCGCCGGTGGACGCGTGTCATCCATCAGCACCACGGCCGGTGGCACGCACAGCACCGTGCCAACGGTGAACATCACGGGCGGTGGTGGCAGCGGAGCCACCGCCGTGGCCTCGCTCGGTGTGCGGGCGGCGAGCTTCACCATCAATGGCGGCACGACGGTTTACTCGACGGCACCGAGCGTGACGATCAGCGGCGGTGGCGGCACCGGCGCGACTGCCACCGCCGTTTTGACCTCGGGCGTGGTCACCGGCATCACCGTCACCGCGGCGGGCAATGGCTTCACGAGCGCTCCCACCATCACCTTCAGCGGCGGCACGGTCACCACGGCGGGCGTGAATCCCAGCGGCGTGGGAAACAGCAGCAACTTCCTCGTCATCGGCATCCAGGTCACGAATCCCGGCAGCGGCTACACGAGTGCGCCGAGCGTGACCTTCAGCAGCGGCACCGGCACCACCGCCACGGCGAATCTGTCGTCCATCTCCCTCGGTGCCGACACGACCCTCGGCGGCAGTGGCGACACCGCCATTCAATGCGGCATCTCAGGTGCCTTTGCGCTCATCAAATCGGGCGCTGGCAAAGTCACGCTCAGCGGTCCCTGCACGCACACCGGCGGCACGAGCATCGCCGCGGGCACGCTCGCCCTCGGTGCCAACAACGTGCTGCCCACGAATGCAGTGACGATCGGTGCGGCCACGCTCGACGCGGGCGCGTTCACCGATGCCACCGGCACGCTCGATGTCACCACCGCGACCTCCACGATCCGATTGAGCACCGGCGCGGCACTGAGCTTTGCCGATAGCAGCGCGATCGACTGGACCGGCGGCACGCTGAACCTCTCCGGCACGTTTGTTTCGGGCAGCTCGCTTCGCTTTGGCACCTCGGCGAACGCTCTCACGCCCACGCAGCTCGCGAAAATCACCGCCGCGGGCTTCACGAGCTTCGGGCTCAATTCAAATGGCTATCTCACCGCCAGCGTCGCCGCCAGTTTCACCAAGTGGCAGACCACCAACGGCGTCAGCGGCCTCTTCACCGCCGATCACGACAACGACGGCGTCGCCAACGGCATCGAATACTTCCTCGGTGGCAACACCAACACCACCGGCACGACTCCCTTGCCCGGCGTGACTAACACCAGCGGCACCCTCAGCATCACCTGGACCAAAGCCACCACCTACCCTGGCGTGTATGGCACGCATTATTGGGTCGAATCTTCCACCTCCCTCACGGGAGTCTGGACCGTTGAACCTGTCGGCGGCGACGTCGTCATCAATGGCAACAACATCACCTACACCTTCCCAAGCACCGGGAGACGATTCGCGCGGCTCAAAGTGGTGGGGCCGTGAGGTGGGCGCTATCCGTCGTCATCTGCTCGCTCGTCCATGTGGCGTGCATCGGATTCGTAGTCTTGGGCTAAACTTCGAAGTGCAGCGGAAACCCGAGGCCAACGCATTTGGCAGGCGTCTGCATACTCTTGGTATTGTTTCGCAAGGTCTCGTTCTTGCTCTCCGCCCTCATGGAGGGACCGCGTGGTGATTCCTCGTTGATTCAAGACGGCAGTTCCAAACGCGCGAAGAGCCACATCGCCAGGAATTGACTCGAGAACGTTACGAACTGCAATGCAAGGCCAGGAACCATCTGGTTCTGCTGGCGATGAGGCCAGCAGTTTGCCGATTTGGTAGTCGCCGGAGTCAGCTCGTAGTGATGCTGAGCAACCTTGTCTAACAGCTTCGACCCAGTTCTTTAGAGAGGCCTCGTTGGGGCCACCATCCTCAAGCAGAGCGGGGTGAGTGCGCCACGAGTCGAGTAACTCGCGGGCAAGGCGAGCTTTTGCCAAATCAGTGTCGGAGACGACGATGTTTTCAGAATCGTCTCCCTTCTTGCGATAGATCAATTCCACACACTGCACAAAGCAGGCTGGATCGCGACCCAACTCCTTCTGGAGGAATTTGGGTGATGCGTGGCCGTTTCGCATCAGCGGAAGGTAGGTCCATTCCAACCTCGCCACCTGGGCGGGATCGTTGTTTGGCGCGTCCTGCAAGTGTCCGAGGAGTTCTTCGAGCTCGTAGATCACATTGCTGAGATCTTGGTGACTTTTTGCCGCTTCATTCAATGCCGAGACACTTCGTTCGAGGATGTCTGCGAGGAGTTGAGCGGGCAGTTCCATGCTTTTATGATGAACATACCCGGCATATTGAGCTGCCACGAGCGGTCTGTTGTGCTCGATCAGGTGCATCACCGCATTGGCAGCTTCATCCTTGGTCACATCGCGTGGATATGGGAAGATTTGATTCCAATAGGCATCCTCAACGTCTCGACCAAGAGAGTGTGCTAGGCCCCATGTTCTTGGTGTTTCCGGGAGAATGAGCAGAAATGCCGTCACTGAACTCGCACTCCAAGTGCCAAGCGACAGCGAGTCCACCCAGTCCCACCCTCGCTGGTGAAATGCAGCTGAGGCAAAGCCTTTGCCGAAGATCACTGTGTTGGAGTTATCGCTTTCCAGATATAGCGGAAGCAGTTCATCCGGGGACAGCGAGGGCATTGCTTTGGCGAGCACGTCGCCCACTAAGCCAGGATAAGGCAGAGTCTCGGCAAAGGCCGCTACGGATTGAACGCCTCCTTGAGCATGCATTTCTACAAGCAGCTCCTTTCGCCGCTCTAGCGCCATCGCATTCTGTTCTTCATGCGGAGTCTCAGGGTGTGTCCCAAAGTGGATATGATAATGCTCGAACAACCACCGCCCGTAGTCGGCTGGGGACTCTGGACGCAGATGCGCTTCAACCTCTCGGAGCTTCGAAAGACGTTCATCTGCCATTCGCCAATCCGCATCATGGAAGAACTCGTGATCCCGAATGAGTTTGTGCAGCTTGCTCCAGACAAACAGCCGATCTTCGCAAGGAAGCTTGGATAGCTCGCTTGATAACAAATGGGTCACTAAGTCCGTGAACTCGTTGTCGAGAAGATGATCTATCTCACCAACAAGCTCTCTTAGTCTTTCAGCGCTTTGCTTTGCCATTGAGACGAGGCGCTGGCCTGTCCACTGCCACTGCTCGTATTCTTCTCTGCGCGTGACTTTGGGATTTTTCTTCGCCGGCCATTCACGCCAACGCGGTGCGGTCGTGCCTGATGCCGAATCATGTCCCGTTGGCAATACTGCCATCAAAAGCATCCAAGCCGTGTTCGGATTTGTCTCGGCCAGCCGGTCGATCACTTCAAACCGCTGCGATTGATTGGCTGCCGTTTGAGGCATCCACGGACGGAAGATATCGTGGAGGCTCCCTGCTGGCCGGGGATTCATTCTCCCGCCGGGATCGAGTTCGGCAAGACGTGCGAGCGCGAGCACAGAACGCGTGAGATAGGCGGGATGCCACGCTAGCGACGTTAGTGCCCACATCATGTAATAGTGCCGATTGCCGCCGAACACCCCGCTGTCGTCCTCGGTGAGCAGTCCGGCCAAAGCGGGCTGCGAGGACGCGAGGTCTCGTTCCACAGCATCCATGAACTCATCTGGCGCTGCTTCGGCCAGCAACGTCAGGATGGGACTGAGAGTGAACCAACGCTGCGTTGTATTCGCCTGAGAGAGAAGATCGCGCACGGCTCGGACGGCATACGACGAACCATTACTTGAAGGCAAGGCAGGGAGCGGAACGAGGCACGCCCCCAGCAAGGCCAGCGTCTCAGCCAGCCCCTCGCGCAACTCGGACGAATGACGGGGCATCTTGTCATGAATGGAGGCGAAAACCCGCTCATCGGGTTCCATCTCGAACCTCGGATCGTCTTCAGAGAGGACAGAGGTCGCCAGAGTAGTGAAACGCTCAAGCAGATCGCGGGTAAGTAGTGGTGCGAGGTGGATCCAGGTATCTTCTCGGGATGCCAGATGCCACTCCCGACCGGAGCGTCGAAAAGGTGATTCGGCCTTTGTGAGCCAGCCTGCTGCGAACTCAGCAGCTCGGTCGTAGTCCTTGCCTGTCAGTCTTGCCACGATGTCACGGTCAGCAGTCTGTGCATCATCCCAGCAGCCAATCAAAATGAAGGGCAACAGCAGAGCGCCGTCACTATCTCTCGCCCATGCAGGCAGTTCGGTGCCTGAACCGGGCACCGCTAGTCGTTGCAGTGACGTGAGGTATCCACCGCACTCGCGGGATAGACGCTGAGCGCGCTCTTCGGAAAAGCCAGCTTTCGTGAGTGCGGTTCCAATCTCGAACCGCCAGGCTCTCGAAAGCTTGATGACACCTGTTTGATTCAACGATGAATAGGGACGTCGTGTGAGCACATGGTGACCAGCTTTGACAGCAGAGGCAACCGAGGTCCTAGCAACCGCCAGTCCTGGAGCCGACATGAGAACCAAAGGCTCACCGCTCTTGGACAAGTTATCCCAAGCGTCTTTGGTTTCCACGATGACACATCGTGCAGGCAGAGAGTCGTCGTCTTGCAGTGAGCCGAAGGCTGCCGCTACGAAATCAATCAGCTCTTGCTCTGATGAAGCTGAAACCAATATCTCACTAGCATCGCCAGTCAGTGCTTTCGACAAATCATCTCGCGTCTTCTCTCTACCTGCGAGGAAAGCATCAGGCGGCAGGGGCGGTTCTGTCAGCGCAGCAATGCTCGCCCAATGGCTGGAGAGGTCTCGGACTCCCGTCGGTCGCTTTTCGATGAGCTGCGAAAGCCAGATGTCCACGGCTGGAGCAATTTCAAGCCAGTGTTCGAGATCATCACTGTCGAGAACTCGCACATCTTTCCATTTATTCTCTTTCTTGCGTGCTTCCGCCCATTCCAGTTTGTCCGTCCATTTCAAAGGAGTAACGAACACGAATGTCCTCTCGGCAGCTTCCGCCGCTGGTGTTCCCGAAGTTCGCTTCTGATAGTTCTCCGCTGCTTTCGTTGCGGGCGAGTTCCCAACGCTGATCTCCCAAAAACTCGCCTTGTCAGGAACCCACACATTTCCCTTATCCACCGTCAATCTACCGTCCCAAGAAGGGCGCTGCACACCCTCATGTGCTGGGAAGCTGAACTCTTGGGTTGGCTTCGCCGTCGCCCATATTAGCCGCCGAATAACCGCGGGCATAGATGACCTAGCCGTGGTCCTGGTTGCCCACTGCTGAAGGTCGATCGCTTTTGTCCACGGGTTATACATAATGTGCCGAAGGTTGATGATTCAAAGGCGGAGTCCAAAGCCTTTGTAACAGAAGTTGTCCTCTTACCGCAGTTTCACCTCACAGGCCCCGCCACCGTGCCGCCGGGAACAAAACGCGCGGCGGTGAAGGTCTGGCGGGTGTCGGGGCGGCCTTGGCGGATGTTTTCGACCCATTGGAGGACGCGGCGGATCACGGGTGCGTAGTCCCAGGCGATGTGGGCGACCTTGGGCTGGCACCAGGTGAAGACGGGATGATCATCGGTGCAGATGAGAGAGATGTCCTCCGGCACGCGCAGACGTCGTCCTAGGCAGAACTGCATCACGGCGACGAAAAACTCGGCCTCATCAACGATGAGCGCGGTGGGTGGCGTGACGCGAAACAGGGCCTCGAGCATGGCGTGAAAGCTGGTGAGCGTCTCGTCCCACTCGGGCATGTGATAGGCATTGGGCTGGATGCCGTGCGCCTTCAATTCATCGAGGTAGGCCTGCTCGGGCACGCCGGGCTGCGGTCGGCGACGACGAGGGCGGTTGATGAGAGCGATGCGTCGATGGCCGAGTTTGAGCAGCGTGCGTGTGGCATCGAGCAGCGGCGGGATTTTCTTTGGCGCGACGGCGGGGATGTTGAGCTCCAAAATGCGGCCAAAGATGGCCAAAGTGGGCAGCGAGCTGGCGATGAACCACTCCAGCACCTCGCGTGACGCGGCGACGACGAGCCACACGTCCGCCGTGGTGCGTGAGACGAGCGAGGCGACACGCGAGGGCTTCATGCCGAGGTCTTCGAGCGTTTTTTCAGCGTAAAAGGCATCATGTCCGGCCTGACGCAGACGATGCAGGATCTCGCTGATGACCTCCCAGCTCTGATCGCTGCTTGTGGCGAGCAGCAGCGCGACTCGCAGCGAGTTGGACGCTCGTGTGGCACCGGGCTTGATGCGGCGGCGTTTGCCTTTACCGGGGTTGATGAGGATTTTTTCCTTTTCGAGCTGTCGCAGGGCTGCTTCGACGGTTTTGCGGTTCACACCGAGTTCCGAGGCAAGTTGATCGCGTCCGGGCAATGCGCCCTGCCAGCGACCTTGCAGCAAATGCGTGCGCAGATGCTCGGTGACCTGCGTGGTGATGGAGCGAAAGGGCTGTGGCATGGCGTGGCGGGGCTCGGCGTGAACATGTCCCCATACGGGGCCAGTTGTCGAATGGGTTTCCTCTTTTCGCGGCGAGGGCTTTCCGGCAGCATCGTCCTCCTCCAGCCCTTTTCGTTGTTTTGCTTCATGAAGCTCCGTTTTCCTTTTCGTGCCTTTTTGGCTGTCGCAGCCCTTTGGCTGAGTTTTGGCGGTGGCAGCGTTTCGGCGGCCACGTATGCCAAAGCGGATGTCACGGCGCTGCTGGGGCCGTCGTTCTTCATGGATGACGCGGTGCTCGGCGGCACGACGGATGTGGTGGTGCATGAACCGGCGAGCGGCAGCTATGTGCGCAGCTTTTCCGGACTGCTGACGGCGAATCAGGGCTCGACCACCGTGACGATCACCGGACTCGGGTTTGCGTCGAACTCCAGCGCGACGAACAACGACGCCACGACGGTCACGACGACCCTCACCTACCTGGGTGCCGATGGCGCGGTCGGCGGTGGCGATGATGTGCTGGTGGGCACGGCGGCGGGCAGCTATGCCTATCTCTCGAATGGCGAGTATGCCTGCGCCTTTGACACGCCGCTCACGGCCACGCTGAACATCACAGCGGTGAAATTCCTGATCAGCATCGCGCCGAGCAATGCCACGAGCAATGGGTCTATGGTCTTCAAATCGGGCACGATCGCCTACGATGGCGGCACGGGGCCGCGAATCAGCGTGGCGGGCAGCACAGTGGGTGCTTTGCCGGCTCGCTCGCGACGACTGAACGTGGCGAAGTATCAGGCGGTGACGGCTTCATCGGAAAATGGCAACTACATCGCCGACTACGCCACCGATGGCATCGTGGGCAATGAGAACAGTTGGCGCACCGTCACGTCCACCGATCCGCACACGGGCGAGGTCACGCTGCCAGTGACCATCTCGGTGCGCAGTGCGCATTTGTATCTCGGTGTCGATGACGGGCTCACGCCGGGCAATTTCAAAGTGCAATATTTCACCGGCGGCAACTGGGTGGACGCGCCGGGGTCCTTCATCACGGGAAACACCGCCACGGAGGTGAATGTGATCTTCACCAGCGCGGTCACCGCGAGCCGCTTCCGCTTTTACTCGGATGTCGATGGCAGTCCGCGGGTGAAGGAGATGGCGCTTTTCCGCACGAATCCCGCACCGGGCACGGGAACCGAGCTGGGCTATCCCATCGGCACGGATGTGGAGCTGAGTGTGGCGAAGAAACGCCCCGCAGTGGCCAGTGCGGTGAATGGCACAAACTACGCGAAGCTCGCTGTCGATGGTTACGTGAGCACGTCGTCGAAATGGCAGACCACCACCGTGGGCACGAACACGCTCGACATCGACCTGCGTGTCTCGACGAAGATCGGCAGCGCCCATCTTTACTCCGGCGATGGCAGCATCGCGCCGCTGAGCGACTTCACGCTGCAATACTGGACCGGCACCGCGTGGGCGGACATCGCTGGTGGCGTGATCACGGGCAACACGAGCGCAGCCCGCGTGATCACCTTCACCACCGCACCGACGACCTCGCAGGTGCGGCTCACTTTCAACAACGCATCCACCAGTGCCGTGCGCGAGCTGTGCATCTTCCCCGCGAATGGCGGCGCGGGTTACGCGCTCGGTCAGGATGTGATCGGTGCGGCACCGCCGACGCAAAAGTTCGAGGACTACAACGACGGCTATTATCAAGTGATCCAGCGTGCGTCCGGTCTCGCGATGGCGGTGAATGGCAGCGCCCCGGTGCTCGATCCCGGCACGCTCGCGGCGGAGCTGGAACAGTATCAATTGCTGCTGAATGTCGGCACGAACACCTATCGCCTGCGCAATCGCAGCACGGGCCGATGCCTCGCAGGCGCGACCTTGACCACCACGGCTGGTGCGGCGCTCGTGGATCAAAACTACACCTCGATGCCGCATCAGAACTGGCGGCTTGTATCGGTGGACGGCACAGATTTTTATCTCGTGAACGACTGGAGCGGCCTCGTCGTCGATTCCGCGTCCGCAGGCCTCACCGCGGGCACCGGGCTCGTGCAGCAGGTGATGAATGGCGGCACCACGCAGCACTGGCGCTTCGTTTTCCAGACGCATTACCCGAAGAAGGGCATGGCGGGCTTCATCAACCGGCAGGCCGAGATCCAAGGCTCGTGGGGCTACAACTGGGGACGCACCAACTCCAACAGCCTGCCGACGAGCGTCGTGTTTCATCCGATGCAGTGGGGGAATTTCAGTTGGGGCACGCTGGAGCAGTTCGTGCCCGGTTGGAAACGCGAGGACAAATCGACGCATGTCCTCGGCTTCAACGAGCCTGACGGCGCCAGCCAGGCAAACATCACCGTGGCGGATGCGATCACGCTCTGGCCGCGACTCGAGCGCACGGACATGCCGCTCGCCAGTCCCGTGACGGTGAATCCCGGCAATGCCTGGATGGACGATTTCATGACGCAGGCGCAGAGCCTCGGCTACCGCATGGATGTCGTCGCCACACACAAATATCCGGGTCCGAACAACGGTGACCCGAGTGGGCTCATCTCCGAGCTGCAGGGACAATACAACGCCTGGGGACGGCCTGTGTGGCTGACGGAGTTCTCCACCGTGGACTGGGGTGGCACCGCCACGTGGACCGAGGAGGACAACTACAACTGGCTCGCCGAGTTCATGTGGCGTGCGGAGTCGCTGCCATGGCTGCGGCATTACTCGCTCTTCCTTTTCAGCGGCGCTGAGCAGACGAATCCCTGGGACCCCACCGGCCCGCGATCCAATGCCTACAAGGCCGATGGCAGCACGCCCACGGCGTTCGGCGAACTCTACTTCGCGTGGGATGGCGATGCCAACGTGCGCGCTGACAAGGCGTATTTCCTTCACAACAAAGCCGAGCGGAAGCGCCTGCAAAACGCCGTCAGCTCCACCGGCCCGAGCGAGCAATGGATTCGCGAGGGCAGCAGCCTCACGCAATGGGTCCTGCGTCCCACCGGCACCACCGGCCTCTATTACATCACCTCGCTGCGCGATGGCCGACGCCTGCGCTACACCGGCAGCGCGTTGAACTTTGCCCCCGCGCACACCACAGGCACCGCCGTCGAATGGAGCCTTGTCGAAGATCAATTCGGCTGGTTCTACATCGAAAACCCCGCCGCCTCCGCCAGCACGCGACGTCTGCGCGATCTCACCGGCGCCTTCAGCATGGTCAGCAACACCAGCACTGGCGATAACGTGAAGTTTCGCCTCATCGTGCCCTACTCGCCGGTCGAAACCACCGCCCCCGCCACCCTCACCGGCCTCACCCCCACCGCTGGCGACACGCAAATCACGCTCAACTGGACCGCGAGCCCCAACGCCGACTTCTCCTTCTACAAAGTCTATCGCAGTACCGGCCCGAGCGGCCCCTTCACCCTCGTCTCCGGCAATCTCACGACGAACACCTTCACCAGCACCGCCCTGCAAAACGGCACCCCTTACTACTACACCGTCACCGCCACCGACCTCACCGGCTACGAATCCATCCCATCCACCGCCGCCACCGCCACGCCCGTCATCGCCACGTTGCCTCCAACTTCATCGTTCACCGTTGCGACTCCCACACCGTCGAACTTCACCATCACCTGGCCCTCGACTCATCTCGGCTGGATCCTCGAATCCCAAACCGGCAGCCTCGCCGAAGGCGGCTGGACCCCGGTGCCGAATAGCACAACCACGACCAGCTACTCCGCGCCCATCACGCCCAGCACTCCGGCGACGTTCTTCCGGCTTCGCAGGCCGTGAGTCTGGTTCACAATAGGGCGCAATGGGTATTGACGACAATCCCCCGACGAGATCATGCATCACGCTCGCAGCGTCGCGATGTCGAAGAAGCGGAGCCGCCTGCCCGGCGTAAAGCGGCAGCAGGTCTGCTTGGTTTCGTTTCACACCTTGAGTCTTCACGGGTCGGTTGAAATCGGCCTGCAACGGGAAGGGGAGCGCCGCGTGATCGCTGCGTTCGAGTTCTTCCAGCAGCGGCGTGCTCATGAAGCGGGCGAGTCTGCCGGTGAAACGTCGGCTGAGTCGCGTGCGGGCCGCGGCGGTAGTAAAAAGAGCCTCGCGATGCAGCGGCGGGCAGTTGGATTCCTCGCAGGCGAGAAAAGCGGTTCCGATCTGCACCGCGTCGGCACCGAGTTGAAAGGCCGCCCGGACGCCATGGGCCTCCGCGATGCCTCCGGCCGCGATCACCGGCCTGCGCGTGACTTTTCGCACCTGCGGCACGAGCGAAAGCGTGCCCGTGAGCGAGTCCTCGGCCGGACGCAGGAAGCTCGGACGATGTCCGCCTGCATCGGAACCCGTCGCGACGATCATATCGACGCCGGCCTCATCGAGTGCGGCGGCTTCTTCGAGCGTCGTAGCGGCACCCACGGTCAAAATGCCGCGTTGGGCGCATTCAAGCAGGATTTCGGCATTTGGGATGCCAAACACGAAACTGAACACTTGGGGGCGCAATTCGAGAATCACCTCCACCTGCTGCTCAAACGTGAAATCGTCCGGTGGCTCGATGGGCGGCACCGCAATGCCGAGACGTTCATAAATCGGCGCAAACTGCCGCAAACCGAGCGCGTGATGCTCCGATGTCATCACTTCTGCGCCTGGATCATGTCGCGATACCCACAAGTTGATGTTGAAGGGCTTCGCCGTGGCTCTTTGCAGATCGTGAATCACCTCGCGCATCTGATTCGGAGACAAATGATGCGCTCCGAAGGAGCCGAGTCCGCCTGCATTCGAAACAGCGGCAGCGAGCCGCACAGACGACAGTCCGCCGCCAAACGGACCCTGTACAATCGGATGCTCGATGCCGATGCGTGATGTGAAGGCGTTCATGCTCACTCAGGGAACTGGTTGGTGATCACGGTCTCGCTCTTGTCGAGACGATCGCCACGCGGCCACGGCTCCTGCAAACTCTTGCCAATCGCGATCATGAAGCTGATCGCATGATCTGCGGGCAGCCGGATGATCTTGGAGACCGCCTCGGGATCAAATCCCACCATCGGGCAGCTCTCATAGCCAAGTCCACGTGCCGCCAGCATCAGCGTCATGCCACCGAGTGCCGATGAGCGCATCGCCTCGTCGCGGATGAGTTGATCCTTGCCGGCATAAAAGCCCTTCAAAGCTGGCACCAAAATGTCCTGCACAGGCTGCGGCGCATGACTCCAGTAGCGTTCCGGCTGATGCTCGTGCGCCTTCAAATCCGCACACATCACCACCAGCAGCGAGGCATCGGTCACCTGCGCCTGATCCCAGGCCACGGCGCGGATTTGCCGGCGGAGTTCCGGATCGCGCACGAGCACAAAGCGGTAGTTTTGCATGTTGAAGGACGATGGAGCGAGGCAGGCCAGCTCCATCAGCTTTGCGACGTCTGCCTCCGGCATGATGTGAGAGGAATCGTAGTGCTTGATGGAACGGCGGGTTTCGATGGCTTCGAGGATGTTCATGGGAAAGTGCGGTGAATTGCCGCACGTGGTTACTTTTGTAAACCGCGAGGCTTGTCAGTCTCTCGAAATCCAGTATCCGACTGGTAACCAGACCTCCCATTCCATGGTTCCTCGCCGCAAAAGCAGAGTCACACCGCCGCCCGCCACCTGTCCGCTGAAGCTTTGCATGAGCTTCCTCGGCGGCGCCTGGACACCCAACATCATCTGGTATCTCAGCGGCGGCCCGCGCCGCTTCAGCGAGCTGAAACACGATCTCGCCGGCATCTCGGCCAAAATGCTCACGCAACGCCTTCGTCATCTCGTCGAGATCGGCGTCGTGGAGCGTCACGAGCAGCCAAGCTCGCCGCCGACGGTCGAATACTCTCTCACAGATGTGGGTGGCGAACTCAAGCCCGCCATCGAGGCCATCGTCCGCGTGGGTGAGAAGCTGAAGCGTCTGCGCAAGCGTTGAATGGGTGCCGAAGCCATCTAAATCGCACGACATGCCCGCTCCAAGCCTCAAACCACTCACCCCGCCGCTGCGGCGATGGTTTGAGGCACGTGGATGGAAGCCGATGCCGTTTCAGAAGGAGACGTGGGAGGCTTACGCGGCGGGAAAGAGCGGTTTGATTCATGCGCCGACGGGTTTGGGCAAAACGCTCGCGGCCTGGCTGGGGCCGGTGATGACGCATGGCGAGGAGAGCGGGCTGCGTGTGCTGTGGATCACGCCGCTGCGGGCGCTGGCAGCGGACACGGTGCGCAGTTTGCAGGAGGTCATTGAAGGCTCGCAAAAGGTCGAGGCTCGCACGGGTGATACATCGAGCAGTGTGCGGGCACGGCAGAAAACGAAGCCGCCCTTCGCGCTGGTGACGACGCCGGAGAGTCTTTCGCTGCTTTTGACCGATGAAGTGCAAAAAGCGAATCTCAGCGGCCTCCGCGCCGTGATCGTGGATGAGTGGCATGAGTTGATGGGCTCGAAGCGCGGCGTGCAGACGGAGCTTTGTCTGGCTCGGTTGCGAGCGCTGAATCCACAACTGCGTGTCTGGGGCCTCTCGGCGACGATTGGCAATCTCGACGAAGCCATGCGCGTGCTGCTCGGCAGTGCGGCGAAAGAGGGCGTGCTCATTCATGGCAAGGACCGCAAGCGCATTGAGGTGGAGACGTTGATGCCGGAGGATGTGGAGACCTTTCCGTGGAGCGGTCACCTCGGCGTGAAGCTCGTGAAGGCCGTCTTGCAGCGCATCGAGGCAGCGCAGACGACGCTGCTGTTCACGAACACGCGTTCGCAGACGGAGATCTGGTTTCAAGAGCTGCTGGAGGCGCGGCCGGAGTGGAGCGAGCAGCTCGCGATGCATCACAGCAGCATCGACCGCGAGGAGCGCGAGGTCGTGGAGCAGCGTTTGCGCGAGGGCACGGTGAAGTGCGTCGTCTGCACCTCGTCTCTCGATCTCGGTGTCGATTTCTCGCCAGTGCAGCAGGTGATTCAAGTCGGCAGCCCGAAGGGCATCGCGCGGTTGTTGCAACGTGCTGGCCGCAGCGGCCATCGACCTGGCGAGACCAGTCGCGTGCTCGGCGTGCCGACGAACGCGCTCGAAATCATCGAGTTCTCCGCCGCTCGCGAGGCGATGGAGGCGCGGCGCATTGAGCAGCGCCGGCCCGTTTTGAAGCCGCTCGATCTCCTCGCGCAGCATCTCATCACCATCGGCCTCGGCGGCGGCTTCAAAGCCGATGAAATGCTGGCCGAAGTGCGCGGCACGCATGCCTTTGCGCAGCTCAGCGATGATGAATGGAGGTGGACGCTGACCTTTGTGACCACCGGCGGCGTCTTGAAAGCCTACCCGCAATACCAAAAGCTTCGCGTTGATGAAAACGGCCTGCACCGCCTCACCGATGCTAAGATGGCCCGCATTCATCGCATGAGCATCGGCACCATCGTCGCGGACGCCTCCGTGTCGCTGCGGCTGAAAAATGGTCGTCGTCTCGGCAGCGTGGAGGAGTGGTTCATCGCAGGCATCCGGCCGGGGAAGTGTTTCATCTTTGGCGGACGCGTTTGGGAGCTCGTGCGCGTGCATGCGCTCGTGGCGACCGTGCAGGTGCCGACGAAAAAGCAGGCGCTTGGCGAGATCCCGAGCTGGCAGGGCGGCAAGAGCCCGCTCTCCAGCGAACTCAGCGCCGCCGTGGGCGAAAAACTGCGCCGCTACCGCGCTGGTGAAGGCGATGCGACGCCGGAGATGCGCAAAGTGGCCCCCATCCTCGCCACGCAGGCGAAATGGTCGCTCGTGCCGAATCCCGACGAACTGCTCATCGAGACCACGCGCACTCGCGATGGCTATCACGCCTATGTGTATCCTTTTGCCGGTCGTCTCGTGAATGGCGCACTCGGCACGCTCAACGGCTATCGCCTCGGCCGTGAAAAGCCGCTCACGCTGCGTGTGACGCCGAATGACTACGGCGTCGAGCTTTTCAGCAGCACGCCGTTTGAGTGCGATGAGGCCCGCTGGCGCGAGCTGCTCTCGCCGGACGATCTTCTCACCGATGTGCTCGCCTCCGTGAATGCCGCGGAGCTTGGCCGACATCACTTTCGCGAGATCGCCCGAGTCGCCGGCCTCATCCTCAGCGGCACACCCGGCTCGCCGCCGACCTTGAAGAGCCTGCAAACCAGCAGCGGCCTGCTCTGGGATGTCTTTTCGCAATACGATCCCGCCAATCTCCTACTGGCCCAATCGCAGCGCGAGGTGCTGGAGCGCCAGATGGACTTCACCCGACTCGCCGAGACGCTGCATGCTTTGCAGAGTCGCCAACTCGTCCTTCGCGAATGCGCCCGCCTCACGCCACTCGCGTTTCCATTGTGGGCGGATCGCATTTCGCACTCCGTCGGCAAAGACGATCCCGCCGATGTGCTCGCAAGGATGCTGCAAGAACTCGAAATCGCTGCCCGGCGATGATGGAGTGTTGGAGTCATGGATTGTTGGAGAATTGAATGCTCGCGACTCCGATTCACCAATCCAATACTCCATCTCCCCGCCGCCCGCATGCTCGCTATCCGCCATGGCTCCAACGACCTCCAACTGCTCCCCGAAGGCGCGGCCTTCGATGCGCGGCGCGGGTTGCTTTTCGTCAGCGACCTGCATTTGGGCAAAACGGCCGTGTTTCGCGATGCCGGCCTCGCTTTGCCGGAAGGACCCGATGATCGCATTTTGACACGATTGACCGAATTGACGGCCAAAACGTCCGCGAAGAGCCTCGTGGTGCTCGGCGATGTGTTTCACGCGAAATCTCCCGGCACGCAGCAAGTCGTCGAAAAGCTCGCGCAGCATCGCGGCGACGTGAAATGGCTCATCGTGCCCGGCAATCACGACAAACGCGTCCCCTGGGCCGATTGGCTGCCCGATGCCGAAATCCTCGACGAAGGCGATCTCGTCGGACCATGGCGTGTGCGTCATTTCCCGCCCGAAGACACCGTGGAGCCGACACTGTGCGGTCATTTGCATCCAGGCATCGCGCTCGGAGCTGCGAGAGTGCGCAAAACGAAGCTTCCGTGCTTCTGGCAGCGTCGTGAAGCTCTGGTGCTTCCTGCGTTTGGTGACTTCACGGGCTTGAAGATGATTCAACGCGAGCCTGACGATCGTGTTTGGGTCACGATCAACGATCAAATCGCTGAAGTGCCGCGTCGGGCATAGTTCTCGAGCGATCACAAAACCGGCAAGCACGGTGAACTTCCGCCGTTTCATCCGCCCTCCATCATGAATCGTCTGCATCTCCTCTCCGGCCTCGCTGTCCTGTCTTTGTTCACGCCACTCACCCGTGCGGTGGACGATTTGAAAAAGGTGGCTGCCGCCTTGGATGGCTATCGCTTCGAGTTTCCGTGCCGCGATCCGATGCCGGAGAATCCGAAGCCCGGCGCGGACGGCATCTCCGCCCGCATGACGGATGATCCGAAGACGAACGACAAGTTTACTGACGTGAAGACCTTCGGCGGCGAGGCAGGCAAGCGCTACCAAGTGACTCTGCGTGTGCGCGGCGTGGTGGAGCCGATGATGTACAAGGATGGCCAGCAGGTCGGCGAACGCTTCTACATCGGCGGCGTGCCGAACAACAAGACCTACAACATCTACCAACTCAGCGTGTCGTCACCGGCGCAGCACTTTTTCTTCAATCGCGATGACAAGGTCGGCCACCGCATCTTCACCATCGACTACACCGCGACCATCGAGATCGACGGCGGTGCCACGCTCACGCTTCACGGCGATGGTCAGAACGGGCACATGATCACCAACTTCTCGAAGCTTGTTGTGCCCGACGTGGCTCCCGCACCGAAGCCGTTCAACGGGCAGTTTATCCAGCTCGATGTCGTGAATGTCGTCCAGAAGGCCAAGGAGAATAAAGCGGAGCGTCCGCAGCCGCCCACGCGGCCTTTTGATGCACCGACGGCACCAAAGTTCACGCGACTTGATGGCAAGCCGGGCGTGAATGCACCGGCGGATGTCGATGGCGACTTCGTCATCGGGCCGGACTATGTCGCTGCGCCGGAGACGAAGGTGGTGGAAGGCGTGCCGCGGGGGAAGGTGATGCAGTTCGTGATCGAGTCGAAGGACTGCAAGCTCTTCACCCCCGGCATCGCGCGGGATGTTTTCGGCACGGTGGACCCGAACAACCCGAAGACGCTCATCGTCGAGACGCATCCCATCGACTACCAGCGCTTCGTGACGGTCTATGTGCCGGCGCAATACGTCGCGGGCACGGAGGCTCCCTTCCTCGTCGGCCATGACGGACCTCGCGGAAAGCCAGACATGATGATGCCGAACATCCTGAACAACCTCATCGCGCAGAAACGCGTGCCGGTGCAGATCCTGATCCAGATCTCCAGCGGCGGTGGCGATGCGCAGGGGCATGAGCGCGGTCGTGAGTATGACACGATGTCCGGTCTGTATGCGGAGTTCATCGAGAACGAGGTGCTGCCGCTGGTGGAAAAGAACGCGGGCGTGAAACTCACCAAAGACCCCGAAGGCCGCGCCACGATGGGCAGCAGCTCCGGCGGATCCTGTGCGCTGGCGATGGCGTGGTATCGCACCGATTTGTATCATCGCGTGCTGACCACCTCAGGCACCTTTGTGAACCAGCAGTGGCCTTTCAATCCCGAGACGCCGGACGGCGCATGGGGTTTTCACAACAAACTCATCCCGGAGAGCCCCAAGAAGCCGCTGCGCATCTATCTGGCCGTGGGAGATCGCGATCTGCTCAATCCGAACGTCATGCGTGACGACATGCACGACTGGGTGGAGGCGAATCACCGCATGGCAAAGGTGCTGAAGGCCAAAGGCTATCCGTATCAGTATGTCTATTGCCTGAATGCCGGTCACGGCCTCGGCCCTGCGCGGTCACAGATCCTGCCGCAGGCGCTGGAGTGGCTGTGGAAGGGGTATCAGGCCAGGTAGGCTGCTTTACGGCTTGGGAGCGTCCCAAATCGCCACGCCCATGTGATAGCGCTGGTGGTTCTCGCTGGCTTTGGAATACCAGGCGGTGACGAGCTTGCCATCGGCACGCTGCACGGTGCTGGGGTAGCCGCAATCGGACTCCAGCGTGTTCGCGAGGCGCACGGGCTCGGTCCATGTTTTGCCTTCGTCGGCGGTGATCTTGGCGAGCACACCGGTCTGCCCTTTGATGCGACTGCCGTAGGCGAGCAGGATGCGTCCATCCGCAAGGCGGAGGAGGTGACCGTTGATCTCGTTTTTGGCGGTGACGCGATTCGGCTCGCCCCACGTCACGCCGTCGTCTTCAGAAATGAAGAGATCCATGCCGGTCTCACGCGCCGCAGCCATCCAGCGCTTGCCGCCGAGGTGGAGGAGGGTGGTTTCGTTGCTCTTCGGGCTGATCGTGCCGGTGCGCTTCCATGTTTGGCCATCGTCATCGCTGCGGAAGTGCCAGGAGCGGTAGCCTTTGGTCTTGGTGCTCTTGGTGGGATCGGTGAACTCGCCGCCGTAGCACGAGACGTGCAAGGCGCCGTCGTCGCCATGTTTGATGTCGCCAAACGGGATGTAATGCGTCCAGCCAGCATCGGGGGCGGGGAACTCTTTGATCTGCGACCACGTTTTGCCGCCGTCGCTGCTGCGGCAGACCCAGTTGGAGAGGATGTCATCGCGGAAAACGGGCTGTTTCGGTCGCTGCGGCTGCTTCACATCGGTCCAGCCGGAGCAGAGCACGAGCAGGTCGCCGTTCTTGGCGAGTCCGGTGGCGACGTTCATGCGATTCGTGTGCGGCTCGTTTGGCGCGGGGATGCCGCGCTTCGTCCAAAACTGCCCGTCGGGGCTGTTCCAGCACTCAGCAGCTCCCTCCATTTGTCCGTGGCTCGGTTGACCGAAGATGGTCGTATTGATGCTGCCGTCTGGGAGCAGCGTGAGGTTCGGCCACGCGCAGACGTTGTCGATGGCGATGAGGCGCTGGATGTCTTGTGCGACGAGCGTCGAGCTGAGGGCGAGGACGGCGATGAGTGTTTTCATGATCGAATGGTGAGTTGGAGTGTAGGCTTTAGCCGATGTGTGAGCGTTGAGAGTCGCCTAAAGGCTGGACTCCAACCTCAGTCTGCGAACCTCCAAGCATACAAATCCGCGTCCTTCATGGTCACGCGGAGTGTCACGGTCTTTCCGATGAGTTTGGAGGTGTCGAGCACGTTCGCTTCAAACTCATCGCCGTAGATTTCGGCGGATTTGGCGGCGACGGCACCGGTTTCATCGAGGGCTTCGATCACCAGCGAGCCGGTGGCGGAGGTGGCGGAGTTGAGGAGGAGCTTGGAGCCGGTGACTTTGATCGGCTTCGTCGTGAAGCTGCCGCCTTTCGCGTCGGCGTGCATCGAGGCGAAGCCCTGTTTGCGCACGGTGAGGCGGCGGATGCGATGGTCGGGATGGCGGTAGTGCTCAGAAATGTAGAGCGACCATTCGCCGTCGCCGGGATCGTAGATGCCGCAGGCGGTCATGTTGCTGCGCTCGGTCCAGTTTTGGAGATCGGGACCGGGACGCACCCAGGCTTCAAGGAAGGGGCGATCCCAGTGCGTGCCATCGCGGCTGCTCATGAAAACGGCATCGCTCACGCCTTTGCCGCCGACGTGGCCTTTCACCTTCTCACGCGAGGTGGCGAAGCGTTTGGGAAACGACAGAAACAGATGCGGCGCGGTCGGGCAGGGGACGGTGGCGCTGGTGTAGAAGTGCTCGAAGGGCACGCCCTCGGCGTATTGATGCGCCACGCCGTCACTCCAGCTCAGGAAGTCCGTCGAGGTCATGCTCTGAATGGCGCGGACCTTGTTCGTGAAGATGCGGCTGAAGCTCGCGTAGCGATTTCGCGTCGAGTCCCAGAACGCGAGGTTTTGCGAGTCAAAGGCACCTTTGGTGATCACCGGCGTATCCTGCATCTTTTTCCAATGAATGCCGTCCGGCGACGCAAAGGCATACAAACCGCCCGGTGTCTCGCCTTGATGCCAGTTCTTGCCCGGTTGCTTCACGCCGCCGAGGGCCTTGTAGCGCTCCGCAGGCTTCGCGTTCGGATTTGCATCGAGAAACGGCGCGAAGTTGTGCGACTCGACGCCGCGCCAGATCACGTTGTTGTCCTTCGTGCCGCCCGCTTCGATCAAACCGAGCTTTGGTCGCGTGAAATGAATGCCGTCCTCGCTTTCGACGAAGCAGGTGACCTGCGCATCGCTGTGATCACTGCCCCCCGCCGAGCCACGGTAATAGAGACGCACCTTTTTGCCATCTTGAATCGCGGAGAAGTAGCCGCAGGTCGGTCCTTCCCACGGTTTGTCGGTGGTGAGCACGATCTCGCGCCGCACCGGCTCATGCAGCTTCAAGGCAAGGCCGTCATTTTTGGCGACAAGGAAGTCATCGACGAACAACTCCCAGCGCGTGCCGAGATCGAGAGGCGTGGCGGCGGAGGCGAGCAGAGGGCAGAGGATCGAGAGAAGGAGATGTCTCATGCCCTCCTAAACGCAGCCCCGGGCCGCTTCTCCCGTGGTCTCGCGGACAAACCAGCCGAGCTTAGGTGGGCAAGAGTGCCCGCTTCACTTGCTCAGCGGTAGATGAGCGGCTTTTGCTGCGTCTCCGGCTCGGCGAGGGTCATCTGCGGCGTCACCTTGATGTCCATGCGGCGGTAGAAATCGAGCATCTCCTCTGTGACGAGGCGGCTGGCTTCCAGACCGAGACGCACCATTTCCTTGGTGTCCGTGATGACAGGCTGCTCCATGAGGCGGTTTGTGTTCATGAGGTCGTGGAGGTCTTCGATTCGATGAGAAGTGTCGTCCGCAAGGGGCACATAATCCTCCACGAAGTGCTTCCGGCTGCGGTCAAAACGGCGGCGCACGTCTTCTTCGGGCACATGATGACCTCCATGGGTAACCCGGAGTGCCACGCGGTTCACTGCTTGGGAGCCCGACTCGATCAGGATGTAGTGCAGGACAAAGCGAAAGCCCCGCTCCTTGGCCTCGCGGATCATGCTGAGATAGGTGCGGCCACTCAACGTGGACTCGATGGCGAAGCTTGAGCCCGCGGCGATCAGTTCGCGAGCTTCCTCGATCAGCAAACGCCCCGCTTTGAAGGCCGCGAGTGATGGATCGACCGGCGAAAGGCCTTTCGCGATCTCATCCGCGTTGAGGAAACGATGAATGCCGAGCATGGGCAGCAAGCGACGTGCGAGCGTGCTTTTGCCTGCGCCGTTGCAGCCGCCGAGAATGTAGAGGGCCGGTTTCATGGTTCATACGTCCATCAAAACCTCGGCGAAGCAAATTGCCTCTCACCCGGTCTATCCGGGGCCGTGTTTGAAAACTCGGCGTTGCCCTTCACCGACCGGGCGCGTTTAAGACCATCCGGAGGCACCGATGACGCGCCAGCACGGTAGCCATCTCGCTCCGTCGAGATGAGCAGGACGCTTGGCATCCCCTAAAGATTCACTGTCTTCTGTAATCCTGGCTGCCAACGAAAGCCTTTTGCTCATCTCGCGGAGCGAGATGGCTACTTTGCTTCGACGGATGCCAGCCGTCAGCCAATCTTGCCAAGGCTCACAAACTCCAGCGTCGGCTTTCCATCTTCGCGGGCTTGAGGCAGATCGACGCGGAATTCGAGCTGCCAGTCGTTGAGTTCTTCGGGGTCGATGAGGACTTGGTTCACGCGCCAGGTCTGGCCGTCGTCGCTGGGCTGGACGTAGGTGTGGCGGCCGTTGCGGGCTTCGTTGTCGAGGCGGATGCGGTCGTGGTCGGCGTAGTAGTCGTCGAGCTCGGGGAGGTCGATCTGGCCGCGGATGAGCTGCTGCAGGTAGCGGAAGATCTCCGTGCGGATGAGGGCGGTGAACTCGCGCTTGTTCCGCGTGATGTCGGGGGCTTCGACGGGCTTTTCTTCGACCTCGTCGGGCTGGTAGTTGGGATCACGCAGCTTTTCCCATTCATCGAGAAGGCTGGAATCGGTGCCGCGAAGCACGCCGGCGAGCCAGGCCTCCATTTCCTGCACGGGCTCGGTCTTGAAGCTGTCCGGCACGGTCTGGGCCAGCACTTTGAGCGTGCTGGAAAGATGGCGCAGCAGCACGCCCTCGGCGCGGTGGAGATCGTAGTCGTGGATGTAGTCGGCAAAGCTCCGAAAGTTCTCAAACATCTCCCGCGCGATGCTTTTCGGCCGGATGTTCTCCTGGCCGACCCACGGATGCGCCTCGCTGAACGCGTTGAAGGTGCTGTAGATGAAGTCGCGGCAGGGTTTCGGGTATTCGAGCTCCTCCAGTTTCGCGATGCGTTCCTCGTAGGGCACGCCTTCGTTCTTCATCGCGGCCATCGCCTCGTCCTTCACCTTGCTCAGTTGGCGACGCAGGATGACGTCGGGGTTTTCGAGGATGGACTCGCATAGCGTCATCACATCCGCCGCGTAGGTCGCGGAGGCGGGATCGATCAGCGCCAGCGTGTCGATGAGATAAAGCGAGAGCGTGTGGTTGAGCGAAAAGTCGTCCTGCAGCTCCATATTGAGCTGGAGCTTGGTTTGATCGGCGCCGCGTTTCGCGGGCGGGATGATCTCCACGATCTTGCGCTGCACCAGCGCCCGAAAAAGCTGCCAGGCACGCTTCTCGTGCTGCGTCTTTGCGTTCGTCGTCTCATGCGAGCTGGCGATGAGCTGCCGCATGGCCGCGCAACTGTCTCCGGCGCGACTCAGCACCTGCAGCAGCATGCCGTGCGAGACCTGAAAACGCGACACCAGCGGCTCCGGCGAGGCGGCTTGCAGCTTTTTGAAGGTGTCCTCGCTCCAGCCGACAAAACCTTCCGGCGGCTTCTTTTTCACCATCTTGCGCAGCTTCTTCACATCGCCCGCGGCCTTGGCCTCCATCTTGGCGTTTTCGATGATGTGCTCCGGTGCCTGGCACACGACGTAGCCCACATCATCAAAGCCGCGACGTCCGGCACGCCCGGTGATCTGGTGAAAGTCACGCGCTGTGAGCGTGGCCACCTTTTCGCCGCTGTATTTGCTCAGTCGCGTGAGCAGCACGGTGCGGATCGGCACGTTCACACCGACACCGAGCGTGTCGGTGCCGCAGATCACTTTCAGCAAGCCACGCTGCGCCAGTTTCTCGACGAGCACGCGATACTTTGGCAGCAAACCGGCATGATGGATGCCTACGCCATGGCTGAGGTATTTTTTGACCTCTTTGCCATACGGGCTGGTGAACTTCGCCCCGGCCATCAGCTCCTTGATGGAGGCCTTTTCGGCGGCGGAGCAGAAATTCAGGCTCATGAGGTCCTGCGCGGCCTGGGCGGCCTCGTTTTGCGTGAAGTGCACGAGATACACGGGCGCTTTGTTCGCCGCGACGAGCTCCTGCAAGGTCACATCGACCGATGTCTGCGCGTAGCTGAACTCCAGCGGCACCGGCCGCTCATACGAGGCCACCACGGTCGTCTCCGCCTTCGTGAGCCGCGTGAGCTCGTCTTTGAAAAACGCCGATCCGCCCATCGTGGCCGACATGATGAGGAAACGCGAGCTGCTCATCGTCAGCAGCGGCACCTGCCAGGCCACGCCGCGTTCCTTGTCCGAGTAGTAGTGAAACTCGTCCATGATCACCTCGCGAAACGGAGCCTCCGCGCCATCGCGAAGGGCGTAGTTGGCGAGGATCTCCGCCGTGCAGCACAGGATCGGCGCGTTTCGGTTCACCGTGGCATCGCCCGTGGCCATGCCGACGTTCTCAGGGCCGAAGTCGCGGCACAGCGCGAGGAACTTCTCATTCACCAGCGCCTTGATCGGGCAGGTGTACACCGACCGCCGACCCTTCGCGAGCGAGCGGAAGTGCAGCGCCAGTGCGACGAGCGATTTCCCCGAGCCGGTGGGCGTGTTGAGGATCACATTGCGATCATCAAACAACTCCAGGATGGCCTCCTCCTGCGCCGGATAGAGCGTGAGCTGCTTCTCAGCCACATAATCGAGAAACGCCGCCAGCAGCTCGTCATTCGAGCAAGCATCAGGTTTCGGAAGTCGGCGCAGCAGCGGGTGGTCGGCCATGAGCATCCATCCATCGCACAGCAATCAGGTCGTGCGAGTTTTCGTCTGGGGAAATGCGACGGGAAGCGATCCGATGCGTGGGGACTCAACCGCCGCATCCAAGGCTTGACCTTCGGGCAGGGTTTTGCTGCAATTGGTGCCTTCACAAAATCCTTCGCTTGGTTTGTGACTCCCTATTGACCTCAAAAGCTACTCTTAAAGACCACGACGCTGTGTGCGAAGCTGATTCACCCACAATGGAGTTGGGATACTAGCCCAACCAATGCAACACGATGCCCAACAAACCAGCTCTCAAAACCGTCCGGAAGCGGCTTGATGATTCCCTTCAGAGTGCAGGAGATTTATTCGTCACCGTTCAAGAGCACGCCGAGGGAACTTGGGACTCGATAAATGGCTATGAGACACTAGTGCCCGGACAGGCGCGCAGGATAGTTGGGTTGGCCTTTTTGCAGATGGTCATAGCTTGGGAGGATTTCATCGAAGCTTGTTTTGTTCGCTACATGATGGGAGCTGCCTCACCGAGCGGTTGGTCGCCAGTCCTTCGGATCGGTGCCGCCGATTCGTTAGCACATGCCTATCAGTTGGCTTCAGGGAATCCGAAGTATCAGATAGAGAGCCATTTTATGAGTTGGACCTCATGGGGTGACATAATTGATCGAGCCAGACTATACTTCACAGATGGCGAGCCTTTTGCCACAGTTCCCCGTCTAAGCCGCGACCGCCTGCTGGACGCTACGAGGATTCGTAATCGAGTGGCGCATTCATCGCCCAAGGTTCGGAGTGAGTTTGTCACTCTTGCAAAGTCCCACTTGGGACTACAGCCCTCTGATGTTTTGCCGCAGGGTTACAGTCCGGGTCAGTTGTTGGTGCATAAGTCTACGAAGTGCTTTGGAGCAGGAACCTCAATGCAGCCTTTTTTTCTGCATTATCTGGGTCTGTTTAAAGACATGGCTGACCACATATGCCCCACCTCATGAGCACGTTTAAAGCCACAGCAAGAGCCGACCAAAACACTGGAAGCAACGGCTCGTGACAGTCTGTCGTGTCAGTGGAGTCTTGCGCTCGTCGTCGCTACAGCTTAGACCTCAGCCTTCTTCAAGCGCTCCCGTGTCCCCATGCAGACCTCACCTACGTTTCAGATTGGGAATCAATACCGAGTAACCCGGGATTACACATTTCTGAATCACTCGTTTCACGCTGGAGAACTTGTGATCTTCGCCGCCAGCGGCTATTCCCCCCACGAGGGGGTGACAAGATACTGGTTTACCTCTGCCGAGTCGGGACAGTCAAACGCTTGGCACCTATTCGATAAAGACCAGCAGATAGCTCTCTTTGAACCGACCACGGACGCCTGACAGATCGCATGCAGGCAACAGCTACATCTGTGGTTTCATCGACTCCTCTCGCTCGCTGTCAGCTCATCCGGGAGGTTATGTGCGGCTGGAGGGCCTCTATTACTGGCCATCCGCCAGCCCTCAAACCTCCGACAGCACCTCCTGAATCGAAACCTCCACACCGCCCTGCTCGCGGCTGCGGATGCCGCCGATGATCACAGCCATGAGTTCGACGGTTTCGTCGAAGGGCAGCGGACGCTCGCCGGTGCGGAGCATGTCGATGAAGGCCACGAGCTGGCCGCGGAAGGCGTGGTAGGTATCGGTGAGCTTCACGGCGAGATCGCCTTTCGTGCCGTAGAGATGCACGGCGCCGAAGCTGCCATACGCGTCGTGCAGCGCCCCGAGGGTGACTTTGACACCGCTGCGATGCGTGAGGTGCATGACATCGCCACCGGCATCGCTGTGGGCCTGCACGGTGAGGAAACCAGGGCCGAGCAGCGGCTCGACGGCCTCCAGCGCATGGATGCCGTAGCGTTCCCAGGTCTTGCAGGTGAAGCTGGTGATCCACCGCAGCTCGCCGAGCGCGGAGAAGTCCGCACGCATCTCCGGGGCATAGCGCATGCCGCTGGTGGAAAGCAGCACGCGGCCCTCGCGATGCCACTGCACCATCTGGCGCAGCTCTGGGAGGGTGGTGGCCATCGGCTTGTCGATGAAAACGGGCAACCCGGCCTCCACAAAGGGTCGCGCACGCCGCACATGATCGGTGCCATCATCGGTGGCGATCACCGCGGCATCGACGTGGCCGATCACGTCCTCCGGTTTTTCGACGACATGCTCGATGAGGCTTGCCGCGGCCACCTTCGGCGCATCGGCGGGATCATCGCACCAGATGTGCGTCACGCGGGCACCGGGGATGCGCACGGAGTCGAGCGGTTGCCTGCCCATGTAGATCGGAATGCCGGCGTAAGGGCACTTCGCCATCTCGGCGGGGTTGTAGCCATTGATGATGCCGCTCCAGGAATACGGATGGCCGTTTCCTTCGATCATGCCGAGCATGGCGAGGCGGAGTTCTCGGTTCGCCGTTCTCGGTTCTCGGTTCTCGGTTTCCGGTTCGCGGTGGTTCATGCGCAGTGGATGTCGATGGCGGTGCCGGTGTCGGAGGAGCGGAGGGCGGCGAGGTTGAAACGGAGGGTCTGCACGGCCTCCTCGAAGGTGCAGAGCGGATTGGGGCGGCCTTCCATGCCGTCGAGGAAGGCGTTTGCCTGGGCGATGAAGAGGTCGTCACGCTCCAGCGGTGGCGTGACATGCCAGGTCCAGTCTTTCTCGCCGTGCCTGAGCAGGCCCCAGCGCTGGAGATGGCCTTCGATCTTCACGCTGCCGTGCTCGCCGTGAATGTGGAGCGTGTTTTCGTTCGGCGCCTGGAACTGCGTCATCGCGTAACTGACCATCACCGCGCCATGACGGGCGGTGACGTTCACGGTGTCTTCAATGGTGACGCCTTCGAGCGCCTGATGCGCCGCATCGCAATACACCCGCGTGCAAGGCCCGAGCAGCCACTCGACGGCATTCGCGAGGTGCGTGAGCGCATCCTGGATCACGCCGCCGCCAGTCTCGCGGCGTGTGTAGTAGATCTCGCGATAGGCCGGACGAAAGGTGGGGAAGTGCTGGCCGGAGACGGAGGTGGCCTGGAGCACGCGACCGATTTGACCCGTCTGCAAGAACGCCCGCGCCTGCTGAATCCACGGCATGAGATGGTACACATACGCCACCGCGACAAAACGATTCGCCGCAGCGATGGCCGCACGCACCTCCGACACGAGCGCCTCATCAATCGCGAGCGGTTTTTCGATGAAGACATGCAGTCCGTGTCCGAGCAGCCGCTTCGCCATCGGCAAATGCAGATGCGCCGGCGTGCAGATCACCGCCGCATCATAGCCGGAGGCCGCGAGAGCTTCATCCAGCGTGGCAAAGCCTGCCGCGTCGTAGCGTTCCCGCATCGCGGCGAGCAGCGCGGGATTCGTATCGCAGGCAGTGACCGTGCAGCGGCCAGTCTTTTGAAAGCAGCGCAGATGCCGCTCGCCGATGCTGCCGCAGCCGATGATGAGGAGGGATGCCATGAGTACCCGGATTGAACTGCATCACGCCCGTTTTGCCTGCCTGAAAGTGATGGTTTCGCTCCGTGACCACCTTTCGTGGATCGTTTTTTCTCCCACAGATTCAGGGAGGCCCACAGATTGTTTCTGAATGGTTCCCTGAACCAAAACGGAAATCTGTGGGCCTCCCTGAATCTGTGGGAAATCATCAGACCCGATGACGTAAGCTGTGGCCCCAAGAAATCGCGGGTGATTTCCGTCATCACGGCACGCATCGCTGTTTGACGGACCGCGTGCCCCCGCCCAACTGCTTCCCGAGTGACCTTCAGCCTCCATCACGCTCTCTTCGTGGCCCTGCCGATCCTGCTGGCAGGCGCGGTGGTGCTGCGTCGCGGTGGCGATGCCATCACGCGGGCGCAGGCCTCGATGCGACTGTGCCTCGGCGTGGCCAAGTGGGTGCTGCTCGTGGTGCCGCTTTGGCGCATCGCCATGCTGGTGCTGGAGAACGGACCGCAAAACGTGAGCTGCGGCGCGGCCTGGGCCGGCCTACTGTCCGTCAGCGTGTGCCTCGGCCTGCTCTTCACCAGCGCGGGCGATGTCAGCGCAGGACTCGGTGGCTGGCTCGGCGTGCCCACGCCGCCGCTGTTTGAAAAGGCGCTCACGGTAAAACGCAAATCGCTCGCCCTGCTCGTGCTCGCCTCGATCGTGGTGATGCTCGCGGTCACGCGTTCGCCGGTGCAGACGGCCTTGTTTTTGAAGGCGCTCATCGTGCCGCCAGTGCGGTCGTATGCGGTTCTGTTTCAAGAAATGCGGGTGTGGACGGATCTGCACATCCTCACGCTCGCCGCGGGAGCCGCGGTGTTTTTTCTCGCGCCGCCCTCGGCTTCCTTTTTGACGATCTGGAGGCCGTGGAAGGGCTGGTGGTGCCTCGGTGTGCTCGTCGTGGCCGTCGTGATGCTTTGGACGCAAATCTCGCCGATGTGATGAAACCGACCGCCCAGCCCATCGACGCCTCGAAACGCACCGAAGTCATCCCGGAGCGCACGCTGACGGCTCCGGAGGCCTCGCTCATCACGCGGGTGTTTCTCGTGCTGCTGCTCGTGCCGATGCTGTTTGAGATCAGCGCGTGGCTCACGCCGGGCAAAACGAACCTGCTGGCCGTCTGGACCCGCACCGGCATGCAGCGCGTGCTCACCTGGACGCTGCGCCAGGGCGGCAACGGAGCCTTCCTCGGCAACGAAGGCTGGCTCTTCGATCAACGCGAACTCGAACGCATGCTGGCCCATCGCAGCGCCGATGCAACGGCGAGCGAGGCCGTGACCACGTTTGCCGCCGAATTGAAAAAGCGCGGCATCCCGCTCGTGCTCGTGGCCGTGCCGAGCCGTGCCACGCTCTATCCCGAGAAGATTCGCGAAGGCCGCTACTGGGACCCAATCCGTGCCACCGGCGAAAAAGCCCGCCTCGATGCGCTGCGAAAAACCGGCATCGACGTGCTCGACCTCACCGATCCCTTCTGGAAGCTGCGCGACCGCAAACAGGTCTATTTCCGCCGCGACAGTCATTGGACACCGGAAGCCATGAAACAGGCCGCGTTGCTCACCGAGAAGCACTTGCGCGAGAAATTCCCCGCGCTGCTCGGCACCGAGACGCCGCTCATCTCCGCCACCATCCTCACCCATCTCGACGCGGGCGATCTGACGCGGAAACTCGATCCTCGCTCGCCCGACAAGCTCTTCGGCCTCGAACAAGCCGAGGTCGTCAGCATCAGCGGCATCGAGCTGGATGCGAAATCGCCCATCCTGCTCGTCGGCGGCGATTTGATGTGGATCTACGACGACGACACGCAGCACTTCGGCGGCGACAGCAGCGCCGGCTTCGTCTCGCAGATGGCGCTGCTGGCCCAAAAGCCCCTCGACGTCGAGGTGTGGCCGAATCCGAACCTCGCGAAGCTCGATGGCAAAAAGCTCGTCGTGCTCGTTTTGCCCATGTCGGAGGTGCTGCCATGAAAATCCTCGCGAAGCTCATGCATCTCGTTTTCGGCGGCGTGTTCGTTTACGCCGGTGTTTTGAAGGCCTGGAACCCTCAGGCCTTCCTCGACGATGTCCGCAGCTTTGACCTGCTCGGCGATCCCTGGGCCGCGTGGCTCGCCATGGGTCTGCCCTGGCTGGAAATCCTCGCCGGCCTCGCCGTTATCACCGGCCTGCTGCGTCGCGGCGGTCTGCTGGTGCTCAATGGCGCCCTCGTCGGCTTCCTCGGTGCCATCGCCCTCTCCTGGTATCGCGGCATCGACATCCGCTGCGGTTGCTTCGGCTCCGCCGAGGCCAGCTCAAACTATCTCGAGCTCATCGTGCGCGATGTCTTGCTGCTGGCGCTTGGCTTGTGGCTCTTTCTGCGCAGAAATGCGCAGCGATGAGCATCGAACCCAAATACCACTTTGCCTCCGACAACACCTCCGGCGTGTGCCCGGAGGCTTGGCAGGCGCTCGAAGAGGCGAATGAAGGCTACCAGCCCAGCTACGGTGCCGACACGATCACCGCGGAGGCTTGCGAGACCTTCCGGCGCTTCTTTGAGACGGATTGCGATGTGTACTTTGTCTTCAACGGCACGGCGGCGAACTCGCTGGCGCTCGCGACGCTGTGCCGCAGCTACAACAGCATCATCACCGCGCATGAGGCGCATGTGGAGACGGATGAATGCGGTGCGCCGGAGTTCTTCAGCCATGGCTCGAAGATCCTGCTGGCCCGCAGTCCGCTCGGAAAACTCGATCCTGCCGATGTGGAGCGCATCGTGACGAGCCGGAACGATCTGCATTTCCCGAAACCGCGGGCGCTGAGCATCAGCCAGAGCACGGAGCTGGGCACGGTGTATCGTCCCGGCGAGATCAAAGGCCTCGGTGCGCTGGCGAGGCAGCACGGTCTGGCGATTCACATGGATGGCGCACGCTTCTTCAATGCGCTCGCTGGTGTGAATGCCTCACCGGCGGACATCACCTGGCGTGCCGGAGTCGATGTACTGTGCTGCGGAGGCACAAAGCTCGGCATGGCGGTGACGGAGGCGGTGGTGTTCTTCAACAAGGAGCTCTCGCAGGACTTTCAGTATCGCTGCAAGCAGGCGGGCCAGCTTTGCTCGAAGATGCGCTTCATCTCCGCGCAGTGGCTGCGCATGCTGAAGGATGAAACATGGAAAAAGCATGCCAGCAGCGCCAACTCGCTCGCGCGAAAGCTCAGCGATGCACTCGGCAATCTGCCCGGCGTGCAGATCCTGTATCCCGTGGATGCGAATGCGGTCTTTGCGAAGCTGCCGGACAAGATGAAGGCAGGCTTGAAGGAACGCGGCTGGGTGTTTTACAGCTTCATCGGCGGCGGCACGCGGCTGATGTGCTCGTGGCGCACCACCGCGGCGGATGTGGATGCCTTTGTAAGTGATGCAGCAGCTTTGGCGTGATCAGCGAAGCACACGCACCTGAAAGCCGGAGAACTCCGCCCACACATCGCGCGGAGGTGCCCATGAGGCATCGCTGCCGCCGTGGAAGGTGTTGAAGAGGATCGAATCGACTCCATATGTCGAGCCGCGTCGCCATTGCAGCGTGGTTTTCTCGACGACGAGCTTTTCATCGGCCCAGACACGCAGCGTGCCGTTCTTTTTGCCGGCGTCATTCATCGTCACCTGCATGCGGATGGCGGTGGCACGTCCTGGCACGAAACGGAAGTCCTCGGGGAAGTCGAACTCGTCGCCATACTTCGACGGCTGGTGCATGTGATAGACGTAAGCCTGTCCGCGGCCGTCTTTGCGCCACATCACGCGGGCGGAGAAGCCTTCGATGCCGTTCACTGCATCGCCGCCGGTGATCGTTTTGGGGCCGCCGCACAGGCCGGGCAGCTTGCCGCCCTTCACAAAGTCGAACTGTTCATCAAAGCGCACCTCGTAGCGCAGTTCCGCGGCCTCATGGCTGCCAAAAGGGAATCTCCAGCCTGCGCCGCCTTTGTCGGCACCCACGCTGCCTTTCGGATACAGCACACGCAGCCAGGGTTTTCCCTCACGCAGGACGAGCGAGCCATGGCCTTCGGCCAAACCGTCTTCGTATTCGCAGCCGGGCCAGTCTTTCTTCCATTGGTCCACCGTGTAAGGCCCTGCTGCTCCGCTGAACTCAAAAACAAAAAGCGGCTCAGCATGCAAACTGGCCATCGTCAGGCAAAGCGCGGTCAAAAGTCGTTTCATCATGGCAGAGCCCATGAACGGCTCAGACCAGCCTTCCAGTCACATAATCCTCGGTGAGCTTGTTTTTCGGTGTGGTGAAGAGATCAAGCGTTTCGCCGCTTTCGATGATTTTGCCTTTGTAGAAGAACGTGGTGCGGTCGGCGATGCGTTTGGCCTGCTCCATGTTGTGGGTGACGATCACGAAGGTGTAGCGGCCGCGGAGCTGCAGGATGAGCTCCTCGATGCGCGCGGTGGCGATGGGGTCGAGGGCGGCGCAGGGTTCGTCCATCAACAGGATGCGTGGCTCGAGCGCGATGGCTCGCGCGATGCACAAACGCTGCTGCTGACCGCCGGAGAGGCCGGTGGCGACTTCGTGAAGGCGGTCTTTGACTTCGTCCCAGAGCGCGGCGGCTTTCAGACTGCGCTCGGCGGCGTCCATGAGCTCGGCTTTGTCGGTCACACCGGCGACGCGGAGGCCATAGACGGCATTTTCGAAGATGCTGCGCGGAAACGGATTGTACTTCTGGAAGACCATGCCGACCTGGCGTCGAAGCGCGATGGGATCGACCTCGGGCGAGTATAGATCGACGCCGTCAATCTTGATGGTGCCGCTGACGACGCGGGCGCTGTCCACGAGGTCGTTGATGCGGTTGATGCTGCGCAAGAGCGTGCTCTTGCCGCAACCCGACGGGCCGATGAAGGCCGTGACGTCCTCGCTGCGGATCGGCAGATCGACGTCGAACAGCACCTGGTGGTCTCCGTAGGCGTAGTTGAAGCGCTCAACGGAGATGAGGGCAGGGCTGGATGCTGGAGCTTCGGCGGGCATCAGGAAAAAATCATGAGAACGTCCCGCGCAGATACGAGTCGGTCAGTTTCTCGCGCGGATTGGTGAAGAGTTCCTCGGTGGGGGCGAATTCGACGAGCTTGCCGAGGTGGAGGAAGGCGGTGAAATCGCTCACGCGCACGGCCTGCTGCATGTTGTGGGTGACGATGACGACGGTGTAGTCACGCGAGAGCTGCGTGATGAGCTCCTCGATTTTCAGCGTGGCAATGGGATCGAGCGCGGAGCAAGGTTCGTCCATCAAAAGCACGTCCGGCATCGTGGCGATGGCTCGCGCGATGCACAGACGCTGCTGCTGACCGCCAGAAAGGCCGAGCGCGTGAGCTTGGAGACGGTCTTTGAGTTCATCCCAAAGCGCGGCTTGCGTGAGCGAGCGCTCAACGGCCTCGTCGAGGGTGGTTTTGTCCTTCACGCCGTGCACGCGGAGGCCGTAGGCCACGTTTTCGTAGATGGTCTTCGGGAAGGGATTCGATTTCTGGAAGACCATGCCGACCTGCTTGCGCAACTGCGTGAGATCGACATCGGCGTCGTGGATGTTCTTGCCTTTGACGAGGATTTCGCCCTTCGAGACGCGTGCGCCGGCCACACGGTCGTTCATGCGGTTGATGCAACGCAGCAGCGTGCTCTTGCCGCAACCCGACGGGCCGATCAAGGCGGTGACGCGGTGGTATTCGACGTCGAGATTGATGCCATGCAGCGCCGGCTTCGCGCCGTAGCAAAAGTCCATGTCGCGCACGTGCACGACGGGAGCGGGTTTGGCGGCGGATGGAGCGCTTTCGGGCATTACCACTTGTACTTTTTGCGAAGATGAATGCGCAGCCAGATCGAGGTGGCGGCGAGCGAGGCGACGAGGACGAGGAAGACGAAGACGGAGCCGTATTGGGCCTGCTCGGAGTATTCGTTCTGCGGGATCTTCGCGGCGAGGGTGTAGATGTGATACGGCAGTGCCTGCACGCTCTCGGTGAAGATGCCGAGGAAGCGCTGCACGCTCTGCTCCCAATGCGCGAACATGCCAGCATCGGCAGGCAGCGGCGGGAGGTCTTTTTGCCACGGGAGCTTGTCTTTGAAGGCGAGCGCGGCGGTGAACATGATCGGCGCGGTCTCGCCAGCGGCACGGGCGATGCCGAGAATCGTGGAGGTCAAAATGCCGGGCGTGGCGAAGGGCAGCACGCTGCGCCAGATCGTCTGCCAACGCGTGGCACCGAGCGCCATGCTGGTCTCGCGGAAGCCCTGCGGCACGGCTTGCAGGCACTGCTCGCTCGCGGTGATGATGACGGGCAGGATGACAAAGGCGAGTGTGAAGCCGCCGGAGAGCACGCAGGTGTCCCAGCCTTGGAAACTGAGGTTCGTGAAGCCGAGCGGGATGACAAAAATGGCTCGATCCGCCGGAACATCGGTGAAAACAGGCGCGGTGAGCACAAACGCGCCGAGACCGAACAAACCGAAAACCACCGAAGGCACGCCCGCGAGATTCAAAATGGCCAGACGCACCATTTCGAGGAATTTGCCCTTCTTCGCGTATTCGCTGAGGTAGATCGCGCAGCACACGCCGAGGAAAAGCGCGACGCTGACGCTCACGAGCACCAAAAGCGCCGTTCCGACGATGGGACCGAGGATGCCGCCACCGGAGTAAGAGATGGTTTTTTCCGACGCGAACTGCTCGCCGAGCTTTTGTTTGATCGCATCGGCATCGGCGGGGCCAGTTTGGATGATCTCGCCGGATTTGGTTTCGATCACGTGCAGCGTGGAAGTCAGTTCCGTGAGGAATCCGGGCTTCGTGGCATGCGGCAGGCCTTTGATGGTGATGAACAGGAAAATCGCCACCGTGAGGAAGACGACCGTGTAGCTGCCCATGCGCAGCGCCCAGCGTGCGGCGGTTTCGCGTCGCTGAATGCGGGTGTTGTCGCCGGCGAATGGGTTGTTCATGCCTTGGGATGCTCAAAACGTTTCGCGATGGTTCTCGCGCACCAGTTCACGGAGAGGGAAATGACGAAAAGGAGGATGCCCACCATGAACAACGCCTGCCAGTGGCTCGATCCGCGCGATACTTCGCCGAGTTCCTGCGCGATGATGCCCGTCAAGGTGTGCGCGGGCTGGAAGATGACGCCGAGGCCGTCGCCGAAGTCGGGAATGGCGATGCGGTTTCCGGCGACGAGCAGCACGACCATCGTTTCGCCGATCACACGGCCGAGACCGAGCAAAATGGCCGCAAGGATGCCGCTGATGGCCGCAGGAACGATGACGCGGAAGACGGTTTGCAGCTTCGTGGCTCCCAAAGCATCGCTGGCCTCGCTGTAGGCACGCGGGACGTTGTTCAGCGCATCTTCGGCGAGGCTGAACATCGTGGGCACGGCCATGAAGGCGAGCAGGAAGCCGGCGTTGAAGATGTTGAGGCGTTCTTGAATCGGGAAGCCGGGAATCCAGCTCAGAATCTCCCACTGGCTCACGCCTTTGATGAGGTCGCCCACCACCGCGATGCCGATGAAGCCGAGCACGACGCTGGGGATGGCCTGGATGAACTCGATGACCGGTTTGATGATCTCTTTCTCGCGATCCGTGGCGAACTGGTTCGTGTAAATGGCGGCGCTGACGCTGATCGGCGTGGCGATGAGCAATGCGACGAGCGAGATGAGCAGCGAGCCGGTCAAAAGCGGCACGACGCCGTAAAAATCCTGCCACGAGCTGTTCGTGATCCAGCCGGTGCCGAAGAAAAAACTCCGCGCCGCCGTGAAAAACGACACGGGCTCCTGCCAGGACCACGTTTCGAGTTTTTTCACCGCGGCTCGCACCTCGGCGATGTGCGCAGGAACGGCCTTCTTCACGTCGGAAACGGCATCCGGCAGCGTGGCGGCGGCGGTTTCGAGCACGCCGGTGTAATCGGTAAGCGCTTTGGCGAGTTCCTCGCGTCTTTCGAGCACGGTGGCGATGCGTTCTTCGTAGTTCGGCGCGTCCACTTTCGACAGTTCGGCCTCTTTGAGCAGATCCGCCTTCTTCGCCGGATCGCTGGTGCTTTCGGCGGCGGCGAGGAGCTGCAAGCGGCCGACTTCGAGCGTGTGAAATTCATTCGCGAGCTCCTTCGTCTCGGTCGCGTGCGTTTTGAGTTCGCTGACGATTTCGTCCGCAGGCTCGATGGCGGTGTCAAAAGCGTCCTCGGCATCGCCGAGAGCCGTTTTGGCCTCATCGCTCGCGGCGGAGGCCTTCGCACGACGCAGCGCGCTCGTGAGTTGCTGCTGCTGCTTCAGCGGTGTGTCCGCGATGTCGCAGAATTCGAGGCCCGCTTTGCGATAGACCTCCAATTCATGATGGTAGGTGCTCAGGAAGCCCGCGCCTTCCCGCGCCAGGAAGACCATGATCAGCACCAGCACGACGATGGTGATGCCGGAGTTCGCACCGAAGAAGTTTTTGATGATCTTCTGCGGATCCATGCCCAGCACGGTGCGGCTGCCTTTGCGCAGCAGCTTGCTGCCGAAGGGGCCTGGAGTCGTGGGCGGGGCGGGAGGCATGTGCGTCTGTTCTTCCAAGGGATACCGGGGCGGTCAAACAACGATTTTGGCGGGTTGCGTCCGGGAAACCGAGCGGGTAGCATGTCGGCATGACGATCGACCCTTCTCAAATCCAGCTCCCCCCCCCCGGAGCCAACTTGCGCCTGCCACCGCCGAACCGCGGCGAGATGAGCTACGAAGAGGTTTATCAGCAGGTGCGCCGTCATCTGCGGGACGATGAAGATGGCGGAATGTCGGTGCAGATGAAATCTCAAGTCCAGGAACGCCATGCTGAGTCAGCGAGACTTTGCGCGGTTGCTTGATGGTCCGGCGCTGGAGCGCGAGATCGACCGTCTGACGCGGAAACGCGGCGGCTGGCTTGATGTGGCGCAGATTTTGAGCCGAAGAATCAATGGCATGCTGGATTGGGAGCCGCTCGGCCCCGCTGGAGCACGTTATCGAATCGTCGGCAGCCGTGGTGAGGCGGTGCTCTTTTGGGATGAGGAGCGTCAATGCATCATCAAACTCCGCGGCCGCGAGGAGAACGGTTACGGCACGGCGGGCTTTGGCTGCATCCTGGTGCGCAACGAGCGCGGGATGATCGAATACGGTCCGGGCACGCTGGCGCAGGCCCTGGAACGTGAACGTCTGAGCTGGGAGCATCTCGGCTTCGGCTGTGAGTTCGATGATTTGATCGGAGAAGAGGCCGGGCTGCTGCTGACGCAGCGTTTCATCCGCGGCGGAGCACCCACGCTGCGGGAAATTCACGCCTGGATGACGTCGCGCGGCTGGGAACCGCTCACGCATCGCCGCGATGTGGCGGTGACACTGCGCGACCATGCGTGGCAGCGCGAGGGCATCGGCGCGTTTGACGCCAACGAGACCAACTTCGTGAAGTGCGAGGCCGATGGCGAGCTTTACCCGATCGATCTGATCGTGTGGCGGATGCCGGAGTGAGCGCGGAGACATTTGGGCGGCGAGACAAAAATCCGGCGGAGGAGTTTTTCCTGCCGCCGGATCGTGAAACGGTCAAACGACGATTACTTCGCGGAAAGGGCCACAAAGCCCGCCTTCGAAATGATGGCCTCGCCGGCCG
Source organism: Verrucomicrobiaceae bacterium (assembly GCA_016795465.1). Lineage (GTDB taxonomy): Bacteria > Verrucomicrobiota > Verrucomicrobiia > Verrucomicrobiales > Verrucomicrobiaceae > Prosthecobacter. The sequence goes on along the minus strand of JAEUHK010000094.1, from coordinate 14,805 downwards.
GGCTGAGGCAGAAGTCGATGAAGGCCTTCGTATTGCCCGCAGGCTCGCCAGCGGTGTAGAGGAAGGTGGGGCGGGAGAGCGGGTAGCTCTTCACCGCGGCCGGATTCGGGGCCTTGCCGTCGATGGTGACGATTTTCGTGCCTTTCGCACCGGCGTAAGCGTAGCCGACATAGCCGATGCCGTTCGGGTTGCTGCCCACTTCGGCGGCGATTTGCTCGTTGCCGGCCATCTTCTGGCTGTTTTTGCCGTATTCGCGGCCCTTCATGGCCATGGTCATGAAGTCCTTGTAGGTGCCGGAGGAGGTGTTGCGGGTGTAAACGCTGATCGGGCCGGGGGTGCCGCCCACTTCAGACCAGTCGGTGATGTCACCGGCGAAGATCTGCATGATCTGCTTCTTGGAGAGATCGCTGACGGAGTTTTTCGCGTTCACGATGACGGTGATCATGTCCCAGGCGATCTCGATCTCGTTGAGGTTGATGCCCTTGCTGCGGCAAAGCGTGCGCTCATCGGGCTTCACCTTGCGGGAGGACATGCCGATCTCGGCGGTGCCGGCGGCGAGGTTCGTGAAGGCGGTGGAGGAGCCTTCCGCGGCGATGTCGAAGCTGACCTTGCCACCAGTCTTCTTGAAGGACTCGGCAAGCGAGGGGATCAATTTTGCACCGAGGGTGTCGGAGCCGCGAATGCGGAGGGTGGACTGCGCCTGCACGGAGACGGCGGCGAGGAGGGAGCAAAGAAGGGCGGAGAGGGCGTGTTTCATGAGTTGGTGGCGGGTTCACCCGCGCCCTTGACGGTGACAAAACAGCCGGGACACGTCCAATCTCGTTCTGTGACAGAAGCGTCACATTAGAAATCTGGCCTTACCGGGGCTCCGGCGGCTAAAGCGACGATGTCGTGACATTCACGGCAGACTCCAAGCAACACAACCGTCACCTCCCATGCTCATGCTCTCTCCACGCCGCGGCGCCGGCCGTTTTTTAGCCCTGACGATTGCTGCCCTCGCGGCCCTTCCGCCCTCCCTGCCCGCCAGTCCGGCGATGGAAAAGCTCTTCTACATCCTGAAGCAAAAGGGCTCCATCACCTCTGACGAGTATGATCTGCTCATCGCCACGATGAAGGCGGAGGAAAAGCAGCCCGCCCAATCCACGCCAGCCGCCGCTCCAGCCATCGCCAAACGCCTGGAGCAGACCGAGGCGAAGGTGGAGAGCCTCGAATCGACCCTCCTGAACACCAAAGGGCAGGTGGAGGAGCTTTCTCGTGTGAGCGACAACACCTCCCCCTCCACGCTGACCAAGACGGACCTCGACGCCCTGCTCTCCGACAAATGGTATGAGCGTGTCAAAATGCGCGGTTACATCCAAAACCGCTTCATCGGCATCATGGGAGATGATGACACCCCCGGCTACAACCAAGCCAACGACAGCCTGGCGAGCGACAGCTCCGGCATCGGCATCCGCCGCGCCCGTCTGGTCTTCAGTGGTGATATCACGGACCATGTGTTCATGTATTTGCAGGCCGACTACAACGCCGCTGTGGGCGGCTCCAGCTCCCTCCAGGCGCGGGACATTTACGCGGACGTGTCACTCGACCCTGCTCGTGAGTTTCGCGTGCGCCTGGGCCTCTCCAAGGTGCCCTACGGCTTCAGCAACATGCAGTCCTCGCAAAACCGCTACGCGCTGGAGCGTCCGGACGCTCTCAACAGCGCCGTGGAAGGCGAGCGTGACATGGGCGCCTACCTCATCTGGGCGCCGTATGAGAAGCGGAACATGTTCAAGGACCTCGTGAAGATGGGCCTGCGTGGCTCCGGCGACTACGGCGTGCTCAGCCTCGGCGTGTTCAACGGCCAAGGCATCAACAACGCGGACCGCAACGGCGAGCTCCACTACATCGCGCATGCCGCGTGGCCCTTCGAGGTCGGCAGCCAGATCGTGGAGGTGGGCGCCAGCTACTACCACGGCCGCTATGTGCCGACCGCCGCGGCCATCCCTGTCGTAGGCACGCCCACTTTTGACCCCACGGGCATCCGGGACACGCGTTTCGCCGTCAATGCCATCCTCTATCCACAGCCTTTCGGCCTGGAGGCCGAGTGGACCTGGGGTGAGGGGCCTCAGCTCAGCGATAACATGACCACCATCAACAGCCGCAACCTCAACGGTGGCTTTGTGCAGGCGGTGTATCGTCATGTTTTCCCCAACCAGGCCGAACTCATCCCCTTCGTGCGCTGGCAGACCTTTGACGGCGCCCGCAAATTCGCCGCGAACGCCCCGCGCAACCGTGTGGACGAGCTGGCCCTCGGGTTCGAGTACATCCCCTATCCGGAGCTCGAGCTGACACTCATGTATGCCACCGGCACCCGCACCAACACGGTGGACAATCCCGCCGTGGCCGGTCCCCGCTATCGCGATGTGAACTACCACTGGCTGGGCCTCCAGGCGCAGATCAACTTCTGATCCGACAGCCTTCGTTGGTTTGAGCAAAGCAGGGCCGGATGCGCTTGTGGTTGGCGCATCCGGCCTTTTTGTGCCCTGTGGGGACCTGAAAACCGCTGGAAAGCCACGCGCCGGGCGTCATAGATGCCCGCCCCCACCGCATGATTGCCGACCTCCTCGCCGCCGCCGACCTCTGGCCCAAGATCCAAGAAGCCCTTCCTGTCATTTTCTCCCTCGTTGTCATCGAGGGGCTGCTTTCGGTGGACAACGCGCTCGCCATCGCCGCCATGGCCCGTCATCTGGATGACAAGCAGCGCCAGACGGCGATGAACATCGGCTACATCGGCGCCTATGGCTTTCGAGTGGTGGCGCTGCTGGTGGCGAGCTGGATCATCGCGAACCATTGGATCATGCTGCTGGGCGCTCTTTACCTCGTGTGGCTGATGTGCGCCCATTTCGTGGGGCAGAAGGAGCAAGAGGAGGACGAGGGCGAGGCGGTGAACGTGCATCACCGCACGTTCGGAGCCACCATCGTGATGATCTCGCTCATGGATCTGAGCCTCAGCGTGGACAATGTCGTCGCCGCCATCGCTTTGAGCCCGAAAGACCTTTGGCCGGTGTATGTCGGTGTCACCATCGGCATCATCGCGCTGCGTTTGATCGCGAATGTGGCGGTGAAAATGATCGAGAAGTATCCGGTGCTCGAGCACACGGCCTTCATCCTTGTCGGCTACGTCGGATTGCTGCTGCTGGCGGAGCTTCAGTTCGAGCATTGGTTCCATCAGTTCTCACCCACGGAGCTGAAGATCGGCAAATTCGCCGGCATCCTCGTTTTGACCGCGCTGACGCTGGCGTGGTCGCAGCTCGAATGGCTGCAAAAGCTCTCGAAGCCCTTCCTGCAGCTCGTTTTGATCCCGATGAACATCGTGGCCTCGGTGATCGGTGCCGTGATTGTGGTCATCACGATGCCCTTCAAGCTCGTGTGGGCCAAATTCGGCAAAAAAGCCGCGTGAGCTTAACCGGGCTCGTGAGGCTCAAACAGCACTTGCGAGCATCCGAGTGCGTTCGCGGCATTGGCGCAGCGCCAATGCCAGCGTGTGGCGCTTTTCACGAGTGATTCCAGCCTGCCTTCGAGGATATGAAACTGGCCGAGAAGCTGGCCGCCATCGCGAACATTCAGCGAACGGGCCGCCACCGTGCCGGAAAGGATGCCGCCAGCCTCCAAGGTGACAGGGCCGTGGCAGACGAAGTTTCCAGCGGCCTGGCCGCGCACGATGAGTGAGCAGCAACGCACTTCTTGGAGGAAGGTGGCATCGGCACTGTCGGTGATGAGCAATTGATCGCACACGACGGGGTCGGCGATGAGACCGGTGACATCAATGGTGCGCGAAGGCAGGGATGGAGCCTGTTGCTCGGTGCGGTGCAGGCGTTTGTCGCAAATGGGGCAGGTCGGCGTGGCGTAATCACCCGTGGTGGCCACGGCGAACATGATCTCGCTCTTCTCCGGGCGTAACGCGGAGAGAGCGGAGCACAGCGTGGCGGCATCGACAGCCTCGATGCGATGCCGCTGCGCCGTGTGCAAAGCGGCGGTGCTGAAGCCAGCGGGAGCGATGAGGATGCCGCGTGAGTTTCGAGCGGTGGCGACCTCGTTGGCGAAATGCTCGACGGTCTCCGGCGTGGCCCCCCATTCATTCCAGGGAGCGAGTTTGACGAGCGCCCGCTGGGGTGTGGTGCTGCGCGGCCGCTCGATCATGGCAAACATGACGCTGCCATCCGGGAAATTGCGTGAACCGGCCAGCTCGCAGCCCGCTTCGGCTGCAAGACCACGCGCCAGCTCGGCGAGGCGCACCCAGTCGAGGCTCACGAGGAGCTCGGGTGACCAGCCGTCGAGCTTGTCCGCGCCAGCCTGCGGCTGCGCCAGTCCAGATTCCTGGAGCGTGGAAAAGGGTTCGAGCATCGGGAGACCTCAAGCTGCGGGTGAAGCAGGCACTGGTCAACCACGCGGCTACCAGACGCCGAGTTTTTCGAGCTGCTTCGTGGCCGCACCGGCCCAGTCGCGATTCGCCGCGGGGCTGGCGGGGCTGGGATGGAGGATGCGGCCGGTTTTGAAACGGCCATTCAGAGCTTCTTTGGCCCGCACAGCACATTCTTCCGCGTAAGCGCCCACGCCGATGACCCATTCGGGCTGCAAGGCGGTGATGACGGCCTGCAAATGGGCGTCGCAGGGTTCATTGAGCGCATCGGCCTCAGCGGCGGGGAGCTTGTCAGGCGTGAAGTTTTTGCCGCCGGCCTCGATGAAGACGAGTGGGCAGTAATTAGCCACAAAGTGCTCGCGGAAGAAATTTTCGGGTTCGCCGAATTTGGCCGCGAAATGGCCCCAAAGCCGTCTTCCGCTCACTTCGGACTGCGGGCAGTCAAAGCCGACCACGGGGCGTTTGGGATGCTCGCGAGGCGGTTTGCCCACCGGTTCGTTGATTTTCATCCAGTCACGCACGGCGGCGATCTCGCCAAAGGGCACGCCGGTCTGCGTCATGCCGAAGGGGCCCGGATTCATGCCGACGAAGACGACTTTTTTGCGACCGCTGCCAAAGCGGGAGAGGTAGGCGGTGTGCGGGGCCCAGGCGTAATCGAGCGGTTGATACACATAATCGACCGGCGGGGCGAAGGTCAGCGGGCGCAGGGCCTCGCGGAGGGTTTCGGCGGCCTGGATGAGCGGGTGGGCGGGCATGCCGGAGCCTCTGCCGCGTGCGGCGGGGGCCGTCAACCGGGGCGGCGAGCCTTGACGCGTCCCGGCGCATGGCCGAAGTGACGGTTTCACGGCATGAAATGGCTTCAAAGCGCACGAGCTGCCTGGCAGCGGGTGATTCACCTTCCTTATCTGGGGAGGAGTTCCTTTGTGCTCGCGTTGGGTCTGCTGATCGTGGCGATCTCGCAGGACTGGCATCGCACGCATCCGGATGAGGATGTGGATCAGGCCATCGAAATGGCCGCACGCTCCGGCCAGCCGGTGCCGTATGGCATTGAGCGTCTGGCCCGCATCCTGCCCTATTTGAATTTGTGGATCTCCATCGGCTCCGCTGTGCTGCTGCTGGTGGTCTGGCGTCGGTGGAACCAGCCGAAGCGCCTACAATTCCCCATCACCGTGGCGGCCGTTTCGATCACCGCGTGGGCCATCGCCAGCGAGCTGGTCGATTACATCGCCCATGCACAGATGACCGAGATGGGCGAGCCGCCGGTGCCGGCCGCGTTTTACTTCAAGCAGGTGCTGCTGGCCGTGGCGGTGCTCTCGATGCCGCTGGCGCTGCGCTATTATTTGAAGTGCGGCATTCTGGAGCGCTACACGCTGCGTTCGTTCCTCCAGCCGCTGGTGTTTTGCTTCATCTCCTTCACCTCGCTGTGGATCATCGCGGACCTGCTGGACAACCTCAAAGACTTCCAGGAGGCGAAATCGAAGCTCGTCGATGTGCTCGGCTTTTACGCCGGACTGCTGCCCTACATCTATGTGACGATCATCCCGGTGGCGCTGCTGCTGGCCACTCTCTACTCGCTCACGAAGATGTCCCGGGCGAACGAGCTCATCTCCCTGCTCGGCACGGGGCAGAGCCTCGCCCGTGTGCTGCGCCCCATTTTCCTCGCCACGATCTACACGGCGTTCTTGAGCATGGTGGCGAACTACTACTGGGCGCCGCGGGCGGAAAAAAATCGCAAGGCGGTCGTCCGCGCCCTCACGGAGAACTCGCCCGATTCGATCATGGCGGACTCGATCATGTTCCGGAACCCGCAGACCCGCCGCACCTGGTATGTGGGCACCTTCCCGGTCTCCCTGCGCGGTGGGAACCAGCGCATGCGCGGCGTGCAGATGCGTGAGGAAGCCGCCGATGGCAGCCCTTCGCGCACCATTCTCGCCGGCTCGGCCACCTGGACGCCGCGCGGTGGCTGGCGCTTCTTTGATGGCAACGAGGTGCTTTATAAAGATGGCGATCCCGTGGGCACGCCGCCCTTCTCGCCTGACAACCAGGGTCAGTTCGTGCTCGATGCGCCGCAGATCGAGGAGACGCCGTGGAGCCTCGTCAGCTATGCGTTGAAGGCCGATTTCATGGGCGTGCCGGAAATCCTTTCCTACCTCAAATCGCATCCCAAGGCCGCGGACGACAAGCTCGCGCCCTTCCGCACGCATCTGTGGCATCGCTTTGCCCTGCCGTGGCAGGCGCTGGCCGTGGTGCTCTTTGCCGTGCCGCTCGGCGTGGCTTACTCGCGACGCGGCGCGGTGGGCGGCATCGCGGGCAGCATCTTTGTGTTTTTCGTGTTCATGTTCGTGAACAACCTCTTCCTCAATCTCGGCAAAGGCGGTCACCTGCCCGGCTGGTTCACGGTGTGGATGCCGCATGTGATCTTTGGCAGCCTCGGCCTCGTGCTCTTCTACTTCCGCTCGAACAACCGCGACCTCCCGAAGCTCCGCCTGCTGCCGAAAAAGCGCAAAACCACGCAGATCGCCCGCCCGCGAAACCGTCAGGACGGTCCGCTCGCCAAGGGCGCGGCCACTTGAAACTTGAAACCTTGAACTTGGAACTCATAGAGACCGCCTGATGCAACAGAACTGGCACATTCGCAGCCGAGCCCACACCTGCGCCGTCACTCAGCGTCCTTTCGAGGACGGAGAGGTCTTTCACACCGCCATCTACTTTGACCCGGATCTCAACGAGTATGCCCGCCGGGACATCTGCGCCGAGGCCTGGCCCGCCGAAAAAGAGGCCCGCAAGCCCATCGCCGCCTGGCGCACGCTTTACCAGAAGGTCGAGGTCGAGGCGAAACCGGAGATCGCCCCGAAAGCCAGCGCCCAGGAGCTGCTCCAGCGCTTCATCGAGGAGGGCGATCCGAAGACGGAGAACGCCCGCTACATCCTCGCCCTCATGCTTGAGCGGAAGCGCCAGCTCGTGCAGACCGCCGAAAAGGAGATCGACGGGAACAAGATGCTCTTTTACGAGAACAAGAAGACTGGCGAGGTCTTCATCGTCCGCGATCCCGAGCTGAAACTCGATGAAGTGGCCCAAATCCAGGAAGAAGTGGCTACCATCCTTGCCTTCGGCGGTCCGGCGGTGGAAGCCGCGAAGGCCGTCGGAGTCACGCTGACGGTCGATGGCGTCGTGCCTTCCGAAATTCCAGATCCGTCCGATCAGACCGATCTGTCCAATCCCCCCAACCCCGAACCCACACCCACCGACGATGTCCCTGCAAGCTGACCGCGAAGAACTCCGCACGATCCTCAAAGCCAAGTCCGTGAAGACGGGCAAATTCACCCTCGCCTCGGGCAAGGAGAGTGATCTGTATGTCGATTGCCGCGTCACCACGCTCGATTCACGCGGCGCGGTTCTTGTCGGTCGCGTTTTGCATGATTTGCTGCGCAAAGAAGAAGCTGCTCGCGGCCTCAGCATCGGCTCGCTCGGCGGTCTCACGATGGGTGCGGACCCGATCACGCTCGCGGTGGCCATGAGCTCCAGCATGGCGGGCGATGCAAAGCCTGTGCAGGCCTTTGTCGTGCGCAAAGAGGCCAAAGGCCACGGCCGCGGCAAGCGCATCGAAGGCAATTTCACGCCCGACCAGCCCGTCGTCGTCGTCGATGATGTCATCACCACCGGTGACTCGACTTTGAAGGCCATTCAGGCCATTGAGGAAGAAGGCGGCAAGGTCGCCTTCGCTCTCATCCTCGTCGATCGCCAGGAGGGCGGACGTGAGAACATCGAGAGCAAGGGTTATCCGGTGGTGGCGGCGTTTACGCGGCCGGAATTGGTGTGAGAAGTGATTCGTGAAGCGTGATGCGTGAACCCCCAACGGCACTTTTCGAGACTCACGCATCACGAAGCACGCATCACTATGAAAACACTACTTTTCCTCCTCTTCGCCATGAACGCCGCCGCGGTCGAAATCATCGCTCACCGCGGGTTTTCGGCGAAGGCACCTGAAAACACGATTGAGGCCTTTGAGCTGGCTTGGAAGAGCGGTGCGGATGCTTGCGAGCTCGACATTCATCTCACGGCGGATGGCGAGGTGGTCGTCATTCACGACAAAGACACGAAACGCACCTATCCCGGCGAGAACAAGGTCATCGCGAAGACCAAGCTCGCTGATTTGAAAGAGCCTCCGACGCTTGCACAGGCTCTCGCGACGATGCCGGTGGATCGCGGACGCTTTGTCATCGAGATCAAAACCGGCGCGGAGATCGTCCCGGCGCTTGTGAAAGTGCTCGAGCCGCTGAAACCGCGGGCGAAGCAGCTCGCCATCATCAGCTTTCAAAAAGACGCCTGTGCCGCGGCGAAGAAGGCGCTGCCTTGGATTCCGGTCTTCCAGCTCTCCGGCAGCAAAAACAAGCAGAAGGAGCCCGTCGATCTCTCGAAGCTCATCGTCGAAGCCAAAGCGAATGGCCTCGACGGCCTCGACCTCGGCTCCGATTGGAAATGGGATGCCGCCATGGTTTCCCAAATCCACGCCGCCAGCCTCAAGGCCATCGTTTACACCATCAACAAGCCCGCCGAGGTGGCCCGCTATGCTCGACTGGGCCTCGACGGCATCACCACCGATGATCCGGTGATGGCGAAGAAGGCGCTGGAGTGACCGGGTTTACTGCGGCGGATGCCCCTTCACCACCTGCGTGCCCGCGATGAGATCGTGGATGCATCGGCGGTCCTCACGGAAGATAAAGCAGATGTTCACAATGGAGAAGATCGGGCCGAGGATGGGGATGTTTGAGATGATGCCCGGCACGAAACCGCGCGTGATGATGGTCTTCACACCGCCAGGGTTGGCTCCGTCGGGATGCGTCACGATGCGGATACCCAGCAAGCGCTTGCCGATGGACTGGCCGCGAGTCGCCAGCATGACGAGCTGGTAGATACCCACGCCGAGCACAAGCAAAAGGCCCAGCCCTAGCAGCATAAAGTTCATTTCTGTGGGCTCTGTCGTGGCGGATGATTCCTCTGCGAACATCTCCTCAAATCCCACGGCGATGATGATCGGCGAGGCAGCCAGCAGGAAAACCAATCCCTCGATAAAGGAAGCGCCCAATCGTGTGCCCCGATCCGCCAGTTCGAAGCTTTCACCAGCGGAAGGAGTCCTCAGCACATTCGAAGCCGGTGCCGCGTAAGGATTGATGCTCGCTGGTGTGGTGGGAAAAGGTGCGGGCGTGGTCACCGGTGAGCGGAACTTGGATCCCAGCGGCTGCCAGTCGGCCATGCCGTCGGTCCAGAAGAGGTCATTGCTGGAAAGCTGGCCGCTGGCGAGGCGGTTGACGATGTCTTGTTCGGACAGAACGCCGAGCTGGGTTCCATTTTGGGCGACGTGGTAATTCATGGTGTGGCGCTTTTACCGAAAAGCCTCGCAGGCGGCAATCGGAAAAGCCCCGACATAAAAAATCCGGCGGACCAAAGTGGTCCGCCGGATGGGGAGAGAGGTTGAGGGGCTGCTTTTACAGCTTCGCGCCGGCGGCCTGGGCGGCGGCGATGGCCTGCTGGGCCTTCATCTGCTCGATCTGGGCGTCGAGCACCTGGCGCTTCAGGCTGGTGCCCGTCTTCTTCGCATACCAGAGCACGAGCGGGGAGGCGATGAAGATGGAGGAGTAGGTGCCGAGCAGCACGCCGATGGTGATCGGCATCGCGAACTCGAGCATGGCCGGATTGCCGAGGAAGAGCAGCACGATCATCGGAGCGAGGGCCGTGGGGCCGGTGAGGAGCGTGCGGGAGAGCGTTTTGCAGATGGCCTCGTTCATCGTGTCACGAAGCGAACCGCCCACACCACGCTGAATTTCTTCACGGATACGGTCGAAGACGACGATGGTGTCATTGATCGAGTAACCGGCGATGGTCAGCAAAGCACCGACGTGGATGATGCTCAGCTCCTGGCCGAAAAGAACCACCAGACCCGGCACCATGAGCACGTCATGGAAGAGGGCGACGCTGGCACCGAGGGCGAAGGCGAACTCAAAGCGGAACATGAGGTAAACGAAGATCGCCACGAGGGCGAGGCCCATGGCCCAGAAGGAGGAGTACATGGCCTCATCGCCGATGACTGCGCCGACCGTGGCGACGCTGGTGCCGGTGACGGTGCCGTCCTTGGTCCACTTGGCCTTGACGGCATTGTCGATGGCCGCGCCGCTGAGTTCTTCGCAGCGGATGGAGATGTTCGTGGCTCCGGTGGCCGGATCAGCCTTGCGCTGGATGTAGTAGGTACCGATCTCCTTGCCGTCCGACTGCTTGAGCGGCTTGATCACAGCGTCGAAATCGGTGTCGGCGAGGGTTTTACCGGGGGCGAGAACGACGTCCACACGGCCGCCGCCACGGAAGTCGATGCCGAGGCTGGACTTGCCCTTGTAAACGAGGGTGCCGAAGGAGATCGCGGTGACCACCAGCGAGGCGATGATGAAGGTGGGAGCCTTGGAAAGGATGTCGAAGACCTTGTCCGGGATGATGCGGGTGGTGTGGATCTTGGTGAGGATGTTTTTATCCACCACCCACATGAAGATCACGCGGGTGACGATGAGGGCACCGATCATCGAGGAGAGCAGACCGATCATCAAGGTGACCGCGAAGCCCTTCACGAGGCCACCGGAGATCGCGAAGAGGATGACGGCGGAGATGAGTGTGGTGATGTTCGAGTCAGCGATGGCGCTGAAGGCCTTGTCGTAGGCGGATTCGAGGGCGCCGGCCAAAGTCTTGCCGGCTTCCATTTCTTCACGCAGACGCTCGTAGATGAGCACGTTCGCATCGACAGCCATACCGATCGTGAGCACGAGACCGGCGATACCGGGCATCGTGAGGGTGAACTGGAAGAGCGAGAGAGCGCCGAAGAGGATGCACATGTTCACCACGAGGCCGATGATGGCCACGAGACCGGCGAGGCGGTAGATGAAGAGCATGAAGAGCGTCGTGAGAGCGAGGGCGGCGACGCCCACCCACTTGCCCTGGTCGATGGAGGACTGGCCGTAGGCGCTGGACACGGTCGCTTCCGATTGGATGCGCATCGGGTTTTCCAGCGGGTTGTTCAGCAGCGTGGCGAGGGTGAAGGCTTCTTCTTGGTCGAAGTCGCCGGTGATGCTGGCATTGCCGTTGTAGCGCTTCTCACGCAGCGTGGGGGCGGAGATGACCACGCCGTCCACGATGATGGCCATGCGGCGGCCTTGATTGACCTCGGCGGTGGCGTCGAAGAGCTTGGTGCCTTCGCTATTCATCTTGAGCAGCACGGTCCAGCCTTCGGCATCGAAGGTGGCTCCGGCACGATCGACGTGCTTGCCTTCGAATTCAGCGCGGCGCTTCACGACGAGGTCCGGCTGGGCGATTTCCTTGCCCATCTTGTCCTTGCGGGGCTTCTGCGGAAGAAGTTCAAACGAAGGATCACGCACGCCGCTGGCCTTTGCGGCCTTCAGTTCGTCTTCCTTCTGCTGGTAGCCGGAATCCGGGTGCGTCATGCGAAACTCCAGATGAGCCACCTGCTGGATCTTCTGGCGGATGCCGTCGATCTCCTCGGGCTTCACACCGGGCATCTGGATGACGATGCGGGTGTCTCCCTGCGGCTGCATGGTGAGGTCTTTGTTACCTTCGGGATTCAGACGCTTTTCGAGGATGCCGATGGCCTGCTGCACGGAGGCGGCGGTGACGGGCTTCTGCGTGCCGTCATCGGATTTGCCGGGCTGGAGCTCGACGATGAACTCGCTGCCGCCCTGGAGGTCGATGCCCAGCGGGATACCGACGCTCTTGATCGTGAGCAGTGAAGAAGCCGCGGTGAGGGCGATGAGCAGGGTGCCGACAAGGCGCTTGGTCTTGTGGACCGCCGTGCCGACATAAATAAGCAGCAGCAGCAGGATCGTGGCTCCGATGAGGAAGGTGGCGTAGGCGTTCATGGTTGGGAAAAGGCTGAAAAGGGAGGGAGAGGCGGAAATCAGGCTGTCTGAGCCTCGACGACATCCGACTTCTTGGAGACGGCGGCGATCTTCACGCGCTCGTATTCGACTTTCACGTTGTCGGCGATCCTCACCATCACGGTGCGCTCCTTGATGCTCGTGATGATGCCATGCACACCGCACTCCATGACGACGTGGTCACCCACCTTCGCGCTGGCGACGAGGGCCTGGTGCTCCTTCATGCGCTTCTGCTGCGGACGGATGGCGATGAAGTACATCATCACGATCATGATGACGAACATCCACAGCGGGTTGCCGAGACCGGCGGGAGCGGCGCCGCCGGCGGCCTGTGCCAGGATGAGGGCGTGAGTAGTCTGAGAAATCATGATTCGGGGGAGGAGGGAGAGGTTTTGTAGCGGGCGACCACCTCCGCCCTGAACTCGGCGAAACAACCCTGTTCGATCGCTTGACGTGCCCTGGACGTGAGGGACGCGTAGAAATGCAGGTTATGAAGAGAAATCAACCGCAAACCCATGATCTCCTGAGCCATCACAAGGTGCCGGATGTAGGCCCGTGAGAAGCCCTGGCAGAGCGGATGCGTGTCCTCGGCGATGGGGCGGAAGTCGCGGGCGTAGCAGGCGTTTCGCAGGTTCATCATCCCGTCGTGGGTGAAGGCGGTGCCGTTCCGGGCCAGCCGCGTGGGCAAAACGCAGTCAAACATGTCGATGCCGCGGGCGATGAGCTCGATGACCTGCGGCGGCGTGCCGAGACCCATCGCGTAGCGGGCCTGATTCGCGGGGAGCAGCGGCGTGACCCACTCCGCGATGCGCATCATGTCCTCCTCGGGCTCGCCGACGCTCAGGCCGCCAATGGCGTAACCATCGAAGCCCATCGCGACGAGTTCGCGTGCGGATTTTTTGCGCAGATCCTCGTAAACACTGCCCTGCACGATGCCAAAGTGCTGCTGCGGCCCACCACCGGTCTGCGGACGGTTTTGATCGATCCACTCGCGGCAGCGTTTCGCCCACCGCAGGGTCAAATCGAGGCTTTTGGAGGCTTCGGAGACCTCACAGGGATACGGCGTGCATTCGTCAAACAGCATCGCGATGTCCGATCCGAGTGTCGCCTGGATCTCCATCGAGGTTTCAGGGCCGATGAACATCGGCGTGCCATCGAGGTGGTTTTGGAAATGCACGCCCTCCTCTTTGATTTTGCGCAGTTTGGCCAGCGAGAAGACCTGGAAGCCGCCGCTGTCCGTCAAAATGGGCCGGTCCCAGTTCGAAAAGGCATGCAGGCCACCCGCTTCCTTCATGATCTCCATCCCCGGCCGCACGAAGAGATGGTAGGTATTGCCGAGGATGATCTGCGAATTCAGCGCCTTCAGCTCCTGCGGATGCACGGCCTTCACCGTGCCCTGCGTGCCCACCGGCATGAACACCGGCGTCTCCACCACGCCATGCGGCGTCGTCAAACGACCGCGGCGGGCGAGAGACGAGGAATCGGTGGCGAGGAGTTCAAACGGCATGGGGCAGCCCAAAAAAGGGCGCGGAGTCTCGCCGATGCGGTGGAAAGCGCAAGTGAAGGGCTTGGTGCCCTTACTTCGTCATATACCGCAGCACCTTCGCCAGCGTGGGACGCATGTCTTTGCGCTCGACGATCATATCCACCAAGCCGTGCTGGAGCATGAACTCGGCCGTCTGGAAGCCGGGCGGGAGGTCGGCGTGGGTCGTTTCCTTCACCACGCGAGGGCCGGCAAAGCCGATCATGCACTTCGGCTCGGCGATGATGAGGTCGCCGAGGGTCGCGAAGCTGGCGGTGACGCCGCCGGTGGTCGGGTGAGTCAAAACAGAGATGTAGGGCAGGCGTGCCTCGGCATGGCGGGCGAGGGCGCCGCTGGTCTTGGCCATCTGCATGAGGCTGAGGATGCCCTCGTGCATGCGGGCGCCGCCGGAGGCGGAAAAGACGATGACGGGTTTTCGCTCGGCGGTGGCCGCCTCGATGGCGCGGGTGATCTTTTCGCCCACCACACTGCCCATGGAGGCACCGAGGAAGCGGAAATCCATCACGGCGAGCAGGACGGGGATGGTCTCGATGTTCGCCCGGCCGGTCACGACTGCTTCGCCGAGGCCGGTTTTGCTCTGGTAGGCCTTCACCTTGTCGAGGTAGCCTTTGAAGCCGAGGGCGTTCACGCTGTCGAGCTTGGCATCCATCTCCTGAAAGCTGCCTTCATCCACGAGGCTGGCCAGGCGGTCGCCGCTGCTGATGGTGAAGTGGTAGCCGCAGTGGGTGCAGACGCGGAGGTTTTTGGTGAGGGCGTCCTCGAAGAGGCTCTCGTTACACGAAGGGCACTTGGTCCAAAGGCCCTCCGGCATGTCTTTCTTCTTCTCGCCGAGTTCATCGACGCTGCGTTTTTTGAAAAATCCCATGGTGCTTTGGTTTGGCGTTCAGGCGAATCCGGCATGGAGGACCAGTCTTGAGCGGCTCTCCCCGAAA
>JAEUHK010000057.1 GCA_016795465.1 Verrucomicrobiaceae bacterium | reverse complement strand
TGGTCTTTTCTACTTCGCACGCCAACGCGCAATCAACCGCAAAGCTTAACAAGCCCGGTTCTGCCCCTGTTCTGCCGACGCTTGATGAACTGGCCGCATCCCGCGATCAATGAGCGAAGGAGCGGGAGTGCCGTTTTGCGCGGCCCGCCCGCTCCGGTGGGGTTTTGGTTGCGGATTAGTCGAACTTCAAGCGGCTGCCGTCCAGCTTGGCGGTGACGGTCTGGCCTTCTTTGATTTCGCCGTCGAGGACGGCGAGGCTGAGGGGGTCCAGCAGGAGTTTCTGGATGGCGCGCTTCATGGGGCGGGCGCCATACACGGGATCGTAGCCCTGGTCGGCGATGAGACGGGCGGCTTCGTCGCTGACTTTGAGCGTGATGTTCTGCTTGGCCAGGCGCTTGATGACGCGCTGGAGCTGGATCATGACGATCTTGTCGAGCTGGGTGTTGTCCAGGCGGTCGAAGATGATGGTTTCGTCGATGCGGTTGAGGAACTCCGGCCGGAAGTGCTGGCGCAGGGCGGTGGTGACGAGGGCCTCGCGCTGCTCCTTGTTGTCCAAGTCCAGGATGTGCTGGGAGCCGATGTTGCTGGTCATGATGAGCACGGTGTTCTTGAAATCGACCGTGCGGCCCTGGCCGTCGGTGATGCGGCCGTCATCAAGCACCTGGAGCAGCGTGTTGAAGACATCTGGATGCGCTTTTTCGACCTCGTCGAACAAGACGACGCTGTATGGCCGGCGGCGCACGGCCTCGGTGAGCTGGCCGCCTTCTTCATAACCGACGTAGCCGGGAGGCGCGCCGATCAATCGGCTGACGCTGTGCTTCTCCATGTATTCGCTCATGTCGATGCGCGTCATAGCGTTGTCATCGTCGAAGAGGAACTCGGCGAGCGCTTTGCAAAGCTCCGTCTTACCGACGCCCGTGGGGCCGAGGAACAGGAAGCTGCCGATGGGCCGATTCTCATCCTGAATGCCCGCACGGGCCCGGCGCACGGCATTGCTGACGGCGACGATGGCGTCCTTTTGCCCGATGACGCGGGCACTGAGACGCTCCTCCATTTTGATGAGCTTCGAGCGCTCACCCTCTTGCAGGCGTGAAACAGGAATGCCGGTCCAGTTGGCGACGACTTTGGCGATGTCTTCTTCGGTGACTTCTTCGCGCAGCAAGGTGTTGCGGGCACTCTTGCCCGCATCTTCGGAGCGGGCAGGAGTGCCCGCTTCACTTTGTTGGAGCTTCTTTTCGAGGTCGGGGATGAGGCCGTATTGGATTTCACCGGCGCGGGCGAAGTCGCCGCGGCGCTGGGCTTGTTCGAGTTCGGTGCGGAGGCGGTCGATCTCTTCTTTGACCTTCCGACCGGCCTGCACGGACTCTTTTTCCTTCATCCACTGCGCTTTGAGCGCGGAGGATTTCTCTTTGAGGTCGGCGATCTCTTTTTCGAGCTTCTCAAGGCGTGCCTTGGAGGCGGCGTCCTTCTCTTTTTTGAGCACCTGGCGCTCCATCTCGTGCTGCATGATCTCGCGCTCGATGACGTCGATCTCCGTGGGCATGGAGTCGAGCTCGATCTTGATGCGGCTGGCGGCTTCATCGACGAGGTCGATGGCTTTGTCGGGCAGGAAGCGGTCGGTGATGTAGCGATTGCTCAGCGTGGCAGCAGCGATGATGGCGTTGTCTTGAATGCGCACGCCGTGATGCACCTCGTAGCGTTCCTTCAGGCCACGCAGGATGGCGATCGTGTCCTCCACGGTCGGTTCGCCGACTTTGACGGGCTGAAAGCGACGCTCTAGCGCGGGATCCTTTTCGATGTATTTGCGATACTCGTCGAGCGTGGTCGCACCGATGCAGCGCAACTCCCCGCGGGCGAGCTGCGGCTTCAAAAGATTGCCCGCATCCATCGCGCCCTCGGCTTTGCCCGCGCCGACGATGGTGTGCAGCTCATCGATGAAGAGGATGATCTCGCCTTCACTCGACGTGACCTCTTTGAGGAAGGCTTTGAGCCGCTCCTCAAACTCGCCGCGGAACTTCGCGCCGGCCATCATGCCGCCGAGGTCCATGCTGATGAGCTTTTTGCCCTTCAGCGAATCCGGCACGTCGCCAGCGACGATGCGCCGTGCGAGGCCTTCGGCGATGGCCGTCTTGCCGACGCCGGGCTCGCCGATGAGCACAGGGTTGTTTTTGCTGCGGCGGCTGAGCACCTGCATGACGCGGCGGATTTCTTCATCACGACCGATGACGGGGTCGATCTTCCCAGCCTTCGCGCGGGCGGTGAGATCGGTGCCGTATTTCTCCAACGTCTGATACTTGCCCTCGGGGTCTTGATCGACCACGCGCTGGCTGCCACGCACGGCAGTGAGGGCCTTCGAAACGGTGTCGTAGGTCAGCCCGGCCTGCTTCAGCACGTCGGAGAGCTCTGACTTCGTCTTGAAGAGTGCGAGGATGACGTGCTCGACGCTCAGATACTCGTCCTTGAGCTTCTTCTGCTCGTCCTCAGCCTTCGTCATGAGCTCACGGAACTCATTCGAGAGATAAAGGCCGCCGGAGCCGCCGCTGACCTTGGGTTGCTTCGCGAGGAGTTGTGAGATGTGAGACGTGAGAAGTGAGACGGACTCCGGCTTGACGGTGGCTTTTTGGAAAAGCGGCGTGGCAATGCCGCCATCCTGCTCCAACAGGGCGAGGAGGAGATGGGCGGGCTTCAGCTCCTGATGCCCATGCCGCGTGGCGATGGACTGGCAGGCATTGAAGGCCTCTTGAAGCTTCACGGTGAATTTTTCGGGGGACATGGTTGGTCAGGTGGTTGGTTGTTAGCCACAGTCTATGCTCGAACCATGCCACATGAACGGGATGGCCCGCCATCCTTGATTTGGCGGGCTTTGCACGCGTTTTGGCCGCGTTTTGCCACGAGGCATAAAAGCGGCCAAGTGGCACTCGGATGGCCGTTGTGGCTCAAGTGTGGTGTGACACGAGCCAGCCTTCACGCGGCCTTTTTGATGACCCGGACGGCCAGGATGCGATCGGTGAGGCTGCTGAGCTTCACCGGCTTCTTTGGCTCATCGGTGAGCGGGTCGCGCACGAGGTAGTCGAGACCTTCTTTGCCCACCACGAGCACCCAGTGGCGGGCTCCATTCGGCAACGGATAGGCAATCACCGGGAAGGCTCCAGATTTCAAAGCGCTGTCGATCCACTCATGACGTGGCCGCGTGTGGTAATCGGCGGTGAGCTTGCCTTCGGTGACACGACTGACCGCATTCCAGATGAGCCAACCCTGCGGTTGGAAGCCATCGTGTTGCTTCAAACGCTCATTGAGCTCCGGTGGCGAAAGCCGCACGCCGAGGCTGGTGGTTGCCATGGCGGTGCTGCACACGAGACAACCATGCGAACCCAGCTTGCAGCCGGAGGTGCCGAGCTCGACCTCCGCCCAGCGAGGATCAGTCTGGCAAAAGGTCTGCGGCACCTCGGGCAGCCGCACATGCAGGCACTCACCACCGACGGCTTCGATGGAGGGTGTGAACCAGTTCCGCAGGCTCTGGCAGCCGCTCAGCAGGCAGGTGAGCATCAGGAGAACGGCATGCCGGCGCATGAGCACGGCTTAGTGCTTGGCCTCTTCCTTCTTGCCGTGGCCATCGTCCTTGGCGTGGGAGTCGCCGTGCTCGGAACCGTGGGCCTTGTGCATGCCTTCATGGAGGCCTTGGGTCTCTTTCCAGGAGTGCTTGTCGCAGGAAACGGAGGCAAAGACAAATGCGGCGGCGCCGAGGAGGATCGTGAGGGACTTCTTCATGGGGAATTTCAAGGCCGCCATCCTATCGCCCGAGTTTGACGGCGCAAATGGCAATTCAGCCCACCACCCGGCCTGCCACGAACGCCACAAACCCCGCTCCATGGTCATTCGAGAGTTGACGGCGCAAGCATCATTCCTCTATACCCCCTGTCCCCATCCTTATGAAAGCAGCATCCCGGCTCTGCCTGTTTATCATCATTTTGATCACACATGCCTCCTGTGACAAGGCCGAGCGGCTGCGTGCGGAGCAGGCCATCCTATTGAAGAAGCGCTCGACAGTGGTTGAGGAGATGAAGCAACTAGATCAACAACTCCGCAGCCTTGGTGCCAATGGAATGGGGTCCGCGGGGCCGCTCAACAAACAGGCTGAGGATCTGCTAAAGAAGGCCATCGCGCTTGACGCCTCCTCCGAAGCCGCCCTCAAACGATGGACAGCCATGGAAAAATCCGTCGCTGCCCTCCAAGACCGAGTCAGCGCTTGGAAGGCGAAGAACGTCCGCTAGTCAAACCGCCACCCTTAATCTCTGCCATGGAAACCAGATTCTGGCCGCCCATCATCATCCTCGCCGTATTGGTGGGGGGCATTTTTCTGTTCCGTCATCTCGACATCGTTGACCGGGCAAACGCGGACTACCTTGAGGCAAGGGACTCCCTTGCGACGATGGAAGAGGCTGTCAGAGTCCGTCAAAAACAATGGGAAGACATCTCCGGGGCGGTCGGCCAGGCACGTGCAAAACTCGCCGACGCCAACGCAAGACACGAAAAAGCCGCCGCGGTCGAGTCCCAGGCTGTGAGCCTTCAGCACAAACTTGAGAGCGAACTTAGCTACCTCGTGACTACCTTTCCAGGGCTCATCGAGAAGGTGCGCTCGGATGCCCTTGGAGTGCCTCTTTCATCTGTCACACTCGCGGACGGGAAAGTCCTTTCCAATGCGCAGATCAAGAAAATCGACGACAATGGCATCGCCTTCATTCATGACGGTGGTTTTGGCACCGTGCCGGTGAGCAGCCTGCCGGTCGAACTGGTCGAAAAATTCGACATCGGTCCCAATTCGATCACCAAGACTGCTCAGCAACTCAAGGAAGAGGCCGCCCGCGCTCCGGTGACGCCGCCGAATCCGGACACAAGCCCCGCCTCAATCAATAACAATACCGCCAACAGCACGAACAACGTGACGATGGCAGCCACTTCCCAGACGCCGTCCACCAGGCCGTCGGACACCAAGGTGGACGAAAAACTCAAGGCGCTCCGGATTAAGATGGTGGCGGTGCAAGCTCAGATCCGGGCCGTTTCCGCCAACAAGGCCAACTGGGAAACAGTGGCTACTCGCGCATCTGAGATGGCTACGGACGCCAAGTATCGTGGCACGCCGACATCCAAGTTTCGTGCTGAAGAAGCCAACGCCCGCACTCAAATCAGTCTTTGTGTCCAACAAGTGGCGCAACTGGAGAGTGAGCTCGGCCGCCTTCAGGTCGAAGAGAATTCAGTGATCAGCAGTCTTCGCTAATTCACCACGACACGCGCATCCAGCGCCAGCACGCCCGATGAGGTGGCGAGAAGCGGGTTGATATCGATCTCGATGAGACGTGGATCGGCGGAGGCGAGGCGGGCGAAGTGGATGAGGGCCTGCTCCAGGGCGGTGAAATCGACGGCGGGGGCACCGCGGTGGCCTTGGAGGAGACGGAAGATCTTCGTGCGACGCATCCAGCGGCGGGCGAGGGCTTCGTTGATGGGTGGCAGGGCTAGGGAGCGATCTCGCAAAATCTCGACGAGGGTTCCACCGGCTCCGAAAAGCAGCACCGGGCCGAACTGAGGATCACGCGTCATGCCGAGGATGAGCTCGATGCCCTTCTCGCGAATCATTGGCTGCACGGTGACTCCGGCGAAAGCGGACTCGCCGTGCTTTTGCGTCGCGCCGAGGCGGATCGCTTGCCAAGCACCGCGCACGGCGTCGGCATCGCGGAGATGAAGCTGCACGCCGCCGCAGTCGCTTTTGTGCGTGATGGTGGGCGAGAGCAGTTTGAGCACGACGGGATAGCCGATTGCCTCGGCGGCGCTGACGGCCTCGTCTTCGCTGAAAGCCTCGCGAGTGGGCACCACGGGGATACCGGCGGCCTGGAGGAGGTTTTTGGCCTGCACCTCGTTGAGGAGGCCGGAAGCCTTCGGAAGGTCGATTTGAAGGTGGTGGCCGTTTTCGGCCTTCAACGCGGCCTGGGTATCGCGGAGCCAGTCGAGTCGTTCGCGATGTTCGTGCATGCGCACAAAGGCCTGCGCCGCCTCGTCCGGGTAATCGTAAGTGGGAAGGCGGGCGGCGTTGAGGATGGTGCGGCCTTCCTGGACGCTTTGAGCGCCCATCCAACTCGCGAGCAGAGGCTTCGGCGAAGCTTTCGACAAGGAAGCAACCTCGCGGGCGATCTCCGCCGGATGTGTCATCGCCTGCGGGGTGAGCACGGCGAGCACGCCGTCCACGTTTTCATCGACGGCGACGATTTGTAATGCCTTCGCGTAACGAGTGGCATCGGCATCCCCGAGCACATCGACGGGATTTTGATGGCTCCACGAGGCCGGGAGGAAGTCATTGAGTGCCTCCAACGTGCCTTTGGAAAGCTCCGCCAAGCTTCCTCCGCCGAGCACAACCGCATCGGTGGCGAGCGCACCGGGGCCGCCAGCATTGGTGACGATGGCAAGACGCGGCCCCGCAGGCAGCGGTTGCTTGGAAAGCACCTCCGCCATGTCGAACAGCTCCTCGATGGTATCGACTCGCAGCACGCCGTTTTGCCGTAGCGCAGCATCGAGCACATCATCGCTGCCGGTCATGGCTCCGGTGTGCGAAGCGGCGGCACGCGAGGCCTCGGCGGTGCGGCCCACTTTGATCACGACGATGGGCTTCCGCTCCGCCACCTCGCGAGCGGCCGCCAAAAAGCCCGCCGCATCGCTGCCGACGGATTCCACATACATCACGATGCTCTCCGTGTGCGGATCATCGCCGAAGTGGCGGATGAGATCGCCCCAGCCCACGTCTGCCATCGCACCGGTGGAGACGAAGGCGCTGAAGCCCACGTTCTGCTCGTGGCTCCAATCGAGGATGGCGGTGCACAGCGCCCCGCTCTGGCTCAAAAAGGCCACGCGGCCGGGTCGGGCCATGCTGGTGGCAAACGTGGCGTTCAAGCCCGCGTGCGGATTCATGATACCGAGGCAGTTCGGGCCGATGAGACGCGTGCCAAGGCGTTTGGCAGCCCCGATGACCTCCGCTTCGATCTTCGCGCCTTCCGCTCCGGTTTCCTTGAAGCCCGCGGAGATGACCACCACAGCCTTCACGCCGAGTTTTCCCGCTTCTTCGACCAAAGCGGGCACCGTGGCCGCGGGCGTCACGATCACCACGAGGTCCGGCACCTCCGGCAGAGCCGAGAGTGATGCAAAGGCCGGCATATCGAGCACACGGTCGCGTTTGGCATTCACGGGAAAGACGCGAATTTCAGAGGAAGCACCGCAGAGATTGGAAAGCCGCAGAGATTGGTTCTTCTCGTCATCACTTAGGGTGAGTCCCTCTGAAATCTCACGCAAAGGCGCAAAGGCGCAAAGTCCTGAATGCTTCTTGGAACCTTTGCGCCTTTGCGCCTTTGCGTGAGACAAATCCGGCGTCACGTCCGCAGAGGGGACGTTCTTGATGCCGAGCAAATTCTCCAGCACCGCCCGGCCCACACTACCTTCACGGTCGGTGGCACCGACGAGGGCGAGGCTGCGGGGCTGGAAAAAGCATTCGAGAGACATCACGGCATGCTACGCGGCGATTCAGAGTGGTCATGCGCATCTTCCGCTTCGACAAGCGGCGCTCCTTCTTCAACATCTGCCGCACATTGAAGACCGATCGCACCAAGCCCGACCTCGCCGCCCGACTGCACGACGTGCCGCACGCCCCTGGAGTGTATGTCATGCGTGACCGTCTGGACCGCGTGATCTACGTCGGCAAGGCCCGCGACTTGAGAAAGCGCCTCTCGAACTACTTCCTGCCCTCCGCCGCCCGCAAAGCCGATCTCAAGACGCGGGCACTCATCGCCAGCATCTGGAGCTTTGACCTGCATGTGCTGCGCAGCGACACCGAGGCGCTGCTCCTCGAAGGCAAGCTCATCAAGGAATTCCGCCCGCGTTACAACATCAGCTTCCGCGATGACAAACGCTTCCTGCTCGTGCGGGTTCACTTTGGCGATGAGTTTCCGCGCATCGGTCTCACGCGGTTGAAAAAGGACGATGGGGCCAGCTACTACGGCCCCTTTGCCCACTCGGGAGCCCTGCGCACGACCATGAACTGGCTGAGCAAAAAATTCGGCCTGCGGGTCTGCCGCCCGCTGCGGCCCGATGAGGCGGACTACAAGCATTGCAGCAACGACATCATCAAAAACTGCTGTGCTCCGTGTATCGGCCGCGTCAGCGTGGAGGAGTATCGCCAGCGGGTGCGGGACGCGTGCGAGTTCCTGCAAGGCAAATCGAAGGACCTGCTCGCTGCTTTGGAAGAGGAGATGCAAAAAGCCGCCGCGAGGCTCGACTTTGAAAAGGCCGCGGAACTCCGCGACATGCTCAACGACATGCGCCAGACCACCGCGCCCACGCGTCGCTTCGAGCGAGGTGCCCGTGCCCGCGTGGTATCCACCATCGAGCCGATGGCGGATGTGCGTGAGCTTCAGGACATTCTCCGACTGGAGCGTCCTCCCCTCGTCATGGAGTGCTTTGACATCGCGAACATCGGCACCGCGCACTGCGTGGCCAGCATGGTGCGTTTCAAGGACGGCGTGCCGGACAACGCCAACTACCGCCGCTACCGCATTCGTGCCGTCAGCGGTCAGAATGACTTCATCAGCATGGCGGAGGTCATTCGTCGCCGCTTCTCACGGATTCTGCTCGAAGGCGCGAAGGCTGATCCTGATGCGGAATTCAATCAGGAGGCTCCGCGTGAGGCGATGCTCCGTCTCGCAACGAATCAGGAGTCAGGAATCAAAAATCAAAAATTCGTCTCACTGCCCGATTTGGTGATCGTGGATGGTGGCAAAGGCCAACTCGGCATGGCGGTGAAGGAATTGCAGCAGCTCGGGCTGCATGATTTGCCGATCATCGGTCTCGCGAAGGAAAACGAGGAGGTCTATCGACCCGGCGAAAGCGATCCGGTGATCATTCCGCATGATCGCGGCGCTTTGAAGCTGCTGCAGCGCATTCGCGATGAGGCGCATCGCTGGGCCAACGGCTATCATCAACTGCTGCTGAACCGCCGCGTGGCCGAGAGCATCCTGGATGAATGTCCCGGCATTTCAAAAGCACGGAAAACGACGTTGTTGAAGCACTTCGGCTCCGTCGCCCGCCTGCGGAAAGCCACGCCTGAACAGATCACCGAGGTGCCTGGCATCAGCGCGGCCTTGGCACAGGAAATTCACGCCTTCTTGATCTCGCGTTCGTGAAGCGAGAGATGCTCATCGAACACACGTTTTTTCAATCATGTCCCAGCCGAAACCCAAGCCCATCGACCCCACTGAAGTGCCAACCCTTGCCCGCGAGACCATGCAGCGGGCGAAGTTCCCCATCCTCGCCACCTGCGATGGCGATCAGGCTCGCGCGAGGCCTGTCTCGCCCGTGCGCACGGATGGCTTTGTCGTTTATGTGGCCAATCTGCGCCGCTACGGGAAGACGAAGGAGCTTGAGGCCAATCCGAAGGCGGAGCTTTGCTACACCGATGCTGATCACAATCAGGTGCGCATCACTGCCACCGCCGAAATCGTAACCGAACGGCCACTGCTGGAGGAAATCTGGCAGTCCAGTCCCCTGCTCCGCGCCTACCTGGGCAGCCTCGAAAATCCCGAACTGATCATCTATCGCTTCAAGCCCAGCCGCGTGCGTTACATGCGTGAATGGGCGCTGGAGTATTTTGAAGTGCCGCTTTGATCGCGAGGCGGAAGGATGCGGCGGCGCGGGGCGTTTTTGTCCGCGCTCATGAAACACGCCCTGCTCGCTCTTTTCCTCTTCAGCGGCCTTACTGCCTCCGCGGCCACCTTTCGTGCCGGAGTGGCCACGGTGGACATTTCGCCCACGGAGTTCCCGCGCATCATCGCGGGCGGGTTTCTGGAGGGACGGGGCGAAAAGCTCGCGGACAAGCTCTTCGTGCGCAGTTTTGTGCTCGATGACGGGAAGATGAAGATCGCCTTCGCCATCGTGGACACGTGCATGATGGAGCAGTCGCTCATTGATGAGGCCAAAGGCATCGCGGCGAAGCAGTGCGGCATCCCGGTGGACCGCATGATGGTCAGCGCCACGCACACGCACTCCGCACCGGCGGCGATGGGCTGCCTCGGCACGCGGAAGGACACCGTGTATGCGAGATTTCTCACGCCCAAGATCGCTGAGGCCATCGTGGCGGCGAATGCGGCGCTGCAACCGGCCCGCATCGGCTGGGGATCGTTCGATGACTGGGAGCACACGCACAACCGCCGCTGGATTCGCCTGCCGGGCAAGGAGGTGGTCGATCCCTTCGGCCAGCCCACGGGCCGCGCGAACATGCACCCCGGCTACCTCAGCAAAGACGTCGTCGGCCCCAGCGGCCCGGTGGACCCGCAGCTCAGCGTCATCGCGCTGCAAACGCTCGATGGCAAACCGCTCGGCGTGCTCGCGAACTACTCGCAGCACTACTTTGGCACCGCGCCGGTCTCCGCCGACTACTTCGGCCTCTTCTGCAAACACCTCGCCGCCAAACTGGGCCAGCAGGGCGATGGCAATGGCCCCTTCGTCTGCGCCATGAGCCAGGGCACCAGCGGCGACCAGATGTGGATGGACTACGGCGCGGAGAAAAAGACGATCACCATCGACACCTACGCCTCCGAGGTCGCCGACAGCGCCATCAAAGCCCTGCAAACCGTGAAGTATGTCGATCACGCTCCGCTCGGCATGGTCGAGAAAACGCTCGAGCTCAACTACCGCGTCCCCGACGAAAAACGCCTCGCCTGGGCCCGTCCCATCGCCGCGAAGATCGAAAACGATGTGCCAAAGAGCAAAGAGGAAGTCTATGCGAGAGAGGCCCTCATCCTCCACGAACGTCAAAAGACCAGCGTGAAGCTCCAAGCGATACGGATTGGTGATCTGAGCATCGCCACGCTGCCGAATGAAGTGTATGCGATCACGGGGTTGAAGTTACGGGCGAAGTCGCCCTTCAAAATGCACTTCAACATTGAGCTGGCGAATGGGGCAGAGGGCTACATTCCGCCAACGGAACAGCATGAGTTGGGTGGCTACACGACCTGGCCTGCGAGGACGGCGGGTTTGGAGATTTGGGCGGAGGGTGACATGCTCAAATCATTGGTGGACGACTTGTTTGGCCTGGCTGGTAAACAGAAAGCCTACCCGCAGCATCAGAATGGCGAATATGCCAAGCTTGTGCTTGGGAGTGGTCCCATTGCCTACCAACGATGCGAGAACCCCAGCCTCGCCTTTGGACAGTGTGCCCGCGATGAAACGCACCCAAAGAAGTTCTGGCAGATTCCAGATGCAGGCTACGCCTGTTATCTTCCAGGCGTAGGAAGTGGTCTCGGATATGGTTCTGAATCAGCTTTAACTTCCTCTGCGTTCTCGGGACCGGATCAAATCAATCGGTCCATTCACCTTGCTGGTGCTCACTTTCACAATGACTGGAGACATTTCCTTTCCAGCATGAAACCTGGTTCGACGCCGGTGTTGTCGCCGCCAAAGTCTGCCTCCATCGCCCTCTGGTTCTGGCTCGGTCACGAAAGCGGCGCGAGTGATCGCACAGGCGAATTGATCAACGCGCTGGGCGTCAGCTTGAAGGCGCATCAGTTCCCGGATCACACGGTGAGGCTCGAATGGGGAGATAAAGTGGCTTCGGCTTCAGCCGAAGGATCGGATTCGGCTAAAGCCGAAACCACTTTGTTTGCCGACGACTGGCATTTCGCCGTGCTCATCCGCGATGGCGAAAACGTGCGCGTGCATCTCGATGGCTCCGAGAAGCCCGTTTTGACCGGCAAGGCCGGGAAAGCGGCCAACGAGGTGCTTTTCGGCCAGGGACTCGAAGGCCGGCTGGATGAGATCACGATCTGGGATCGCGTCATCGAGCCGTCGCTCATCGCGAAGCTTTGGAACATCTCGAAAGTGGGCGAGGAGAATGCGAAGCGGGCTGTTTCGCGGGTGGAGCGGAAGAAGCGGGCACAGGTGCAGAGCTCGGCCTTGCTGAAGGCGCATGAAAACTGGTCCGCGTCGATGCGCTTCAAGAACACGAAGGCGAACAACATCAGCGCCGTGACCGCCTACCTCATCTCGCGCGGGCCGAAGGGCGATCATCAAGCGCCGGGCGATCACCTCGGCATCGGCGGGAACTACAAGGACTCGTCGCCGGGCCGGTTGTTCGTCTTCAATGGCAATGCCGCCTCGCAAATCGTGCGCGGCACGACGGTCATCGAGCCGGGCACTTGGAATGACGTGAAGCTCGAGCGTCTCGGCTCGCGCGTGAAGGTGACGCTCAATGGCAGGGTGGAAATCGACGCCGAACTGCCCGTCACCGCGCCCGGCGCGAAGGAATTGTTCTTCGGTAAACGCTGCGATGACTTCGCGCCGTTAGAGGGTGCATTTGAAAAGGTCGAGGTCGCGGGTTTGCCCGCTGTAGGCCGGGTCTCTGACCCGGCTCAGGCTGTTCGAGCGCAAAATGCCGGGTCACAGACCCGGCCTACAGATACCCAACCCCTCTCTCCCGAAGAATCCGCGAAGAAGTGGCATGTGCGCGACGGTTACCGCATCGAACTCGTCGCGGCGGAGCCGGTGGTGCTCGATCCGGTCGCGTTTGATTGGGATGAGCAGGGCCGCCTGTGGGTCATCGAGATGGCGGACTACCCGCTCGGCATGGATGGCAATGGCAAGGCCGGCGGACGCGTCGTGCGGCTGGAGGACACGGACCACGACGGCCGCTACGACAAGCGTCACGTCATCGTCAGCGATTTGAGCTATCCCACCGGCATTTTGACGTGGCGTGAAGGCGTCATCGTCACCGCCGCGCCAGACATCTTTTTCATTTCGCCCGATGGCACGAAGAAAGTGCTCTACACGGGCTTCAGCACCGGCAATCAGCAGCTCCGCGTGAACGGCCTGCGCTGGGGCATGGACGGCTGGGTGTATTGCGCCGCAGGCGCGCATCACGGCGGCTACAACAAAGGCACGCAAATCGAGTGCAAGCTCACCGGCGAGAAAATCGACCTCGGCAGCCGCGATTTCCGCTTCAAGCCGGACACCGGCGAGTTTGATCCGCAGACCGGCCCCTCGCAGTTCGGCCGCGCCCGCGATGACTGGGGCCACTGGTTCGGCGTGCAGAACAGTTTCCCGCTCTGGCACTACGTGTTGCAGGATCACTACCTGCGCCGCAATCCGCACGTCATCCCGCCCGACCCGATTCATCAGCTCTTCCCGCGAAATCCGCCCGTGTATCCCGCCAGCAGCATGGAAAAGCGCTTTCACAGCTTCGACCAGGCCGGACGCTTCACCAGCGCCTGCGGCATCGAAGTGTATCGCGATGTGAAGCTCTTCAACGACGGCAAAACGCACGCCTTCACCTGCGAGCCCTTCCACAACGTCGTGCAGCATCACATTCTCGAAGACGACGGCGTCACCTTCAAAGCCGTGCGTGATCCCGCCGAGTCCAAGATGGACTTCCTCGCCAGCGAAGACCGCTGGTGCCGCCCCGTCATGGTCCGCACCGGCCCAGATGGTGCGCTGTGGGTCGCCGACATGTATCGCTACATGATCGAGCATCCGCAGTGGCTGCCGCAGAATGGCAAAGAGGAGCTCCTGCCGCATTACCGCGAAGGGGATGACAAGGGGAGGATTTGGAAAGTAGTTCGAGCTTCAGCTCGATCTGGGCCTGCCATTCCAATAGCTAGTGCCGCTCAGACAGACCCAGTCTCAAAGACGGTCACTTTGGATTTAGCCAACAATCCAGCGACATGGTGGGAGAGCAGCAATGGTTGGCTCAGAGACAAGTGGCAGATGACGGCCCACTGGTCAGGCTATCCACACGCACTTGGCGCTTTGAAAAGGCCCAAAGGTATCATCTCGGCACAGACGGCATGGGCATACCTTCTTTATGGGAAAGGAAGTGAGCGACACAATATGGTGCTCGACCTTCTTTTGAGACAAGATTCGCATGTCCACGAACAAGCCCTTCAAATGGCTGAGAAGCTCGAATGGAAAGCGGACGAGGCGTCCGCACTCCAAAAAGCGCTGGCGAAGCTCGTGAACGACAAGGACGCCAAAGTGCGCCTCCAATTGGCCTGCACGCTCGGCGAACTGAAGTTCGACTGGGCGGGAGATTTGCTCGCGGAGGTGCTGAACAGCGCGGAGCCGGGTTCGCCGCTGCAAGGCGCGGCGTTGAGTTCGGTGCTGCCGCATCTGGAGCGGGTTTGTGCTCGTGCGGACACCCAATCGTTCGCGATGCTCCTGCGCTGTGCTTTGGCGACGAAGAACGAAAAAGCCATCGCAGCGCTCGTGACGCGGATGGATGCGCAAAAGGGTCTGGAGGAGCTTCTGGCCGTCTTGGACGAGAAAAACCTCTCGCTGGCCGCTTTCGCGAAACAGGTCACGGATGCCAAGGCGCGGGAAGCGGTCGAAAAAATGGCGGCGAGGCTGCAACAGGCTGCGGAATCGATCCAAACGGCTCCGACGATGGAATCGCTGGCCTTGCTGGCCTCGGATCGCGAGCATCGGGAACGCGTGAAGGCGCTGCTGCCGGAGCTTTGGGCAAAAACGGGCAACGCGGAGGTGCTGCGACTCGTCTCGAAGCTGCAACCGCAGGGTGGAGAGCAGTTTTTGCTCGAAGGCTGGGACCAGCGCACACCGGCGCTGCGCGTGCAGATCCTCGAAACGCTGCTCTCGAACGACGCCTGGACACTCGCGCTGCTGAAACGGCCCGAAGCCAAATCTGCCGACGCCGCGACGCGGGCACGGTTGATGAAGCATCCGAAGAAAAACATCGCCAGCCTCGCGGAAAAGGTCTTCGCGGACTCCACGAGCGCCACGCGGGCGGCGGTGGTCGAGAAGTTCAAACCGGCATTGAAGCTCCAGGGCGATGCCGCACGCGGGAAGACCGTATTCGCGAGCGTGTGCATCAGTTGCCACAAACTCGACGGCGTGGGTCTCGAACTCGGCCCGGACCTGCGCAGCGTGGCGCAGCACGACGCCGAAAAGCTCCTCAACTCCATTCTCGACCCCAGCGCGATCATTGAGCCCGGCTTCATGGCCTACCACTGCACCCTGAAGAGCGGCGAGCAGCTCTACGGCGTCATCGCCACCGAAACGAGCGCGAGCCTAACGCTGAAGATGGCCGGAAACATCACCAAATCCGTCCTGCGCAGCGATGTGGCCTCCTTGAAGAGCACCGGCATCTCCCTGATGCCCGAAGGCCTCGAAGCCGCGATGACACCGCAGTCGCTGGCGGATTTGATCGCGTATTTGAAGGTGGCGCGGTGATTTGTCGCACCCGGTTGCAGCCGATGGACGAAGTGGGGCTTTTGGTTGCAGGATTGCAACGCGATGAGCAACATCGCCCCACCACCATGAAGTCCCGCTCCAGCCTCGCTTTGAAGGAACCACGCATCCAGCAGTTCCGCGCCTTGGTCCACATCGCCCGGCACGGGAGCTTTGTGAATGCGGGCGATGCGGTGGGGATGGCGCGTTCATCCGTGTGGAGGCAGATCCGGGCGCTGGAGCGTGACACGGGGAGCAAGCTGATCGAGGTGAACGGCCGCAAGGTGCGGGTGACACCCGAGGGCGCGATGCTGGCGGAGATCGTGGCACCGATGATCGAGGACTTCGAGAAGGTGGTGCCGGAGTTTGCCCGGCGGAAAGACGAGGCCTCACGCACGCTGCTCATCGCCGCTCCGCCGCAAATCCTGGCCCACGAGCTGCCGCCGGGGCTTTCCACCATGCGGGAGAGGCATCCGGGGCTGCGAATGATCATCACGAGCGTCACCTCCGGCACGGCAATCGAGCAATTGCTCAACAACGAGGCTGATGTGGCCCTGGTGGGGCACATGGAGCGTCTGCGGGAGGAGTCAGGGAAGCTGCTGGCGGTACCGATGACGACTTTTCCGATCGTGGCCCTGCTTCCGCCGGGACATCCGTTGAACACGAAGAAGAAGCTGACGCTTCACGATCTGGTCACGCAGCCACTGCTGCTGCCTCCGCAGCGGTCCAGCTCCCGACCACAGATCGACGCGGCCTTTTCGCGGCACGGGCTGCTGGCGCAAATGAATGTGGCGCTGGAGGCGAATGTCTTCCATGTGGTGCTGCCGTATGTGACACTCGGTTTCGGCACAGCGATCCTCGGAGCCAGCCGGAACTACATCGAAGGCGAGCTGCGGACCCGCGCACGCAATGGTGAAATCGGACTGAAGGATGTTTCCCATCTATTTGGCGACGAGAAGGTCTTCTTCCTCACACGGCGCACCCGGGTGAAACAGCCACACATCGAGGATCTCTGCCACCTGCTTTGCCATCGCTCGAAGTGACAGACGGTCCGCCTGCATGGCTGCGGACGTTACTTCCACGCAACAATCGTTGCTCAATAGCGACAAGATAGGGGTGGATGAAATCCGGGACAACTTGGTAGAGTAATCGCGAAAACTCGTGCCATGGCGTGCGCCACACCGTTTTCCACCCTTCGTCCCCAGCCCTATCGATCATGAGCCAACGCTTCGCCTTTGCCCTCGCGTTCATCTGCACCTTGCTGAGCCTCCAGCCTCTCCGGGCGCAGGTGACACGGGACTTCGCCATCGACTTGAAGGCGGATGTTTCCCCCACGCCACCCCACATCACGCTGAGCTGGTCGCTGCGGCAGAATGCGAACATCACCGCGCAGGAAATCTACCGGCGCCCAAAAGGCCAGGTGGCCTGGGGAGCGGCCGTGGCCACGCTCACAACGACGGACACCTCGTGGGCTGATGCGAGCGCCCAGCCGGGCATCGAATACGAATACTGGATGCGCCGCAGCTACACGAGCATCTCGCCGAATGTGGCGCTGGGCTATATCACTGCCGGTTACAACCTCCCCTTGGTGGAGAGCCGCGGGAAACTGCTGCTGGTGATCGATGACACGATGCTGGCCCCGCTCGCGCCGGAGATCGCCCAGCTCAAACGCGACCTCACGGCCGATGGCTGGACGGTGGTGACTATTTCGGCCGCACGACGCGATTCCATCACGGATGCCACGGCCGTTGCAGACACTAAGACGCTAATCAAAGCGGCCTACGATGCCGATCCGGCCAATGTGAAGCAGGTGTACATCCTCGGCCATGTGCCGGTGCCCTACGCCGGCAGCCAGGCTCCGGACGGTCACGGGAATCACTCCGGTGCCTGGTCGGCAGACAATTTCTACGGCGACATGAACGGCACTTGGACGGACTCTTCCGTGACCAACACGAGCTCCACGGAGACACGCATCCACAACATCCCCGGAGATGGCAAGCTGGACCAAAGCACCATTCCCAGCGCCCTGGAGCTGGCGGTGGGCCGTGTGGACCTGAGAAACATGCAGCGTGCCCCAGCGAGCAACGTCACCGAAACCTCGCTGCTCCGCCGCTACTTGCGGAAGGCCCATGATTTCAAAACCAAGCAGGGAGCGTATGCCAACCTCGAACGCCGCGTGCTCATCCGCGATGGCTTCGGCAATTTCAGCGGCGAATCCTTCATGCGCACCGGCTGGGCCTGGGGCTTCACTGGCGTGGGAAGGCCGCCGGAGGTCATCTATGATGAAGCGCCCAGCGGCAACTGGTGGACCCACGCGGCCACCAACAAGTATCTGATGGCGAATGGCAACGGCGGCGGCAGCTACGAGACCTGTGGCAGCGTAGGAAGCACGGCGGATTTTGGACGTCGTCCGTTCCAGGCGGCGTTTGTCAGCCTGTTTGGCAGTTACTTTGGCGATTGGGATGTGACGAACAATTTCATGAAGGCTCCGCTGGCGGGCAATGCCACCGGAGATGGCCTGGGTCTCACCTGCTTCTGGGCAGGCCGCCCCACTTTCTTCATGCACCACATGGCCACCGGGGAGACCGTGGGCTACTCGATCCGTGCGTCGCAGAACTCGCAGATCAGCACGTTCAGCAATCCGGTTTACACACCGATCAATTTCCCCGGTGGCGGCACACACCTGGGACTGATGGGTGATCCTTCCCTGCGCATGCACGTGGTGGAGCCGCCGCGTCATCTCGCGGCCACGAGTTCCAACGGGAACGTGGCACTCTCATGGACCGCATCGACCGAATCGAACCTGCTCGGTTATCACGTTTACCGTGCCAGCACGGTGGACGGGCCTTTCACCCGGCTCACGCCCACGGCGTTGCCGGCACCCGCCTATTCCGACGCCACAGGCACCGCGGGCACAGCTTACACCTACATGGTGCGCACCCTGAAGATGGAGTCCGCCCCCGGCGGCACCTATGAGAATCTCAGCCTCGGGGAAATGGTCTCGGTCACGGTGAATGCGAGCGGCTCCGGCGTGCCTCCAAACCCCACCGGTCTCACGGTGGCGCAAAACAGCTCGGTGAGCGCTCAATTGACCTGGCAGGACAACGCCACGGATGAAACCGCTTTCCGTATCGAGCGGAAGAACGGTCCCGCTGGTGCTTTCAGCACACTGGCGATCCTCGCCGCGGGCACGACGAGCCACGTCGATCCAGGCGGCTTCGCGAACAATGAAACCTACTACTACCGCGTGATAGCCGTGAATGCCGCCGGTGACTCGATTCCATCCAATGAGGCCGCTTTCGATGCGGTGCCCGGCTTCTTCGAGTTCAACGACACGGTGGCCAAGGTCAGCAAAACCGCAGGAACGGCCCAGATCAGCGTGAAGCGCTTCGGCGGCGTCAACGGTGTGGTGACAGTCAACTACGCGACGAGCAACACCTCGGCAATCGCCGGCACGCACTACACCACCACCAGCGGGACGCTCGACTGGGCCGATGGCGAGAGCGGCGAAAAGACCATTTTTATCCCTATCACGGCCACCGCCAGTCCACAGAACCCCAAGCAGTTCCGCATCACACTAAGCTCGCCATCCTCCGGCACCGGCATCGGCACCTACAACGCCATCTCCGTGCTCATCGAGGATCCCGCCGCATCCCTGCCCGGTCCATGGACACAGACCATCGTGGGTGCCATCACCGATTCGTCACCCGCCGCACAGGCGGAGGGTGTCATCAGCTCCACCACCATGGGCGGCTCCGGCCTGGCCACAGCGGCCACCTCCGAGGCCGGGCAGTTCGTTTACCAGTCACGCAGTGGCGATGGCGTGCTGACAGCCTTCATTCCGGCGGCCAGCCCGGCGCAAACCGGTGCCCGCTATGCGGTGATGGTCCGTGAAAACACCGGCGGAGGCGCCTTGATGGCAGCCACCAGCACGAGCACCAGCACCGGCGATGGCACCAAGATGGCCTACCGTGCCACTGCATCCGCCACAGCCACTTTCACCGGCGGGGTGACGAGCCAGGTGGCTCCGCGCTGGGTGCGCATCACGCGTGCGGGCAATAGTTTCACCTCCGAGTCATCCGCTGATGGCATCAATTGGAGCAGCCACGGCACCGCCACGGTCGCCATGGCCTCCACGGCCCTCTGGGGTGTCTTTCACCATTCAGACGACCGCAGCGGCACGACCTACTCCGGGAACTACCAGGTGGCCGGATTCCAAAATGTGGCTTTCAGCGCGATCAGCGGACCGGGGGCTCCGGGCACACTCGCAGCCACCGTGCCTTCGCCGGGCCGTGTCACCCTCACCTGGGGCGCGGGCGCACTGGCGGCAGGATACCGCATCGAGCGACGCGCCGAAAACGGCAGCTTCAGCCAGCTCATCGACGTCTCCAGCGGCACTCTGACATTTAATGATGACCACGCCGCGGCAGACATGGCCTACGAATACCGCGTCATGGCCTTCAACAACGCCGGCAACAGTCCCTTCTCGAACATTGTCCGCGTCACCACACCTCCAGCGGATGTTCTCGCGCTCATCGGTGGTCTCACCGCCGCGGCGGATGCCACGATCAAGGGGGGCGATTCCGCAGGCAACTTCGGTTCCGAGCCCACGCTGGCTGTCTCCGGGCTCTCCACGATCGGCACCACGGCCACCACATCGAAAGCTTACTTCAAATTTGATCTCACGGGCCTGCCAAGCGTCAAGGCAGCCACGCTGCGTCTGACCGTGGCCTCGATGCAAAACCTCGCCATGACCGGCTTCACTTACAATGCCAGCCTCCGCATGATTCCAGACGCGAACGACGGCTGGACGGAAGGCGGCATCACCTGGGCAAACGCCCCGCTCAACAACACCGCCTCAAACGGATTCCAAGGAGGCACCACACTGCTTTCCAGCCTCGTAGTCACCAGCGCCACGATTCCCACCGTGGGCAATGTCATCGCCATGGATGCCAGCGCCACCACCCTCAACAACAACAAAGGTGCCAACAACATCGTCACGCTGGTCATGAACTCCACGACGCCCACGGCGGTGATCGAGTTTGCCTCGCGCGAACATCCCACGCTGCCGCCACCCGCCCTCGAAGTCACCTACACCTCGCCCTTGCCCACACGCCCCTCCTTCCTCACCGTCGTGGAAGGCGCCGGCATCAGCCTCGACCTGGCATGGACGGACAATGCATCCAATGAAACGGGTTATGAGATCGAGCGCCGCGTGGCTGGCGGCACTTTCGCAGCTCTCACCACGGTCTCGGCGGGAACCACAGCCTACAATGACGCGGACACTATCAACGGAGTCACCTATGAATACCGTCTCCGAGCCATCAATGCCTCCGGTGCCTCCGCCTGGAGCGCCATCGCTGCAGCCACGGCAGGCGGCAGCACCGGCCCGTTCGCTCAAGGGCTCGGCGGCTATGCTGCATGGATGCAATACACCGGCGTGCCCATCGAAGGTGACGCCGCTCCCGCAGCAGACGC
The DNA here is from genome assembly GCA_016795465.1 of Verrucomicrobiaceae bacterium. Taxonomy (GTDB): domain Bacteria; phylum Verrucomicrobiota; class Verrucomicrobiia; order Verrucomicrobiales; family Verrucomicrobiaceae; genus Prosthecobacter. The sequence goes on along the minus strand of JAEUHK010000057.1, from coordinate 11,808 downwards.
GGATGGTGATGGACACCCCAATCTCCTCGAATACGTCCTCGGCACCTCCGCCACCGATGGTGCCACCAAGCCTGCCGTCATCATCGGAGAGGCGCAGGACGGCAGCGAACGCCAGCTCACGCTCACCTTCCAGCGCCGCCTGAATGTGACCGATGTCACGCTCATCGTCGAAGCCGCGGACAACCTCACCGGTCCATGGACAGCCATCGATCCTCTGCAGCCGCAAAATCAGGCAGCAGTCCAAAACAACGTGCCTGCCGCCGGCTGGCAGACCCTCACGATCAAAGACATAGCCTCCGCAGGAACCAGAGGCCGCCGCTTCATGCGTCTCTCCGTGGTGCAGAAGTGAGCGCGCCATCAAGGTCAGGCAGCTGCACCGCCGATGCCCGCCTGGAGCGATCGACGTTTGGTGTGTTCGTCACACCTTGAACGCCGAGCGGATGTGCCGGCAGGTCTCGGGCTGGCTGAGGTAGTTGCAGTGGTGCACCGTGTCTCCTTTGAAACGCAGCACGCGGCTCTCACGCACTGCCCGCGCATCATCGAGCATCGTCATGCTGTTCGTGTCCACGACGAGGTCATTCGGCCCGGCAAAGAGGTAATCTGCCACGGTGTCGAGAACCCGTGCGCCGGGCTTGTTGAAGGCTTTGAGGAAGTTCCAGCCGATTTTCGGCGGTTCAAAATTCGCAGTGACGGCATGATACTCGCATCCTGCACCGGCTGGGCGGCGCAGGCGCAGGAGCTCGCCATTGTTCCCTGCCCGCTGCTGGGCGGCGAGGCCGGGCAGAAGGTTCAACAGCAGGTCCGGCGCTGGTGTTTTGGCCATGAAGCTGAACGCGGCCGCCATGATCTCCGTGAGCGCCGTGGCAAAGGACAGGAACGGCACGAAGGAAGCTGCTCCACCCGCCGCGTGCGCGATGTTCGTGAACAGGTCGAGGAGCCGTTTGATGTTCGCGGGCGCGGCGAGGCTCGTGCCGGAGATGGGGCACCCCAGAAGGACGACATGTGCCCGCACTCCCGGCGGACAGAGCTGCTCGAGGAACCAGCGTGAGACGATGCCACCGCGGCTGTGCGTGACGATGTCGATGCTCGCGGGCATGTTTGAGTCATGCAGGCCGAGCTGGCGGTCGAGGTCGATCGCATTGAGCAGCGGCGTGGTGCCGAGGGTGGGATGGTCAAAGCCCAGCATCACATCGTAGTGCTTGCTGAACGCCGTTAGCAATTGAAGGCCGTCATCATGGGCTGAGAGCTCCGTAAGGTTCTTGTCGCAGTTGCTCGCCGTCCCATGAATGAAGAGAAACACCTTCTTCCGATGCAGCGCGGCTTTCCCTCCCGAAAACCTCGGGCCGAGCTTGAAGCCGCCTCCATCCTTCACGATCACCCGAAGCCCCTCAGGCCTCAGCGCCTTGGCTTCCCAGGCCAGCGGCGTGAGCCAGCGATCCACCTTGTCGATGACCTTCGTCACTTGATTGGGCTGAAGTTCTTCAAACGTCACCTGGTCGATCACCTCCGCCCCAGGCTCGGCCACGCTTTCGGACGGAAGTCGCCCAGCCATGCGTCTCGTGCCGCTCGTGGCCCGGCGCAGCGAAGGGCCGAATTCCCATTCGAGCACGCCGCTGGCTCGCCGGACGAGGTTCATGTGTAGCGGGGGATTCACCAGCCGCTGTGTCCCGTAACGGCTTGCCAACTTCGCCGGGCTCTTTTTGGCCGCCGGCTGCACCCGGGTCACACCATTGAGCTTTTCACGCTGGTCGCGCAGCAGGGCGCGGAACGCATCATCCTGCTCGTGGGCTTGTTCGTCACGTTTCATGGCCTGGAATGGAAGGAAGGATTGGCTAACGGAAGAGGAGTGACTGGCTGATCGACCGTGCGGGCGATCTGGATGTCCACGAGGCTGATGAAGGCGCTGGCGTCCGCCAGATTCTCCACGCCTGCCTCCATCGACGCGCTGAGATCGCCAGCGGAAGTCACCGGAACGGCCTCCACTGCGACGAGATCACCATCACGCAGGTGTCGGCGTATCCTCGGGAGGAAAGCCTTGCCGAGCATCCAACCGGCTCCGGTCTGCCTCGGAGTCAAGACCGAGGTCTCCATGGCATCTTTCATGTCCGGTGTCTCGTCCTCGATCGTGCTCGTGGCAAAAGATGAGAGGGTCTCCCATTTGCCGGGATCCCTCCAGTAGCCAGGAAAGGCATGACCATCGATCAGAAAGACTACCGGGTAGAGGCAGATGTTCTCGAGGCAGGCACTGAAGAGCATGGAGAGATCAATGCAGGTCCCCGCGCCAGCCTCATACATCTGCGTGGGGGTGCGGATGCGCTGGCCGAGCGGGTCGTAGGATGGCGGCGGATTGATATAAGCCAGCGGATGCAGGTGCTGGATGGCCGCCCAGATCGCCCGCACCTGCATGTCCACCCAGGACCGGCATGCTTTGTTCTTTTCTCCCCGGTCAAAGATCTGGTAGCCATCAAAGGCCGCATCCGACTGGTCGGTGATGACCTTCAGCAGCAGTTGAGCGCTGCGCATCACCTTCTCGACGGCCGCGTCTCGTGGAAAACAAAAGGAAGGCAGCCAGCGGCGGTCTTCATCCGTGTTCCGCCACTCATCGGCCGAGAGCAGTTCCACCGCGTGCGTCTCCTCATGAAGCACCTCGCCTCCGCAGGTGACCCGCACATGCAGCGAGCTCCACAAGCTCTCCCGGCAACTGCGCAGCAGATCAGGGATCAGCGAGGCTCGTATCTTGTCCCTGAGATCATGAACCGGCTCCTCCATCGTGAGGCGGAGTGTGTGCCGCCACGGGAAATCCGCGCTGCCGGCATTCAGCGTGACACAAACCTCCACAGGAGGAGGCACGCTCCCGGCGGTGAGCGAGACCACGAACTGGTTCATCAAAGGCTGCTCATTGTGCAGCATGGAGTAGTTCACCTGCCGCGGCGGCACGATGCGCAGGCCCACGGCCTCCCGGATGGCCTGCGGCGTGACAGCCTCGACCACCGGCTCCGGCTCCCTTTCCGTCTCAGCCTCCATCGTTTCAAACAACGACCTCCGGCTCCACAGCACGACTCCAGCACCTCGCTCACGTGAGCCACGAAACACATTCACCGCCTGCTGAAAGGCACCCAGTGGATTTTTCAGCCCCCCACGCCGCCAATGGGAGTAAAAGCGGGCGAAGAATGCCTCCGCCTGCGTGTCATCTGCCGAGTCTTGGAAGGCCAGCACATGTGTCGCTCCGTTTGCCACGCACAGGGCCGCCGTGCGGGCGGCGGAGTGGTAAAAGTTCATCCCGATGAGCAACGGTGCGGGCTTGGTGAATGGCACCAAGGCTCCCGCCATCTCCTCCGCCGTCGCCTCATGGTAAGACGGAGCCACCTCACGAGGGGCAGCGAGGAGGAATCCATCCCTGTCGCCTTCACGGGTTGCAGACGGTATCACCTCGTTCTCGCGTGCCTGGTGCAGGTCCATGCCCGTGAGATGCACCACATCCGGCTTTTGCTGCTCCATGATGGCCTTGATTTCGGCCAACGTGCTGTTGGCAGGCTGTTGCAGGCGTTCTTTCGTCACGCCGAGCATCGCTTTCACTCGGCTGCACTCATCGGTGAAGTCGTACACGTCCTTCACCGCGCCGGGCCCCGAGGCGATCAAAAGCAACTTCAGCGCCGCTGGATCCGGCACACAGGCCTTCACCGCCTTCTCACAATGCAGATGCCGGATGACGGTCACGCGCCGTTTGTCACGCAGCGGCTTGGTCGACATCGCAATCGCATCCTCCCAGGGGAAAACACGCGCCGCCCAGCCCGTGCGCTCCCCCAGCCAGGGGATCTCCACCTCCACCACCTCCCAAGTGGCGATCTCCTCCAGCTTGGCCTGCGATCCGAGCACGAGACGCTTAAAATCCTCCACCGCGTCCTGGCGGATCTTCACTACAGCCTCTCTGCCAAGCCGCTGCCGGTTGCCCACGATGTCATTCCATCGGCAGGCCAACGGGTAAAGCTCCCTGTCCGTCAATCGAGTGGACCTTACCTTGTCCGTGGCGCTGCCACGAAACAGAAGCGTGTATTCAGACCGCGGGGAATTCTTGGAACGGGCATTCGCATTCATAGGCATGAACAAACGGCAATCCTGAAAATCCTACCTCGCCTGCCCATTGCCAATCAACGACCAATTTCAGCGCAAAGCCGTCCTCGCATTTTGATGACTATCGTTCAAAGGAATCCAAACCATGTTTGACCGACTCATCCTCCATTTTGATCCTGAACCGCACGACGGGGCCTGGAACATGGCTGCGGACCAGGCGTGGCTGGAGCAGAGCCAGGATGCGGTGCTGCGAGTGTATCGCTGGGACAGGCCCACGGTGACCATCGGCTATGCGCAGAGCCTGCCGAAGCTCGCGGAGGCCTTGCCTGGATGGCCGGTGGTGCGGCGGTGGACCGGTGGCGGCGTGGTGCTGCATGAAAACGACTTCACCTACTCCGTCATCGTGCCGGGCGGCCATCCGTGGGCAGAGACGCGGCCTCTCGATAGCTACCGCTTCATTCACGAATCTCTCGCGCAGGCCCTTGTCGTCGCGGGTTTCAGCGGATGCAGGCTCGCCGGGCCGGAGGATTTGATCGAAAACCCCTTCTGCTTCGTGGCCCCTGCCCTGCATGACGTGGTGCGTGGCAAGGTGAAGATCGCCGGTGCAGGACAGCGTCGCGGCAAGCTGGGTCTGCTGCATCAGGGCAGCGTGCAAAACGTGATGATCAACGAAGCCTTCTGGCCTCGATGGGCCGCTCAACTGGCCTCGAATGTGCTCATCGAGCCTCAAATGCCTGCTGCGATGCGCCTTCGTGCGGATGAACTGAAACTCAAACGCTACCAACTGCCTTCATGGCTCGCCGAACGGGAGGATGAGTTGGGATGACTCGCGTGTTTGTGTATGGCACGCTGAAGCGTGGAGGCGAAAACCATCATTGGATCGACTCGCAGCGCTTTGTCGGCGTGACGAGGACAAAGCCCGTTTACCGCATGTTCGACCTCGGTGGCTATCCCGGCATGGTGAAGGCCGAAAACGGTCTCGCCATCGAAGGTGAGCTTTGGGATGTCGATCCGCCCGGCTTGGCTAAACTGGATGTTTTGGAGGATGTGGCAGGTGGTGAATACGAACGCGTGCCCATCGAACTCGAATCCGGCGAAGCCGAGGGCTATCTCTACCTGCGGAGCGTGGCCGGTTGTCGTGACTGCGGTTCGTCATGGTAAAATCACCCGATGGCTCGTTTCAGCGCATTCTTGGTGATGCGCTGAACGCGTTCATCAGGTCCATGCGGCCGTGAGAAGTGGCTCCACGGGATCATGTGACCCGGAGGATCGCTGAGACCCTGCGCCCAGAAGATGGTGGTGGCATTGAAGACGATGTTTTTGTTCGGTCCTTCGAAAACGGTGGCCGCGTATTTGCCCAGTCGCGTGCCACTGGCCCACACGTTGCCTTCGGCGACGACTTCGAGACCTTCGCGAGCCGTGTCGGGATCGCCGTGAAATTCCCAGCCGACGAGGCCGGGAATGCTGTCGCCCTTTTTCATACCCGTGCCTTCGAAGAGCCAGTGATCCGGCTTCGCACAGGTCCAGTCGCCACCGCCATTGAAGGGCACGGTGGTGCGTGCGCCGATGATCTCGCGTTCATCAGGACCGGGATTTTCGAATGGCCCGAGCACCTTCGAATATGCTTCCTTCTCCTCCTCGCGGAATTCGCCATAGCAGGTCTCCCGCGTGAGCCGCCGGTTGGCATCGCCTTTCGCATTCGGCGTGAAGGGCGTGACCATGTACACATCGTTCGCAGAGAGCCAGAGCACGCTCAAGCCTCCGGCGATGGCTTGTTTCACGTTTTGAAACTGCCGCACATCCCAATACTCATCGTGACCGATGCTGATCATCGTCTTCACACGGCTCAAATTCGCCGGATCGAGGTTGTCCACGTTTGAGCAGTAGGTGACATCATAGCCTTCTTTTTCGAGCCAGTAGCAAAGCGGGTATTCCCACAGCAAAAACTCGCCACTACCAATGCTGAGCGGGTTTTCCAAGATCTGCACATACTTGCCGTAAGGCCGGTCAAAGCTCACGCTCACACCCGGCGCATGCGCCGCACGCGGATCGGTGTAGAGCGATTCATTCACCGGCCAGCGGTTGTAGGCCTGCCAGGTGTTGTCGCTGCATTGGAAGAGAATATCGGCAGGCCGATCGTCTTTGACGATGAAGACGATGTAGCTCTCCCAGTAAGGCTTGTCCGCGGCTTCGGGCAATGTGGTGAGCTTGCCAAGATAGACGCCGCTGGGCCAGTCGGATGGGATCGTGAGCGTCGTGGAGGCCTTCCACTGGCATTCACGGAGGCGTTTGTCTTCCATTTCGGGCACGGGCTGCTCGATGCCTTCGAATGGCCCCAGCTTGGTCATCAAACGCGATCCAGCGCCGTCGTAGTAGCCCATGCGGAAGATATCGATGGAGAATTTCGACGCGGGTTTCGTGCTCACGAAGATGTCGATCGGCTCACCAGCCTTCACCGATTGCTTCGAACAGTAGCCTTCGATCAACGACGTGCGGTAAGCCTTGCCGCCATCCGGCATCACGCGGGTGAGCTGCCATGCCGTGGTGCCCTGTTTGGCATTCTCCAGCTTGATGAGATCGGACTGGCGAGGCGTGGCGGCTTTCGCAGAGACAAAAGTGTGCGCCACGCCAGCGGCGGCGGAGGTTTTGAGGAAATCGCGGCGATCCATGATCGAGCAATACGCACCGAGCCGCGGGCGTATAGCAGCGCATGCCTGTTCATCTCACCTCCCGCCGTCAGTTCATCACCCAACTCGGAGCCGCCATGGCCCTTTCACAACTGCCTGCGGCGGGCGCGGAAGTCGATGAGGGCTTGATTGCCATTTTGAACGACACGCACATCGGTGCCCAGCAAGCGGCCGATGCGGCCATTCCGGCCAATCTGCGCAGCACCATCGAGTGGCTGCTCGCGCTGCCGAAGCGCCCTGCCGCGGTGATCATCAATGGCGACCTCGCGCTCAAAGATGGCAGGCGGGGCGATTACGAGCGTTTTGCGAAGCTGATCGCACCGTTGCAGGCGGCAGGACTGCCGCTGCATCTCACGATGGGGAATCACGATGACCGCGCGGTGTTTTACGACGTGATGAAGGAATCGTCCTCCGCGGTGGAATCAAAGTTCGTCAGCATGGTTGAGCTTCCGGGCGTGAACCTGTTCCTGCTCGATTCACTCAAAGCCACCATGGTGACGCAAGGTCTGCTCGGTCCGGCGCAGATCGACTGGCTGGTGAAGCTGCTCAATACGCACGCGGACAAGCCTGCGCTGCTCTTTGCCCATCACAATCCGCGTCTCGGCGGCGAACCGCTGCACTTCCCCGGTGGTCTCGAGGACTCCGAGCCGCTGTGGCGGGCACTTTCGACCCGCAAGCACGTCAAAGCCTACATCCACGGTCACATCCATCACCGGAACTTCTTTGAGCACGAGGGCATCCACATCCTGAACACACCTGCCACGTCGTATGTGGCCGACAAAAAGACCTCGACGACCGGTTGGACGATGCTGCGCCTCACAGCAGAAGGTGCCGAAGCGACCACGCACGCGCATCAGGCTGATCACGCGTGGAATGGCGTGAAGGTGCCGCTCCGGTGGCGGTGAACTCAAACCGTCTTGAAGAACGGGATGCCCAGCTTCTCGGCGATACGCCGCGGACGACGCAGCGCCTCGGTCATGCGTTGAGCTTCATCGGCTCTGCGGAGGTCTTTGCAGTCCGGATGAGCCTCCGGCGACTCGATGAGGCCCAACTGATGCAGCACATGCGCGGTGCTGTGCTTGTAGGGCGACGCACTCATGCGGTCATCGAGACGGAAGACGAGGTCTTCAAAGGATTGGAAGGCTTCGAAGAGCTTGTACACCCGCGTATCAAAGCGGCCGGTGCCGGTTTTGAATTTCTTGTCCGCCACCGAATCGAGCAGCCACATGTCGCGTGCGGCGCAGATGAGCGGGCAGGCACTCACACCGGCACCGATGAGCAAAGGCAGGCCCATCTTGATGGCGGAGGCGATGCCGTAATCATCCCCGCTGTGCGGTGAGAAGGGCAGCTTCTGATCTTTGCACATCGCCGCCCAGTAGTGGAAGTGCGGCTCATCGAGCGTGCTGACCTTTCCGCCAACATACTTCGGATGCATGGCGATCTGGTGGAAGAGCCACGGATCAAACGGCGTGGCCCACGGCACAAAGGAAGGCTCCAAGGCATGCGCGATGGCCGGGTGCGTGCAGTGCTCGGCGATCTGGAAGTAGGCGTCGCGCCGCGGCTCGGAGTCGAGCACGTTCAGCAGGCGCGAGGTCATGATCATCACCTCGCAGTTGTCGTGCGACTGCGCGATGTCGAGCAACGGCCAGTAGCGCTCTGCTTTGAAGGCGCTGTCGTTTTCTGCTCCGCGAGCGGTGACGCCCGCGATGAAGCGTTGATCGGGAAACTCCGCCCGGAAGCGACGCAACACTTCGGCGTAGAGATCATTGCTGAGGTCGAAGATGTAGCCGGTGTCCGCATTCAGCACGAAGACAATCTCCACGCCATAATGCGCGGCGCATTGCTGCATCCAGCGAACGCTCTTGTTGAAGCCATCCCAGTCTGGCTGGCGGTCTTTGAAGGGCAGCAGTGTGGCCACACAAAGGCGGGCCTTGGTCGTGTGATCGGCCAGTTGCTCCTCGCTGGTGTAGGCCCAGATGGTCTCCGACCAGGCGGTGGAGGGCTTCAAGTCGGCGGGAGAGGTGATGAGATCGCGTGGAGTGGCCATGAGATACCTTTTGCTACTCGAAGCCCCGCGAGCGGGCAAATCGGAATGCCTTATCGTGTCGATTGGCGAATGTGATGCGCTACTTCACCGGCGCGGTGGCAGGCGCTGGCTTGATCGCACCGCCGAAGAGCGGCAGGGATTTGTTCACGGACTGATACACGCCCCAGCCGAGCGGCACGGCGACCCAGATCCAGGCGATGAGAAGACGGATGCTTTGCATGAGCGGGATGAGTTAGCTTTTGACGTGATACTTCGCGTCCACCGGACGCACGAGCAGGTTCGCGATGAGGCCCACGACGAGCAGGCCGACCATGATGTGGAAGATCGAGTTATAGGCTTGAGCAGCGGGCAGGACTTTTTTGTTCGCTACCGAGAGACGGTCCACGAGCTGCGGCCCGATGATAGCCGCGAGCGACCACGCGGTGATGAGGCGGCCATGAATGGCACCGACTTGATAACTGCCGAAAAGATCGCGCAGATAAGCCGGAATCGTGGCAAAGCCGCCGCCATACATCGTGAGGATGAGGCCGGTGACGATGACGAAGAGCGTCACATTCCCCTGCCCTTGCGTCCACGGCACGCTCATGTAAAGCGCTGCGCCGAGGATGAAGTAAACGCAGTAGGTTACCTTTCGCCCGAGGAAGTCCGAGCATGAGGACCAGAAGAACCGGCCGCCCAGATTGCACAGCGAAAGCAAGCCCACATAACCCGCACCGGCGGCGGCGCTCACGCCAAACATGTCCTGAATCATCGGCGAGGCCTGGCCGAGGATGCCGATGCCGGCGCTGACGTTCATGCAGAGCACCACCCACAGCATCCAGAACTGCGGCGTCTTCCACGCCACATCCACAGCCACGTTCGCGTTCGTGACGAGCGGCTTCACATGCTCCTTTGGCTCCCATCCGGCCGGCTTCCAGCCCTCGGCGGGCACGCGGACGATCCAAGCTCCAAACAGCATCGAGATGGCATAAAGCCCCGCCATGATCAAAAAGGCCTCCTGAGCTCCCACCGAGGTCGCGGAGGCAAAACGCTTCATGAGTTCCTCCGCCAGCGGTCCGCCGATCAAGGCTCCGCCACCGAATCCCATGATCGCCATGCCAGTGGCCATGCCGGGGCGATCCGGGAACCATTTCATCAGTGTCGAAACCGGCGCGATGTAGCCCAAACCCAGCCCGATGCCGCCGATGAGGCCGTAACCGGCATACAGCAGCCACAGTTGATGCCACTTCACCGCACACGAGGCGAGCACGAGGCCGGTGCAAAAGCACAGCATGCTGGCGAGCATCGTTTTACGCGGTCCGCTGCGCTCCACCCATTTGCCAAATACGGCTGCGGATAGCCCGAGCAAGGCAAGAGCGATGGAGTAAGCCACGCCGACATCGGCTTCTGACCAATCCGCCGCGGAGGGTGCGGTGATGCCGAGCGCCTTGGCGAGCGGCTTTTTAAAGACGCTGAAGCCATACACCTGGCCGATGCACATGTGCACGGCGATGGCGGCGGGCGGAACGAGCCAGCGATTGAATCCTGGCGGGGCGACGGTGGCTTCGCGGGAGAGTGCAGACATGGGTTGGGTCGGGAAAATGACGTTTTAGAACGCCGCCCGCTCCGCTGGCAATCACGAAAGCTGCACGAGGCAGGATTTGCCATCCCGCGAGCCTCGGCTCACCGCTGATTGAGGTAATCCTCGATGCGCTGAGCCTTGCGGAGGAGGAAGGGCGTGTGCTGCTCGCTCATCTCCATGAACTTCTTGATGGCCTTCATCGTGGTCAGGAATTCGGCGGCGAACTTCTCGTGTTCCGCATCCTGCCAGGTCTCGCCGAGCGCCGAGAAGCGGCTCTGCAGCGAGGAAGCACGCTGCTGCATGTCGGTGTTGAAGCGTTTGAGCTCCGCGGCAAAGCGGCGGACCTCCTCGGGATTCATGATTGCCTGGGCCATGAGGGCAGCATAGAACGTCCGCCGTCCGCCGTGCAACGATCTTCCTTCGTCGTGCGGCGACTTCCGCAAGTTTTGCCCTTCCGCACCAGTTTGATGCCATGATGAAACGCCTTCTGCCCTTCCTGCTGCTTTTGCCCGCGATGCTGCTCCGTGCCGAGGAGCCGCCACCGGGGCTCACGGAGTATCTGGGCAGGCCGATTGCCATGACGATGCATTGGAAAGGTGCCGAGTGGCTCATGCGTCGCGTCCGCGAGAAGGAGGAATCTCCCACCATGATGCGCAAGGAACTGCGGGTGAAGCCCGGCATGACGATCTGCGACATGGGCTGCGGCAATGGCTTCCACACGCTCCCGCTCGCCGAGGCTGTGGGAGACAAAGGCAAGATCTACGCCGTCGATGTGCAGCCGGAGATGATCACCATGCTGCGTGAAAACATCGCCAAGAAGGGCCTCAAGAACATCGAGCCCATCAACGGCCTCTTCCACGATCCCAAGCTGCCGCCGAACACCTGCGACATGATCCTGTTAGTAGATGTTTACCATGAGTTCTCGCATCCCGTGCAGATGCTGGCAGCCATGCGTGCGGCTTTGAAACCCGATGGGCAGCTCGTGCTGGTCGAATTCCGTGCTGAGGACGAGACCGTGCCGATCAAGCCGGAGCACAAGATGAGCAAGGAGCAGATCCACAAGGAGATGAACGCCAACGGCTTCGCGCTGCGTCGAGAGTTCGACGGCCTGCCATGGCAGCACCTCATGTTCTTCGGCAAGGCGCAGGGCGCAGAGAGCCCAGCGCCAGCAGGAAAATAACGCCATCGAGTGCCTCAATCGCCCTGCTCTATGCTCTATGCGCCCTGCGCCTCAAGCGCACTTCGGGCAGAGGCCGTAGAATTCGAGTTCGTGGTAGAGCTTGGTGAAGCCGCTGGTCTTTTCGATGTCGCGTTCGAGGGCCTCGACGGGGCAGGAGATGTCGAGGCGCTGGATGCGGCCGCACTTCGTGCAGACGAGGTAGTCGTCGTGGTGGCCGTCCTCGATGATGGTGTAGTAGGTGCTGCGGTCGTGCAGGCCGAGG
>JAEUHK010000032.1 GCA_016795465.1 Verrucomicrobiaceae bacterium | reverse complement strand
CGGTGAAACCGCTGCCGCGATCTTCTACAATGAAGCGCAATGCCTCCGAAGCTGTTTCGACACGCAACACGACTTTTTCCGCATCGGCGGAGGCCAGCAGCGCATTGCGCAAAAGCACGAGCAAGGCCTCGCGCAGGCCCGCACAGGCCACCGGGGCATCTTGGGCCTTCAAATCGAGCTTCACACGCTGGCGCTGCGTTTCCGGTAACTCATTCAAAGTGGCCTCAACCGTGCGCCAGACCACGCAGGGCTCGGAGGACTTGCCCGTGGCCTCCTGGCCGAGCTCGCGCAGGCGTTGCAGCACGCGCTGGCAGCGCTCGGCCTCGCGGGCGATGATGGCGGCCGTTTCGGCATCCGGCTGCGCTTTCATCTCCTCTGCGGCGAGTGCGATGGTGCCGAGCGGCGTGCCGAGTTCATGCGCGAAACCGGTCGCCAGTGCCGCGACGGACAAAAAGCGTTCGCGGGACTCCAGCTCACGCCGCAGACGCTCGCGCTCCTTTTGCAAGCGATGCGAGCGACGCCGCAACGCAAGCAACAGCGTGAGCACAAACCCACCCGCGAGCACGAGTGCGGTGAGAAAGCCCTGCGTGAGCCGCTCTGTGGGCACGGGCGAGCCATCCTGCATCATCAGAGGCACCGCCCGCTGCCACAGCCAGAGAAAACCGCCCGCCATGAGCAACCCGAGACTGATCACTGCCGATGCCCGCAGCGCCACGGCGGCCAGCGTGAGCTGCACGAGGTAAAAAAGCGCGAATGGATTCATCAATCCGCCCGTCCAGTGCAGCAGAAAGGTCAGCGTGAGCGAGTCCCACAGCACGATGTGGAAGAAGCCCTCCTGCATCTCCCAATGAATCTGCCGCAGCCACCATTCGAGCACCGCATTGCTGATCAGCGTGATGGCCACCGCGCTGCCGCATGGCCCCCACGGCACGTCCACGCCGAGCCGCCACACGATGAAGAGCGTCACGCTCTGCCCCACGGCCGCCAGCCAGCGCAGCAGCACCAGCACGCGTGCTGAGAGTGCTCCACCTGCCCACACCTCGCTCACGCCCAGCCAGCGCTGCCAGCGTGGTGGTGATGTTTTGGGATGACTGGCGTGAGGCATGGTATTCGGGCCATTCTTGGCCCGTCGGTGAATGGGGGCAGGAATGCCCCAACTACTTTGCTGCGCTGCCTTTTTCCAGCATCAGCTCGGCGATCTTGCGCAGGCTCGCATCGCCGAGATGGGCAAAGGGCGGCATCTGCGGCAGCTCGGGCCGCTTTTTGCCCGGAGCCTTCGCCCATGCGACGATGCCGTCCGGATTACCCGCGTAGATTTGCGCGATCTCCGTCAGCGGCGGCCCCACGAGCTTCACATTCGGCGCGTGGCAGGCGGCGCAGTTCATGAAAAGCTGCTCGGCGGTCAATTCGGCCGGTGGAGGCGCGGCGGCGAGGTTTTTGTTAAACTCCGCCAGCGCTGCCGCATAGCGTTCAGTGCGTTTCTTGATCTCCGCCTGATGCGGAGCCAGCGCCGCCTGCCGATACACATGCCTCCCGCTGCCCATGCCGAGCACCACGATGGAAAACAGAACCACGATCAGCGTGTAGCGGCTGCCGATGTGTGCATCATCGCGTTTCAACTCGCCAAACAGCACCAGCAGCGTCAGCAAGCCCACTGCGGCACCACTGAAGATAATGACATACAGCTCCGTCGTGATCCCCACCGCAGGCAGCGTGAAAAGCAGCAGCGGCCCGAGGACAAACTGCGCCAGCGTGATGTAGGCGCACACTTTGTAAAACACCCGCCGCAGCTCCGGTCGCGTGAAGCCTTCCAGATGCGAGAGATCGGCATTTTGACGGCCAAACCATCCCGCGAGGAACAAGCCGGTCATCGCCAGGCTCGCCGCCATGAAGTGCAGGTAACGCGGCAGCACGTTACCGATGCTCAGGCTCGAAAAGAAACCCTTCACCTTCTCCCACTCGCCCGGGAAGAGCATGAGGTTCACATTCGCCAGGAAGATCAGCGGGATGAAAAGGAACAGCAACGCGGCTCCGAGGCCGGTGAGCTGATGCAGCGTCTTTTTGCCACCGCTCGTCCAGGTATCCCAGGTGTATTTGTGCAGGTAGGTGAGCAGAAAGGCCACGATCACCAGCGGCACGATCATGAGCCAGGCATGACCCGTGAGCGCATTCGCCGAATACCACTGCATCGTGTAGAGCAGATTGATGCACAGCAGCGGCCCGATGCCCATCACGACCGCGAGGCTCTTGTTCACCGTGATCGTCTGCGCCACCTCATGCGCCAGCGCATCCCAGCGCTTGTTTTTGAGCCCCAGCCACTCCAGCACGACGACCATCACCGAGCCGCCGACCATGAGATTCACAAACAGGATGTGAACGAGAAAAAACACCACGAGGCACACCACCAGCAGCCATTCCGGCACCGGCAGAGGCAAAGGCAGATCACGAGGAACGGGCGTGGCAGCGAGAAAGGTATTCATGAGGTCAAAAAGTTAGTTCTGGGTGTTCGCTTCAGCCGTCATCGCAGGGCCTTTTGCCTGCGGAGCGATAACGATGCCCTCGGTTTGCACGCCGTGGAGCGTCTCCGGCTTCTCGCGGAGTTGCAGCAGGTAGGCGACGAGTGCCTCGGCCTCCTTGTCGTTGCCGGGGAAGGGCGGCATGAAGGTGCGAGTCTGGTGCATGCCCTTGATGAAGAGCGTCATGCCGGCGGGGTCCCACGGCTTGTCCGCGCCATACATGGCGGTGAACTTGTCGAGCACGCTGTTCAGCCCGGTGGTGCTATGACAGCGCGAGCAGGTGAGCATGAAGACATCCTTGCCGCACTCGACCTTGTTCGCGTCCGTCACCTCGCGGTGCTTCACATACGTCGCGTGTTTGAGGAGGCCTTCGCTTTGCAGGAAAGCCAGCTCGTCTTTGTGAATACCGTTCGAATACATGTATTCGCCGATGACCCAGGGCTTGCGCATGAACTCACGCGCCCGCTCAAAGTGCCCCAGCAGCCAGATGCCCATGAAACTCGGGGTCAGCAGCGCCCAGCGCGGCAGCGTAAAGGTATCGCTCAGCCCGCCGATGCCGATCACGACAAAGGCGACGATCGTCCAGCCGAGCAGCGACTGAAACTGCCCATGCCAGCTCATGAACTCCTGGGTCAGCAGCGCCACGGAGCTGTTCGCCTTCATCGTCTCCGGGATGCAGTTCCAATACCACGTCCCGAACAAGAATACGCCCAGCAGGCTCACCAGCACGACGTGTGACATGTGATACACGATCCAGCGCCGCAGCCTCCGCGGCTGATCATCGCCCATGGTGGTCTTTTTCGTGAAAAAGAACGCCGCGAACCAGATGAAGACCGCCGCCGTCATCAGCGCGAAGAACGTTCGGAAGCCGAGTTGCGGCGCGTAGAGTGGATTCGTCATCGCATCGATGAACGCCCGCGTTTGATTCCACTCGCCCGGCTTCATCATGAACCCGAGCACCGCCACGATCAGCGCCATCGTGAGCCAGGACATGATGCTCAGCGCCACGCCGATCTTGATGTGCTTTTTCTTCTTCTCCGCCGTGTCCGCCTTCTTCCAGCTCAGGAACCACCAACAGATGAGCGCCACCTCGCTGATGAAGACCAGCCACTCCGCGAACCAGCCCCAGAAGAACACCCGCAGCAGCGAACCGATCGCAAACGGCGCGAATAGCGATGTCGAAAGCCAGATGCCCACCCCCGTCATCGCGCCCACGGTCGTCGTGACAATGAAAACGATGAACGTGATGCGATACGCCAGCCGGTCGATGTCCGGCCGGTTGTTCTTATGCGCCCACCACTCCATCCACGTCAGCAGCGGATAGGCCCCCACCGCCAGCGGATGATTGATGAGCACATGCAGGCTCGCGATGATGCCGATGATCAGCCGACCACCCGCGAGGTGGTCCATGTAGAAAGAAGGGAAGTCCATGACGCCTTCGATTCGCCATCCCGACTCCTTTGGAAATGCGGCAAATCCCCGCAGCAGCGTATCCGGGGCATTCCTGCCCCGTTCCAAGCCCCAGACGGGCCAGGAATGGCCCGGATACATCCGCGAGCGCCTCATGTATGACGTGAAGGCCGGCAAGAAGATCAAGCTCACCTTCGCCAACACCGACGTGATGCCACACAACCTCCTCGTCACCAAGCCCGGCAAAGCCGACGCCGTCATCAACGCCGCCGTCATCATGGGCGCCGCCGGCTTCGAAAAAGGCTTCATCCCCGCCAGCGACGACGTCCTCCACCACACCAAGCTCCTCGACATGAGCAAAGAAGAGGTGTTGGAGTTCACGTTGCCCACCGCCGGAGACTATCCCTTCGTCTGCTCCTTCCCCGGCCACGGCATTCTGATGCGCGGGGTGTTGAAGGCGAAGTAATCAAGCACATCAGATTACCGGGGCCGGAGAACCTTCGTGGTTCCCGGCCCCAAACTTTTGGGAGCAATACTCAGCGAGGCGTTTGCCCCGATCTCCTGCGATCTCGGGCTGCATGCATTCGCTTCACATCTTCATCTCGCTTCTTTTCAAAGGCGATTCGACATGGTGTGCATCGTTTGAGATCACTGATGGCCGGTATCCCGACGACCTCGTAGGCCCACGCTTGATCCTCGGCTGACCAACGAACCTGCTTGTGGCAATCGGCACATACGAACGTCTTATCTTCATAGTAAGCACGTGTGTAAGCCCACCTGGATCCACTCTTTGAATTCTGAAGATAAGGACGGGCAGGAATGGCACCCGCGGGCAAATCGGACTCGGACTGAATGTAGTGGCGATCAATCAACACTTTGATCCTCTCACTGCGAGAGGCTTTCAGGCTGCGTTGCCATTTTTCGCGGCTTTTATCTATTTTGGCGCTCATTCACTCCATGAAACAGTTGATGCGGCAGCCCCACTATTTCCCATCACGCACCTCCCAAGGCGGCGGCAGGTTCTTCGACTCTGGCCCATACGTCTGCGACACGACGAATCCACTCGCCTGCGAGGTGTAAAAGATGCGGCCGTTGCTCACGACGGCACCGAGGCACTCGCGTGAATCAATCGCAGGCCCGGTGGAGACGAGTTTGCCCTCCTGGGAGAGGTCGATCATGTCCATGTTCGCGCCGAGCACATACGGCTCGCTCATCGTGAAGCGACAGCAGGCGTAGTTGGTCTGGATGCTGTAGATGACTTTGCCAGTGGCGCTGTCGAAGACGTTGCCTTTGCCGCGCAGGGCATTCGAGAACATGAACTTCTCACCCACGCTCACCACATTCAGCGCAGACGTCACCGCGTCGCTCGTCCAGACGAGTTTGCCGTTGTTCGCATCGAGACACCACACATGGCGGTCCTCGGTGCCGAGCTTTGCGCGGTTGTAACCGCCGATGTAGAGCTTCCCATCGCGAGCGCTGAGCGTGCACTTCGAGGTGACGTAGTATTCATTCGTCTGCCACAGCACTTTGCCCGTCTGCGGATCAATGCAGCAGGTGAGGCCGTTGTTTTCGACCGGCAGGCCACGGCGACGCTTCGTTTCGGCGTCGTAGCCGAAAAAGACGCTGTAGTAGAGCTTCCCATCGAGGATGCAGATGCCGCAGTCATTGCCACCGCGGCCGAACTCGAAGAAGTCCTTCTCCCACACCACCTTGCCCGTGTCCAAATCCCAAGCCCAGAGGCGCGGATGATGGTTCTTCGGGTAATACGGATTGTCGTTCGAGTAGATGAAGCTCATCACCTCACTGCCATCCTTCGGCACGACGGGTTCACCGCCGAAGGTGTAAGGCTTTTCGCTGCCCTGCGGCGCGTAGTCGCCACTGCCGCTCGCATAGATCGCCACCTTGCCTGCGACGACCGGCGGGAACTGCCGGCTCCAGCTCGGACTGCCGGTGAAGGGCGCTTCCCAGAGCAAATTGCCCGTCGCGGCATCGAGACAGCGCACGAACGACTTCTTCATGCCCGCCTGCGGCACCAACAGCTTGCCGTCGATGTAAAGAGGTGACGTGAAGCTCAGATACACATCGGGAAACCACTTCCTCCAAAGCAAACGCCCCGTGTCCTGCTCGCATGCGATGATCTGGCCTTCCGCTGTGTGCGTGTAGATGCGCCCACCACCGCAAACCGGCAGATGCTTCACCGTGCCTTCCAGACGCCGCGCCCAACGCATCCGCAGCGGCGGCTTCAGATCCTGGTTGTTCGAGTTCTGCCCCGCAAAGTTGCCGTAGTTCGTGTACCAGTCGTATTTGGCATCGGCGAGCTTGCCGGTGAGCAGGGAGCGGATGGCCGCTTTGGACTCAACCTGAGGGTGCCCCAACTCACCAGACACTCCAAAGCAATAGAGATGACTGTCTTCGCTCGCGGCAAAGATACGCCCCTCTGCCACTGCGACTGGCGCGGTAATAGGTGCGCCTTTTGCTCCATAGAGTTCGATTGAAGGAAGCTTTTTGAATCTGCCTCCACCAAGAGCAATATGCTTATCTTCGTTGATGCCGTGTATCTGCAACGTGCCGGACAAGTCACCAAAGATGGCGTAATCACGAAGAAGAACTACCGGAGCGATCGCTCCAGCTCCGCTCAGCGTCTTCATCTCCTTCGTGCTCATGTTGTGCCGAATGAGCCCGCGATCTGTCTCCGGCTTCACGCGAAACACCTCACTCCCACGAATCGCCACAGGCGAAAAGCTCAGCAGACCATCCATGCGGATGTTCGTGTCCGTTCCAGGCACGAAGTCGCCGGTTTTGAGTGTGTCGCCTTCGAGGCGCATGATGTCCACGCGGCCGGCGTTGTCGCGGCGATGCCATTGGACATAGACGTTGCCGTCGTCATCGGCGCTTTGGCCGAAGGTGGCAGGGAATTCTTTGCCGGACCACTCGGGGATCTCGCCGGTGGCTTTGAGCTTCGGCGAGGTGCCGGTGTCTTCGAGGAAGAGCGTGCGACCTCCGGCGGGAATGACGACGATGTTGCCTTTGATCAAACAAATGTCCCTCGAGCACACAAAGTGATCCTTCCACGTCACGCGGCCATCACTGGAGGTCGGCTTCGTGCCCGGCTTGAGCGTGGCGAGCATGCGTTTCTCGCAAAACGCGGCCCAGGACTCGCCGCTCCAGCGATTTCCATCGAAGCCGACGACTTCCTTCACGAAATCCCACTTCCAGAGCTGCTTGCCCTCAAAGGTCATCGCCAGCACCTGCGCCCCGAGCGTGGCGACATACACGCGATCCTTCGCCACGACCGGTGTGCTGAAAATCGGCTCGCCGCAGTCGATCTCGGCCACCACCGCTCCTCTGTCGCGATCCAGCACGTAGTAAAAACCAGCCGTGGTGCCGAAATGCAGCCATTTCCCCGCGATGGCAGGCGAACTGACATTGTTGACGTTTTGCTTGCCGCCCTTGCTTTGGAAGCGCCAGAGCTCTTTGAGCGTCTTCGCATCAAAACAAGCCGCGCAGCCCGATCCATCGACCACATACACCTTGCCGCTCGCAACGACCGGCGACGTGTAAATGCCATCCGTCATCGCCACCGCGCCTTGCAGGCCGAGTTTCTCGACATCGAGGTCGATCTGAGCCGCATTGCCGCTGTGCGCAGCATTGAACATGAACTGCGGCCAGTCCTCGGCGAGGGCGGTGGTGGCGGCGAGAGAGAGCAGGAAGAGGCGGAGCATGCACCTCATACGAAGCGCCTGCCCCGGAAATCGCAATCACGGGAAAAGGCCGCGCATTTGCTTCGCCTCATGCACCCGCTGGATGCCGAGACTGAGCGCGGCAAAGCGCATGCCGATGTTCCGCTTCTTCGCGAAGTTCACCGTCTGCACAAAGGCCTGCTCGAGGATGCGGTAAAGCTTGCTCATCACCTCGCCCTCGTCCCAGAAGAAGCTTTGCAGGTCCTGCACCCACTCAAAGTAGCTGACCACCACGCCGCCGGCATTGCAGAGGATGTCCGGGATCACAAAAATCTCCGGCCGCTGCGCGATGATCGCATCCGCCTCCGGCGTCGTGGGCCCGTTGGCACCTTCGGCAAGGATGCGGCACTGGATCTTCGCGGCGTTTTCGGCCGTGATCTGCCGCTCGAGTGCCGCAGGAACGAGCACATCGCATGGCGTCAGGAGCAGTTGCTCATTCGAAATCGCCTCCGCGCCTTCGAAACCGACCATGCTGCGAGTTTTCGCCACATGCTCGTCGAGTTTCGCGAGGTCGATGCCCTTTGGATTGTAGAGACCACCATACGCATCACTCACGGCGATCACTTTGATCCCCTGCCGTGCCATCGTGCTCGCGGCGATGCTGCCTACATTGCCATAGCCTTGCACCACGGCCGTGGCACCACTCGCAGCGATGCCGAGAGTGTCCATGGCACGGGAAACAAGATACGCCACGCCGCGTCCGGTGGCCTCACGGCGCCCGAGCGAGCCACCGAGGCCGACAGGCTTGCCGGTGACCACCGCTGGCACGCAGTGACCGCTTTGCAGCGAGTAGGTGTCCATGATCCAAGCCATCGTCTGCTCGTTCGTGCCCATGTCCGGCGCGGGGATGTCGATCTGCGGGCCGATGAAGGGGATCAGCTCCTGCGTGTAGCGCCGAGTGAGACGCTCCAGCTCCGCCGTGGAAAGGTCACGCGGGTTCACGCAGACGCCACCCTTCGCGCCGCCGTAAGGCAGACCAGTCAGGGCGCACTTCCAGCTCATCCACATCGCCAGCGCCGCCACCTCACCGAGCGTCACATCGGGGTGAAAGCGGATACCGCCCTTCGTTGGCCCCAGCGTGAGATGATGCTGCACGCGGTAGCCCATGAAGGTGGTCACGCTGCCATCATCGCGCCGCACAGGCATGGAGACACTCACGCTGCGTTTTGGGAGTCTCAGCCGGTCACGGGCCGAGGCGGGGATGTCGAGAAAGTCGGCCACCAGATCGAATTGCTGGCATGCCATGCGGAAAACGGGCGAGTCATAGACTTGGGGGATCGCGGAGCTCATGGTGCCTTACCTTACGCTCGCGGAATGAAATGCGATCCACGAAAATTGGCGTCTTGACAGTTTGCCATGCCTCCGAAGAACATCGCGCCCATGTCCGCCGCCAAAGCGCCCGCCAGTCTCCGCCGTTTGTTCGATGAAATCGGCACCGTCGATCATGTCGGCATCGAGGAACGCGTGGCGAAGTTCACCACGCGCAGCCTGAAGAAGCAATCGAAGGTCTTTGGCCTGCGAATGGCCGTTTCGATGGTCGATTTGACCACGCTCGAGGGCAAAGACACGCCCGGCAAGGTGGCCTCGCTCTGCCAGAAAGCTCTCACGCCACATGATGAAGGGGACATTCCACCAACCGCGGCGGTTTGCGTGTATCCGGCGATGGTGAAGCACGCCAAAAGGCACGTCGCAGGCACGAGCGTGAAGGTGGCGAGCGTCGCAACGGCCTTCCCGAGTGGGCAGGCACCGCTCAAAACGCGACTCGCCGAGGTCACCGCCGCCGTGAACGACGGCGCGGATGAGATCGACATGGTCATCAATCGCGGTGCCTTCCTCGCGGGTGAGTTTGGCCGCATGCAGGATGAGATCGCCGCGGTGGTCGAGGCCTGCGGCAAGGCCACGCTGAAGGTCATTCTCGAAGTCAGCGAACTCGAAAGCTACGACAACATCCGCGCCGCGAGCTTCCTCGCCATGCGAGTGATCCGCCCGAATGACTTCATCAAGACCAGCACGGGCAAAACATCATCGAATGCCACGCTCGGGAACAACCAGGTCATGATCGAGGCCATTCGCGACCATTTCCTCGCCACCGGCATTCCCATCGCGATGAAGCCCGCCGGTGGCATCCGCACGGCCAAACAGGCGCTGCATTTCCTCGTCGCCGTCAAAGAAACGCTCGGCGACGAATGGCTGAACAACCGCCGCTATCGTTTCGGTGCCTCCGCTTTGCTGAACGACCTCGTGCGCCAGCTCGAAAAGGAACGCACCGGTGCTTATCAGGCCCCGTGGAGCTTCAGCGAGGCCACCGAGGGCTATTGACCCCAAGAAAGGCCGGGCATCGGCGTGAGAAGTTTACAGAACATTGACTGGCCGGAAGCACGCTGGTCCATCAAACTTCACGCGTCATGAAAACTCGACTACTCCTCAGCCTCGTCTCCATGCTGGCCGCCGGTCACGCGGAGGTCTCCCTCACGATCTACAATCAAAACTTCGGCGTCGTGCGGGACACAGTTCCGCTCGATTTGAAGGAAGGCATCAATCAAATCCGCTTCGCGGACACCACCGCCCATCTGGAGCCTGATTCGGTCATATTGCGTGATCCGAAGAGTGGCGTGAAGCTGAGCATTCTGGAGCAAAACTACCGCGCCGATCCGGTTTCGGCCGGTTTGCTGCTCAGCCTCAACGAGGGCAAAGAGATCGACTTTTTCGTGAAGGAGACTAACAAGCCTGATCGCATCGTGCGGGGCAAAATCATCCGCAGCGGCTATCAGGCTCACAGTCAGGCCGCGATGCAGCGCTATGGCCAGCGCTATTCGATGAACCAAAGCTACCTGGCCTATGGAAACGGTGGCACCGCCCAGCCAGTGATCGAGGTGGATGGCCAGTTGCAGTTTTCCCTGCCGGGCGAGCCGCGCTTCCCTGCCCTGGCTGATGACACGATCCTGAAGCCCACGCTCGATTGGCGCATTCATGCCGACAAGCCATCCAAACTTGACGCCGAACTCTGTTACGTCACCGGCGGCATGAGTTGGGAGTCGGATTACAACGTCGTTGCCCCGGAAAAAGGCGATGTCATGGACCTCACCGGCTGGGTGACCATCGACAACCAAAGCGGCAAGACCTTCAAAGAGGCCAAAGTGCAGCTCATCGCCGGTGATGTGGCGAAGGTGCAGGAAGGGAATGGCTATGATAACAATGCAGGATTCGCATTCGCAGCGCCTGCGGCAAAACGAGCCGCCCCCGCCGTCACCGAAAAAGCCTTCGACGAGTATCACCTCTACTCGCTGCCGCTCGCCACGACGGTGCATGATCGCGAAACGAAGCAGGTGGAGTTTGTGCGGGCCTCCGGCGTGAAGTCGGAGCGCCTCTACATCTACGACGGCGTCTCCATCGAGCAAGACCGCTACCGCGGATGGAACTACGAGAACATCCGCCAGGATCAAAACTACGGCACGCAGAGCAATCCGAAGGTCTGGGTCATGCGCGAGATCAAGAACAGCGAGGCGAACAAGCTGGGCATGCCCTTGCCGAAAGGAAAAGTGCGCTTTTACCGACAGGATGACGACGGCCGCCTTCAATTCACCGGCGAGGACGTGATCGACCACACCGCCCGCGATGAAACGCTGCGCCTCTACACCGGCAATGCTTTTGACCTCACCGGCGAGCGCAAGCGGACCAACTACCGCATGGACAGCAGCGAACGCTGGATGGACGAGTCCTTCGAGATCAAGGTGCGCAACCACAAGAAAGACGAATCCGTCGAGATCCGCGTCGTCGAGCATCTCTACCGCTGGACGAACTGGGACATCAAGGAGAGCAGCCATCCCCACGCGAAGACGGATGCTCAAACCATGGAGTTCCGCATCCCGCTGAAGCCGGATGAGGAACGCGCCATCACCTACACGGTGCATTATTCGTGGTGAGCGGTCCGATTCATCCGGCCAGCGGATGCGCACGCTTCGCGAGCGGGAAGGTAACGCGTTCCCCGCTGATGCCCGCGGCGAAGACGCCGTGGGCCATTTCGATGGCTTTGAGGGCACGCTCACCGGAGGCGAGAGGTTCACGAGAATCGCGGATGGCGTCCAGCCAGTCGCGCACGGCACGGCGATGCGAGGCGTCGTAACCGGTGAGGCCTTCGAAGGTGGTTTCGGTGGCTGGATCAACGCCTCCGGTCCACGTTTGCCAGTTCTCGGCACGCGTGGTGGCCTGGCGCTCCGGATTGGGAAGCAGCGAGATGCCGGGAGCGAAGCCGGAATTCAGCCGCACGATGCCTTTGGTGCCGATGATCTCCATGCCGAAGGGCCCCGCGGCTTGTTCAAGGCCGACACGACTGCGAAAGGTGACGTTCACGCCCGACTTCATGGCGAAGTGCGCGAAGATGTCATCACCCACCACAGGCCCCACTTTGTCGGAAGGCGATTCTTTGGCCTCCGCGAGCACGGCGGGACTTCCCGAGTGCCTGATGCGTGCCTGGCACCATTCGACATCGCCAGCGAACAGACGCGCGAGATCAAAAACATGCAGCCCGAGCACCATCATGTCCTGCCCGCCGGCTCGTGAGCCCATTTTGCCCACGGTGTGAATTTCGAGCAGATCGCCGATGAGGCCCTCACGGAGGGCTTTTTCCAATCGACGCACGGCGGGGGCCATGCGCGTGACATGGGCCACGGCCACGCGGAGGCCTTTTTGCTTCGCCAGGCTCAAGATGGCATCGCCTTCCGCCAGCGTGATGGTGAAGGGTTTTTCGAGGTAAAGGTGCGCACCGGCTTCCAGCGCGGCGATGGCCATGTCGTGATGCTCCGTGGCCCAGCGAGGCGCGATGGCCACGAGGTCCGGCTTTTCCTTCGCGAGCATCTCGCGGTAGTCCGCATAGCCTTTCGGCGCACCGCTGGATGCCATGGCTTTGCTCCGACCAGCCTCCACCGGATCCGCCACGGCGGCGACGGAGACATCCGGCATGCCTTGGAAGATCTTCTCAATGCCGTGACCATAGTCCCCTGCCCCGGTGTGGCCGATGATGGCGGCTTTTTTCACGGACGAAGGTTCCGCTCGAAGAAGGTGTGTGGCGGCGAAGGCCGTGCCGGTGGCGAGAAGGTGGCGGCGAGAGACGAAAGCGGGCTTCATGACTGGATTCGATACGCCACCAACTCCCCCGATCCTATCTGGAACACCTTAACGCACCAAACTCCCTTCTTGGCAAAACGCGGCCTTTCTCCCACACTCCGCCCGTCATGCCTGCTGCTGCCAAAAAAGCTCCTTCACGTCCGAATCCCGCCCGCGAACTCGTGTTTGGCGATCTTTGGGAGTTTGATCCGGCGCCGGAGACGGCCGATCCGAAGCTGAAGAAGAAATACGACCTCTTCATCAATGGTCGCTTCGTTCCGTCTCGCTCCGGCAAATACTTCGCGACGATCAATCCGGCCACGGAGGCGAAAATCGCCGATATCGCGCTCGCGGATGCTTCGGATGTCGATGCGGCTTGCTCGGCGGCGCAGCGGGCGTTCATCACCTGGGGCCGTTTGCCAGGCAAAGAGCGCGGGAAGTATCTGTATCGCATCGCGCGGCTGCTGCAGGATCATGCGCGGGAGTTTGCCGTCGCAGAGACAATGGATGGCGGGAAGCCGATCAAGGAATCTCGTGACTTCGACGTGCCGATGGCCGCGGCGTATTTCTTTTATCACGCCGGTTGGGCGGACAAACTGGAGTTTTTGTCGCCAGGACGCCAGCTCGCGCCGCACGGCGTCGTGGGGCAGGTCATTCCGTGGAATTTTCCGCTGCTCATGCTCGCGTGGAAGGTCGCGCCGGCGCTCGCGGCGGGGAATTGTGTCGTCTTGAAGCCCGCGGAAACCACCAGCATCACCGCGCTGAAGTTTGGTGAGATTTGCCAGGAAGCCGGACTGCCCAATGGCGTCGTGAACATCGTCAGCGGCGCGGGCGAGACCGGCGCGGCGGTGATCAATCATCCGCTCACCTCGAAAGTGGCCTTCACCGGCAGCACGGAGGTCGGGAAGATCATCATGCGCAGCCTCGCGGGCACGGACAAGAAGCTCACGCTCGAACTCGGTGGCAAGGCCGCGAACATCGTCTTCGACGACGCGCCGCTCGACCAGGCCGTCGAGGGCATCGTGAACGGCATCTTCTTCAATCAAGGCCACGTCTGCTGCGCGGGCTCGCGCCTGCTCGTGCAGGAAAGCATCGCCGATGAAGTGCTCGCCAAACTGAAGCGCCGCATCGCCACGCTGCGTGTCGGCGATCCGCTCGACAAGAACACCGACCTCGGTGCCATCAACAGCGCCGAACAGCTCGCCAAAATCACCGATCTCGTCCAAAGCGGCGTCGATGAAGGCGCGGAGAAGCACGACAACGGCTGCAAACTGCCCGCGAAGGGTTTCTTCTTCCGTCCCACGATCTTCGCGAACGTCAGCATGAGCCACCGCATCGCCCGCGAGGAGATTTTCGGCCCCGTGCTCAGCATCCTGACCTTCCGCACGCTCGAAGAAGCCGTCGAAAAAGCCAACAACACTGCCTACGGCCTCAGCGCCGGCGTCTGGACCGACAAAGGCAGCCGCATCCTCAAAATGAGCACCCTCCTCAAAGCCGGCGTCGTCTGGGCGAACACGTATAACAAGTTTGATCCCACCAGCCCGTTTGGAGGATTCAAAGAGAGCGGGTTTGGAAGAGAGGGCGGGAAACAGGGGCTGCTGGATTATCTCAAGATCGGCTGAGGAGGAACCACGAATGGTCACGAAGGAACACGAATGTTTTTCAGACCAGCTGCTGCACGGGCCGCTGGTCTATTCGATCGTGGGCGCGGCCATGGAGGTGATCCGAGGCTTGAAAACGGGACTTCATGAGAAGCCGTATGAAAACGCCATGATTGTCGAGCTAAGGCTTCGCAAGCATGTCATCGACCAGCAAAAGCGGTTCGAGGTTCGCTACAAAAGCGAGTATGTTGGCGAATTCATCCCAGACCTCATTGTAGATGATGCGGTCATCGTGGATGCGAAGGTCATCGACCGGATCACCAACATCGAACGAGGGCAGATGCTGAACTATCTTCGAATCACCGGCCTGCGAGTGGGCCTCATCATCAATTTCCGGCACTCCAAACTCGAATGGGAGCGCATCATTCTCTGAACCTTTAATCACCCATGGTCACGAACTGACACGAATGATTCTTTTTTAGACGGGCTTGCGAATCTCCATCCATTCGTGAGCCCTCGTGCCCCTTCGTGGTTTCCCTCAAACTTATGTCCCAGCGCCTTCACATCACCAAAACCCCCAAATGCTACGTCGGCGGTGCTTTCATTCGGAGTGAGAGCGGGCGTGTGGCGGAACTGCTGGATGCCACGGGGGCGTTTTTTGCGAATGTGCCGCAGTGCACGCGGAAGGACCTGCGCAATGCCGTCGAGGCGGCGGCGAAGGCGGGGCCGGGATGGGCGAAGAGGTCGGCGTTCAATCGCGGGCAGATCTTGTATCGGCTGGCGGAGATGATGGAGGCGCGGGGCGTCGAGTTGGCGGACAGCATCACGTTGAGCGGCGTTTCGAAGGCAGAGGCCTCGCGCGAGGTGGCAGCGGCGATCGAGCGCGTGGTGCACTACGCGGGTTGGACGGACAAATACGAGCAGGTGCTCGGCAGCGTGAATCCGGTGGCCTCGGCGCACTTCAATTTCACCGTCACCGAGCCGATGGGCATCGTCGGCATCCTCGCGCCGGATGACGCGCCCGTTTTGGGCCTGTTGTCGCTGATTTTGCCCGCGATCACGAGCGGGAACAGCGTCGTAGCGCTCGCCAGCACGACGCAGCCGTATCCGAGCATTCTTCTCGGCGAAATGCTCGCCACGAGCGACCTGCCCGGCGGCGTGGTGAACCTGCTCACCGGCGTGCGAGGCGAATTGATCCCTACTTTTGCCACGCACGAGCATCTCCGCGCCCTCAGCGGCGTGGCGAACGAGGACGAGCGCAAGGCGCTGCGCCTCGGCGCGGTCGAAAGCGTGAAGCGCGTGCACCTGCGCAAGGCCGAGGAGCCCATCGACTGGTTCGCGGACAAAATGCAGGGCGCGGAGGAGATCCGTGCGCTGGTCGAGTTCAAGACGACGTGGCATCCCATCGGCGCATGAAGGAGGAAAGCCTCGGTCTTCGTCATGGTCCGGCACCGGGATGGAAGCGCTTGCGCTTCACGGTGGCGTATTGCGGCACGCCTTGGAAGGGCTGGCAGAGCCAGGAGGGCGGCGGTGGCATTCAGGACGAGTTGAACGCGGCCATCCGCAGAGCCGTGCGCATCGAGACGGGTGTGCAGGGCAGCGGTCGCACGGACGCAGGCGTGCATGCGCTGGCGCAGGTGGCGCATGGCGATGTGCCGGAGAGCATCGGCCTGAGCGGCGAGTCCTGGGTGAATGCGCTGAACGCCTGCCTGCCGCTGACCATCCGCGTGACGAAGGCGGAGGAGGTGCATCCGCAGTTTCACGCTCGGTTTGATGCAATCGGAAAAGTCTATCGCTACCGCATCTGGCGGCCGCGCATGCTTTCGCCCTTTGAGGCGGACCGGGCGTGGCATCTTTACGGTCCGCTGGATGTCGAAGCGCTGCGCTGGTGCTGCGAAAAGCTCGTCGGCACGCACAACTTCATCCGCCTGAGCGCCAACCGCGGCGACATGCCGGAGGTGGAGCGCCGCACGCTGCCGGAGAAAACGACGCGCACGATCCATCGCGCCGAGGTGCGCGAGTGCGGCGAGGTGCTGGAGCTCGAATTCGAGGGCGATGGCTTTCTCTACAAAATGGTGCGCCTCATCGTCGGCAGCATGATCCACGTCGCGAGAGGCCGTGAGCCACGCGAGTGGTTCGCGGGGCTGCTCAATGATCCTACGGGCAAGCAGAGCAACCAGACCGCGCCTGCGTGCGGGCTTTATCTGGTGAGGGTGCTGTATGCTGAGTAAATAACCACGGATGTCTCACACTCGTCGCGTAGGCGCCGCGGCGATGTAGCGCGGAATTCCGATTCCGCGAAGGCAGCGGCTCGGTATCGGAATACCGAGCTACAAGACACGGCCTCGCATCGTGTGATGCGGGTTCAGCTCACATCGGGCGGATCCACACGTTGCGCAGGCGCACGGGGGGCTCGTTTTTGTGGTCTTGGATGCGGATGGGGGCTTTCTCGGGGAACTCGCCGGAGTAGTCGGTGATGTTCTTGTGCTTCGTGGGGCCCATGATCTTCGTGTGGTTTTGCACACAGATGCCGTTCACAAAGGTGGTGATGTAGGCAGGCTCCACGACCTTGCCGTTTTCGAGCTTCGGGGCAGTAAAGACAATGTCATAGACCTGCCACTGCCCGGCGGGACGCACAGCGTTCACGAGCGGAGGCGTCTGGCCATACACACCGCCGGTCATGCCATCGGCGTAGGTGGGATTGTTGTCGCAATCGAGCATCTGGGACTCGTAGCGGTCCATGAAGAACACGCCGGCATTGCCCTTCTTCTGAGAATTGCCCTTCGTGTGCGGCTCGCTCATCCATTCGAGGTGGAGCTGGCAGCTTCCGAATTCCTGCTTGGTCCAGCAATCGCCGCCTTTGATAAGCAGTTCGCCGTCTTTGAGTTCCCATGGGCAGGGTGCCATTTTGCCGGTTTCCTTGCCCTTGGCGTCTTTTTCCTTTGCCTGGAGGCTGTCGGAGCTCGTGCCGTCAAAGATCACGATGGCATCAGCGGGCGGCGCACCGGCGGTCTTGCCCGGAGCCACGGCCACGGGACGCGGACGGTCGATGTCATGCACCTTCCATTGTGTGCCGGGGATCACCGGCGTGTCGCTGTAGCCGATGGGCGAGGGCTTTTCGTCGGCTTTGGCCTTGGAATCAGCCGCACGGACAGAGACGGCGGCAAGGAGAAGGATGGGGAGCAGGAGTTTCATGCGGTGGAAGGGCGGCAAAACGACACCCTTCCGCCCTTTTTGCAACCCGCGAGCATGACAGGCCGCGATTTGTCGTTCAGATGCGCCGCCCTGCCGCCTCATGCGCCTCGCCCTCTGGCTCATTCTCTGCTTTTTTACTCTTAACCCTTCGCTCTTTGCCCAGGGTTACAGCACGACGCGTGATCCGGACCCACCGAAGTATGCTCGCCATGCGCCGGACACGGGGATCGACTTCCTCAAAAGTGCCGCGTGGCTCGATCTCGGCCTCGACTACCGCTTTCGCTACGAATACCGCGACGACGACATCCGCCGCCTTCAGGCGGGTCTCGATGATCCCTTCTTGCATCGCACACGGGCCTACATCGGCATCCATGATGTGATCGATCCCTTCCGCTTCGCCGTGGAGATGCAGGACGCCCGCCGCTATCACAGCCGCTATCCGCGGGACAATCGCGATGTGAACGAGTTCGAGTTCATCCGCCTCTACGCCGAGCTTCACTTCAAAAACCTGCTGCCGCGTGACGCCGCAGGCAATGCCCGGCCCGTCGGTCTGCGCTATGGCATTCACAATTTCGAGTTCCTCGACCGCCGTCTCATCGGCAACAACCAGTGGCGCAACACTGCGAACACCTTCCAGGGCTTTCAAGCCCTCATTGGCCAGCAAGCGAATGACTGGCAGCTCGACCTCCTCGCCGTGCAGCCGCTGAACCGCTCCATGTATGAGTGGGACCGCCCGGTGGAGCAGCAGTGGGTGTATGCCGCCATCGGCCAGTGGCGAGGCTGGGGAGAAAAGATGACGCTGGAGCCCTACTACCTTGCTTTGAGCCAAAGTGCCTACGCAGGAGTGGCGGAGCGTCTCGTGCATTCGCCCGGTCTGCGGGCCTACGGCAAGGTCAGCGACACCGGTTTTGATTACGACCTGAGTTACACGAACCAGTTTGGCCGCAATGGCAGCCGCAAGGTTCGTGCCTGGGCCGCCACCGCGGAGATCGGGTGCACACTCGCCCATCCCTGGAAGCCCCGCGTGAGCCTCTTCTACGGTCACGCCACCGGCGACCGCGATCCGAATGACAACACCGACAACCGCTTCGAGCGCTTCTTCGGCTTCGGACGTCCGTGGTCGGCCAATGACTACATTGTGTATGAAAACATCCGTGCACCGAAGCTGCGCGTGGAACTCACGCCGACGAAAACGCTGCGAATCGACTTCGGCTACAGTTGGTATTGGCTCGATAGCGCCACTGACCGCTTTTACAATGGAGGCAATCCCGCCCGCGACCGCACGGGCTCCAGCGGCAGCAGCATCGGCCACGAGTTCGACATCCGCGCCCGCTGGCAGATCACCAAAAAGCTCGAAACAACCCTCGGCTATGCCCGATTCCTTCCCGGTGGCTTCGTCGAACGCCAGATCCGCGGCGGCGACACGGACTTCGCGTATCTCGAAGTGAGCGTGAACGCGTTTTGATGGTGCAAGCCCCCGTCGTAGTCGTAGGTCGGGAATGTTTGGCGGAAACGAACCCGCTATCTCCCAAGCCCACTTCGCCAAACTTCCCGATTTTTGGAAGCGTGCGGCGATCACGAAAGCCTCCAAACCGTCGGGAAGTTTGGCGATGGGTGTTCTTGAGTTAGCGGAACATATTCCGCCAAACATTCCCGACCTACTTCTTTGGCGTCCACAGCTTCCAGACGGGGAAGAGGCTGCTCTCGGTGTGCTCCGAGGCTGCGGAGGCACGCTCCATGATGGCGACGTAGTCGGACTGGGCATTGAACATCCGGGCGAAGTTCTCCGCTTCTTGAAACAACTTCTGGTAAGCTTGTTTGGCGACGTCAGCATCGGTTTTGAGCCTTTCATATCGCGCCATCAACTCCCCATACTGCAAGGCTTCGTCTTGCCCATTTTGAATCTGCTGCATCAGAGCGGTTCTTTTGCGTTCGAGGGCTTTTAGTTGCGCCTGCATCTCTTCTTTGATCTGATCGGCTGTGGACTGCAGAAGGTGCTTGGCACGTGACACTTTGTCATCAAGTGCCGCTACCTCAGGATGGCTGGCGTTCTGGGTCTTGAGCAGGAATTCTCGTTCGTTGGTCAGCACAAACAGCTCGGCCTTCGTCTTCGAGTAGAGCGTCTCCATCTCGGTCATCTTACCTTCGGAAACAAATGTGGGCCCCGATTTGCCTTCGCCAATGATGGCGAGCTGTTTGAGAATCTCCTCAAGCTCGGCTGCCTGCGTGCGGAGGCGGCTCAGCTCCGCTTTTGCCTGGGCAAGATCGGCCGCGGCTTCATTTTGGCCATTGGTGATCAGCAACACGTTGTTCGACGACTGGAACTTCGCCAGCGAATCGGCTTTCTCCTCCATCGCCTTCTCCTTGCTCACCACATCCTTGAGGAAGTTGCTGTACACTTTTCCTTGGACCTGCTCGCGAATCGCCTGCCGGAACGAGATGAACTCATCAAGAAGGGCATCCAGATAGATGCGTGTGTACTTCGGATCATCACCCGTGGCGAGGATGTTGAAGATGGCACTGCCTTTGGTCTGGGCCACACGGATGTCCACATCGTGGTCTTTGAGTTCTGGATGCAGGGCATGGACGCGTTCACGTGCTTTGCGCAGCATCTCGGCGCTCTCGATGGTCTCAATGATGGTGCCGTAAAAGTCTCCGAGCTGCTCCTGCCATTGTAGTTCACCGTTTGCCACCATGCGTCCGCCCGCCACGAGCTTCGCGAGGCTCCGAAAGACCTGCTTCTTGGGCGTGAACTCAAACGTCGTCGCCACCAGCACGGCGAGGGCAAGGCCGAGGAAGGCCAGCAGGACCATCGCGCCGAGGCCGATGCGGCCGCGCCAGCGATTGGCACGGAGGAGAGCCTCCACGCGTTGCTTCACCTGACCTCCGCCAAACATTGTGACACCTGCTGCATGCTTCAGCTTCGATGGCAGTCCGGCGGCGATCTCCACCAAGGTGCGGGCGTAGGCTTGGGTGTCACCGCTCTGCAAAACCGCCGCGTCGTCCGCCGCTTGCTCGCTTTCCATTCGCAGACCACGACGTGCCATCCAAGCCAACGGCTGCCACCACCACAAGCATACCGCCAGCGTGCCAAGCCAATGCCAGAGCACATCCGCATGCTGCGCATGCGCCAGCTCATGCCGCAGCACAGCCACCAAACGTGCCTCGTCCCAGTCTCGCGCTTCCAAAGGCAGCCACACCACCGGCTTGCGCCAGCCCGTGAGCATGGGCGACGCGATCTTTTCTGCCACGCGGTAGCGCATGCCGTTTGGAGCACCGAGGGCTTCACCAAGGTTATGGACCTCGACATCGGCTTTTGTGCTGCGACGCCACAACCAGGCCAAACCTGCCCACGCGGCCAAAACCCGCCAAAGGAGCATCGTAGCTCCCACTGCGAGCCAAACACTCCGCGCGTGCTCATCAGCCGCACGCACCAGCAAGCTCCAGAAAGTAGGCTTTACGATTACCAAAGGCTTTCCAAAGCTCTCCACATGCACATCGAGAATGATAGGTGGACCTTGGCGCACGGTAGACACCTCCCACTGCACCACCGCCACCGGTTGCTGCATCTCGGGCATCAGTCGCCAGGCTCCGAGCACCAGCAGCATGACGGCGGCCATGCGCCAGACGATGCCGCGAGCCTTTGCCGAGCGCTTTTTCAAAATCGAGGCCAGTGAAAAAGCCGCGCACACGATGGCCGCGCTGCCCAGCAAGGCCGAAACCACGAGGGCGAGGTTTTCATAGCGGGCGAGGAGGCGCATGGCCTCGTGAAGAAAGGACGAGATCATGATTCGCGGGCCTCCTGGATGAGTTGGATGAGTTTGTCCGCCTCCTCGGCGGTGAGTTTGACGTTCTTCTGGCCGAGCAAAGCCATCGCCGCCTCGCCAGCCGAGTTCTCAAAGAAGCGGTTCACGAGGCTGGTGAGAGCACTCACGCGGGCTTTCTTCGGCGAAACGGGCAGCGAGAACCAATCACGCCCGTCCTCCTGGGTCTTGATCAGGACCTCACGCTCCACCAGCAGGCGCAGGATCGAGCGCACCGCCGAGTAAGTGGGCGCGTCCGGCAGTTCCTCCTCGATCTCGCGGGCGGAGGCACGCCCTCGTTTCATGACGATCTCGACCACCTGCCTCTCACGGCGGCTGAGGGATTGGGAATGTTTGTCGTTCCACATGGCATGCTGATTTTTCAACAGGCTTACGAAAACGTCAAGCACGCATGTTGAATTTTCAGCACCCAGCAGACCCGCACCATGAAAAACGCGCATCCGCGGCGTGGCGGATGCGCGTTCAAAGGCGGCTGGCGGATGCTTTAGGACTTTTTAGCCTTGGCGAGCATGCTGTCGAGCGTCTTGGCAAAGGCCTCCGGCGAGTTGCCGCCGACCTGCTTGCCGATCTCCTTGCCTTCCGCATCGAGGAACTGGATGTGAGGAATGCCCTGCACGCCCGCTTTCTCGGCGGCGCGACGGTTACTGCCGTCATCGACATCGAGATAGGCCCAGATGAACTTGTCGTGGTAGGCCTGGATGGTCTCGCTGGGATACACCTCTTTCTTCATGGCCTGGCAGGGCGGGCACCAGGCGGCGGAAAAGACGAGGATTACCGGCTTGCCCTCTTTTTTGCCGGCGCTGAGGGCGGTGGCGGCGGAGCTCTTAAACTTCGGGCTGTTCTTTGGGAAGTCGCTGGCCAGCGTGGTGACGGTGAGCGCGGCGAGGAGGAGGGTGATAAACTTTTTCATGGCGTGGTGGAGGTGGTGGCCGTTGGCGGCACGGGCATAAGATGGATTCCGCGCCGCTTTATTTCAGTCTTTTTTCATCAAATGCGCCTGGATGCCGCGCAGCCGCCGCCAGCAGGTAAGGAGTCCGCCGAGGAAGATGAGCGTGAGCGCCAGCTTGATGCCCCAGCGTTCCGTGTGGCTGAGATGCTGCGCCATCTCGATCAGGCAGCCCACGGTGAGCACGGCCATGCGATGCTGCTTGGCCATGGGTCCTCGAAAGTCATGCACGCCCATCAGGCTCGCCCCGAGCGTCCGCACATAGGCGGTGCCCAGCGCCACGCAGGCGGCGCACCAGCCCAGCGGCAGCATGGCAAAGATCTTCACGACACCCGGCTCCCCTGCCCCGCTGTAACCAGCGCCGACGAGGATCAGCACATCCGCCACGCGATCCGGCGCATCGTTGTAAATGACACCTGCGGGCGAGCCTTTGCCGCCTTCCACGGCCACCATGCCATCGAGCAGATTGCAGATCAGCCGCATCTGGATGCACAGGATGGCACCACCCCACGCCGCGATGGCTCCCGCGGCATTCGCTTGATCGCCCGCCACCATGAAGCAGGCCATGGCACCTCCGGCAAAGAGCATGCTGAAGATGGAAATCACATTCGGCGGCAGACCGAGACGCACGCAGAAGGAGGCAAGGGCCTTGGCCCAAGCTTGATCACGCGATTTCAGGACGCGGCGGGAGGCAAGGTGCTCTTCAGGGACGCTCATAAGCCGTCGAGACTAGACCGCGTTTCGCCGCGGGCAATCTCTCAGCGTCTCGCCGCCTGCCACTCGGTCACACGCCCGCTGCGGAAGGTCACCACGCCCGCTGTGTAGGGCACATAAATCACATCCGTGCCCCAGCCGGGACCGCCCCAGCCCCATGGGCCATAGCCTCCCCATCCCCACGGGCCGCAGCCACCATACGGAAAGCCCCAGCCCATGCCCACATTCATGTTCATCGTGCGCACGGCACGATGGCCGAGGTAGGTCCACTCCTCGATCTCACGACCGCCTTTGCGCCCCACGCTGGTCGTGTCAGGCGCTCCCCACGCGAGGAAGACACCGTCCTTGGTCAAACCTTCACGAATGAGCCCCTGGCTCACAAGCTGGCGGTCTTTGGCGCTCAGAGCGTTGAAGAGCTGCGGATTCCGCTCAATGCGGGTCTGCGGTGTGTTGGACACACAACTGGACAGCATGACCGCCACGGCGGCGGCGAAGGTGAGGGCGATCTTTTTCATGGTGGCAGAGCAGACCACATGCGTGGCGGTTTGTTCAAGGGAAAATGCGGTGGCGCAGACAAGGTCAAAAAAGGCCTTCACGCCAGCGGGCCGCTCCGCTATCTGATCAGGGCACATGGACGAATGGCACTACAAACGCGGCGAGGCCGAATTTGGCCCGATGAGCGCCACGCAGATCCGTGCCTTGAAGGAACGCGGCACGCTGAAGCCCGAGACGCCCGTGCGCCGCGGAGGAACCAGCGTCTGGCTGCCGCTCGCCGCCGCGGACCTCCACGCTGCTGTGCCGGAAGCTCCGCCCGTGCCGGTTCCGGTTGCCGAAGCCAAGCCCGACTCGCCCGCCTTCGCCGAGGTCTATGCACCGCCGAAAGCGTCCGCACGCGAGCCATTGAAGGTCCCCCGGACACTGCTCGCCACCGCCATCCTGCTCAGCCTCATTCTGCTCCACATAGGCGTGCTGCGCCTGGCCGAGGTGGTGCTCATCGGCCTGCACCAGCAGGACCTCGAGACGACGATGCCCTTCACGCGGATGCTTTGGAGCCTGACGACGCTGATCTACGAGATCGCCGGCCACTCGCTCGACTGGATGTTCATCCCGCTCTTCCTTGCGCTCATGGCTTGGCAAGGCTGCGCCTTTGCCGCCCTGCGCCGCCTGTATGGTGACGCGATGCTCACCCACGGCCCGGCTTCCGGCCTCTGGTGGCTGGCACCGCTGGCGAATCTCGTCATGCCCTTCTTCTGCCTGCGCGAGCTGCGGCACCTCTCCCGCCGCCAGCGGCAGCGTCAGCAGGTCGGCATCCCGTTTGGGCCGGTGCTGTGGGTCTTTGAGATCAATTTGGTCATTAGCGTGCTGCTCGATTGGATCCTCAACCTCAACGAGCGGGCCATGGACGGCTTCACCGATAGCCTCGTGTTCGACAGCACCACGATGACGCTCAGCGCCATCACCTCGCTGGCCGGGGCCGTGTTCAGCTTCACCATGCTCATCATCGTCATGGGGAATCTCCGCCAGCAGATGCGCCTGCATGAACACTGGCAGGACTGACCTCCCGCCTTGACCTCGGGCCCCCCTGACCTATCTCAGGAGCATTCACAGTCCTCGTTTTCCCTTCCTCCCGACCACCATGCGCATCCTCTCCGGCCTCCAACCCAGCGGCAGACTCCACATCGGCAACTACTTCGGCATGATGCAGGCCGCCATCCACCTCCAGGAGGAGGGTGATGCCTATTACTTCATCGCGGACTACCACTCCCTCACCTCCATTCACGATGGCAAACTGCTCCGCTCCCATGTGCGGGACCTCGCCATCGACTTCCTCGCCTGCGGCCTCGATCCGGCGAAATGCGTCTTCTTCCGTCAAAGCGATGTCCCCGAGCACTGCGAGCTCTCCTGGGTCCTCTCCACCGTCACGCCCATGGGCCTGCTCGAGCGCTGCCACAGCTACAAGGACAAGATCGCCAATGGCATCAAGCCCTCCCACGGCCTCTTTGCCTATCCCGTGCTCATGGCCGCGGACATCCTCATCTACGACGCCGATGTCGTCCCTGTCGGCCGCGATCAGAAACAGCATGTCGAAGTCACGCGCGACATCGCCATCAAGATGAATGAGACCTTTGGTGAAGGCCTGCTGAAGCTCCCCACGCCCCGCATCCGCGAAGACACCGCCGTCGTCCCCGGCCTCGACGGGCAGAAGATGAGCAAAAGCTACCACAACACCATCCAGCTCTTCGAAGAGCCCGCCGCGCTCAAAAAGAAGATCATGGGCATCAAGACCGATTCAACGCCCGTGGAGGCTCCGAAGGCCGTCGAAGGCTCCTCCATCCTCGCCTTGTATAAACTCGTCGCTTCACCTGCCGATTACGACCGGATGGTGCAGGACCACCTCAATGGCGGCGTCGGCTATGGCGACTTCAAAAAGCGCCTGCTGCAGGCCACGAGCGACTTCTTCGCCCCCTTCCACGAAAAACGCGCCGCCATCACCGCCGATCCCGCCTACGTCGATCGCGTCCTCGCCGAAGGTGCCGAAAAAGCCCGTGCCGTCGCCCGCAAGACACTCGCCCGCGTGCGCGAGGCGGTTGGCCTTGGGTGAGCGGAGCAGAGGCCAGGTGGCAGTGTGGACACCTTGTCCGCCAAAGAAAGTGGAACAGGTTTTCAATCTGTTCAGTCCCTTTGTGAGCCTTCTTCGTTTTCGGGGCCGACAACGACAAAGGTTGGTCAAGCAATCCCAAAGCCAGACGTCAACACCTCCACGCCCCAGACGCTCGTATGACGAGCCATTCAAGCGTCACTCAATCGCGCTGCTGGAATGCGGATTTCAAGCCACTGCGCGTCCGCACTCCTCGAGGTGATGTCACGCGCCGCATCCTCCATCGATGATGGAATGATGGCAAAATCGCCGGCGCGGAAGGTTTCGCCTGCGAGTTCGAGTTGTCCCTGCGTCACAGCCAGCGTGAGGTTTTCACCCGTACGTCCAAGTTGACCGGCTTGCGAGCCCAGCATCACATCAAAGAACTCGCAGCTCACCAACGGACCTTCGGCGGCACGTGATTGCATGCGCGGCTCGAAGTCTTCAAAGTCGATCGAGGCCAACGATTCAGCGATGTGGAGCTGACGGGGCTTTCCATCGAGCCCGACGCGGTTCCAATCGAACACGCGATAGGTCGTGTCGCTGTTTTGCTGGATCTCATAGATCAGCAAACCGGCTCCGATGGCATGAATGCGGCCGCTGGGGATGAAAAGGCAGTCGCCGGTGACGGGCTCGATCACATGCACGACCTCCGCGAGCGTGCCGTTTTGCAGCGCGGCATCAAATTGAGCCCGCGTGACGCCGCTTTTGAGTCCAGCGTAGATCTTCGCACCCGGATCGGCATGCGCGATGAACCACATCTCGGTCTTCGGATCGCCACCGAGCTCCACTGCGCGACTCGCGGGCGGATGCACCTGGATCGAAAGATCATCACAGGCATCGAGGATCTTCATCAGCAGCGGAAAGCAGGGCGAATCGCTCTTCAGCCCGCCAAAGACCTCGGCGCGATGGTTTTGCCAAAGCTCATTCAAAGTCACGCCATCCGCCGTGGCACTCATCGCCTCAGCACGGTCGCTCACTTCCCAGGACTCGCCAAACGGCGTGGTGGCATCCGGCAGCGAGCGACCCAGCACGGTCTCCAGACGGCGACCTCCCCACACGCGAGACTGGTAGTAAGGCGAGAAACGGATGGGGCGGGAGAGGTTCATGCGGAACCAAAGCACGGGCTGCATTGACGGTGCAAGAGGGACTTGCCATGTTGGACGGATGAACCAGGTCGATGCAGCCTTTGTCGAGTCGTTGAAGCAAATCGTGGACGCGGAGCGAGTGCTCACGCGGGACGAGGATCTCGTGCCATATTCGTTTGATGGCACCGCAGCGCTGAAGCAGCGGCCGGGCGCGGTTATTTTCCCACTGACGACGGCGGAAGTGGCGGCGTGTGTAAAGCTGGCCCGCGAGAAGAGCGTGCCGGTGGTCACGCGCGGCAGCGGCACGGGTCTCAGCGGCGGCAGCGTGCCGCTGGCAGGCTGCCTCGTCCTTTGCCTCGTGAAGATGGACAAGCTGATCGAACTGGATGAGAAAAACCTCACGCTGCGTGCGCAGAGCGGTGTGATCACGAAGGAGATCGACGATGCCTGCGCGAAGGTGGGCCTCTTTTATCCGCCTGATCCCGGATCGATGAAGATCTCGACCATCGGTGGAAACGTCGCCGAGAACTCCGGCGGCCTTCGCGGCCTCAAATACGGCGTCACACGCGACTACGTCATGGGAATCGAGGTCGTGCTGCCTGATGGCACCGTGACCTTCCTCGGCAACAAGTGCGTCAAAGACGTGGCCGGTTATTCGATGAAGGACCTCTTTGTCGGCAGCGAAGGCACGCTGGGCATCATTACCGAGGTTTTGCTCAAAGTGCTACCGCGTCCGAAGGCCCGCAAAACCATGCTGGCGCTCTACGATTCGATGGAAAAGGCCGCCGAAACCATCTCCGCCATCATCGCGGCGAAGATCATCCCCTGCACGCTGGAGTTCCTCGACCAGATGACGGTGCGCTGCGTGGAAGATTACGCGAAGATCGGCCTGCCAACCGATGTCGAGGCCGTGGTGCTCATGGAGACCGACGGGCATCCCGTCGTCGTCGAAGAAGAAGCCGCGCAAATGATGGCACTCGCTCGTGCGAATGGTGCCAGCGAAGTGCGTGCCGCCGAAAACGAGCAGGAAGGTGCCAAACTGGCCGCCGCCCGTCGAAATGCCTTCTCCGCTCTCGCCCGCGTGCGTCCGACGACGATCCTCGAAGACGTGACGGTGCCGCGAAGCGAGCTGGCACGCATGGTGAGCTTCATCAACGAGGTCGCGCAGCGTCATCGCCTGCAAATCGGCACCTTCGGCCATCTCGGCGATGGCAATCTGCATCCGACGTTTTTGACGAACGAACGCGACCACGAGGAAATGCATCGCGTGGAGGCTGCGCTGGAGGAAATCGTGGGTGAGACGCTCAAACTCGGCGGCACCGTGACCGGCGAGCACGGCGTGGGTTTGGCGAAGAAGGGCTTTTTGCGCCGCCAGCTCGGTGAAGGCAGCTTTGAACTCATGCGCACCGTGAAGAAGGCTCTCGATCCACAAGGCCTGCTGAACCCCGGGAAGATGTTTGATCCTGCGTGACGGTTATACGCCGTCTGCAATGAGACCAGATCGCAGCAAGGAGGCGCGGCCAAAGACCGCGCAGTGCTTCGCAATCATCGCGCAAGCGGCACGCACGCTCGGAGAGTTTTCTCCGCGCCGACAAAGTGGCATCGCTGATGCAAGTTTATCACGCGGACATCGAGTTGGCACCAACCAACCAACCCAACCACCACCATGTTCTGCTACCAATGTGAACAAACCGCCTCCGGCAAAGGATGCACCATCACCGGCATCTGCGGGAAGAATCCCGAAACCGCCGCCCTCCAGGACCTGCTGGTCGATGTGAGCAAAGGCATCGCCAAATTCGCCCATCGCGCCGGCCAGCTCGGCGTGCGTGACCACGATGTCGATGTCTTCACCAGCGAAGCGCTCTTCACCACGGTCACGAACGTAAACTTTGACCCGTGGCGCATGGAGACCATCCTGCTCCGCGCCGGCCACGTCCGCGATCGTGCGCGTGAGATGTATGAAAAGGCCTGCGGTGATGCCGGGCAGTCGCCGGAGAAGCTCAACGGCTCCGCCACCTGGAAGCCCGCGGCCTCGCTCGACGGCCTGATCGAGCAAGGTGAGCTCGTGGGCATCCGCAAGCGTCTCGACACGCTCGGCGCGGACCTCACCGGCCTGCAGGAGCTGCTCATCTACGGCATCAAAGGCGTCGCCGCGTATGCAAAGCACGCGCAGACACTCGGCCAAAGGGATCCAGAGGTGTATGCCTTCCTCCACGAGGCGCTGAATGCCGTGACGAATCCGAATCCGACCGTGGACGAGCTTTTCGGACTCAACATGAAGTGCGGCGCGGTGACGCTGAAGGTACTGGAACTGCTCGACCGCGCCAACACCGGCACCTACGGCCATCCTGTGCCCACCCAGGTGCGCTGGGGCCACATTCCCGGCAAATGCATCCTCGTCTCCGGTCATGATCTCAAAGACCTCGAAGAGCTGCTGAAGCAGACCGAGGGCATGAACATCAACATCTACACCCACGGCGAGATGCTGCCTGCACACGGCTATCCCGAGCTGAAGAAATACAAACACCTCGTCGGCCACTTCGGTGGAGCGTGGATGCGCCAGCGCACGGAGTTCAGCCAGTTCCCCGGTGCCATCCTCATGACGACGAACTGCATCCAGGAACCGCGCGATGACTACAAGGCGCGCATCTTCACCAGCGGCCTCGTCGCCTGGCATGGCGTGGTGCACACCTCGAACAAGGACTTCACGCCTGTCATTGAAGCCGCCGTGGAAACCGAAGGCTTCACCGACACCAGCGCAGACAAGTTCGTCACCGTCGGCTTCGGCCACAACGCCGTGCTCGGCGTGGCGGGCACGATCATCGACGCGGTCAAAGCGGGTGCCATCCGCCACTTCTTCCTCATCGGCGGCTGCGATGGAGCGGAGTACGGCCGCAACTACTACACCGACCTCGCCAAGGCGCTGCCGCAGGACACCATCTGCCTCACGCTCGGCTGCGGGAAGTTCCGCATCTTGAATGAGGACATGGGAGAGATCGGCGGACTGCCGCGCCGCATCGACATGGGCCAGTGCAACGACGCTTTCTCCGCCGTGAAGGTCGCCATGGCGCTCGCGAACGCCTTCGGCACGGATGTGAACGGCCTGCCGCTCTCGCTTGTGCTCTCGTGGTTCGAGCAAAAGGCCGTGTGCATCCTGCTCGCCCTGCTGCACCTCGGCGTGAAGGACATCCGCATCGGCCCGGATCTGCCCGCCTTCATCACACCAACCGTCCTCGGCGTGCTCGTCGAGAAGTTTGGCATCAAGCCCATCGGCAAGGTCGAGGACGATCTCCACGCGATGCTGAACAAGAACGCCGCGTGAGGCACTGAACGGATCATCAGATGGCCCGTGGGTGCGAAAGCCTCACGGGCCGCTTTTTTGCCGCTACCACTTCACCTCCCGCCTACAACCTCCACCGGTCGCGCCGTCTCTCCCTCCATGTCATACGGAAGCCGCCAGACGTGCTCGCCGGTGGAGTCGCAGAAGTAGAGATGGGACTCGGAGAAGTTGTCAGGATTGCCATCCGCCCAGAAGGCAAAGAACGGATCGTGCGCGGCACGCGGCCGGCGGGCGTAGTTGTGATTGCGCGGGCTGCGCTGCGTGATCTCGCGTGTGAGCGACCAGCTCGCGCCTTCATCACGGCTGCTCCACAGGCACATCTCGCCACCGCCGCCCCAGGGTTGCGGGCCGGGTTGTGTCGGCGCGATGACTTTCCACACATCGCCGTCGATCCACAGGCTGCCCATGTCGTAGTTGTGGTCCGTGCGCGAGATCGTGCGCGTCTGCCAGGCCTTCCCGTCCCAGCGCGTGAGGCGCAGCTCGCGCGGATCATTCTCCGGACCAGGCTGGTGGCCGTGGCTCGTCACATACAGCAGCAGCGGACGACCTGCGCGGTCAAAGTTGAGGTCGCAGGCATACATGTTCAGCTTCTGCGCGGCGTAATCAATCACACGCGCGGGATTGTCCGGCGTGCTGAGCGGCAGATCGAGCGCCGCGCCGCTGATCGTCGTCCAGGTGTGGCCGAAGTCGTCCGTCTGCGCGTAGTAGAGGTCGGTGCGCTTGTCCACATCGCCACCCGGATGCCGGTTGAAGAAGGTGGCGATGAGATTGCCGTGCTGCCCGCTCACCTGGTAGTGCCCGCCGATGCCCGCGAGCTTTTGATCCGCGCTCCACGTCATGCCATCGGCGCTCGTCTCCCAATACAACTCGCGGCCTTTCGTGTATTTCGTGAAGATCTGCAGCCAGCCCTGCCCTTCCACGAACCAGGGCTGCGGATACGTCATCTCCTCCTCACTCACACGTTCAAAGGCCTCGATGCTGTGAGGCTTCGTGCTGCGATACTTGAAGCCCGGCCGTTTCTTCGCACGACCGCTGACGAAGACCCACACATGCCCGTCCGGGCCGATTTGGAGGCTGCCGTTGTCATGCGGATCATCCACGCCCTGCTTGTCATGCACGATCACCGGCCGCGGCACCAGCCCGGTGGCATGATCGAAATACGAAACCATGATGAGCAGGTGCCGCGCGTCCTTCGTCGTCGTGCCGCCGTAGGTGAAGAAGGTCTTGTTCACCGCCGGCGCATGCACCGCGATGGGATTGTGGCTCGACGTGTAGGTGCCGAGACCGCCGGAGTATTTGTCTCCATGCGCCGACTTCTGCCCCAGCTCGAACCAGATACCTCGATAGCCATCCGCCTTCGGTGCCGGATCGGCCCCAAAGGCCAAAAATGAGCCCGAGAGCCCGCAAACAGCCAAACGTCGAATCAGAGTCTTCATGGCAAACAGGGTCATTTTGCCGTCACGGTGCCGTGTGAGGCCATCCAGTGGCAGTTGATGACTTTTTCGATCAAGTCGAGCGGCACGTAGTAATACTGGTTCGAGGCCTCAAAGCCGATGCGTGAGTCCTGGCT
This sequence comes from Verrucomicrobiaceae bacterium, assembly GCA_016795465.1. Taxonomy (GTDB): domain Bacteria; phylum Verrucomicrobiota; class Verrucomicrobiia; order Verrucomicrobiales; family Verrucomicrobiaceae; genus Prosthecobacter. The sequence goes on along the minus strand of JAEUHK010000032.1, from coordinate 18,716 downwards.
TTGCAGCGCGTGCAAACGCAGCGCCAAAACGGCTTCGGCATTGGCGAGTTGGGCGAGCGTGGCGTTGTCCTTTACCTCGCGGGCCATCACGGCGCAGGATTGATTCGCCACGCTGGCGAAATGGATCGCCGCGGCCTCGGCGAAGCGCATTTCCTCGGCCAGAGCCGCGCTGGGCTGCTTCACGACGGCTCGCAGCGTCTTGAGCGAGGCTTCGAAGCCTTCCGCCACCTTTTCCAACTGCTGCACGAAGACTTGTTCGGGATAGATGGCCCGCCAGGTCTTCAAATCGTCATACGGCAGGCCCACCATGCAGGCGTGGTATTTCGTCGGCGTGGGCCAGAGCACGTTCGCGGGGCCCATTTGCAAAGGCGCGTTGTAAACGACGCCGATGTTGTAGGGAAACTCGCGAAACGCCGCGCTGCATCCGCGCCAGAAAGTCAGCGCGGCCTCGTGATCGCAGCCGTGGCGTTGTTTCGCATACGCTTCGAGTGTTCCGCCGCCGAGGATGGCGGAGACGACTTCAATGTTCGGCGAAGGATGACCGCCGAGCGTCCAGCCGAGTAAAATGTCGCGCACACCAGCCTCACGCAGCCCTTGAGCATGACGCGCGATGTTGTCGATCACCGGGATGTAGGGCACGGAGGACATCTCCCAGGTGTTGCCGCATTGGATCTTCGCGGAGATGCGCAGTCCGCGCTGCTTCGCGGCCTCCCAATGTTTCAAGGCACGCGGTCCGGGGCCGATGGAACTGATGCTGTATTCACCGACGGCTGATTTCACGCCACCGCGCTCGATGGGCAGGCTCCACTCGCTCACGCATTGCAGTGTCACGCCCTCCGGCAGCTTTGCGATGCCATCGAGCGCCCAATCATCACGCCACGCCCAGTCCCACACGATGTAGCGCTGCCTTCCGCCACCAGCGCGGATGCCTTCCTGGATCGTCGTGCTCACTTCCGCGATGACTTCGGAGGCGGTGCGTGATTTGCAGCGCGGACAATCCGCGCCGCGTCCGTGCGACCAGCAGCTCGTGAGATTCTCGCTCGCGGTGATGGTAAAAAAGCCGCCCAACTCCGGCACCGCCTTGCAAAGCGACGCCACCCCATCGCGGATCGCCGCACGCACCTCCGGCACGCTGGTGCAGAGCGCGTTGTAGTCCTTTTCCAGCACGCCACGCCACTCAGGATGCGCATCAAACACCGGCGACTTCACCGGCAGCGAGCGCGGCTCATTGAAATAGAGAAACACACGCATGCCCTGCGCCGCCGCACGCTTCACCAGCATGCGCAACGCCTCGCGGCGCGACTCGATGTGCTCATCATGCGCCCACGGCAGCGGAGCGAGGTGCCCCAGCTCGACATGCAGCCACACGGCGTTCGCGCCCACCGCCGAGAGCCGCGCCAGCAGGCCATCGGGATAGGGATCGAGCGCTGGATCGAGCAACGGATCGCCACATGGCGCAAAGTAGGAATAGCCGATGCGCAGCGGCGCGTCGGGATCGACCGTGCGCGTTTTGGCATTCACCGGCATCGTCTTGAACTGGTCGATGAAGGCAAACAACGGCTCAACGCCTTCGAGATGACCGTTGGGGAAGTTTTGCTTCACCAGCGTCGCGATCTCCGCGGCACGCGTGTTCTGCGCCGCACTCGGCGGCGAGTAAACGAGCGGCTCGCACTGCGGCTTCAGGTCACCGACCTTGTGAAAGAAGAAATCGTCCTCGCGCAATGTGTAGGCGAGCCGTTCGGCCTTCCAATCGAGCAGTTGGAGGATCTGCTCATACGGCAGCAGGTGCCAGTTCCGCCGGAGGATCGTCAGATGCGCCCGCCGCCACTGCGCATCGCTCAATGGCTTCACCGGCTCCAGCCCCATGCTACGCCCGAGCGCGACGATGTCCTCCGCCTTGCCACCCACCACCTCCGCCAGTCGCTGCGCGGGCACGAGTTGCCAGTTCCGCCACACAAACGCATGCAGCCGGCTCGGAAACCAAGGCGTCTCCAGCGCCGCCGGTGCGCTGCCCGCAGGCAGGATGGAAAGATCATCCGCCGCCGCGAGCGGCAAGGTGATGGCGAGGAGTAGAAGAAGAGATTTCATATCAAATCGCGTGATCGGCGTGCAGGTCGTGGCCGGACCAGATATGCACCGACGAACGATCTATCGCTGCGCCGGACCAGAAGGCATCCGAAGGCGGCAGGCCGAGCGGGAGGAAGGCAAAGGTGCACAAATACAGGCTGCCGGTGCTGATGTAGCCTTCGCCGAGCGATGGCTGATGGCCGGCGAGGCCGATGCGAAGCCAGTTTTGATCATCAAAGGTGCCTGCGGGCGTGAGCGTGCGCTGAATGACGGCACTCAAGGCTCCGCGGACCTGCGCAGGTGCCACAGTGGCGGGCAGTTGATGACGCAGCGCCATATCGGCGAGGTGATGGAAGGCTCCGCAACGGTAGGTGATGGAGCGGCCGATGGGCGGATAGCTGCCATCAGGTGCGATGAGGCGCTCCTGGATGGCGGCGAAGCGCTGCGCACGCTTCACGATGGTGGCGCGATGCTTTTCCCAACGTGCATCGACGGGCTTCATCAGATCGAGCACGGCGAGCAGCATGGGCTGGATGACGAAGCTGTTGTAGTAGTCCCAGTGAAACTCGGGGCCGTCGCCATACATGCCATCGCCCTGATACCACGCCTCGTGCGCGGCGATGGCGGTCTCGATGGGCTCCGGCAGCCACGCGGCACCGACGGAGCCGAGAAAGGCCTCGATGGTGGCGGAGAAGAGCAGCCAGTTGTTTTGACCGGGCTTGAACTGCCGCGTGCTTTGCAAGGCGGTGATCAGTCGTTCGCGTGTGGTGGCGTCCAAAGCGTCCCAAAGCTTCTTTTGAGCTCGTGAGAGGCCGAGAGCCAAAAAAGAGGCATCGACGAGGTTTTGCGCGGCGGCGGTGAAATCGAGTTTGTCGGCTGAAGTGGGCTCCACAGCACTGGCGAGGGCTTTTCGGGCCTGCGCAGCCATTTGACCACGGCGGGATTCTTCGGCGGCGTCGAGCCCAGATGCTGCAAGCCACGGCGCGAGGCCTGCGAGCGTGCGGCCGAGGGCTTCGAGGTGCGTGACAGCGGCGCGTTTGGCCTCCTGGCCTTGTTGAGCCTCGACAGGCATCTTTTGTTTCAACTGCTGCGCGGCCAGATTCGCGATCACGGGTGTGGAAACCTTCACCAGCATGTCCACCCACGCGGATCGGGCTTCCATCGAAGCACTGGCGGCTTCCGCGTTGCTCAAGGCTGGCAGTGAAGCGCTCAACACGGCGCTTTGGAAGAAGTGGCGGCGGTTCATGAGGAAAACTGAGCCAAGGTGTTCACGCCAGGATCTCCTTCAGCACACGACATGGCTTCACGCCGACGATGCGCTGGTTGAGGCCTTGATAGGGGTAGGTGAGCTTCAGGTGATCGAGGCCGAGCTGGTGGAGGATGGTGGCGTGGAGGTCGCGGGCCTGCACTTTGTCGAGCACGGCGTTGTAGCCGATTTCGTCGGTCTCGCCGTGGCTGATGCCGCCTCTGACGCCACCACCGGCCATCCAGATGGAGTAGGCATCGACATGGTGATCGCGGCCCGGGGACTTCGCGGCGACACCACCACGATTCTCCTGCATCGGTGTGCGGCCAAACTCGCCGCCCCACACGACGAGCGTGTCCTCCAGCAGGCCGCGCTGCTCCAGATCGTGCAACAGCGCGGTCATCGGCTTGTCCACCTGCTGGCATTTTTTCGGGAAGGCATCGTCGAGGCCGCTGTGATGGTCCCACACCCAGTCAAAGAGCTGCACAAAGCGCACGCCGCGCTCGATGAGCCGCCGCGCGAGCAGGCAGTTGTTCGCGAAGCTCTCCTTGCCCGGCTCCGTGCCATACATCTCGTGGATGTGCTTCGGCTCCTGCGTGATGTCCATGGCCTCGCTGGCGCTCATCTGCATGCGGAAGGCCATCTCATACTGCGCGATGCGCGTGACCGTCTCCGCATCGCCGAGCTGCTCGTAGGCGCGTTGGTTGATCTTTTTTACCGCATCGATCACGCCGCCGCGCAGGTGGCGATTGATGCCCGGCGGGTTCGAGAGATACAAAACGGGATCGCCCTCGCTGCGGCACTGCACGCCCTGATACACGCTCGGCAGGAAGCCGCTGCCCCACGCGGCCTTGCCCGCGTCCGGATTCTGCCCGCCGCTGAGCAGCACGACAAAGCCGGGCATGTTTTCACTCTCGCTGCCGAGGCCGTAGAGCGACCACGCGCCGATGCTGGCGTGGCCGAGATTCTGGCTGCCGGTGAGCGCGAGGAGCTGTGCTGGCGCGTGGTTGAACTGGTCCGTCTGCATCGACTTGATGATGCACACCTTGTCCATGACGGACTCGAAGTGCGGGAGCTTGTCACTCACCCACTGGCCGGTCTTTTTCTCCTGATGGAAGGGGTAATACGGCCCTAGCAGCTTCGGTGTGCCGCGGATGAAGGCGAAGCGCTTGCCTTCGAGGAATTCCTTCGGGCAATCCTTGCCATTGAGCTTCTGCAGCACGGGTTTGTAATCGAAAAGCTCGAGCTGGCTCGGCGCACCGGACATGTGCATGTAGATCACGCGTTTCGCTTTTGAAGGCAACGCGGGCGACTGCGCCGCATTCGGCCGTGCGGGATCACGCTCGGCACCGAGGCCCTGCTGCGCGATCCATGCGCCGCCAAGGCCGACGCCGCACTTCTGGAGGAAATGCCGGCGCGTGAACTGCTGCAACGTGTCGTGCTGGAGGTGGTGGAGCGCGTTCATTTGGTGAGGACGGTGTCGAGGTTGAGGATCGCGTTCGCGACGATGGCCATCGCGGCCTGCTCAGCCGTGCCGCCGAGCGGTTGGGCGAGTTTGGAGTCGGCTTTGTATTCGGTGAGAGCGGCAGCATGCAGCGCGGAGAGGTCGCGGAGGTCGGCGGAGGAGGGATTCGTGCCGGTGGCGAGCTCAAAGGCCTGCGTGATCTTCTTTTCGAGATCGCCGCAGGGCTCGACACGCTTCGCCAGTGCCACCGCGGCCTCGATGAAGACGGGATCGTTCAGCGTGACGAGTGCCTGGAGCGGTGTGTTCGTCGTGGAGCGCCGCGCGGCGCACAGCAGGCGATCTGGCGCATCGAAGGTCAAACTGCTCGGATACGGGCTCGAACGACGCCAGTAGGTGTAGATGGAGCGGCGGTGCGCGTCCTCGCCTTCGGCGTTTTTCCATTTCGCACCGCTGCGGGCCGCTCGCCAGATGCCGTCCGGCTGCACGGGCATCACCGGCGGGCCAAACATCTTCGGCGAAAGCACTCCGGCGACGGCAAGCGCATTGTCACGCACCATCTCGGCGGTGAGTCGCGTGCGTGGCCCGCGGGCGAGCAGGCGATTGCGTGGATCACGCTCGCGCAGTTCGGGCGTGGTCTTCGCGCTTTGACGATAAGTCGCGCTGAGCACGATCTCGCGCAGCAGCTTTTTCATGCTCCAACCGAGTTCGGATTGAAAACGCACCGCGAGGTGATCCAGCAGCGCTTGATTCGATGGTGCCTGCCCGCTGCTGCCAAAGTCCTCCAGCGTCTCGACGATGCCGAGGCCGAAAAGCTGCTCCCACACGCGATTCACGGCCACACGGGCGGTGAGCGGGTTTTTCGACGAAACCATCCATTTCGCCAAAGCGAGTCGCGGCGGCTCTTTCGACACGGGAAGCCGTCCAAACACCGCCGGAATGGCTGGCGTGACTCGCTCGCCTTTGTCGAGCCAGTTCCCACGCATGAAGACGGCCGTGTCACGGCGCAAATGTCGGTCCTGCTCCTGCAAAACGGGCATCAAGGCATTCGCGATGCCTGCGCGATCCTTTTCGAGCTTCGCCAGCTCTGTTTCGCGAGCCACGAAGGCCTTGCTCGTCGCGTAGCTCGTCCACTCATCGCTGTCGCTGATGGCGAAGCGGCTGCGATTTGTCACCAGCGGCGCGTAGCCGAAGCCGCCCTCATCATGCCGCATGAGGATGCGCAGCTTCGCACCGGGCGGCAGATCGATGGGCTTCGAAGGAATGAGCACGAGGCGCCGCGCATGCGTCATGCGCGGATTCGCCCCCCAGCCGCCCTTGTCGGCATTCAGCGTCGTTTGCGCGTCAAACACCGGATCGGCTTCATCGCCGAGCGCATAGGTGAAAGTGATCTCGCCCGGCTGCGCGGGCGGATTTGGCACGCCCTTCGGTGCGGGCGGCGAGGAGACTTTTTTCTTCGCGCTGGCATCCACGGCCACATCCACCTCTTTTTCCGGCGGAGCATTCGTCGCGGCATAAACAGCCTTTTCCGTCTCTGGCGTCACCACGATGGCCCGCAGGAGCGAAACGACAAAACCCAGTTCCGCGCTGCTTTGCGCCTTCGCCGGATCGAGCGGCAGCGCATCCATCTTCAGCGCGGTGAGCTTCTTCACGCCCTGCGGCACCGGCGCATCAATCGTGAACACCGAGTAGTGCGACACCGTGCCCTCGGCGACGACATCCATCACGCCATCCGCAGCTTTTTTCGTCGTGAGCTTCGTCTGGCCGGACGATTGCACGCAACACGGCTCCAGCGCGGCCCATTTTGACTCGCTAGAGCGCTTTTCCATCTCCGCGACTTTCGCGGAGCGCAGCGCGAGCAGTCGCGAATCAAGCTGCTGCGCCTTCGCGAACTCCGCTTCTTTCAACGGCACGCGCAGCTTTGGCTCGTCCTCCGGCAGGTCCCAGTCCTTCTGTGTGTTGAAGAAGGCCATGTAGTTGTAGAACTCGCCATGCTCGAAGGGATCGTAAGGATGCGAGTGGCACTGCACGCAGTTGAAGGTCACGCCTTGAAACGTGCGCCACGTCGTCGCGATGCGGTCCACCACGGCCACCACGCGGAACTCCTCATCGTCCGTGCCGCCTTCGGAGTTCGTCGGCGTGTTCCGATGAAACGCCGTGGCGATGCGATCATCCAGCGTGGCCTTCGGCAGCAAATCACCAGCGAGCTGCTTGATCGTGAACTGGTCAAAAGGCATGTCCGCATTAAACGCCCGCACCAGCCAGTCGCGATACGGCCAGATGATGCGCGGCTTGTCCGCCTCATAGCCCTGCGAGTCCGCGTAACGCGCGAGATCGAGCCACACACTCGCCCAGCGCTCGCCAAAGGCCGGCGATTTGAGCAAACGGTCCACGATCATCTCATACGGCATCACTTCGAGTGCCTGCAGGTCCTCCGGCGTCGGTGGCAGGCCCGTGAGATCAAAGGTCACGCGCCGCAGCCACTGCCTCCCCTCGGCCTCCGGCGATGGTTTAAGCCCTTCCTTCTCCAGTTTCGCCAAAACAAAGGCATCCAGCGACTGCTTCGGCCACTTTGCGTCCTTCAGCGTGGGCTTCGCCGGTTCTTTCGGCGGCATGAAGGCCCAATGCTCATCCCACGGTGCTCCCTGAGCGATCCACTCCCGCAGCAAAGCGACCTCTTTCTCCGGCAAAGGCTTCCCATGTTTCGGCGGCGGCATGATCTCGTCCGTGTCCGAGGTCGTCACCCGCGCGATGATGGCCGACTTCTCCGGCTTACCCGGCACGACGGGGACCTCGCCCGACTTCGCCGGTTCGAGCACCTTGTTGTGATACACCAGCGAGAGGTCACCCGAGTGCTTCACACCGCCGTGACAGGCATTGCAGTGCTTGTTGAAGATCGGCTTGATGTCGCGAGCGAAATCGACCGTGGCCGCTCTGGCATGTGTGAATCCGAGCGCGAGGAGTCCGGTGAAAAGGAATCGTTTCATGGGAGTGCACCGCCTGCGGACGGCGATGATGAAATACGTCCGCCGCATCACTCCCTTCTCGCCGAAGGCTTCGTCGGCTGAGCCGTGCTTGCGCAGCAGTGCGAGTATCTTGGCTTTGCTACCCAATGATCTCTTGGATCGGATGCTGCGGCAGCACGCCGGTGAGGCGGGCGTCGAGGCCTTGGAATTTGTAGCTGAGGCGCTCGTGGTCGATGCCGCACTGGTTGAGGATGGTGGCGTTGATGTCGTTCAGGTGCGCGGGATCAGTGGCGATGTTGTAACTGAAGTCATCGCTCTCGCCGTAGCTGGTGCCGCCTTTGATGCCGCCGCCGGCCATCCACATGCAGAAATTCCGCGGATGATGATCGCGCCCGTAGTTCGTCTGCGTCAATCCGCCCTGTGAATAGACCGTGCGGCCAAATTCTCCGCCCCAGATCACGAGCGTGCTGTCGAGCAGGCCGCGCTGTTTCAGATCGGTCAACAGAGCGCCGATGGGCTGGTCAGTGTCGCGGCATTGGAGGCGGATGTCGCTTGGCAGATTGCCGTGCTGGTCCCAGCCGCGATGCAGCACCTGCACCACGCGCGTGCCGCGTTCGACGAGACGCCGCGCGAGGAGGGCGCTGGCGGCAAAGGTGCCCGGCTTCTGCACCTCGGGGCCATACATATCGAGCGTGGCCTGGCTCTCGGATTTCAGATCGACGAGTTCCGGCACACTCGTCTGCATTCGGAAAGCCATCTCATACTGCGAGATGCGCGCCTGGATCTCCGGATCGCCGAACTTCTCAAAGCTGTGCGCGTTCATCTGCGCCAGCGTGTCGAGCATCGCGCGACGGTTCGCCGGCGAGACGCCGTCGGGATTCTGGATGTAGAGCACCGGATCGCCTACGGCACGCAGCGCCACGCCGCTGAACTGGCTCGGCAAAAAGCCGCTGCTCCACATGCGGGTGAAAAGAGCCTGCGCCATCGCCTTCGCGCTCCACGTCGGCGTCAGCACCACAAAGGCCGGCAGGTCATTGCTCTCGCTGCCGAGACCGTAGGCCAGCCACGAGCCGAGGCTCGCAAAGCCCGGTACCTCGCGGCCCGTCATCACAAAGGTGCACGCGGGGTCGTGGTTGATCGCGTTCGTGTGCACCGTCTTGATCAAAGCGATGTCATCGACGTGCTTCGCCGTGTGTGGCAGCAACTCGCTCACCCAGCGTCCGCACTGCCCATGCTGCGCGAACTTGAAAAGGCTCGGTGCCACCGGAAACCGCGCCTGCTTGCTTGTCATGCCCGTCAGTCGCTGCCCACCCTGCACGCTCGGCGGCAAATCCTTGTCATACCACTGCTGCAGGCCCGGTTTGTAGTCCCAAGTATCGAGCTGCGACGGCCCGCCGTTCATGTGCAGGTAAATGACCGCCTTCGCCTTCGCCGCAAAGTGCGGCAGCCCCGGCAACGGCTCATGCACCTGCGTTTTGGAAGCCGCAAAAGCCTCCCGGCCCATCGCATACGTCAAACCGAGCCCACCGAGGCGCAGACCGCTGTGCCCGAAAAACTGACGGCGGGTTTGAAGGAGATTGGATTCGAAGAGAGGACTCATGGGAGAGGTTACGGCGGAGTTGGAGCACAGTTTACCGGTCAAAACGGTTGAATCACCGGCTGGGAAGGATTCTCCATGACGCATCCCCTTCCCCACCATGGAAATCGACCTCACCGGACCTCTTCGCGACGATGCTTACATGATCCTCGGCGGCCTCGTGACGCCGCGGCCCATCGCTCTCACGACGACGGTGGATTTGGAGGGCCGGGTGAATGCGGCACCGTTTAGCTTCTTTAATGTGCTCGGTGACTCGCCGCCCATCGTGGGACTTTGTCCGGGTGATCGTGCACCGGGCGTGCCAAAGGACACGGCGCAAAACATCCGCCTCACGCAGGAGTTTGTGGTGAATCTCGTGGATGAAGCCATCGCGGAGAAGATGAACCTGTGCGCCGCAAGCCTGCCGCCGGGTGAAAACGAACTGCTGCATGCCGGCCTCACCGCCGTGCCAAGCAGCGCGGTAAAGCCTCCTCGCATCGCCGAGGCTCCCGCGAGCCTCGAATGCCGATGCCACAGCATTCTCGAGATCGGCAGCAATCGCCTCATCATCGGCGAAGTGCTCCGCGTGCATGTGCGCGATGGCATTTTCGATCCGGAGACATGGCTGGTGAAGCCGGGCAGCTATCATCCGGTCGGGCGCATGCAGGCCCCGCACTGGTATGCGAAGACGCGTGACCTGTTTGAGCTGCGGCGGCCGCGGTGAGGCAAGAGCTCAACTGCCGCTGGTGACAACGAGGCCGATCTTTTCGAGGGCCTGGCGGGTGTGTGCATCATTCGGCTCCAGCGCGAGTGCCTGGCGCAGATGACGCTCAGCATCGGCTTTTTTCCCTGCATCCGAGAAAATGATGCCCAGAAGGCGGTGGGACATGAAGTCACGGGGTTCCTTTTCCACCACCGAACGGAGGAGATCGGTGGCCTCCTGGGGTTTGCCGGTCTGCAGCAGACCGAGCGCCTTGGTGTAGAGGATGGGGGGTCTCTCAAACGCCTGCGGGTTGTGCTCGCGGAGCCGGTCGATCTCCGTGAGGGCCTCCTTGGGACGATTGAGGCGCAGGAGGGAGTTGGAGAGGTTCAGCACGCCATTGGCAAAGGCGGGCTCGATCTGCACGGATTTGCGGTAGCAGTCCGCCGCGTCCTTTTCGCGGCCCTTGGCGGAAAGGGCCACGCCGAGATTGCTCCACACGCGGAATTTGCCGGGGCTTTTCTTCGCTGCATCCGCCCAGAGGGAGTCCGCGCCGCTCCAGACGCGGTTGCGAAGGATGGTGGCGGTGGAGAAACCAGCCACGATGAGGACAGCGAGAGCAGCCATCTCACGCGGACGGCTGGTGAAGAGGCCACGCACCACATCAAAGAGGCAGGCAAACACGACAAACATGCCGATCGAGGGCACGTAGGAGCGGTGTTCGGCCACCATGTCCGGCAGCGGCACGAGCCCGGAGGAGATGGAGATGCTGCCGTAAAACCAGAGCACAAAGGCCAGCACCAGCCGGGCACGGGCATCCACATGGCGCATCGTGCGAAAGCCAAAGAACGCGGCGGCCACGATGCCGAGATGCATGAGAAAAGAGGCCATCACCTGCCCTTCGAAGAAGGAGTGACTGACTTCCCAGGTGGGATCGATGTTCTGCCCGGCAGGCCATACCATGAGACGCAGGTAATGAGCCACGACGGTGAACTGCGTGATGAGGTATTCGAAGTGCGTCACCGGCTCGTCACGGGAGTTCACGATGTTCAATCCCGAGCCGAGATCGAGACGGCCACCATTCAGCGCGGCGGAAGCCATGAGGATGAGGATGGGGATGACAGGCAGGCTGAGCAGCAGCGGCAGGGTGCGGCGGAGGGCGGACTTCCAGTGCGTGCCCAGCACCAGCAGTTCCACCATCAAAATGAGCACTGGAGTGACCACGGAGCACTCTTTCGTCAGCATGCCCAAGAGCATCACGATGCCGGCGGCGATGCGGAAGCGGGTCACGCGGCGGCTTTCCATCTCCTCCTCCGTGGAGCGGAAGTACAACCAGGCCGCCAGAAGCGACCAAAAACCGGCGAGCGAGGTGAAGCGCTGCACGATGTAGGTCACAGACTCTATGGCCAGCGGATGCACGGCGAACAAAACGGCGGCCGCGGCGGGAATGAAGCCCGCTGATGCCGCCGAGAGGGAGCCACGAGCGGCCAGACGCCCGAGCAACTGACGCAGCACCGCCCACAGGAGGATGGCATTGGCCGCATGGACGAGAATGTTGAAGAGACGCAGTCCCCGAGTGTCCCAGCCGCCCAGGAGGTAATTGAGGTAGAAGGTGGCGTAGGCCACGGGACGGGTGACGAAGTTCACCGCCAGATCAGGATCGAGGCCGAGCTTCCCCGGTGTGTTGACGAACTCGTCAAAGCGGAGTGGATAACCAAAACTCTCCACGCGGAACATGGGGTTGTTGATGAGGTAGGTGTCATCATCGAAAACCATTGGGAAGCGCAGTGTCCAGCCATAGAGGGCGGCGCAAAGGAGCGCCAGAAAGGCAGGAACTGACCATGGACGGGACCAGAGCGGCACAGCGGGAGCTGCGGTTACGGGCAAGGCCGCCGCAGCCGGGCGTGGACGGGCCGGTGGCTGCTTTTTCTTGCGGGTGGACTTGGACATGCGGCGGAAAATTCGCTCCTGAGCGGGCGAGATGGCAAACGACAGTTCATGTGGCGCATCACGCCACACCGGCACTCACGCACCGTGATCACGCACCCACTGGCCGGCACGCAGGTAGAGCTCGGCAGCACTGCGAAGCTGCAGCTTCTCTTTGATGCGGGCACGGTAGGTCTCGACGGTGGACTCGCCAAGATTGAGCACCTGGGCGATCTCCTTGGTGCTCTTGCCGCGGCCGAGCATCTGGAAGACCTCCAATTCACGATCAGCCAGGGTGTCCACACCGGCGAGCGTGCTGGGGGTGCGCTTCTGGCTCATGCGCTGCAGGAGACGGGCGGTGACCCGCTGGCTGGCGTAGATTTCACCTCCGAGCACACAGCGAATGGCTTTGATCACCTCAGACGAGGCCTCGTTCTTGGTGATGTAGCCGCGGGCACCGGCGCGGAGGGCTCGCTCGGCATACAAGTCCTCATCGTGCATGGACAGCACGAGGACCTGCACGTCGAGCCCGAGGGCCTTGATGTCCTTCAGCAGTTCGAGGCCGCTGGAGCCGCCACGCAGCGTGAGATCGACGATGGCGATGTCCGGCTTCTCCTTTTCGAGGAGGGCCATGGCATCACGGATGTTGTCCGCCTCACCACACACGGTGACGCCGAGGTCACGGGTGATGAGCTGGATGAGGTGTTCACGGAACATCGGATGATCCTCGACGATGAGCACCCGGGCTTGTTTGATGTTGGTGGAGTCAGGCATGGCGATGTGAGGTTGGGGTTGTGTTTGAAAAAAGTCAGGCGCGGAGGACGGGCACCTCGCAGCGCACCCAGGCGCCGTCTTTGCTGGTGGGGGAGAAGGACAGAGTTGCGCCCATGACCTGTGCACGATAACGCATGGTGCGCAGGCCCATGCCGCCATCTTTCCGCGCTGCGGGAAAGCCCTTCCCGTCATCGCTGATGGTGAGCGTGATCAGGTGCGAGGTGCCTTCGACTTTGATGTGGATATACTGTGCGCCGCCGTGGCGGACGGCATTTGCCACCGCCTCCTGGGCGATGCGGTAGAGGTGCATCGCCGCCTCGGGAGGGGAGATTTGCACATCACCGCTCTCGACGACGTCAATGGTCACGCCGGTCAGGCGGGAAGTGGAACGTGCCAGCTCTGTGAGTGCCACCGCGAGACCGTGACTGTCCACATGCACGGGAAAGATGCCGCGGGCAAGACCACGCGCCTCCTCCACCGCCTGCTGGATGGACTGCTGGATCAGCTCGGCATCCTTGGCGGACGCGCTTTGCTCCTCGTGTAGATCATCAGCCAGCGAGCGGGCCGCCAGGCCGATGGCCGCGAGCTGCTGGCAGAGCCCGTCATGCAGGTCCTGGCCGATGCGCTGCTGCTCGTGCTCGCTCACCGCCACGAGATCCTCCTCGAGCTGGCGCCGTTCCTCCAAGGCCTGGATCCGTGCCGAATCCGCCTCCTGGCGGTTGCGCACCGCCGTCACGGCATAGGCCGCCAGGCAAAAGAAGACGATGCGGCTTACCGTGGCCCACACATAGCCCAGGGTGGTCTCGTAAGGATGCGTTTCGTAATTGGAGGCCCACCACAGCACGCCGCAGATGATTGCAATACCATAGCCCGCTCTGCTTCCAGCCCACCAGACCGCCATCCAAATCGGCACCGCGTAGAACACAAACACGCTCAGCTCCCACGTCGTGGTGTAATCCACCCACGCCAGCATCAGGGAGAGGGACAAGGGGGCCATGATCGCCACCGACATGGACCTTGCCCGCATGAAAAGAGTCAGACGCTCCCACCGGGAGTGCTCCAATTCGCGTGGGGATGCCTTGTGGCTGTGATTGGCTCCAATCATGGCTGCTTGTGCTTCAAAAGGTCTAAAAACTCACTGTAATCGCGGATGTAGTCGTCGGGATCATAGGCGTGAGATGCCAGCACGAGAAGAACGGAATCGCTGGAGTGATCACAGGCCTCCGCCCATACCATCGGCGGCACCAGAACGCCTATTTCGGGGCGGTCGAGAGCTATCTCCGCCCGGCTCTGGCCGTCATCGAGACGGAGGCGGCAGGCACCATGAGCACTGACGAGGAACTGGCTGCATAGGCGGTGCGCATGCTCCCCACGCACTTGGCGTCCGGGGATCATGTAGGTCCAGAAGCACCGCTGCGGCGTGAAAGGCAGCGCCTCGGCGAATTCGATCACCGCCAGATCACCACGGACCGCGTCATGAGCATGGCGCAGCCTCAGGAGCTTCACCCCGCCCACCGCCGTGTCACGAATGGTCAGCGGCTCGATCATGCTGGCACCTCCCTGGTCATCACCACATCCCTCACGATCGCCTGCGGACGCCCGCCCACGGTCAGAAAAGCCCGGCCCACATACTCGCCGATCAGTCCGAGCATCAGCAACTGCGCCCCGCTGAAGATCGCCAGCGCCCCCATCAGGGATGGCCAGCCCTCATGCCTCGCCTCCGCAAAGACCACCTCCGCCGCCACCATTCCCAACAGCATCAGCCCGGCCACGCACATCACCAGCCCCAGCACGGAGGCCAGGCGCAGCGGCATCACGCTGAAGCCAAACAGCAGCCCGCAAGCCAGCCGGAGCAGTTTTCTCAGCGTATAGCCACTGTGCCCGCTCCGCCGCGGCTCGTGGGCCACCTTCAGCCGGGTGAAACGGTTTGTGGCCCCCAAGATGAGGCCGTCCAGATGCGGAAACGGGCTGCGATGCCCCGCCACCCGCTCGATCAGCTCCCTCCGAACGGCACGGAAGCTCGAGAGGTATAGATCTCGCGGCTTTTCGAGCAGGAAGGTCGCGCACACGTTCGCCAGCCGGCTCCCTGCATTCCGCCACCAGGAGTGCTTTTTGTCCTCATAATACGAATAGGCCACCTCCGTCCCCGATGAGCGGAGGTGCTCCAAAAGCCGCCGTGCCTCCGAAACCGGGTTTTGCAGGTCATCATCCAGATTCACCACAAATCGCCCGCTCGACCGCCGCCAGCCCTCCAGCACGGCGGCGTGCTCACCATAGTTCCGGGCCAGCTCCACCAGAGTCACTGGAGCGGGAAAATCACCGATCAGCCGCCGCGCCTCCGAAAAGGTGCCGTCCGTGCTCCCATCATCCACCAGCACGAGTTCCCATGGTTCGCGCATCGTCATCGCCTCCGCCCGGAACGCACCTAGCAGGGGACGCAGCAGCTCGCCCGTGTTGTGCAGGGGAACGACAAAACTGAATTCGATGGCAGCGGCGGGCATAAAAACCAAATACAACACCGCGATTGAAGCATTCTGAGACGAAGCATGCACATGACGCCACATGTGGCGATTTTAACCACACAAATGTGGCATGCCCCGACCACCGCCACGTCGCCCACCGCCCGTTCCTCAGGTCCCGGCGTCTCCCAGCGAGGCCAAAACACGCGAAACATCCGGGTCTCCCGGCCTCAGGGTCTCGGCTCGTGACAAATAAAGCCGTGCACGCTGCGGATGCTGCATGTGGTGATGCACCAGCCCGAGCAGCTTGTTCGCATAAAAGCTGTCCGGCTTGTTCGCGATGACCTCCTCGATCACCCGCAAACCCCGCTCCTCCTGCCCGATCCCCACCAGTGAGACGCCCGCCTGGCAGACGATCTCCAGATCGCCTTGGGCCCGCTCGTGCGTGCGGAACAAATCCATCGTCACCTCGTGGCATTCCCTCCACCGGTTCAGGCGTGCCAGCGTCATCGAGAGATTCCGGTGGCCTCCGTAATACCGAGGCTCCAGCTCCACCACCTGCCGGAAGGCCTTCTCCGCCTCCTCAAACCTCCCCGCCTCATACAGGGCGCTGCCCAGATTGTTCCAGGCACCATATTGGCCGGGGCTCTTCGAAACAGTGTCCGCCCACAAGCCGATGTCATTGCTCCACACCCGGTTGCGAGCACACGTGGCGATTCCAAACGTGATCACGACCGCGCCCGTGATGAATCCTGCGGGCCCGGCACCTGCGGACTGCCTGAAACGGTCCAGCAGGCATGCCATCACCACAAACAGGCCGATCGAAGGCAGGTAGGTGCGGTGCTCCGCCATCACCTGCGGCAGCGGAACCAGGCCCGAAGAAACAAACACCGTCACCAAAAACCACAGCACAGACACAACCACCAGCCTCCATCGCCCATCTGCAGGCCACCTCCGCCGCAGTTGCCATGCGCCAGCCACCGCTGCCAACAGCCCGGCGGCTGATCCGAGCACCCGTGGAGCAAAGACGGAATCATACAACGGCCTCACCGGGTCCAGATTCTGACCCGCAGGCCATAGCAGAAGCCGCACATACTCGACCATCACCGTCCACTCCGTGATCACATACTGCCAGTGCGACCACGGCCGGTCCCGCAGGTTCACCAGGTTAAAGGCACGCTCCAGGCTCCACACACACTCATTCTGAGCCCATGCCACCGCCATCACCATCCCCGGCACCAGCGGCAGGCACAGCAGCAGCGGCAGCCCCCTCCACAGCGCCGTGCGCAGCCGTGTGCCGAGCACCAGCGAGTCCAGCATCACCGCCAGCACAGGCGCCGTGACCACATCCTCCTTCGTCAGCATCCCCGCCAGCGCCGCCAGCACCGCACCCGCACGGAACCACCCGCGATGCCGGCCCTCCGCCATCAGCGACCGCAGGTGCAGATCCATGCAAAGCAGCAGCAGCAGCGTGCCCATCGAGGTAAACCGCTGCACGATGTAGGTCACCGATTCCGTCGCCAGCGGATGCACCACAAAAACCAGCGCCGTGGTCATCGCGATGAAGACGGCCGATTTGCCCGTCATCCATCCCCGCGTCGCCATCCCGGTGCCCAACCGCCGCAAGATCACAAAGACCAGCCACCCGTTCACCAGGTGCATCATGATGTTCACCACGCGGAACCACCGCGGTTCAAAGCCGTCCAGAGCATGATTGGCAAAGAAAGTGGCATAGGCCACCGGCCGCAGCAGCATGTTTGTCGTCAAATCACCCTCCAGCCCGGCTTTGAAAGGAGCCTGGGCAAAGCCTTTGAAATCCAGCAGGTAGCTGAATGCGGCTGACTGGCGGAAATAAGGGCTGTCCTTCAAGTAGATGCAGTCGTCAAAGGTCATCGGGAAATCCAATGTCCATCCGTAGAGCATCAGGGTCAGCGCCGGCAGCAGCAGCAGCAGCATCCACCTCCCGGCCCGGTCACCCGGAGGCCGCGCCACCGCTGCGGCATGGACGGAGGATGAACGTGCGCGGCACGGGCTTTTCTTGGAGCAAGATTTCTTGGCCATGATGCTCCGAGCCTGCCACGAACCGTGCCTCGCAGGCAAAAGACAGCCCCGGAGGAAGCAAGCGCCACCGCTCCTGCGTATCACAGGCGGGTCATTGTCCCCGTTTGCTCCCCTGCCCCCTCCAACGAGCCGCCACAGCCACCGTCAAGGCCGCTGTGTCACGCCCCTCACGAAAGTGGGGTGCCCGGAATGCTGAAAGCGGGCCGCCATTCGCGTTCATAGCACCATGACTTCCTTCAAAGTCCCTTTTGTCCTTTCAGTCCTTTGCGTCTCTTCCGCCCTCGCTCAAAACGACAGCGGCGGCAATGACGCCTCCGACAAGCCCGCTTCCGCGCCGGTGATGCAGTGGCGTTTTGATGATGGCACGGAGCCGGGACCACGCTCGCCGACCTACCCTGGCTTTTCGGAGACGAACAAGGCGCGGAAGTTTGATGTGAAATCGCCGATCAAGGTGGCTGACAGCCCGGAACTGCGCTTTGGGCTGAATGAAACGATCACGCTGGAGGCCTGGGTGAAGGTCGCGGATGCCTCGGGCACGCCTTACATCATCGGGAAGGGCCGACTGGGCACGAAGGAGTTCGGCGCGAACAATCAAAACTACGCGTTCCGGCTTCAGCATGGCAAAGAAGGCTCGCAGATCGGCTTTCTCTTCCGCAGCGCCGATGTGCCGGACAAGAAGGGCGACTGGCATCGCTGGTGGTCGAAGGACACGGTGCCCACGGCGGGCTGGCATCATGTGGCGGTGACTTACACCTACGGGAAGCCAAAGAGCATCAAGGGCTTCATCGACGGTCGCGAGACCGACGGCACCTGGGACATGGGCGGCGCGACAGATCGTGCGCCGGTGACCGACGGCGACGCGGTGGTGATCGGCAATGGCTCGACGATGGCGGAGTCGCACGCGTTTGAAGGCTGGCTCGATGATGTGGCCATTTATCGCGGCCCCATCGACACCGACGCGCTGAAGGCGAAGTATCAATTCATCCCGCCGCCTCCGCCGGTGGCGAAAAAAGACGTGCCCGCCGGTCGTGTGCTCGTGCAACTCGCCGAAGAAGGCATGCCGGACGCCAACGCCTGGCCCAGCGAGCCGCCGAAAGTCGGCGAGACCTACACCGAGGACGTTTTCGGCTTCTTAGACGTGCCGCAGAAATATGTGGAGACCGGTGTGCGCGGTGATCGCCATGTGCCGTTCCTTTTGCGTGCCGCGGCGAGCGTGACCTTCCCGAAAGGCAAGCATCGCCTGCTGCTGCGGGCTCGTGGAGCCACGAATCTCTACATCGACGGCAAAAGCATGCTGAAGACGCCTTTCCCGCCGAAGGACAGCGACGGCCATCACCTCGTCGCCGATCAAAAAGACTACCTCGACCTCGGTCCCGACTTCCGCTTCGTGCCACCGGGCAATCGCGAGTCGTGGTGCGAATTCGAAGGCACCGGCAAACCGCAGTTCATCGTGCTGGAGACGCTCGTGGGCAGCTACGT
>JAEUHK010000021.1 GCA_016795465.1 Verrucomicrobiaceae bacterium | reverse complement strand
TTCGCCAGTGATCTGGCCGGAGGTGTCCATGCGAAGACCGCAGATGGTCATGAAAACATGCTCGCCAGGCTTGACCCAGATGGTGATGAAGCGGCCGGGGCCGGCTTCGCCATAGGTGGAGAAAGCGCTGGAGGAGAGGGGAGCGCGAAGCAGGCCAGCCTTGATGAGGACATAGGAAACGCTGCCGGAGCAGTCGTAGGCGTTGTCTTCGACATGGGCGTGGCCGCCACCGCGCACGTAGGGCTTGTTCTGGAGGGTGTTGGCAGCGTAAACCGCGTGCTGGAGCTGGGCGGGGGCGGTGGCTCCGACGGAGGCGAAACGGCCGTCAAAGCGGATCTGGGAGGAATTGCCAACGGTCGCTGCGGCGCGGGGAGCGGCGACCGGGGTGGCGCGGGGAGCGGAACGGGCGGTGGCGGCGGCGGCGGCCTGCTGGGCGTGGTAAGCAGCCCAAGCCTGGGCATTGGCCTGCTGCTGGCGGTAGTAGGCAGCCCAAGCGGCCTGGTTTTGGGCGTAAGCGGCAGCCTGCTGCTGGGCGTAGGCGGCCTGGGCGTGGGGGGCGGCGTAGTGACCGGCGGCGTAGTAGCCCTGCTGGGCGGAGGCGGGAGCAACAAGGGCCGCGAGGAGGAGGGCGGCGGCGAGGAAGGTGTTGCGGAGAGCGGTCATGGCTGTTTCTGATGTTGTGGGAATTATAACCAACATGAGAATCATTGCAAGATCAGAATCACAAATTTATCATAAAATTGTAAAAGTGAGAATCAAATGGGTCGAAAAAGGGCCTTTTGGGTCTGTTTTGGGCGTCAAAAGTGGGAATCAAGGGTGATTAGGCCTGAAAGGAGTCCAAAAAGCGGAGCTGAGTGAGAAAAGGAGTGAAGCGAGGCCCACTATAGAAATCGATAAAAAGGGCGAAAAGCCGGAACGAGGCAGCCGAAGGTGCCCGGAAGCCGAAAAGGTCTCCCAACGCCCATCCAGGGCAGGGGAGGGCGGGTTCGATTTTTTTGCGCGGAGGGCTTTATGTGCCTCAAGGAGATGCTTTTGAACTCGTGCCCGGGTTTGACTTTTCCGCCAAGCCGCGGCTAAACGGGCGGAATGGACCTCATCAACAATGCTCCCAACGTCCCTGCCGCAGTCGGCCCCTATTCACAGGCGGTGAAACACGGCGGCCTGCTCTTCTGCTCCGGCCAGATTCCGATCAATCCTGCCGCCGGCAAGATCGAGGCCACCGACGTCGAGGGGCAAGCGAGGCAGGTGCTCGCAAACATTGCCTCGCTGCTGGCCTCTCAAGGGCTGGTGATGGCCGATGTGATCAAGGCGACCGTCTTCCTGCAAAGCATGGCGGACTTCCCGAAGGTGAACCCGATCTATGAGGCAGCCTTCGGTGGCCACAAACCAGCCCGTTCCACCGTCGCGGTGGCTGGATTACCGCTCGGAGCCCTGATCGAGATCGAGGTCATTGCAGCACTGAAGGCTTGATGAGCTCATTTGCCGTCTTGGCAACCTCGCAGCACTTCGCTAGCCTCGCTTCATGAATTCTCCGCTGCCGCTCGCTGACCGTTACCTGCGTTTTCGCGATGCGGTCTTCAGCGGCATGGAGGACCGGGCAGAGCTCCCGGGGCTCGCCGCGAGCTATTCGGAGCTCGATTGGCAGAGCCTGTGGTTCGCCGGGGCGCTCGGCGAGACATTTGAGACTACAGACGGGGCAAGGGTCACCATCACCGATTTCGGCGTGTGGAATGCGGGCCCGGGACCCGATTTTCGCGGTTGCGTGATCCAGCGGGATGGCGAGACGCTCCGTGGCGACATTGAACTCGACACTGACGCCCGCGACTGGGAGCACCACGGGCATGGCGCGAATGCGGACTACGATCACGTCGTGCTCCACCTCGTGTTGCGGGCACCGGAGCAGCGCTTCTTCACCCGCAACCGCCTTCACCAAGAGATCGCGCAGGTCATTTTGCGGCCGGAAAACCTCGCCGAGGATGCGGTGCCGCGTCGTGGCATGGCCGCCGCACGTCTTGGCCGCTGCGCACGACCGCTTGGTGAGATGGACGAGGCCAGAGTGCGCTCCATCATCGAGTCCGCGGCACAGTTCCGGCTCGAAAACAAAAGCCGCCGGCTGCATCGCGCTGTCGCGGCGCAAGGTCGGGAGCAGGCGGTGTATCAGGCGTTGGCCCGCACGCTCGGCTATCGGAACAATCAGCAGCCTTTCTTCATCCTCAGCCAGCGCCTGCCGGTGAGACGATTGCTTCAAACCGAGGCTGCGGAGCGCGAGGCGCTTTTGTTCGGTGCCTCTGGCTTTCTCGAAAAAGTGCGTTTGGAGGACACGCAGCCCGAGACACGAGGCTACCTGCGCCAGCTGTGGAATGAATGGTGGAAGCATCGTGCCGCATGTTCGCGCTGGTTTGAACCCGGCCAGAGCGCTCGATGGAATCTCGCTGCCACACGACCTGGAAATCACCCGCAACGCCGCCTCGGTGCTCTTGCTGCGATCTTGCAGGATTGGCGACGTGTCAGCGGCCCGCTCGCTGATGCCACACGCTGGAGTCAGCCTGCGTGGTTTGATGCCTTGGCCGGGCTCCGACATGACTACTGGTCCACTCATTATACGCTTACCGCCGAGCCATCGGCCAAACCGCTCGCGCTCATCGGTGAAACACGCGTGCACGAGATGCTCGCGAATGTCGCCTACCCGCTTTTAGTTCCGGAGCGCACGCGGTTGTGGGCGGAGTATCTCGAATTGCCCGCCTTGCTCGACAATCAAAAGGTCCGCCTCGCCACGCTGCGTCTGTTTGGCGAGGGGAATCCCCGCGCGGCTGCGTTTCAAACCAAGCTGCATCATCATCAAGGCTTGCTGCAGATTTATGAGGACTTCTGCCTCGAGGACGACAGCGCCTGTGCGGACTGCCCTTTCCCCGAAAGATTGAAGGACTGGTCGTGATGGCTCGTTTCGGACGCCATGCGCCCCCTTTTTGTCCTGCTGCTCGCCTCATCCGCCATCGCCGCCGACCTGCCTGATCCTGCCGCAATGACCGCGGCCATGAAAAAGGCTGTCACTTACGCCACGCAGCACCTCGCGAGAAATGGCGGCTATGCCTCCTCGTATGATAAAGACGGCAAAATCGGCGAGGTCGAGCATGGCGAGTCTCCCACGATCATCTCGATCCAGCCTCCAGGCACCACCACGATGGGCCTGGCCATGCTGCGGGCGTGGCGAGCGACTGGTGACGAGCTTTTTCTCAAGGCCGCACGCGATGCTGCGGGTGCTCTCATCCAGTCCCAACTCGCCTCCGGAGGCTGGGACAGCGATTTCGACTTCGCGCCGGACAAAGTGAAGCGCTATCACCTCCGCAGCCAATGGGACGCGGGAGATCGCGATACCGGCAAACGCCGCAACTCGACGACGCTCGACGACAACAAGACTCAGTCGGCCCTCATGCTCCTGCTCGAGGTCGCCAACGTGCCCGCGTTCAAGGGGGACACCGCTTTGCAGCAGTCAAAAAAGGCCGCGTTTGATGCTCTCCTCGCTGCGCAGGCATCCAACGGTGCCTGGCCGCAGCAGTTCAGCGGCCCGGCCGATCCTGCTGCGCCCGTTGTGAAGGCCAGTTATCCCGAATCGTGGAGCCGCACCTTTCCCGCCGTCAAATACACCAGCTACTTCACGCTCAATGACGGCAACCTCAGCGAGATCGCGAAGGTGCTCACGCGTGCGCACGAGCTCGAAAAAGATCCGCGTTACCTGGTGGCGCTCAAAAAGCTCGGCGACTTCTTCCTGCTCGCGCAGATGCCCGAGCCTCAACCGGTCTGGGCCATGCAATACGACCACGACATGCACCCCGCCTGGGCTCGCAAATTCGAGCCGCCCTCCGTCACCGCTTACGAGAGCCTCGAGGCCATGGAAACACTCCACGACCTCTACGTCCTCACCGGCGACGAAAAATACCTCGCGCCGATGCAGGCTGCTCTCGCGTGGTTTGAGCGTTCCAAGCTCCCGGATGGCACGCATGCCCGCTTCTATGAACTGCGGACCAACAAGCCGCTCTTCTTCGTGAAGGACACTTACGAGCTCACTTACGACGATGGCAATCTCCCCACGCACTACTCCTTCAAAGACGAGCGTCAGGAGGAGGTGGACCGCTTCAAAAGGCGCCTCGCCGAGCCGCGTGAGCAACTGCAGCAGCAGCTCGCCGGGCCGCAGACGCCCAAAGAGTGGGCCAAGCGTGCTCGCGGAGCCGCGGACAAGGCCCGCCGTGCCGCCGAGTCCCTCGACAGCGAGGGCCGCTGGCTCAAAAACGACCGCATCGATGGCTCCGACTTCGCACGAAATCTCAACGCCCTCTCGTATTACGTCGAGGCAGCGAAAAAAGCCGCGCCGTGAACCCGGTGTCGCTGGCAAAAGCCTTGCATTCCTTCTTCGCTCCGCTAAAACAAGTCCGTCGCAACCAGTGACGATGCCGGTGTGGTGAAATTGGTAGACGCGCTAGACTCAAAATCTTGTTCCGCAAGGAGTGTCGGTTCGAGTCCGACCACCGGCACCACTGGGCGGCCTGCCGCCCAACCAGCCTCAGAATATGTCCATCCGCGATGGCATTGAATCTCGGCAAAACGTCCACTTTTGAGCTTGTGCTGCGCCTAGGCTCTTCTGTAAAAACATGCGCATGACCTCGAAACTCATTTGCCGTTCTCTTTTGCTGGGTGTGCTCTCGATGATTGTTTCCTGCCAGTCGCCCTTGCTGGCTCGCCGCTCGGCAGGTGCTTCGACAAATGGAATCCGCACGGCGCGTGCTGAGGATGGCTTGCGGCTGGCCGAACTGGCGGCCATCGAAGGGTGGCAGTCTCGTGAGGTGTCCTTTGACATGAGCAACGCCACCACCCCGGTGAGACTCGTCTATCAGGTGCCGGGAGAAAGTGACCAGATAGCGGCCTATTTTTATCCCACAGCGTCGAGAACCACTATGGTGCTCGCATTGAAGCACATGGCGAAGACGCCGCTGCAACTGATGCAGTTGTGGCGTGATGGCAGCCAGCCTGCGCCGAGCACCGTGTATCGCCGTGAGATCGATCCAGCGCCGTCCTTGAGTGCCACCTGCAACTGGAACCCGGCGCTGGAGAACTTGAAGCCGGGAAATACCATTCTGGCTGTCTGGCCCACCCCGAGCGGCAATGTATCCTTTGACCCGATCAGCACGAATTTCCGGGCGCGTCTGGTGTTGGTGGTGCCGCCCAAGCCGTAAGCCACAGATGCGGATTCGCCAAACGGAGGACCTTTGTCGCTCATGAACACGGACGCTGACTTCCTCCGGGTTGCCATCGCCGTGGCATGCAAGCACATGGAGGCAGGGGATGGCGGACCGTTTGGCGCGGTGATCGTCCATGAAGGCCAAATCGTGGCGGAGGGCTGGAATCAGGTGACGAGTGCGCTCGATCCCACGGCGCACGCTGAGATCGTGGCGATCCGGAAGGCGGCGGGCACCCTCGCACGGTTTTCGCTCTCCGGTGGCACGCTTTACACGAGCTGTGAACCCTGTCCGATGTGCCTCGCAGCGGCCTATTGGGCTCGTCTCGATCGCATCGTTTATGCTGCGACACGGGAGGACGCGGCCAGCATCGGGTTCGATGATGCTAGGCTCTATGCGGAACTGGCTCTCCCGGTTGATCAACGCCAGATCCCGATGCTGCAGGCGTTGCGCGATGAGGCACTGATGGTGTTTCAGGCGTGGACGCGAAAAGAGGGCCGCATTGCCTACTGAGTTGATGCCACTATTGTGTTACTTGGTGAGAAGTGGCGCACCCGTCAGGATTCGAACCTGAAACCTTCTGATCCGTAGTCGTTAACTTGCGGGTTTGCTCATGTTCGCGTATGTTTGGGCGTGATCGCTTCTAGCCAAGTAAAATCAAGCCTTCCGGCGTCATCCAGTGAGAACGGGGACGAACATCAGGATTCTCAGGCGAACCGAAAAAGTGCACAGAAAGTGCACAGGTTGAAAGTGCGGCACCCGAAGACAGCCGCGGCTCATTGGTTGGCCAAAGTGCGCAAACCGGCAGGTAGCGCTCTTTATGGTGTCCAGATATCTTACAAGGGGCGTAGGCACCGATTCCCTCTTGAAACCGCAAATCGGGAAGCCGCCGCCGAGAAGGCTCGCGGCATCTACCTCTCGCTGGTCTCACAGGGATGGCAGGGGGCGTTGGAATGCTACAAACCCAAAGCCGTCATAGCGGCAAAAGCGGCAACGATTGGCGCATGGGCTCAATGCGTGAAGGAGACCGCTGGTCTCCGGCTCTCAACATTTACGACTTACCTGCAATCTCTCCGTCAGATCGCCGCCGAGATCGAGGGCATTGGTGACCAGCCTGTCCTTGATGAACTGGGGAAGCCTAAAAAGGATAGGAAAGGTCGCCCCGTGCTTCAAAGCCGCTTCGACTACCGCAGCGGTGGCCGAGACGCCTGGATCGCCAAGGTGGACGCATTACCCCTGACTGTGCTCACCGACTCCGCTGTGCAGCGTTGGAAGCTCCAATACATCGGCAGGGCAGGGGGCTCTCCAGAAGCACGTAGAAGGGCTGAAAACAGCGCAGCGACCCTACTCCGCTGTGCTCGGTCCCTTTTCGCTCCGAAAACGCGCAAGTTCGCCTCTAAAGAACTTTTGCTCCCCGACCCGTTGCCGTTTGCTGGGATCGAACTACCCAAGAGAGGAAGCACGACCTACCAGAGCAAGATCGACGCCGGAAAGCTTATCGAGGCAGCACGTGCTGAGTTGGACGGTGAGCCCTTCAAAATTTTCGCCCTTGGGCTTCTCTGCGGGCTCCGAAAGCGTGAAATCGACCTGCTCACATGGTCGCAGGTGGACTTTTCCAAGTCTCTGATCCGAATTGAGCGGACGGAATACTTTGCACCAAAGTCGGAGGACAGTGTTGGTGTAGTAGACCTTGATGCTGAAATGGTGGCTCTGCTGCGAGGATGGAAAGCGGAAACCCAAGGAGTCTTTGTTATCAAATCCAACCGGCCGCCACGCCACGAAACGAGCCGGGTGAACTACCGCTGCGAGCCGCACTTTGAGGCGCTTTACACGTGGCTCAAAACGCAGGGGGTGACTGCCCGAAAGCCCCTCCATGAGCTGCGCAAGGAGTTGGGGGCATTGCTCGCCAGCACTCAGGGCATCTTTGCCGCACAGAGTGTCCTTCGGCATGCTCAAATCTCTACCACTGCGGCCTACTATGCCGACAAAAAGCGCCGCATCACCGCGGGTTTGGGGGCGCTGCTGGCACCGGTCAATATCGCAAACCAATCAACGGTGCCTTCACCGAATAGCCATGAAAACTAAGAGCCTCGCCAGCCATGAAAAAAACGACTTCGATTTGGATCAGCTACCGTCATGCTATGACTTGGCTGAAACAAAGAAAGCCTGCAAAAAGCAAGGCATGAAGGCTAGTCCTGCTATTGCGTGGCTTGGCGGAGGTAGAGTTGGATTTAGCCTTGAGAAGAACTTTATCGAAGGCCGATCCGGCTATCAGAACCTTGTTGGCATCTTCACAAGCTGGTTAGGAGAGACCTGCCTCAAACCCAAAGACAATCTGCCGCCAATTCGTGGACGGCTGGTGCGCTGCATCGTAGCATCGCGCGGTGACAGATGGGTGGTATGCGACGCCCCCAAGGTGACGGCTTTTTTGTCCAGTCATCCGGGTGCGCCCCCGGGCAAGAGCATCTTTTTTATGCCCTTGGAGGATACGATATTTGATCCTGACAAAGACCCCGCGATTTGGCTCAAAGATGTTCCATCCGATGATCTGGGGCGATCTATTCGTTTGGGTGAGGAGCTTCTCTGGGAGATTGCGGTCGTTTACAGTCAGGCGATGGAAAGGTCAGACAAGTTTGAGGCCTTGTTTGAAGCCAAGGACCCGAGTGGTCCGGTTACTGAATACGTTCGCGCTGCTCAGCTTCTCAAGGACTGCAAAAGAGCCGTTATCAGTCTGATTGATTCAATCGCGATGATAAGGGCCTGCGAGCGACGGAAAAAACCAGATGCCGAAACTGCCATCCGCCAAGGTTTTCTAATTGGTCGTTGGCTCGCTAGGGCTGAAGCGATAATTGGCAATGTCGATGATATAGCTGTGCTAAAAACAATGGGCTTAGGCCGAAGAAAGTCGAAGTTTTGGAGCATGGTCAATTCTGACCGCCGTTTTCGCGGTAAAAGTCCCCACGAGGCGATGGAGATGTTGGATGGCCACCCAGACCCAGACCACCTAGGTAAGGTTCTAAAACTAACGCAAAAGGGAGTGCGTAGAGGGAATGGCACGACGCTTTTAACGAAGAGCTTCGTTGCGAAGTTCCAGAAGCACGGATGAAACTTTCAACGATAGGCCTAACGTTGAAATTGTGATCGAGACAAGGACGGAAACGAACGAATATTCGGGGTCGCATGAAAACAACACGCGACACATATCCGCCGATCTTCCTCACCCCCGCTGACCTTGCGGCTCGTTGGAAAGTCACACCCATGACCCTTCGCCGCTGGCGCAAGGCTGGTAAAATCAAAGCCAGCTTCCTTGGCCGCGGGGTCCGCTTCTCCCTTGCTGAAGTGGAGCGCGTGGAGCGCGACGCTCAGAACTAGGCAAAGCCGGGGAACTTGTGCCCCCCAGGTCCTTGTGTCCGCATACGAGGACGGCAGCGCCCTCGCATACATCCAGCAATTCCATCCCCTCCTTCTCCATGAATGCCAAATTTTCCCAAAGCGTGCGCGCATCAGATCATGCAATGCCACTGTCTCCTCGCTCCGCGCAACAAGCTCAGGGCATAATCGCAAAACAACGCCAAAACATGCGCCCGGAGCAGGCTGCGCTGTTGTTCGAATGGCTGTTGAAACGCCGCCACCTGTGGCTCGGTGAATCCACATGGATGGTGGCTCGCTACGCCAGCCTCAACCTCAAGATGCCGGTCTCGGAAGCTGTCGTTCGTCAGATGCGCGGCACAATTCTGACATGCGTTTCCATGGAGTCGTAAGACCAATATGAAGGCCCATATCAAACCCTCCGACCTCGGCACCTTGGCCACCTACGCGCCACGCACAGGCCGCCCTGGACGCCCCAGCAAGCGCCTGCCCCAGATCGTGGTGCTCTTTCTCAAACAGCTCAGCGCCGGCGAGTCCCGCCGCCGTGCTGCCAAGTTTGTGATGGTCTCGCCAAAGACGATCCAGCGCTGGCTCCGGGAGGACGCCAAATTTCGCAAGTCTGTCAAGAAGGCCGAACGCGAAGGGCAGGGCAAGGCCAGCTACCTCCGCTGGGTGAATCATCCCTTCCGCGGCCTCCGCCCTCCGCTTCCGAAAGGGCAGCGTCACCTGCCACGGCCTCGCCCTCACTTCTGCCGCTGAGATGGTTTCTGATTCTTTTCGCGCCCATTCCCCCGCGCTCACGCGCACAGACACACGTGCGCACGCGCCCAACCCCAAACACCGCCAAAACGGCCATCTCGCAGGCCAAACCAAACCACCGCAAACCCACCAAAGCAAAACGCCCGCCGCCACAAGGGACAACGAGCGCTCTGACTTAGAAGGTCATCGTTTTTACGCCTGAGAAGCGTCGGGTTCAAATAATAAACACAACATGAACTCGTCCTCCAATCCGGAGGGGACCAACCGGTCCTCTCCCAGCCACCGCTTTGTCTCCGTGCCTACTGCCCCATCCATCCCTCCTAGCCCCCACCGCGACGCTGAATGGCCGCTTCGTGGTGTGCGCACACTTTCCAGCGTCCTTGAGCAGGTGTTGCTCGATATCAAGAAAGGAGGCCAGCCGTGAAACCCCTCGACGACTTCTCTGGAAAAGGGCTGTCTGCCACCGACAGCGAACGCCAGATCATCGCCGCGATCCTCGACGGCAACACCGATCACCTGAGCGCCATGGCACGCATCCTTCCCGATGCTTCGGCTTTCCTAGATCCCGAATGCCGCCTGATCTGGGCCTGCGCTTTGGGTCTCCACGCCGCAGGGCTGCCCGTAAGCCTTCACACGGTCAAATCGTCCATGCTGGCAGAGGGCCTCGCGAGTAATCCGAATGATGTTCTCTTGCCTCTGATGGGTGGTCATGCGTTGATCAATCTGGAACACGCCGAATGGCATGCAAAGGAGGTTGCCTTGGCGCACGCTCGTCGTGCGGCGGCTGACTCCCTCCGCATTATGGAGGGGGCTGAAGTCTCCCCTCAGGAGCTTACTGCCATGCTTCGGTGCAAAGCCCAGGTGATTGAAGACATCGCCATGAACACCGGCGAGTCTTGGCCGGAACCGCTGCCTCTCATCGTCAAGCTGTCCCCGGTGCAAACCTTTGACCCGGCATGGCTTCCCAAGTCGCTGGCACCGTGGATTGCCGACATTGCCGAGCGCATGCAGTGCCCGGCCGATTTTCCAGCCGTGGCGGCGATGGCGGCCTTGTCCAGTGTGGCTGGCCGTCGTTTCGCCATTCAGCCCAAAGAACAGGACGAAGGACACTTCGAGTTTGCTGTTCTCTGGGCAATGCTGATAGGCAATCCTTCGTTGCTGAAGTCCCCCTCCATGCAGGCAGTCCTGCGTCCCCTCAGAATGCTTCAGACATTGGCCAATCAAGCCTATGAACGGTCGGACCGGGACCGGAAAGCTCAGCAGATCGCCGGTAAGCTCAAGCGTCAGGCACTTGAGCAGCTAGCCAAGAAAGCCGTCCGCAGCAGCAACGATTTCGACTTCACCCAGCTCCTCGACGAAGAAGATGACGCCAACGTGCCCCGTCGCCGTCTAATCGTGAACGACGCCAGTCTGGAGGCGCTCGGTGAAGTGCTCCGTGACAATCCCATGGGAACACTCCTCTACCAGGACGAACTGGCGGGGCTCTTCGCCATGCTGGAGCGCGATGGAAACCAAAGCCTTCGCAGTTTCCTCCTCCAGGCCTGGAGTGGCAAAGAATCGTTCACTTTCGACCGCATCGGCCGCGGGACCCGCGTGATTGAGGCCTGCGCGGTCGGTGTGCTGGGCAGTATCCAGCCGGGTGTGATTGCCTCCCATGTCCGGGCGGCGAACTCGGACAGCGTGGGTGCGGATGGTTTCCTCCAGCGCTTCTCCCTCGCCGTCTGGCCTGATATTCCCCCACACTGGCGCGATGTGGACCGGCAGCTCGACCATAAAGCCGAGGAGGATGCCACAGAGGTCTTCCGGTGCATGGAAAGCTTGACCCATAAGCACTTGATCAAGTCGGGAGTCACGCCAAACCGCGAAGGTATCCCGGTTTTTCGCTTCGCCCCGGATGCCCAGGAGCGCTTTCGTGCCTGGCGCTGCCAGCTTGAGAACCGCCTGCGCTCCGAAAGCCTGCTGCCGGCCTTTGAGGCGCACCTGGCCAAATATCGCAAACTGGTGCCTGCGCTGGCGGTGCTCATTCACGTCGCCGAATGGCAGACAGGTCCTGTGTCCCTGTCCGCGCTTGACCGTGCTCTGTCGTGGGAAGCCTACCTCGAGACCCACGCAGTCCGCCTTTATGGAGCTGGCACTCAGGCCGATTGCCAGGGAGCGATTGCGCTCCTCAAGAAGCTGCTGAGCGACCAGACGGCCTTGCCGGAGCCATTCACCGCCCGGGATGTTTATCGCAAGGGCTGGAGCGGTCTGGCGACCGCAAATGCTGCGGAAGCCGCCTGCGAGCTTCTGACTGGCCATAACTACCTCATCGCCACCCCTCACCAGCCGACCGAGAAAGGAGGGCGTCCCACCTTTTTCTACCGTCTCAACCCTCGCACGAAAACAAAAACGCACGCCGCATGAACTGACAAAACTGACAGAACCCGGTTTTGTCAGTTTTGTCAGTGCCTGGCGGGATGGTTTTTCACCCTCATCCCCTCCACCTCCCGCGCCACGCGTTCCACCAGCTCTGTTGGTCCCAGCACCCTAGCCTTGCTACCCCAGCTCAGCACCCAGCGGGTGATCTCCTCCAGACCCGAAAGGTCCGCTTGGAATTCAATCACACTGCCGTCGGGCTTCACTTTCCGGATGGCCTGAGTCGGGTGCCACTGGCGCTCAGCCACGACCCGGGCCGCATAGCCCTCGAAACGAATATGCACCTCGTAGGACTGCCGCTGGTCGCCGGCGTAGCTCCAGACACCGAAACCACCGCCCAGGTGATCCCGTGCGTTGAAGCCCGCCTCCCGAGTGAACTTGGTCTTCAGCATCGTCAGGTTGCTGATGCGTTGCAGTGCAAAGGTCCGCATCGCCCCGCGGGCAGGGTCAAAGGCGATCAGATACCACCCGTGCTCGATCTGGCCCACATGGTGCGGCCTCACCGTGCGCCGCTCCGCCTTGTCCGAGGTCAGCTTCCGGTAGTCAAAGCTCACTTCCCTGCAGGCTCTTACCGCATCGAGCAGGTCGCCAAAGAGCGTTACATCCGCCGCCAGCACGCCGGCAGCCTTCACGGAGAAGACATCGTCCAGCTCCTGCCACTGGATGGAAATCTCCCCCGGACAGGCCTCCGCGATCTTGCTGAAGCTCTCGCTCAGCATCCGCTCCAGCCGCGTGCCCCGCAGCGGCTCCAGCGCGTGCCGCGCCAGGAACAGGGCCACCAGGTCATGCCGCGAGAGCTGGAGCATGGGAAACTCATGCACCTCCTGCGTGTAAAAGTAGCCGTGCTTGATGGCATGGTATTCCAGCGGCAGGCCCAGTTGGTCCCGCATGAAGCTGATGTCCCGCTGAATCGTCTTCGGGGTCACCTCGATCTCCGCTGCCAGCGTCGAGCAGTTCGGGAACCGGCCCACCCGGATGATTTTGTGGATCTCCATCACCCGCCACATTGCCGGCCGGCTCACCCCGGAGCGAAAGGCGGTAGCAGGAGCATCCTGGCGGAGACGACGGGCGGGGGCGGACTTCGGCATCGGCAAAGATGAGGCGCAAACCCAGCCCTGTCACCCCGTGATTGTCCCACCCCGGCTGCTATAAAACGCAGCTTCCATCGTGTTGTCCCCGCCTCTCTCACTTCCCCGCCGACCATGCCCATCCTCCCCTCCGGTCTTCGATTCACCTTCGGTCTGCGGCCTTTTGGAAACTTGCTCGAAAAGGTCCGTGCTGAAAGCCGCAGCGGCGGCCCCCTGCTGTCCATGCTCGAGCTTTTGCAGATTCGTGCCCCCGACGACTTGCGACGCTACGTGCGCATCTTGTGGATTGTGCCCGAGGTCGCAGACATGCGGACACCTCCTGAATTCGCCCATCACCTCAAGAAGCTGCCACCCGGTTGGTGCATCGTGGACAGCGGAGGCACCTTCGACTGCCTGCCCGAATGCTTGAGCGCAAAAGACCGTCACGCGCTCAGCAGACTGTGGAGCTTTCTGAGCGATCGCCCTGCCATGACTCGGATTCTGAACATCGTTCACGCACACCATACCCGCATGTCCCAGTCCGCGTTCGACCACTACAGGCTCGTGGCCTCATGGTTTCCCCGGACGCATCAAAGCAGCGACGGTTCGCCAGTCGAGGGGGCGGACTCTAAAAATCCAGACACACCACCCCCATAGATGTCCCACCCCCGGTGGCAGGATGGCGTCACCTTATGAACCGCAAACGCCCCTGCTATCACCGCCTCCTCCACCCCGTTACGCGTCACGTGACGCTGCGTGACGTCACCCGTGATCCGTCACGTGACGTCACGCCCATCACTCTTGTTCGTCAGCCGCTGCTTCTTTGCGGCCTGGCCTGCTACCTCGGAGCTGCCGCGGCCCTCTTCTGCTCCGTGCTCGCACCGGCACTGGTGCTCGGGGCTGGAGGCGCGGCCTGCGTAATCCGTCAGGTCAAAACATTCTCGGAAGTATGACCAACTCCAGCTCGGAAACACGATTGCTTTCCCACGGAAAAAATATGGAGCCATGAAGCACACCTGCTAGCGTGCGAAAATCGCACAAATTGCATGCAAAACGTCTTCAACTTCCGCAATGACCTCATTCGCAGCTACAGCTCCTTTTCGAGAAGCTTCACGCGGATTGCGGCGGCAGATATTAGCGCGGAAGTAGAGAGAGCCTACGGTGGTGGGCGATACTGGCCCGAGCCCTTGATTCAGATCAATCCTAACTACCAGCGGGCGGCTAATGTACATCAATTGGTGGCGGAGGGTATCCTCCATCCAGGGTGCGATACGCTCTTCAGGGTGGGACAGACTCCCGAGACGCTCCAATCATTGCAACTGTTCAAGCATCAGATGGAAGCCGTGACGAAGGCGCGGCAGAGGCGCAGTTATGTCGTCACGACAGGCACTGGCTCGGGGAAGTCGCTGTCCTTCTTCCTCCCCATTGTGGATCACATTCTTCGGGCCAAAGAGAAAGCCCCAACGCCACGCACCCGCGCCATCATCATCTACCCAATGAATGCGCTGGCGAACAGCCAGGTTGAGGAGATGGGCAAGTTTCTGAAGAACCCCGGAGCCGATGATCTCGGACTCACCATCGCCCGTTATACCGGCCAGGAAAGCGACGCCGAGCGCAGGCTTTTGGCCGCTAATCCTCCCGACATCCTTTTGACCAACTTCATGATGCTGGAGTTGATCCTCACCCGCTTCGATCCCGAGGTGGACTCGAAAGTCGTCAAGAATTGCGAAGGCCTGGAGTTCCTCGTCCTTGATGAACTGCACACCTACCGTGGCCGCCAGGGTGCGGATGTGGCCATGCTGGTGCGCCGGCTGCGGCAAAGACTAAAGGCCGATCACCTGCTCTGCATCGGCACGTCGGCCACCATGTCGAGTTCTGGGACCTCCGATGACCGCAAGCGCACCGTCGCGTCGGTGTCCTCCCGCCTCTTTGGCGCAGAAGTGACCACAGAGGATGTCATTGGAGAGACACTCGAACGCACTACCAATCCGAGTTTAAGCCTGGAGAACGTGAAGCCGGCATTGGCGAGTCGCCTGGATCAGCCATCCACCTGGGCCGATGTCACGGCCTTCCGTGATGATCCCCTCGCTGTTTGGGCGGAACTCACGCTTGGGCTGAAAATCGCGGAGCAGGCACAGCCAGAGCGTGCCCGCCCCATCAGCACCTCCGAAGCAGTGTCAAAACTCGCCCACGACGCTGGTGTGCATCCTGATAAAGCCAGACTGGCGCTGGAGCAGTTTCTTATCGCTGCGCAGGAAATCACGACCCTGGACGGACGTGCGCTTTTTGCCTTCAAGCTTCATCAGTTCATCAGTGGCCCAGGGAAGGTTCTATGTACGCTGGAGGCTGACGATGAGAGGAAAATCACCTTGGATGCCCAGCGCTTTGCTCCCGGCAGGCAGGCGGAGGGGGTGTTGCTTTTCAACACGCACTTCTGCCGTGAGTGCGGCCAGGAATACCATCCCGTTTGGGAAACATCGGAGTCCGCTCCACACTTCACACCTCGCGAGATTGATGACGTGGGCAGCGACGATCAGCATCGCCGCTTCGGTTTCCTGATGCCGGTGCGCTCAGGCCAGGACTACCAAGGCCACATTGAGGACTTGCCTGATTCATGGCAGGAGACGGCGGCGAATGGTGAGCCCAAGCTCAAACAAAGCTACAAGAATGCCCAACCTCTGGCTGAGTCCATCGACGCACGTGGGCATCGTGATAGCGGACGGCGGTTCTGGTTCATTTCAGGGAAGTTTCGCTTCTGCCTATGCTGCGGCCATGAGCACACTGCCCACGGGCGTGACATCAACCGCCTGTCTAGTCTCTCTGGGGAAGGCCGATCCTCTGCCACGACCATCCTGACGCTCGCGCTTCTTCGCCAGCATTTCGCCTCGCCTCCGCCTGCCGATCCTTCCAAGGACTTCCGCAAGCTTCTCGGATTCACCGACAATCGCCAGGATGCAGCCCTCCAAGCAGGTCACTTCAATGACTTCCTCTACCTGCTGTTGATTCGTTCGGGCCTCCTCGCCGCTCTTCGCGCAAAAGGCGGCAGCCTCCAGGCTGGGGATCTTGGTGTGGAAGTGTTTCGTGCCCTCGGCTTCGAGACTTCGGACGAAGGCATCCTCGCCGAGTATCTCCAGGAACCCGAGACCTTTGGACTCAACAAAGAAGAGGCCGACCGTGCCGCTCGCTTTGTGCTCGGCTATCGTCTCCTCCGCGACTTGCGCAAAGGCTGGCGTTACAACAACCCCAACCTCACCCAGCTCAAGCTCGTCGAGATCGACTTTCGTGGGCTTGATGACCTTTCCTCCCGAGACGCTCTGTTTGCGAAAGACAAAGAGCCGGACAACCTCAGCCCGGCAGCAGTGCAAGGCTGGTCTCTCGTTCGCTCGATGCCGCCCCCCGTTCGCGCCGGTCTCGGCAGGCTCATTTTTGAGGCCATGTTGCGTGACCTCTGTGTGGAGTCCGAATACCTCGATCCCACCCGCCAGGAGAGTGCGAAGGCCGCCATCTTCAGTCACTTGAACGAGCGTTGGGCCTTCGGTCAGGACGAAAAGCTCTCCACCACCAGATACCTTATCCTCGACAAACGTCCCGAAACGAAGGGCAAACAAAAACGGGATGACCTCATCGGCGGTGGCCCTCGTTCCCGCCTCGTTCGCGAGATTCGCTACAGCAAACTCTTCCCGCAGCACGACCTGCAAAGCGTTCCCGGTGAAGTGCTCGTGGAAGCCGTGCGCGCCTTCCTCTCAGCGGCAGCCAAGGGCGGGTATGTCACCAACAGTCAGAGGGATAAGTCACTCACGGGCTGGGCACTCAAGGACACGGCCCTAGTTTGGAAGCTGAATCCACCACCGGCGGAGCCTGACGTTAAGATCAATGCCTTTTTCCGCGACCTCTACACCTCCGTGGCGGAGATGCTTGGCACGCCGGGGCACTACTTCTTCGACTTCGAGGCGCACGAACACACTGCGCAGGTCGATTCAGACCGCCGCAAGGTTCTTGAGGCCCGCTTCCGCCAGTCAGACCTCGACAAGAAGTGGTGGAAGGACTCGGGGCAAAAAGGGCCGCTCGTGCGCCTGCCGGTGCTCTATTGCTCACCCACCATGGAACTTGGCGTGGACATCTCCGCGCTAAATACCGTCTATCTGCGCAATGTGCCGCCCACCCCGGCGAATTATGCCCAGCGCAGTGGCCGCGCAGGACGTTCCGGCCAGGCGGCTCTGGTCGTTACCTACTCGGCGGCCATGAGCCCGCACGACCAGTGGTTCTTCCATCATGCCGAAGAAATGGTGCATGGCGTGGTCAAGCCACCGACTCTCGACCTGACCAACCGCAACCTCATCGACAGCCACCTGCACGCCGTATGGCTGGCAGCCGTGCAGAAACCCATCGACACCAGCATCGCGCCGCTGCTCGACCTCAACAGCAAGGAGAAGCCTCTTCAAAGCACGCTGCATGAAGCCATCCACGACGCTGCGGTGCAAAACCGAGCGTTGGGAGCCGCCAAAGCCGTCATTGCCCAGGTCGAATCCGAGTTGGCTGAGGCCTCATGGTATTTCCCCGAGTATGTGGCGAATGTCATCGAGCAAAGCCCCGACCGTTTTGCCGATGCCTTCGACCGCTGGCGTGAGCTTTACGACGCCACCCATCGCCAGATGACCTCGGCGGACGGCATTGTGAAAAGCCCCGCCACATCGCCAGCGGAGCGTGAGAATGCCAAACGCCGCTATCTCGATGCCGCCAATCAGCTCCGCGTTCTCCTCAAAACCGGCGGCGGACAAAACAACGACTTCTACACCTTCCGCTACCTCGCCAGCCAGGGATTCCTGCCGGGCTACAATTTCCCACGTCTTCCACTCATGGCCTGGATTCCTGCCACGGGCCGGAAGCAAAACGGCTCCGATGACGCCGGCAACATGGTCAGCCGTCCGCGTTTCCTGGCCCTGTCCGAATTCGGCCCTCGCAGCCTGATTTACCACCAAGGGCGCATGTTCCGTGTGGTGCGAGCCAAACTGAACGTCACCGCGGCGGATCACATCACCTCGGATTCCAAGCTCGCCACGCTGAATGCCCTCGTCTGCACGCATTGCGGCTACGGCCATCTCGGTCGTCCGGAAGATCCCGAGCCCAAGCACCACGTCTGTGACAAGTGCGGCGAAGGTTTCTCGCCGGAAGCTCGCGTGAATGAGCTTTACCGTATCGAGACCGTGGAGACGAAACCGGTCGAACGCATCTCCGCCAATGACGAGGAGCGTCAGCGCCAAGGTTTCGACATTATCACGACCTATCGCTTCCTGAGCGGCCCCGGCGGGCAACCCGACAAGCTCGTGTCCTGCGTAAAGCTGGGCGAGGAAGACGTCGCCAGCCTCACCTACTCCCCGTCCGCCTCACTGTGGCGAATCAATCGCGGATGGAAGAGGCGGAAGGACAAGAAGCAGCTCGGCTTCTACATCAACCCGCTCTCCGGTCTCTGGAGCAAGCAGGACGACGCTGCCGAAAATGAAGGCGATGAGGATGATTCCCCTGAGGAAGCCACTTCCAACAAGATCGCCTCCCAACGCATTGTCCCCTTCGTCGAAGATCACCGGAACATCCTCATCATGACGCCCGACATGATGCCCAAGGCCGCCATGGCCACGATTCAGGCGGCGTTGAAGCGTGGCATCGAGCAAGCCTTCCAGATCGAATCCTCCGAACTGGTCGTCGAAGCCCTGCCAACCTCTCAGGATCGCCGTTCCTTGCTCTTCTACGAGGCCGCGGAAGGAGGTGCCGGTGTCCTCAATCGTTTGGCCACCGACCGCACCCAGCTGGCGCAGATTGCCCGCATTGCTCTGGAGTTGATGCACTACAAGGTTCCTGCCTCGTCCTTCGTCGCGGATGACTTGGAAGACCTCGCCGGTGCTCAGGCTGGCGAAAAAGCCCATCCTTGCGAAGCGGGCTGCTACCAGTGCCTGCTCTCCTACTTCAACCAGCCTGACCACGAGATCATCGACCGGCGAAATGCCGCTGCTGTCTCCTTCCTCGCTTCACTGGCAAACGGCACCGTGGAACCCTTCCACCAAGAGGTCTCGGCAAAGAGCGAAGCTGCTTCCTCCGACACCACCTCGCTCTGGCTCCAAGAAGTCACCCGCCTAGGCCTGCGAAAGCCCGACAAGCTCGCGGTGCCCATCAATGGCAGCGAATCGACAGCCGCAGCCGCTTATCAATCCGCCCGCGCTTTGATCTTCCTCACGCCGCCTTCCGATGATGCCTTGGCCTATGCCCAGGATCGAGGATTTAACATCATCGTGTTTCCGGCAGACACGGCAGAGTGGCCCGCCATCTTCGCCGCTCACACCACCCTCTTTGGCACCTCTGTTCCTTCCGCATGAGCATCGCATTCGCTGAGTTTTCTCCTGGAGCCCTCGTCCGTGCCCGAGGTCGGGAATGGGTCGTCCAGCCCGGTTCATCGCCACAGGCACTCTCGCTTCGCCCTCTGGGCGGTTCTGAGGAGGACATCGCTCTCATCCTTCCCGATCTGGAATTGTCACCGCCAGAGCCTGCCACCTTCCCGTTGCCCGATCCATCCCGCCATGGCAGCCACCAGGCCGCCACCTTGCTGCGTGATGCCATCCATCTGAAGCTCCGCAATGGCGCTGGCCCTTTCCGCTCCTTCGGAAACATCGCCGTCGAGCCACGTGCCTACCAGCTCGTGCCTCTGCTCATGGCCCTGCGCCTGCCTGTTGTGCGCCTCCTCATCGCTGATGACGTGGGTATCGGTAAAACCATCGAGGCAGGCCTCATCGTGCGGGAGCTTCTCGACCGGGGCGAGATCACCCGCTGCGCCATTCTCTGCCCACCCCACCTCGTCGAGCAATGGCAGGGCGAGTTGGAGAACCGCTTCCATATCCGTGCCATCGCTCTCACCTCCGCCAGCGCGAACCGCGTCGAGCGCTCGCTGCCTCCCGGCACCACGCTCTTCGATCAGCATCCCTTCGTCGTCGTCAGCCTCGACTACATCAAGAGTGAGCGTCACCGCGAGCACTTCCTCTCCATCGCCCCAGAGTGCGTCATCGTGGATGAGGCCCATACCTGTGCTGCCGCTGGCCAGGGCAAGCAGCTCCGCTTCGAGCTTCTGCAAAAACTCGCCGCCCACGACGACCGTCACCTCGTTCTCCTTACCGCCACACCGCACTCCGGCGATAACGACGCCTTCTACAACCTCCTCTCCCTTCTTCGCCCTGAGTTCTCTGGTCTGCGGGAGGACAAGGAGCAGCGCGGCACGCTGCGTGATGAACTCGCCCGCCACTTCGTCCAGCGCCGGCGCAAGGACATCGAGGAATGGCAGGACACCAGCATCTTCCCCCGTCGCTTCACCACCGAGATCACTTACGCCCTCACTGGCGAGTGGGGCCGCTTCTTCGAGGCCGTGCGGGATTACTGCGTCGGCCTAGCCACCCGTGCCGAAGAATCCCAGGGCCAACAGGCCCGCATGATCTGGTATGCCACGCTCGCCCTCCTGCGCTGCGTCTCCTCCTCACCCGCCGCTGCCGCCAAAGCCCTCGAAACCCGTCTTTCCCACCAAGATCCGACCGACCTATCTGATCCATCCGAACTCTCCGACGACGATGACGACCGTCTCTACGACGGCACCGGCGGCGAACTCAGCCTCAGCGACCTCGAACCCGCTGCCGCCATGGACGAGGAAGCTCAAAAGCTCCACGACCTTATCGAAAAGGCCCGCCAGCTCACCGGCACCAAGGGCGACCCCAAACTCGCCGCGCTCGTTGCGCACATTCGTCAACTCTTGAAGGACGGCTTCAAGCCGGTCGTCTTCTGCCGCTATATCGCCACCGCCCGCTACGTCGCCCAGCAGCTCGCCGCCGAGTTCAAGGACGCCACCGTCGATGCCGTCACTGGCGAATATCCCTCCGATGAACGCGAGGAGCGGGTCTTTGCTCTCGGCGAATCCGAGCAGCCCATCCTCGTCGCCACCGACTGCCTCTCCGAAGGCATCAACCTCCAGCACATCTTCACCGCCGTCGTTCACTACGACCTCGCGTGGAATCCCTCCCGCCATGAGCAGCGCGAAGGCCGTGTGGACCGCTTCGGCCAGCAGGCCCCCGAAGTCCGCGCCACCATGCTCTACGGCCAGGACAATCCCGTCGATGGCTTCGTGCTCCATGTCATCCTGCGCAAAGCCGAGGCCATCCGCAAAGAACTCGGAGTCCTCGTTCCTCTCCCAGCCGATGAGCAGCGCATCAACCAAGCCCTCATCAAAGCCGCCCTCCTTCGTGGCTCGCAGGCCAGCAAGCAGTTCGAGTTCGACTTCAGCGACCCCGAACTCAAAACCCTCGACACCGCTTGGCAGGACGCCATGGAGAAGGCCAAAGCCAACCGCACCGTCTTCGCTCAGCGTCGTCTGCGGCCCGAGGAGGTCCTGCCCGAGTGGGAAAAGCAACGCGCCCTGCTTGGCGGTGCCGAGGACACCCGCCGCTTCGTCGTCAATACCTGCTCCCGTCTGAACTCCCCGCTGGAGCCGCACCGCAAAGTCGCCTTCCGCCTCCTCCCGCAGCATCTGCCAGCCACCCTGCGCGAGCGTCTCGACCTCGAAGGCATCAAAAAGCCCCTGCCGATCTTTTTCGATCCCAAAACCTCCGTCCCCGGTGCCCGCTACATCCACCGCACGCACCCGCTGGTTTCACTGCTGGCAGACACCCTGCTGGAGGACTCCCTCTCCGGCTCCCAGCACCCGCTTGCCGCCCGCAGTGCCGCCACGGTCACAAATGCCGTCCAGGTCGTCACCAGCCTCTTCATCCTCCGCCTCCGCCACCAGCTCACCAGCAAGCGTCGCGATGTCACCCGCACCCTCATGGCCGAGGAATGCGTCACCCTCGCCGTCGCCGGCCGCGCCAAACCCCAGTGGCTGCCCGAGTCCGACCTGCCCGCCCTTCTCGCCGCCGAGCCCGTCAGCAACCTCACCGAAGACGCCGCCACCCGCGAGATCCAGACCGCCCTCGACTTCCTCACGAGTCAGACCGCCCACCTTGAATCCCTCGCCCAAAGCCGCGCCGAGGCCCTCCTTGCCGACCACCGCCGTGTCCGAGAAGCCGCCCGCGACATCGGCAGTTACGACGTCACCTCCTGCCTCCCCGTCGATGTCCTCGGTGTGTATGTGCTTCTGCCGGCCGATTTATAAACCCGCAAACCAGATCAAAGTTTGTTATGGTTCAGCTCATTACTTGGTTCCTAAAGTGGCTTGGCAGCAAGCTATTGGCCCTCGTAATGATCATTTGCATCCTCGTTGCTGTGGCATGGTTCAAGAGTGAATGGGGCCGGATCTTGGAGATGAAAAAAGAGGCTGATGCGACCAGATTGAGAATGGAGCAAAAACAAATTCACCTCTCAAAACTGCGCGAAAAAGCAGAGAGCTTAGGGGATAGCCTCCGAGTAAAAATGGACGAATTACGGTCCCTAGAACGAGTCGCCACATCTGCTAGACTAGAGGAACATGCAGCTTGGGAGGAATACATGCGACGCTCATCGCAGGCCGGTTGGTGGCAGGCATTATTCGACAAGCAGAAGTATGCAGACAAAGCCACGGCCTACGGGAATTATGAGTTAAAGCGAGCGAAGTCTTCGGCTGCTCGGCTTGCGGCAGACAATTTCCGCTCTGCTCAGAACAATTCTGAACTCTCGCAGCTACAAGGCGAAATTGACACCACCGAAGCCGAGATCACCGAATCTGAATCGAGGCGTGCCAAACTGCTTGCCGACGCAGAAAAGGAGCCGCTTCAACGCATCGTCTCAGCAATTCAATCTGCGCTTCCTGCCGCATTATGGGTTTTGCTTGGGTTGATCGTTGTTCCCATCTTCTTAAAGGCAGTCTTGTTTTACTTGGTTGCCCCTCTCGCGGCCCGCATGCCTCCTGTGAACATTCTTCCGAAGAATGCTTTGGCACCAGTGCCATCTACTCCGCAGTCGGGCACTTCTTTGGAGGTTCTGGTTCAGCCGGGGCAAGAACTGCTCGTGCATCCGGACTACCTCCAGAGCAGCGGCTTGCCTTTGCAGAAGAGGACACAGTGGTTCCTCGATTATCGAATCCCGCTGACCAGCATGGCCTCGCACATGGTCATGCTCACTCGCATTCGCCCCAGCAACGAACAGCCTGCCAAAGTTGTCGTGTCATCCCAGCAAGACCGCTGGGGAGAGGTGGCTTCACTGGAGCTTCCCGAGGGTGCATCGATGGTCATTTTGCCCCGATCTTTGGCTGGCTTGGTCAAGCCCCAAGGGAAGCCCGTCCACATCACACGCCACTGGCGGTTGGGCAGCTTGCACAGTTGGCTCACCTTCCAGTTCCGCTTTTTGGTGTTTCACGGGCCGTGCAAACTCATTTTGAAAGGCTGCCGCGGTGTTCGGGCAGAATCTCCTGAGTCCGAAAGCCCACGTCTCATCAATCAAGCGGCCACGCTTGGTTTTAGCACCAACCTCGATTACTCGAACACCCGCTGTGAAACCTTCATCTCTTATCTGAGGGGCAAGGAGGACTTGTTCAATGACCTCTTTGGTAGTGGTCCCGGCATCTTTGTCTATGAGGAGATTCCAAACGCCGGAAAGAAATCCGGCATCACCGGACGTGGCATCGAAGGCTTTCTGGATGGCGTTCTGAAAGCCTTTGGAGTCTAGCCCCGCAATTTCACTCCATGACTTCCTAATGCAATCTTTGGCACCACACATGGACCTTCTTGGCAAAGTGAACGCTCTGAACGAGTGCCACATCAAGCGTGTGTCTGCGTGGGTTCAAGATCATGCCGCCGTCCTGCTCGCTCACCGGCATGCGGAATGCATGAGAAAGAGAAACGTCGAGCTGGGGTTCAATCTCTTTCA
Organism: Verrucomicrobiaceae bacterium; assembly: GCA_016795465.1. Classification (GTDB taxonomy): domain Bacteria; phylum Verrucomicrobiota; class Verrucomicrobiia; order Verrucomicrobiales; family Verrucomicrobiaceae; genus Prosthecobacter. The sequence continues at coordinate 30,913 of JAEUHK010000021.1, read as the reverse complement.
CCTGATCTCCGAGGTCTATTATCGGGAGAACCTGCACAGTGACATCATTTCCGCCATCCTCGATCCTTCTGGCAGTCATCGTCGAGGGGATCATTTTCTTCGTCTTTTTCTCAGTTTTTTACAAGAGCACCACGGCGTCACTTTGTCTCCTCAAAGCTATGCAAACGCTCGGATGTTTCGTGAAGCGGGGAAAATCGATTTGTTGATCTGTGATGAATCCAGCAAGGCGGCAATCATCATCGAAAACAAGATCAATGGTGCAGCGGATATGGACCGTCAGCTCGTGCGCTACCTGGAAAAGGTGACCGTCGATTGGGGCTACACCTGCAACGCCATCGTTTACTTGTGCTTGAACCACAAAAAACTCCCGGAGACGCTCGGCTGGCGGGAAGAAGAACGCGAAAAGGTAATGGCTTTGCTGCGTCCTGTGGCCGCCTACGACGAGTCCGAACACGACTTGTATCACGGTTGGCTGACCCCTTGTGTGGAATCCTCTGATGGTGAAGTCGCCCATGTAATCCATCAATATCGCCAACTAATCCTCAAACTCGGCCGCAATACCATGAACAAGCCAATCATGTCCGACTTCTACAACTTGATGCAGGATCAAAAGAATCACGACGTAGCAGTGGGCTTGAATGCCATGTGGAATGACCTGCCAGCTTTCCGCTGTCAGCGGGTAATTGACGCCTTCATGCACGATGTTGCCCCATTCAAGAAGCTATGGTGCTGCCAATCAACTGTGGCGGTCTTTGAATATCTGGGACCCGAAGCGGCCAATATCAAATTGCATGTGGACTGTAGTTCGAACGCATCGACCACCCTCCTTTTTTGGAATAACAATGACAATGATCCCGAGGGGAAGTTGCCGAGTCAGATTGTTCGCGATTCGGGCGCGTCCGATTGGTTTACTGGCAACAACGGTTCAGGTGGCCTCACAAAGACGTTCGAATTTCCTTCTCAAGAGCGCGAACTTTACCAGTTCATCCGCGACTTCAAAAGTGCCCTGAAGGCAAGGCAAAGCACCACCGGTTAACCGCCCTCACTTCCTCATTCCTCATTCCTCATTCTGATTTCGTCATTCTCCGTTCCCAATGTCCCGCCGCCGCAAGCTCACCGACACCACCCCGTTCGACACCCTCCGGCTCGAAGGCACCCTCTTCGTGCCCGAGCTGCTGGAGCGGGCCGCACGCGGCGAGGCGGCGCACCAAAAGGAGGCCGACTACGCCATCCCGAAGGGCCTCAAGCTCCACGACGAATACGGCCGCGCCTACCGCATCGCCGCCGCCCTTTGGCAGGACTTCGCCCCGCAGCTCCTGCGCACCGATCTCGCCCCCGCCAGGGCCACCCACGCCTTCGTGCTCGACCTCCTGCGCCAGTGCCTCGGCTTCACCGATCTCACCCCGCTCAGCGACCCCGTGCAGATCGGCGACCGCGGCTTCCCCGTCACCACCCAGGCCCTCGGTGGACGCCTCCCCGTCATCATCGCCCCTCACAGCCTCGCGCTCGATGACCCCGATCCCCGCTTCGCCATCCTCGGCTCCGGAGCTCGGCGGAAATCCGCCCACCAGCTCGCCCAGGAGTTCCTCAATGCCAGCCGCGACTGCCTTTGGGCCATCGTCACCAATGGGCGCAGCCTCCGCCTACTGCGCGATGCCGAGACCCTCACCCGGCCCAACTTCCTCGAGTTCGACCTCGAAACCATCCTCCGCGAAGGCGAGGCCCGCTACGCCGACTTCTCCGCCCTCTGGCGCATCGCGCACGCCTCCCGCGCCGGCACCGCCACCGCGCCGCCCGCCGACTGCATCTGGGAAAAATGGAAATCCGAGGGCCACGCCCAGGGTCTCCGCGTCCGCGAGGGCCTCCGCGCCGGCGTCACCCAGGCCCTCCTCATCCTCGGTCGCGGCTTCCTCACCCACCCGGATAATCTCGCCCTCCGCCAGCGCCTCCACGACGGCACCCTCACCAAGGAAGACTACTTCCAGCAGCTCCTCCGCCTCATCTACCGCAGCCTCTTCCTCTTCTGCGCCGAAGAACGCGACCTCCTCCACACCCCGGCCCCTTCTTCAGCAGTCAGTGCCGCAGATTCAGAAAAACCGCAGATAAAAAATCCAATCTGTGGGTTCTCTGAATCTGTGGGAAATCATCAGGCCGCCCGCAAAGCCTACGCCGAAGGCTACTCCCTCCGCCGCCTCCGCAACCGCTCCCTCCGCCAAACCGCCCACGACAGCCACGGCGATCTCTGGCTCAGCCTCCGCATCGTCTTCCACGCCCTCGCCAGCGGCCAGCCGCGCCTCGCCCTGCCCGCCCTCGGCGGCCTCTTTGCCGAAACCCAGTGCCCGGACCTCGACAGCGCCTCCCTGGCAAATCGCGACCTCCTCGCCGGCATGCGCCAGCTCCGCTGGTCCAGCGCCAGCGGCAGCCTCACCGCCATCGACTACCGGAACATGGGACCCGAGGAACTCGGCTCCGTCTATGAGTCCCTCCTCGAGCTCGTCCCCCAGCTCGACCTTCCCGCCCGCACCTTCGGCTTCGCCGGCATCACCGACACCGCCTCCACCTCTGGGAACGCCCGCAAGACCACCGGCTCCTACTACACCCCCGACTCCCTCGTCCAGGAACTCATCAAAAGCGCCCTCGACCCCGTCATCGCCGACCGCCTCGCCGCCCAGCCCGACCGCCCCATCGACGCCCTCCTCTCCATCACCGTCTGCGATCCCTCCTGCGGCTCCGGCCACTTCCTCCTCGCCGCCGCCCGCCGCCTCGCCGAAAAACTCGCCGAACTCCGCGCCCCCGACGGAGCCGTCCGCCCCGACGACTACCGCCACGCCCTCCGCGAGGTCATCGCCCGCTGCATCCATGGCGTGGACCGCAATCCCCTCGCGCTCGAACTCGCCCGCACCGTGCTCTGGCTGGAGGGTGTCGATCCTGGCCTGCCCCTGAGCTTCCTGGAGCACCACCTCGTCTGTGGCGATGCCCTCCTCGGCCTCACCGACCTCCGCCAGCTTGAAAACGGCATCCCCGACGCCGCCTTCACCGCCCTCTCTGGCGACGACAAAAAGCTCTGCACCGACCTGAAGAAGCAAAACAAAGCCGCCCGCAAGCAGCTCGACGATCTCCGCAGCGGTCAGGACCTCCTCGCCCCGCCCGGCCAGCCAGATGCCCTCAGCGAGTTCAGCGCCCTGGAGTCCCTGCCCGAGGCCACCCCGGAGGAAATCGCCGCCAAAGAAGCCGCTTGGCTCGCCTTCCTCACCCACACCCGCGAGAGCCCGCTCGCCCGTGCTGCCGATGTCTTCGTCGGAGCCTTCCTCGCGCCCAAGCCCACCGGCTCCACTCCGCCAGACACCCGAGCCCTCGCCGCTGCCCTCTTTCCGGCCAAAGCCACGCCCGAACTCACCACACAGATCGAGCACGCCCGCCAGCTGTGCGACCGCGACCACGCGAACGTGCTTCATTGGCCACTCGCCTTTCCGAAAGTCTTCGCCCGTGGCGGCTTCGACTGCATCCTCGGCAATCCGCCCTGGGAGCGCATCAAGCTCCAGGAGGAAGAGTTCTTCGCCACTCGCGAGCCCCTCATCGCCACCGCGAAAAACAAGTCCGAGCGGGCCAAACGCATCCAGTGGCTCTCCGAAGGCAGCCTCCGCTACCACCTCAGCCAGTTCCAGTCACCCGCCACGCCGGACCCCACCGAAATCCAGCTCTTCCGCGACTTCGAGATGGAGAAGCGCCTCGCCGAAGCCTCCAGCATCTTCGCCCACGTCGATGGCAAGGAAGGCGGCCGCTACCCGCTCACCGGCGTCGGCGATGTGAACACCTACGCCCTCTTCTCCGAGACGATTCTCCAACTCACTTCGCCCAGAGGCAAAGCCGGGTTCATCGTGCCTACGGGCATCGTATCCGATGATACGACCAAGCAGTTCTTCTCGGCCATCGCGGAAACGGGTCGCCTCACGCACTTGTTCTCGTTTGAGAACGAAGAGTTCGTTTTCCCAGCGGTCCATCACTCCTTTCGCTTCTGCCTCATGGTCATCGCCGGAGCGCCAGATCCTGATCGCCCCGGCACATTCGTGTTCCTGGCTCGCCAGACGGATCAGCTCCAAGACGACCGCCGGCGCTTCACACTCAGCCCAGAGGATTTCCGGCTCATCAATCCAAATACCCGCACTTGCCCCATCTTCCGTGCTCGGGCCGATGCCGAGCTGACCCGTGCCATCTACCGTCGCGTGCCCGTCCTCATCGAGGAAGCTCGCGATGGCCGCGAGGAGAAAAATCCATGGGGCATTACCTTTCAGCGCATGTTCGACATGTCCAACGACAGCCACCTGTTCGAGGACAAGCCCGGCCCCGATCTCCTGCCGCTCTACGAGGCCAAGATGATCCACCAGTTCGATCACCGCTGGGCCAGCTACACCCGCACGGAAGAAGGCGAACTCGACACCGCCGATGTCACCGCTGCTGACAAGGCCGATCCCGCCTTCGCCGTCACCCCGCGCTATTGGGTGCCCCGCAGCGCCGTGGAGGACGCCCTGCTCAGCAAGCAAGACCCGCTCTACCCGCTGCATATCGGAGCGCGGGAAAAACGCCGCGATTCCCTCGCGTGGTGGTTCCGCTGTTGGCTTTGGGGCCATGAACTCCTCACCGGAAACAAGACTGCCGCCACCCGCCTCCGCCAGGAAATGGACGATGCGCGCATCGTCAGCCACGACACCATGGAGATTGTCATGGCCCACGAGCCCGAGCGCCAATGGGCCGAGCGCACCGCCACCACGCACCCGCTTTCAGCCGACGAGCAGACCAGGCTCTGGAATCAGATCGAAGACGATCAGGGCCTCATCTCCCGCGATCCCAACATCATCGGCGGCAAGAACAGCGATCAACTCAGTGAGGAGTGGGAGAGCCTTGCCGAGGCCATTCTCGCCAAACGCCGCAAACACTGGGTAATGGGCTGGAGACGTAATGCGCGAAATCACGACCTTCGGTCTATGATTCTCTCGGCAATGCCCAGCTATGGCATGGGAGACAGTGTTTTCCTGCTGGCCACAGAACAGCCGACCCACATGGCTGCCGTGTTGCTGGCAAACGCCAATTCCCTTGTCCTCGACTTTGCGCTCAGGCAGAAGCTTGCTGGCATCAACTTGAGCTTTTTCTACATCAAGCAGCTCCCCATCCTCCCGCCCGAAGCCTACAGCGAAGCCGACATCGCCTACATCGTGCCGCGAGTGCTAGAGCTGACCTACACCGCGCACGACCTGCGTCCCTGGGCGGAGGACGTCATCAGCAGCTACCAGCGCCAGTTCCCGCAGCATCCGGCCCTCGTCCCCGATCCTGCGGACCCACAGCCCTACCGCTTCGATCCCGACCGCCGCGCCCAACTCCGCGCCGACCTCGACGCCCGCTACGCCCGCCTCTACGGCCTCACCCGCGACGAACTCCGCTACATCCTCGACCCCGCCGACACCCACGGCCCCGACTACCCCACCGAAACCTTCCGCGTCCTCAAAACCAACGAGCTAAAACAGCACGGCGAATACCGCACCCGCCGCCTCGTCCTGGAAGCCTGGGACAAGACAAACTCATAAACCACCTGCCAACATGGATTCACCCACTCAAACCCCACCTGCATTACCGGCTCCACAGGTGCCACAGCTCGAAATCGTCTATGTTCTCACGAATCCGGCCATGCCGGGCTTGGTGAAGATCGGGTTTACCACCCAAGACGAGGCCAAAAAGAGAATTGACGGACTTTACACCACAGGAGTGCCATTTCCGTTCAAGATCGAGTTCGTCTGCAAAGTTCCGAATGCGGCACAAGTCGAAGCCGCGCTGCACACGGCCTTTGGCCCTCAGAGAGTGAACTTGAAACGCGAGTTCTTTCAGATCGATCCCACTCAAGCAATTGCCATTCTGAAACTACTTCACGAAGAAGAGACAACCGAAGAGGTGAATCAGCAGCCGCAAGAAGGCGAGGTAGATGCCCAGTCTGTCGCTGCTGCCGAACAATTCAGCAAACGCCGCCCCAATTTGAACTTCGAGGAGATGGGCATTCCGATGGGCTCCGAGCTCGTTTGCACATCGAATGACACCAAGGTGACCGTCGTCGAGGCCAAAAAGGTAAAGCTTGGAGATGAAGTCCTCTCGCTATCCGCAGCCACCAAGCTGGTTCTGCAACTCGACTATCCAGCACCACCCGCCGTTTACTGGACATTCAATGGCCGTCTCCTGAGGGAGATATACAACGAAACCTATTCTACTTCCGAATAGCCCACGCCCCGCCATGCCGTCAGCTACATCATGGACACCTCCCCCATCGTGAAGCGCAAAGACGAAACCAACGCACGGCCACTACCGCACCCAAGCCACCATCCTCCAAATCTACGACGCCCTCACCGAGGCCATGCAGTCCGGCGTGCCTTACCAGACCCTGCTAAACCCACCCCCCGCCGATCCCGCCTGCTGCCACCCACCGCGCAAGAAAACTGCTCGCTGAACTTTCTTATTCACCACCTTCAAGAACATCCAAATCAAGACCCCCAAACACCATGGCCCTGTTCGTTTACATTACTGACTCATGCCGCGAAGATGCCCGCACCCACGCGCTTTCAGACGAAATTGAACGCTTGAAGGAACGGATCGAATCCACTCAAAGCACCAGCCACTTCAACCCATTCCCACCACCTTACCTGGTCAAAAAGAAAATGGGAGGAAGGCAGGGGAGGTTGATCGCTGACCTCCGAAAACATGGTGACCACGCCGTTGTCGTTTTCCTGGCGATCATGATTCGAGGAGACAAGGCCTACGAGAATCAATTTGCTGTCAATCCAGTCGCCTATGGCCTTCAGCATTTTCAACATCTCGTCACCGCCGAGCAATTGGGAGTCTATATTGACGAAAGGACTCGCAGGGAACCACCTCCGGCCAAACCTGACGTGTCAGAGCGGGAATACGGTTTTCTCTACGAGTCATTTGCTCACCGACAGACCGCAGCAGAAGAGGATATGGTTTACGAGACTATCGAGTGGAAAGAGGCTGTGGGCGAACCCCGAATCGCGAACCAACTCGTCCGCTTTGCCCAACCATGCCTCAACGCCTTGGCAAAAGAACCAGGCATTCATCACCTGGGTATCGAGGGCAAATCTGGCTGGGGAATCTGGGTGCATCGCAGTGAGGGACGGCTGCTACTAATCACGCCTGTCACCGATGAAACCGTGGAGAGCGCGGGCCGTGTGGTGGAACAATATCGCTGCCAGGTAGAGGGCGGCAGTCTGGCCCACATTCTTCGGGCCAGCCGAAGGGCTTATCCAGCATACATGTTGGCTGACGAAGACACTTGGGTTGAGATAGAGAAAGAGCCCGTCGCCAACATGGCGCTTTCGCCCGAAGAATCCGAGGTTCTGCTCAGTGCGCGCGCCGCAGAAGGTGCATTTCCGCTTTTTATCAATGGCCGTGCGGGCAGTGGTAAATCCACAATCCTGCAATACTTGTTTGCTGACCTTCTTTACTACTATCTCAGCAACCCAGGTAGCCAGGTCATGGCTCCGCCTGTCTATTTGACCGCAAACGGCGAACTGCTCCGCGTGGCACGGAGTTTTGTTGAACGAATCTTGCGAAATGAATCTGCCTTCCGTGCTCATGGTGGCAACGATCTTCTGACCAACAGCAAAGATATCCTCGACGAGGCGTTTCGTGAGTTTCAACCGCACCTTCTGTCGATGGTGGACGCCACGACAAGGCACCAGAGGTTTGCACCTTCAAAGCGAGTAGACTATTCGATGTTCCGAAAGCTCTGGCGAGAGTGGTTTGGGCAGGATCGCGAAGCCATCCGGGACTTTGGACCCGACATTTCCTGGCATGTGATCCGCACCTACATCAAAGGCATGAATTCTGAGGTGCTTATGGAGCCGGATGATTACATGCAGCTTCCCGAGAATCAGATCACGGTCACCAAATCAACCTTCGAGAAGGTTTTTGAGCGGGTTTGGGAGGGGCGCTACAGCAAGATCGCAGAAGCGCAAGGGCTGTGGGACGATCAGGATCTCGCACGCCATGTACTCGAACACAATCTTGCCTGTCCCACGCACCCGGCTGTGCTTTGTGATGAGGCGCAGGACTTCACTCGCATCGAATTGGAGCTGCTGCTTCGGCTCAACCTCTTCTCCAACCGTTCGATTCAGCCGCATGACTTGAGCCGGGTTCCTTTCGTTTTTGCTGGAGATCAATTCCAGACACTAAACCCGACAGGGTTCCGCTGGGACTCCATCAAAGCAGCCTTCGTCGAAAAATTCATTCAAGCACTCGACCCGGCCGGCCGGTCCGGGCGCGCGGAACTGAATTATCGGGAGTTGCGCTACAACTACCGATCCACGCCGCCCATTGTGCGATTCAGCAACGGAATCCAGGCATTGCGCGCAGCCCTCTTCCAGATGCCCGAAATGCGCCCCCAGACCCCTTGGACGAAGTCCAGCCGGGCCTTTCCCGTCGTTTGGTTTCAGGCGGACGATGCTGCTTTTTGGCAACGTTTCAAAGAGGCGGACACCTTCGTTGTCATCGTGCCATGCAACGAGGGCGAGGAGGCAGATTTCGTCCGTCAAGATCCGCATTTGAGCAAACACATCCGCCTTGAAGATGGCATTCCTCAAAACGTGCTCAGCGCAGCTCGCGCCAAGGGACGAGAATACCCGGTAGTCGTGGTGTATGGATTTGGTTCAGACATGCCGAAGGCATTGATGGACCCACTTGAGAAAGCTGACGCATATACGGAACTGAATCGAGACCAGTCCCTGCCAAACGAATATTTCATCAACCGCCTATATGTGGCAGCAAGCCGTCCGAAACAGCGCCTGATCGTTGTGGACAGTCAGACGGGCTTGAAGGTCCTCTGGGACTTTGCCAGAAGCGACGAGGCGGCTCGTGTCGTGCTAGATAGAGCGAATCATGGCCGCACTGTCTGGTCGGTCGATTCGGAGGATGAAAGTTCGCCTGTGGTGGAAGGCATGGCCATGGGCAAGGCTGAGGATCTCACCCGGGAAAGCGCGGCAGACCCCTTGGAGAATGCAAAAACTTACGCAGAGGATGGCCGCGCCAGGAGGGACCCGTTCCTGCTGCGTCAGGCTGTGATGGCCTACCGCAGCGCTCGCGAACCCGGCAAAGCATCGGAATGCAAAGCCTTGGCTTTGGAAATCGAAGGTGCCTTTCTGGAAGCCGCCCAATCCTACTCCGATGCAGGTCTGGTCATTCCTGAGATGGTAAGGTGCCTCTGGAAGAGTGGCAAAACTGGATGGGATCGCCTCGTCCAGCTTGGCAATGAAAATGCCGCCGTTTGTCGTGAGACTGAATACAAATGGGCGAGAACACTTGTCAGCTCCATTTCCAACGCAGAAGTGGTAATCCAACTTTTGCAAGAGATCCTGGATCGTTTGTCGGATGCAGCATTCTCCAATTATGTCCTTCGTGAAGGGATGTGGCGGGAAGGTGCGAAGCTGCTCCTCCAATCCATTCAAAAGACCGCCAGTCAGCCTGAAGCGGCTTCGATTTCGTCGATTTTGGATTCGCTGGAATCTGGGGGGCTGGCGCTCCCTGATAGAATTATGGCCGAGATCTATTTCAAAGCCAGTCGATTGAAGGACGCGGTTTCAAGGTGGGAAAAGGCTGGAGAGACAAAGATAGAGGACTATCTGCGGTCCAAAGCGGCCATCGAGCCGTACCCCGGCAAGCTGCTCTCACTGGTGAAAACCCGCTCCTATGAAGAGATCACGCGGGAGTTTGAATCTCATCAAGGAACAGTGCTAAACACCGAGCAATGGACTGCCGTGGCCGAAGCTTACCTTCAGCAGCAAATGGTCGAACCAGCGGTGGACGCTGCATGGGAAGCGGGCGATTCAGCACTGCTCCGCCGTGGCTCGCTCAAGGCCCTTGGCTCCAGCCACGAATCCACGGCGATCCGGGCAATTGGCTCGGCGCTGATCGTCATGGTGAAACAAGACGAGTGGGAAAGTCTGGCAAAGTTTGCATCCACCTTGGAGTTTGCTCCGGACGCGAGTTGGAATGATGCAGCCCCGCGGGAGTTTATCGAAAAGGCTGCTGATACCCTGCAGTGCATTCTTGTTAGGGGCCTAGCACGCTCAGATCGGTTTGCCGAAATGCCGGGGCATTTGCAGCGTCAGTTTGGTGACTTTTTGCGGCGTTTCCTTCGCGTCAAAGAAGGTCTGTGGCGTGGCGTCGTCACAGTTGAGGAGGCCGGAGCAGCAATCGAACGCGGAGGCAGATTCAGCGACGCGCTTGCCTTCTACGAAGCTGTGGCGCGCGAACCCAACTTTTCCGAAGACGAAAAGAACTTTGCCCGCCTGCGTTGGATTCTCGCAAAAAACAGGCAATTGGACTATGAACGATCACAGGCCGCGGCCTCAAAAAAGACTTCCGACCTTCAGCGCGAACTAGCTGAAGCCATGTCCAGAATGGGCGTGAAGCGTCTTGCGGACTTGCCCAAGTATCCTGCTCTGCCGCCCCTGACGAAGCCCTCACATTCAAGACTGGTTACACAGGAGATTGCCCCGATCATTCAGGCTACATCTTCGCCAACAGTTTCACCATCAGAGGTTTCGGCCTCGCAGATTGCCCAGATGACGGCACCAGTCTCACTCCCAGATCGAGTCACATCGAAGGTTGGTGAATTCACGATAACGTTTTCGCGGGCAATCCGGCGCTGTAATATTGCCAACGATGCGACAATGCAGACTGCTTTCGTCTCCATGGTGGAAGGAAAGGTCGGCGGCGAAAAAGAAGCGAGGAAGCTTGGGCCAAGTGAATGGATGTTTGACGATTGGCAGCTTAAAGTCCACGCGTCTGAGAACTCTTTGAGACTGGCCTTCGAAGCCATGGGGGTAGTCCTTGACCTTGGGAACGCCGGCACAACCCCATCGTGAACCGTAAAACAGAGTCCGAACTCTGCCGTCACCCGACGAGAGCATGAACCCCACCACGATCAAGCCTGCGCCCTACCCGATCATCAATCGGTCGGGCTGGGACGTGCAGCATTCAGCAGGGCTTCCTTCGCTCAAGGATGGCAAGTTTCGCGTCATTCAGGCCGCAGTGGCTGGCGATGCTCCGAAGGACTTCCTGCGCATTTATCGCTACGGGGACGGGCGCAGCGGAAATCCTCAAAGCTGGCCGGCGTGGATCGCCAAGGTGGGCCACAAATACTACACGAATGAATCCATTACCGAGCATCTGCTGACCCGCGTAGGCCAATCTCTCGGTCTCAAGGTGGCAGACTCGCAACTGATGTGGTTCCGCGGACAACTGCGCTTCCTGAGCCGATACTTTCTGAAATCCAAGACACAAAGCCTGGTGCATGGCGCGGAAATCTTCGCGGGCTTTCTATCGGATCGGGAATTTGTCGAGGAGGTCGAAAGGCAGGATGAGGCTCGCAACCTTTTCACCTTCCAGTTTGTCGAGGAGGCACTGCGAAGCCGTTTCCCAGACCATTGGCAGGAGTTGAGAGCCGGGTTCACCCGCCTGCTGGCCTTCGATGCCATCGTGGGTAACAACGACCGCCACTTTTACAACTGGGGTGTCATCGTCGATGTCATGGGCAGCCGTCCGCCGGTCTTCTCCCCCATTTTTGACACGGCACGTGCGCTCTACTGGAACACGACCGAGTCACGCCTGGCCGAAATCTTCCGGGATAAGAACCGACGCCGGGCACATCTCACCAAGTACGTCGAAAGATGCTTTCCAAAGACAGGTTGGGACGGCTTGAATGCCCCGAACCACTTCACACTGATCCGCTCCATCGCCGAGGGCCGACCCGAACTCCGCCCTGTGCTTCAAAGCCTCTCAAGCCATCAAATTGCCGGGCAAACAGCGCAGTTTCTTCAGGGTGAGTTCAAACGCCTGATCAGCCCCCTGCGGGCGGATTTCATCCTCGAATGCCTTGACCGGCGTGCTACTCTGTTCAACCAAGCCATCAGTTAAGCCCGAAAAACCATGCTGAAGTCCCTTTACCGTCGATTCAATTGGCTGCGAGACGTGAGCGAGCCCGCTCAGGTCCAAGTGGCGTTTGAGCTGCGCCTTGGCGATCTCCATGTGGGCACGCTACTCCGTGACGGAGACGAGTGGGTCTTCAACTACAGCGCCCCGTTTGCTCGCCAACGCATGGTGGCCCCTATCGTGGATTTCCCTGTGGTTGGCCGGGAATACCGCTCCAAGGAGCTATGGCCGTTTTTTGCGCTTCGTATCCCCAGCGTCACCCAGGCGAATGTCCAGGCCTTCCTACGTCGCCAAGGACGAACCGAGGCCGATGCCGCAGACTTGATGCAGGAGTTTGGCCGTCGTTCGATTGCCAATCCTTTTGTTCTCGAAACCGCCTGAATCGCCTGTTAGAGGCGTTCCCGGCATGAACACCCTCGAACGCACCCTCGTCGAAAAAGCCGGCTACGCCCACGGCTGGGAGAATGTGCGGGAGAGCAAAGCGGAACGCGTTGTGATGTATTCCGCCCGCCACAAGGCCGAGGCCCACGTCACGCCCACAGAATCCGCCATGATCTGGCAGGTGACTTTCCCCAAAGGCCCACAGACCACCGAACTCGCCCGCAGCCTGCCGGAGCAGCACACCGGCGGAGACACCTTCAAAGCCACCGACGAAGCCTCCCTGGGCCGTCTGCTGCGCCGCGCCGCCGAACTGGCGATGTCTCTGCCGAACCAAGCCGCCGAGCACTACGCCTCCGAGATCGCCAAGATCGACGCCAATCCACCAAGCACCACCGAAGTGCTCGCCCTCGTCAAACAACGACGCGGCCAGGACCTCTTCCGCGCCGCCCTGATGGACTACTGGGGCGGGGCCTGCGCCGTCACCGGCATCGCCATTCCCGAACTCCTCCGCGCCAGCCACGCCAAACCCTGGGCCAAGTGCGAAGCCGACCAAGAGCGCCTCAACGTCTTCAACGGCTTCCTCCTCTGCGCCCACCTCGACGCCCTCTTCGACCAAGGCCTCATGACCTTCGACGACCAAGGCACCCCCATCTACTCAGCCAAACTCGACACCGAAACCCGCCCCAAGCTTTCTCTGAGCCCAGGCCTCAAACTCCGCTGGATAACCGCCCAGCACACCCCATTCCTGTCCTGGCACCGCCAGCACGTCTTTTGCCCGTAGTTACCATCATGAGCGAACTCACCTTCAAGTGGAATGGACAGAGCTGGGAGGTTTCGGGAGTGCCTGAATCCATGCAGTTGCGGCGGGATTCCATCTTCACGGTCGAGGCCCCCGAAAGTGTTTTTGAACCAATTGATGCCGAAGCAGACATTCGCCTCCTTTTCCCGAAAGGCACGGTGCTCTACCTGCCGCTCAATCCCTCGAAGGACGAGCTGAGGCTCCGCCAGCTCTGTCAGCCAATGAAACCTCGCTTGAGGAAGAGTTCGGAGAAGGACTTGCTTCCCATCATCCTCGACGAGGATTTGCGGATCGGAACCTGTTCTCGTCGCCTGCTCGACACGACCTGCCACTTCGCTGGGGATGATTCTCAAACCTTCAAGAGCCTCAACGATGCCGCTCAAACCGCCCTCAAAATGTGGACGGATCGCGAGACAGCCGCCATCGGCGTTTTCAAGGAAGTGAAGTTTGTCCATGACGCCACCTTGCTCATCATCGACAAAAAGCGTGACGAAGTGCTTCACGGCAAACCACTACCCGAGCCAAGTGCAGACGAGGTGATTGGCGACTTGTTTGAAGGCTGACATCCCCCTAAAACCATCCGCGGTTTACAGGTCGCGAATTACTCAATCTCCAGACGTCGTAGCAAGCTCAGCAAGTCGCCGACAGGCATCTTCGGGGCTTCGGCCATGGCCTCAATCTCGGCCACGATCTGCGGATCGAAGGTGATGCACCATCTGGATCTTCTGAGGCTGATCAGTGAATGTCTCCGTGGAGACACATGACGCCAAAGATTTGCGACCTTGAAGGCATTCTCTGGCTCATGCTGCCTCCACATGGCGGTATCCACGCGGCGAAGGGGCCTGAGTTCGGCTGAAAAACTATCTTCCCGAAGATCTAAATTGGAGACTGTGCACAGCCACGCGTCTCCCCCCCAGCCGCGGTAGACCACTTTTCCACCTTCGCACTGTCGCACGAGGGCCTTCATGGCCTCGGTAGGGTTGGGATCAGGTGGTGAGTTCATGGCGAGGTATGGCACAGGCCGTTCATTTCCCCATGGCAAGGCGCTGGGCGAATTTCATCGGCAGGCCCGCGGCGAGGATGGCGGACTGGGCGGCGGAGACATCGTAGGAGACTCTGCGCCACCACACGTCTTGTCGATCACGGCGGTAGATAAGGTAACAGGCACGCTCGTCCTTGTCGCGAGGCTGGCCGACGGAGCCGACGTTGATGACCTGTTTCCGGTCCGGGCGGATGGATTCGAGGCTGGTGATGTCGAGCGCACGCTCCTGCCCCTCGACGAACATGGCAGGCCGGTGGGAGTGGCCGATGAAGCAGATCCTCTGCTGCTGATGGGCAAAGTGTCGGGCAGCGGCGGCAGGTTCGAGGACATAATCCCAGGCCTCCGGGTTCGGCAGGGCGGCATGCACGGCCTCGCAATCGCCTCCGTGCCACGTCAGGGGCAGTGCCCCGAGCCACGCCCTATGCTCCGGACTCAGGCGGGCACGCGTCCAGCGGATGCCCTCCAGCGTTTCGGGTGACAAATTCGGCGGATCGAACTCGGAGGCGGCGTAGGCATCGTGGTTGCCCCTCAGGATGCTCAGAAACGACTTGGAACGCAGCAGCTCGATGCACTCGGCAGGCTGGGCTCCATAGCCGACGACATCGCCGAGACAAAGAAGCTCGCGGATACCCTGGCTCTCGATGTCCGCCAGCACGGCCTCCAGCGCCGGCAGGTTGGCATGAATGTCACTGAGGATGGCGATGGACTCACTCATGGTGCGATCCTTTAAGCTCCCGGTCGGTCGTGGTTGCAACTGAATCCACAATCAGCGGACGGAGTTTGGCCAAGGTTTCCCGCTCCTCCTGCCAGAACGTCTGCTCAGTCACAGAGGCAGGCGAACGTAGAGCATCCAACCCGGCCAGAAGGGCCGCCAAATCCCCCGCAATGGCCACAGTGAGACCTTCAACGAATTTTGAGGGTGATGGCACCAGCAGACGGCACTCACGCGGCAGAGCCGAGGCCATGAGGCCTCGCGGAAAGTCGCTCAAACGCCAATCCGGATTGGCTAGCCGCAGCAGAGCACGAATCAAGGTGCTCAGACGGTGCCTCGCGGCAGGCGACAACGGCCCGAGACTAGCGGGGGTAGCCTCGCGTTGGAGCCGGAGTGTCAGGTGGCTCGTTTCCACCTCGACTGTCAGCCACCAGGGATCGCCCTTCCACACGCCGGCGCGATTGAAGGGCGGACGATGCTCCAGGAGCAAGCGGCTTTCCTCCTCGATGGCTGCTACTGGCGAAGCACATTCCCGCCACTCGATACGGGCGATGCGTGCCACCAGCCGCAACGTGCGGCGAGGGTGCTTGCCTTCTCCGACATGTCTGTAACTGCCCAGCCGTGCACGGAGATTGGAGGACTGCCCGATGTAGAGCAACTGCCCATCACTGCCGTGGAAGAAATAGACGCCTGGACCTTCGGGCACCGACCGGAAGAAGTCGTTGCCAAAGCGCACGGTTAGTGGGTTCTCCAAGTGGAAAAGCTTGGGCTGGAGTGTCCGAGTTCGGACCGGCTCTGAGTCTGAAACAGCATCAAGCTGGAGCGCAGGATTCATGCGTCAGTCCTTTCGACGAGCGTATCAAGCCGCCCCTCGACCTCGCCAGCCAGAGCATCGAGCAGGTCATGCTGTTCATCCTCAGGTAGCAAAGCCAGCAGGCGGTCCAACGTGACAGTGGTGGAACGGATGAATTCGCGGGCAAGTGAGGTCATGGATGTCGTGCGCACTAACCCAAGGGGTGGGACAAAGGCAGGGGGATGCCTGATACACACTGTCCCACCAAGCAAACTGTTATCCCGAAAGCAGTTATCTTTCGAAAGTTCTCGTGTCATCAAGCTTGGCCAGGACGGCTTCGGCGACCTTCCTGCCCAGCACCAAGCCCTCCCGGCAGGCGGAGGGGAAGTGGATGCCGCCGTAAACGCGGCTCCGGGAGATCTCTTCGGCGCAGGCCTTGAAGGAGGTGAATTGGCGCTTCACATCCCGGACATCGTCACTGCTGGCAGAGAAATGAATCTCATCGAAGCCAAAGTAGTGTTCCAAGACCGTCGCGGCGGCGCTGCTGACACCAGAATGACCGGATACGTATTCGGGATGCGGTGGCGTGACGAGCAGCGGCTCCCAGGCGGTGTCTGGATGAGTGGCGGAGTTGCCATCCTCATCAGCCCGGCGGATGGCAGTGACGGGACGCCAGTAGTTGTAGTGATACTTGGTGTTCCAGATGCAGATGCATGAGTCAGCCATCGCCAGATTGAGCGTGGCGAAGAGTTTCGCCGCCTTGGCCAATGGCATCTTGCGGGAGAGGCTGATCTCACGGGTGATGTCGTTCCAATGCCCGGCTGGCGAGGTGGTGTAGCTGAAGTCTGCCCAGAATCTCGCGATTAGCGTCTGCTCGGCCGTGCGCGTCGTGCTGGCCTTGCCGCCGAGTTCGCGCACTTCGTTCAAGTCCTTGGCATAAGCCTCACTGTCCAACGCCGGAGGGGCGGGGGCACGGAAGGATTTTGCATCATCGAGGACAAATGGCCTGACATCACCCCAATGAGGAAATTCGGGGGGGCGATGATTGGGCGGCGTGCGCCTCCACTGACCCGGTTTGTCGCTTGGAACGTAGTGAATCGTGGTACTTGCCCCATCGTCCGCACGCTCGGCAAACGTTCGATCCACCACTTTTTGGGCGATGTCATGAAGACGAGCCGGAATGGTCTGCTGCGGGCTTAATCCTTCGGCCAGCTTGGTTTGGGAGGGGAAAAAGTTGAGAAAGGCCAGCCGGGCCGCCTGACTGGCCACCAGTTGCTGTTCGTCGTCGCTCCCTTTGGCTGCGATCACCTCCTGGACCGCCCGGTGGATGCACAGGTGGAAGATCGGCATGTTGCGGGAGACGAGGCACGGCGGCGGAGTCTCCTTGCGCACGGCTTGGAGGAAAGCCGCGTTCCAGTCCTCGACGACGCCGGCTTGGGCACTGCTGAGGCAAAGCCAGATCAGAGCTAAACCACAGAGGACACGGAGAAGCACAGAAGGGCGAATTTCATGCCTCAGTTCTTGTTGGTGCGCTGTGGGGTGATTCACCGTCATGCTTCACTGCCCCACGTTTCGCGCCCCTACGAGGCGCAGGAATTTTTTGGTGAGTCCATCGACCTCGATAGCAGCTTCATACTCGATACTGGTGGCATCTTCAGTTCCGGTCGGGGTCAGGATGATGCCGGTGCTGTTCCAGGTAGCGAGATCGTCACTCCCTTCGACGCCCAGCGTGCCGGCGGTGATGTTCTTTCCGCCACGGAAGAGTAGGGTGAGGTAGCGTTTGTTGTCGAGCGGGTCGATGCCTTGGGCGGTGAGCAACTCGTGCGAGGCTTGTTTCTGCTTCGGATTTCCGCCCATGAGGAATTCCAGCAGGTTGCTGAGGCCGTCACCATCGAGGTCACGGTCATCGCCGATGATGGTGGGTTCGTTGCGTTCCACCTCGGTGAAGTTGGCAAGCCGCCACGCGTCGAGTTGGGGGCGGTTGATACTCGGGGTGAAGGTCTGTCCTTGGGCATTGGTGAGGAGGATGTTGCTCACGTTCACGGTGGGGCCGCCCTGTGGGGAGCCGGTTTTCAGGGTGAGCGGCACTTCGAGCACGAGATCGCTCGGCAGCAGTTGGTTGGAGCTGGAATAAAGCACGATGCGCCGGTTGCCTGCGGCCACCTCGCGGGATTCTGCCACATGATTCGTTGTCGCACTCGCAGCCACGGCGCTGCCGGCTTCGACCAGTCCAGCGGGAAATTTCAGGTCGAACTGCATGCCCACGATCTGATGCGTGTTGGTGAAGCTGAAGGGCAGTTGCAGCACGGAGCCCGCGGCAGCGTTGGTGGAGCCGAGGCTGAGGGTGTCTGCCGCCAGCGGCGCGGAGAGCAGAGGGCAAAGAGCGAAGAGCTGGAGGAGTGGCTTCACAGTTTGGTGGACATGGGATGAAGGATCGGGGATGTGTTCACCGGGTGAAAACTTCGATGCGGACGCCGGTGTTGATGGGGAGGGTCACGGGGACGTTGGTGGTGGCGGGGTTGTTCACGGTATTGTCGATGCTGGCGTCAAAGGTCGTCGCATCGCCACTCTCGGGCACCAGGCGCACGCGGATGGGCACCACGCTGCCGAAATCCCGCGCCCGCACCTGGATCGTCTGGCTCGGATTCGTCCCCGCTGGCAAGATCACCGACACCGGTCCGCCTGCGTTTTCCGCTATCGCCGTCCCGGCGGCGTTTGCGATGGTTAGCTTGGAAACAGGCGTGGGGATGGCTACCATCACTGTCCCAGAAGCATCCAGGGGCGCAGAAGGATTCACGATGAGTTGGGTGCGATCGAAGCTATCCACGCGGGAACGTCCTGCGCCAAAGCCGTTGCCAGCTCGTGTAAAAAAGGATACCCGCCCTTCAACCACTGGAGCGACTACACGAATTGCCCCACCGCTTCCCGATCCCGAGTCTCGACCTGCGGATGATCCGCCATTACCGCCGTTAGCTCTCAAAGCCGTGTGTGATGTGCCGCTAGTCATAAAACGAATTCGAGTATTTGAAGCAATAAGTATGGCACCACCTCCGCCCCCACCGCCCCGCGCCGTCGAGTTTTCACCGGGAGCTCCTGCACCACCAGAGCCGCCGACCAGTGGCAGAAGCAGATGATTGCCATACGTTTGGCCATTGAGTGGACCGCTATCGGATATGCGATACGCTCCATGCCCTGATTGGTAAACACCTGCACCAGCTGGGCGTCCCCCGCCGGGTCCGAAGCCCGCACCTGCAGCAGTAGCATTGGAAATGCTCGCAGGCCCGCCGTCGAACCCGCCAGGGCCTCCCGATCCGCCTTCAGCACCTGTGGCCGCCTTGCCGTCCACATAGACATCCCCTTCAATGACGACATCGCCCGTCGCCAGAATATAAACGGGCGTGTTCAAGGCGTTTCGTGTGAAGAACACGTTGGTTCCCGCAGCGATATTGACTGTGGTGCAGTGGAAGATGCCATCGGGCGGCAATGACAACGTCGTATTGGCCGTAATGTTCATCGGGCCGTAACTACCGTTGCTACCGCAGTTAAATGCAGGCGTTTGTGCGATGAGGTGGCCGACGCATCCCCAAAGGGCAAGCAATAGACAGTGAGTAGTTTTCATGGCGACGTGTGCTGGAGAATCAAGGTGGCAATTGGCATGAATCATGGCGGGGGACCCCCAATACGAGCAGATGTCGGCGGAGTGGCCATGGTTGTTCCACCGCCAATGATGGAGACGGTTGTGTTGGGTGCCGCGATGCTGGTGCCGCCACCGATGATTGCTGTGGTCACGGCGGGTGAGCCGACGAACAAACTCAATGGCTTCGATTTAGCATCAGCCAGGCTTGAAAAGAATTCTACCTCCACTTGGTCCGGCCAGCCATCTCCATCGGTATCGTGCTTGGTGGGATCGCCACTCTCAGTCTGCTCGACCAATGCATTGAGAGTGTCTTTGTCCCCATCCTCCAGATTATCATTCGTTCCATTCCCATTCGTATCCGCCAAACGGGGATCAAAGCCATAGCGCAGCTCCCAGGCGTTGCGCAAACCATCGCCGTCGTAGTCTTCGAGGCCATCGGGGATGCCGTTGGCGTTGCTGTCTTGGTTTTGCGGATCGAGGCCGAGGGTGGCTTCCACGTTGTCCACGATGCCATCGCCATCGGAGTCCGTGCCGGAGATGATCTGGAAGGTGGAGGAGTAGGGCGCGGCGAGGGGATTGCCCTTCGCATCGGTGATGCCGAGGGCGAGCAGGACGCGGTAGCGGCCCGGTGGCAGGGGCGTGGCGGTCTGGAAGGCGGCGGTGTCGCGGAAGGTGCCGCTGCCGTCGGTGGCGGGCAGGAGGGACACGGGCTGGCGCAGGTCGTCATCCGTGCCCACATTTCCATCCGGCCCGGCGGCCCAGAGGAAGACGCTGCCGGCGTGGAGGGAGGCGGCGGCGACAGGCTCGGTAAAGCGGGCGGTGAAGCCGGAGGCGGTGGCGAGCAGGGCGTCATTCCCCGGCGTGAAGGCGAGAACGGAGGGGCTTTGCGTGTCCGCGGTGAGGTCGAGCGTGAGGACGTTGCTCAGGGCGGCATTGCCGCCGGTGTCGGTGGCGCGGGCCTGGACGGTGAAGCTGGTCTTGCCGGGCACGAGGCGCGGGGTCAGCACGCGGGCCTCGAAGGGGAAATTCCCATCGGTGTCCAGGCGTTGGCCATCCACGAGGAACTCGACATTCCGCACCTGCACGTCGTCCGTGACGGTGGCGATGACGGGGAGGAAGCGGCCCTCCTCCGCCGAGCTGGAAGCCGTCTCCAGCGCCAGGGTGACGGTTGGCGGCTGCTGGAGTGTGTCAAAGGCGCGGAAATTCACCACCTGCACTCCAGCTGTGCCGTCCGCCACATAGGCGAGGCCATTGTAAATGGTGGCGGCCTGCGCTGCGCCGGGCGTGGCGAAGGTGGTCAAAAAGTTCGCCTGCGCTCCATTCGTGCCGAGGTCGTAGAGGGAGACGTCGTCCGGGTTGTTCGCGCCCAGCGTGGCAATGGCGAGATTTGACCCAGTGGCGACGAGGTGGCTCCAGCCGAGCGCGGCGGTGGTGTTGTCTTGCAACAGCACGGGCGCTCCCGGTGTTGTGATGTTGTAGGCGCTGAAGCCGGTGCGGTGGGCGGCGTAGAGGCGGCTGCTGCCTTTGAAGAGGCGGAAGCGGTTGGTGGTGTTTGGCACGGTGCCGCTGAAGGCTGTGCTTCCCACGCTGCCGTAGCCGCTGCTGGTGACGGGCAGGGTTTTCACCGAGCCGGAGACGACGGCGTAGATGACGCCCTTGCCAACGGCGAGGTCATGCGGGGCGGAACCGAGATTCACGGAGCCGATCAAGCGCCCGGTGATCATGTCCACCTGCGCCACGCGGCCATCCTCTAACCCGATGTGGACGATGCCCTCCGCCGCCGCGAGGCTGCGCACGCTGCTGCCGAGCTTCACCAGCCGGAGGAACTGCGGCGTGTCCGGCGTGGAGATGTCCAAAATCAACGTCCCCGTGCTGCCGAGGCCGATGGCGAGCAGATTCGACGAAATGGCTACCGTGCTGGCCGCATTCGGTGCCGTGGTGATCTGCGCCAACCGCGTGGGCGTGAGTCCCTGCCGCACGCCGAGGATGTAAACGCCCTCCGTGCCACAAGCGGCGGCCAAGACATCGCGTCCGGCGGTGATGTCGGTGCAAGTGCCGGTGAGCGGTGCGCGGGCGATGACGCCAGTGGAGACGGCGAGGCCGGACATCGGGTCGGAACCGTTTTTTAGCTCTGCGCCGTCGGTGACGCCGTCGCCGTCGGTGTCGGGATTGGTAGGGGAGGTGCCGAGGATGGATTCTGCGTCTGCAGGCAGGCCATCGGAGTCGGTATCGGCTTCTTCACTCCGGGCGAGAATGACCGAAGGAACTTGGAACCTGCCGCCCATTGCGGAACTACGCCCCATGTTATGTGCCACAAGGCCGCTAACAGGCTCAAACACATCGTAGTGGTAGAACTCATTTGGCTGGAAAATGATGTTTAGTCCGCCTGGAGCCGTGACTTTGCCGCGAACTTCAAAGGTCTCCGCTTGAAGGCGATAGTAGAATGGTTTGGAAGAGGGCTTGCCAGCTCGGCGAAGCTCCTGTGAAAGCTTCAGGCCAAGATTGAGATAGGTAGCATCAAGCTTCCTGGTCTGACTCTGCGCTTCCTCCATTGTCGGGCGTGCCCCAATCGCAATGAGCCGCTGACGGGCAAATTCCGCAACTTCAGCGTCGATGGAGCCGGGAGCAGTTGATGCGGCGTTGGCATTCTCTTGAGAGCTGCCGCCTTGAGAATTCTTCGCCGCGAGAAGCGCGGCCTGCACTGTTGCTTTGATGCTGGCGAGGCCGGCACACCCAATTTCGCCAATTAGATCGTCCTCATATCCTTCAATCAAAGCTGCTTTAGACTCCAGCCAGCTCTGCAGAATTGCCAAGCCATTGATGGCCTCACACGCGATGTCCACGATTAGCCATCTATCACAATCATCGGTCGACGCACATATCTCGTTGAGAGTGTGAATCACAGCACCAACACACGCAATCGCCACACGAAGCTTGCGGGAGAGCTTACCATCCTTCTTGGCACATTGAAGGCGGTCCTCGAGTGTGACGCAGAGGTTTGTTTCAATGAACTCAATAGTCGCTACCGCAATCTCCAGCTTGCGAACTTTCTCGTTGGGATTCGGTTCACCAACTGCAGCTTGATACAAATCGCCTACTGCTTTGACCTTCTCGCCGATGAAGTTCACTGTCCGAATGATGTCAACCAAGCAGTCAATCGCCCTGATTATTCTGGTCGGATTAAGTTCTCTGGCACAATCGTAACCTCGCTCGACCAAGGCGTAGATTTGGCGGCCAACCTCAATATCACTCGGACCACAATCGTCGGGATCTGGCGGGTCAATTGGCTCACCGCCGTCCCCTTGTGCCCCCGGAGCCGTTCCCCCCGGCGTGCCTCCACCCCAGCCGGGCTGGCGAAGGCCGACGCCAGGATCGCTTTTCATGAAGTTGCCGTCGGCGGTGACGGTCATGGGGCCGACGACTTCCCATTGGCCGGTGTCGTGGTTGAAGGCGACGAGTGCGGTTTTCTCGCCGGGGACGGGTTTGTAGCCAGTGAGTGGGTCGGGGAGATTCGGCAGGCAGACGGCGACGGGGCGCTCGAAGTTCGTGGGGCCGCTGGTTTGCAGGCTGAAGACGAAGGGCAGGCGCAGGCCGGGCGGCAGCGGGGAGGGCAGGCGGTCCGCTGGCACGGGCACGGGGCCGAGCGAGCCGCCACGTGTGCCGTCATCGCTGAACGCGGTATTCGCCGGAAAAGTAAAAGTGGTGCCGGCGAGTTGGGGATTTGCATCCAGCACGGCCTGCGGGAAGCCGACGGTGGTAGCCTGCGTCTGGCTAACGGGCTGGAGCGTGCCGGGACACACGCAGGGCAGATAGACGATGCCGCGCTGGCTGTCCTCGGAGTGGCCAGAGGGATTGTCCGCCTTGCCCGCGATGGCTTCCCATTTTTTCCCGACATTCGGGAAGTAGCTGCCGCTGGGGTAGCTGCTCCACTGCGAGGTGCGGCCGTCAATGTGGACGAAGAAGACACCGCTGGGGCAGGGCGCGAGGGTGAAGTAGCCCTGGGCATCCGTGGTGGTGCGCATGGTCTGCTCCTGGCCGTCCACGGTAATGGTGACGCCGGGGACGCCGATGGCCGGATAGCCCGCCGGTGGCGTCGCGCTGCCCTCCGGTGCCGCCTGGAGCACCCGCCCGGTGATGCCCGTGGCGGGGATGGGGCTGCTGCTGTGCGTGTCGAAGCTCATGTGATAGACCTCTTCCGACCGTTGCTCCAAGGCGCTGGCCTCCAGACCATTGCCATTCCCGTCAAATGGACGCCCCAGCAGATCATCGAGCCCGCTGCCATCGAAGGTAACCTTGACCCGGGAATTGGCCGGAAGAGGCTCCAAGTAGAAGAGCGAGGCTTTCTTCCGGTCCGAGGAAATCTCCACGCGGCTGAGCACCTTCCGCCCGGCGAACTCGGCGTAGAACTTCGTGGTGTCCAGCGTGGCATTGATGGCGAGCGGGACGGTGAAATGGACGACGGTCTCGCGATTTACCGACACATCACCCTCGCCCGAGGCTGGCGAGGTGAAGCGCACGGTGGAAAGCGGCAGATTCTCCGGCGTGCGGGTCTCCAGCACTTCTTTGATCAGCTCATCCACATCCGCCTGATTCACCGCGCCGTCCTTGGTGACATCCGCCAGCACGGCGTGGTGCTCATCGAGCGGCACAGTGCCCTTCACATGCTCAACAATGAGCGCGATGTCTCGGACCGTGATGACGCCATCGTCGTCCACATCGCCGAGGTGGATATTGGGGGACTGGGCGTGGAGGCTGCTGGCCCACAGGCTCAGCGCCAAAATGAGAAAGTGTCGGAAGACGCAGGATTTCAACGCTGGTGCTTCTAGCATAAACCTAATCTGCCTGTCCAACATTCTCGCAGATCTGAGGTAACTAGATCGTCACTAAGGATGAAAAGGTCCGTAAATGCGATGCAAGCGCTGTGCCTGATAGAGGTCCCGGATTACGCTCGGAGATTGTTGGCCAGTTCTTTGATGGTGCTCTCTGCAACCTCACGCCTTCGCATCTGGCGCTCATTCCAGTGCAGAACCAACGGTCGCCCATAGTCCTTTAGCGGCTCAAACTCACGAGACACCACACCCGCTTCCGTAAGGCCGTGCATGCCCATTGAGGGAAGAATGCCGGCGCAGACACCGCGGATCACCAGTTCCTTCACCTGAAGCAGCGAGGTGCATTCCACAGCGGGCGTCATGGTCGGGCAGCTTGCTTTCAGAATGCCTCGAATCTTGACGTCGAGCTGTCCGCCGCCCGATAGGACCGCCCAAGGCAAGTCACGCCAATTCTGGACCGTCGAGAGGCCGAGCTTGTTGCCGGTCGGGATCAGGGAGCGAGCAGCACACAGGTGGAACGTCATGGAGGACAGGCGAAGGCTGGCTTTGACCCGAAGTTCCTCACTGAGCGCATCCTCCCGCACCGCCGCAAAGTCGAGCGAGCCCTCACGCACTGACTCCACCAACTCTCGGCTGCGCATCACCTCCAGGTGCAACGATGCACCGCGCAGGATGCGCCGGATTTCCTTCGTCGCCGGAATGACCATCCACTCCAAGAGGCTGGCTCCGGCACCGATGCGGAAGGTTTTGGGCTGCTGATGCTGCTCCCGGTGAAAGTCTCGGAGATCCTCGAATTGCTGCCGGACGAGTGCTGCCAGACGCTCGCCGGCCGGGGAAAGCGCCAGGGTCTTGCCACGGCGCAAGGTCAGTTCCGTGCCGAAGAAGGCCTCCAACTCGCCAATTTGCCGGCTCATCTGCGCCTGTCGGGAAAGATTGTCCGGGGCCGCCTTGGCTATCGAACCTGCCTCTGCGACCGCTAAAAAGCTGCGGAGGCGATCCAACGAGAGGCCATCACGGGAGAACAGGGAGTCATTCATTGCTTACTACGAAGTAAGCAATACATCATTTTGCTGCATGGTCGAGTCCTGTCTGCCAGTGAACTATTAGCCGTCATGAAAAACCAAGCATACGACCTCATCGGCGACATCCACGGACAGCACGATAAACTCACCGCACTGCTCCACCAACTCGGCTACCACCCTCTGGGGGACGGCTTTCACCACCCCGAGGGCCGCCAGGTGATATTCCTCGGCGACTACATCGACCGCGGACCCAAGGTCCGGGAAGTGCTCCTCACCGTGCGAGCGATGGTCGAAGCCGGCAACGCCATGGCCATCATGGGCAACCACGAATACAACGCCGTCTGCTACCATACCGCTAATGGTCGAGGTGGATGGCTGCGGGAGCGCAGCGAGAAAAACCACCGTCAGATCACCGCCACGTTGCGGGCGTTCGAGGGCAGGGAAGCCGAATGGGCCGATTGGCTGGAATGGATGAAACACCTCCCAATGTTCCTCGACCTCGGGGAACTCCGCTGTGTGCACGCTTGCTGGGATGTTGCGGCCATTCAGCGCCTGATGGGCCGCAGTCTCGCAGATACGGCCTTTCTGCACGCCAGCGCCGACGAAACGACTCAGGCGCACCGTGACATCGAAAACGTGCTCAAAGGCCCGGAAATCCCCGCCAGCGACGGTAATCTGTTCCGTGACAAGGAGGGCACCTACCGCGACACCATCCGCACCCGCTGGTGGGACATCCGGGAAGGCCTGACCATCAGCGACCTAGCCATGCCACCCGGCAGCATGATGGACCCCATGAAGGTCGATCCCAAAATCCTCCGAACCATCCCCAACTACGGCCCCGACGAGTCCCCAGTGTTCTTCGGCCACTACTGGCTGCCCGCCAAAGCCCCGAAGGCCCCGCTGGCCCCCAATATAGGCTGCCTCGACTTCAGTGCCGGCCTTGAAGGGCCACTGGCGGCCTACCGGTGGGATGGCGTGGTGCACCTTCAACAGTCCAACTTTGTCACGGCTACCACCCGTTGAACTTACGCCTGGAACATCGCCCCCGAAATCTTATTTTTCATCCACGGGCAGCAACCGCGTTCTCCAAATGCTAAGGACCCTGGAAGTGCACAGAAAGTGCACAGGTGAAAAATCTTGAAGCAATCCTCTTTCGGGGATCATGGAGCCGGAAGCCTTGATTTTAGGAGCTTCTAGAGTGGCGCACCCGTCAGGATTCGAACCTGAAACCTTCTGATCCGTAGTCAGATGCTCTAATCCGTTGAGCTACGGGTGCGTTTGGCCTTGGCCAGTTTCCGCTGCCAGGAAGCAGCGGGCCACGAGACTAGACCAACGGGTGTTTTTGTCAATCAGTGTGACGCATTAAATTCAAAACGAACACGACCCAGTGCTGCCGACGGGATGATTGTTGTTCAACAGGACATCCGGTGGCTCTCGCCGTCACAAGCCCGCCACCTTCTGCGCATCCTGGACAAGACGGATGAAATGGGCGCGCACGCCACCGGCATCCACTCCCTTCGCCTGCTTCGCCAGATTCAGCACCAGATCGTGGTTCAACCCGCCTGTCTGCTCCGCACCACGCAGCAACAGACCAAAGCCCACCACTGCGGATTCAAAAACAAAGTCCTCGCGGGCATTTTGCAGCGAGTATCCGCGGTCGATGACCTGCATCCTGCCGCCGCTGTCAAAGGGGCCGACCAGCGGCGCCGTGAAACGTGCGTTCGGCAGGGTCATGTTCGCGATCTGGCGGTCGCGTGGGGCGCCCGCCGTGCCGTTCGGCTGAAACTCATACCAGAGCACATGCGCACCGGCGCTGTCCAGGCTCGTGGCGGCAATGTGGCGCTCACACAGTTTGCGGAACTGCTTCACATTCGCGGTGTCGAATGTGATCTGCAGCGGAAAGGCTGATTCTGGGGAGAACACCGCCTTCTGGTTCGCAGGAAGCTGGATCACAACACGCAGCAGGCGATTCGCAGGATTCCACGGGCAGGTGGCGACCTCCGCCTTCCAGGAATGCAGGAAAAGTTCGGACACACGCGCCGGTCTGACATCCGGCTCCGTGTTCACGAGCTGCGGTGACGCAAACATCTCTCCCCTGGCTTTCGGAGGCGTCGGCTTGATCTGGGACGGCCTCAGGTTGAGCTGATCCACCGCCTGCTTTGTCGTGCTGGCAAACGCACCCCTCCCCTCCGGCATGGAGAAGCCAAAATTTGGCGAAGCCACAGAAACCGGCGCAGGCGGGGGAGTGTTCACCACCAATATCTCTTTCACCACCGGCGGGGTTTTGACTTCAACGCGCGGCTCCGACTTCACGAGTTCCGGCATGGCCAGTTTGGGCGCGACAGGCTCTGCTTTGATCTTCGAGGACGGCCCGGGGACGGGCGGCGTCACAGAGCGGGGCTTCTCCTGCGCTTTCGGTGGCATTGCCGCAGTCGTTGCAAGAGCACGAACCTCCGGCTTGAGCGACCATCCGGTCAGGAACGCGGCGCCCGTGACTGCAAGCACTGCCGCGGCCTTGAGCAAACCGCCCATCAGAGGCCAGAAAACGGGTTGCGGCCGGGGCGCGGGCTTGCGTGGCATCAACGGCTGGACGCGGCGGGGCAGGTTGGCAGGGTGCAAAACGGCATGCCGCTGCTCGTGCGAAAGACGGGCATGCGGCAGCGGCGCGCCGTGACGCAGCGCGTCGGCCACAGCCTCGATCTGCTCCAGCTCGTGCGAGGCGGCTGGCGTGCCGGCCAGAAGGGCGTGCATCTCACCGGCTTCTTCCGCGCTCAATTCCCCGAGCGTGTAAGCGGTGAAGTCGGGATTGTCCTGCATGTTCATGAATGGTGTTTTGTGGAATGTTCCTCGGCCATGTCGTGGCTCAGCAGCTCGCGCAATTTCTTGATCGCATGGTGCATGATGAAACCCACATTGCCGACGCTGAGTCCGGTGATGCCGGAAATTTCCTGATATGAGCAGTCGTGGAGAAACTTGAGCCGCACGACCTCACGCTGGTTGGGCCGCAGCCGGTCCACACAACGCCAGACCTGCTCGTAGATCTCCTGCTGTCCGGCGCTCTGGGCGGGATCGAGTTCGTGGTCCGTGGCGGCTTCGATGACTTCCTCGTTCCCGAGGTCGAGGCGGTGGTCCTTCCGCAGGATGTCAAAGGCCCGGTTGCGGCAGACGGTGAACAGCCAGGATTTGAGATTGTCGCGAACACGCTCCGGCTCGGTGAGGTAGAGGCGCAGCAGCGCGTCCTGCACGACATCGCGCGCACGCTCGGTGTCCCCCCCGAGGATGCCGGCCGTGTAGGCGATGAGCGTGCTTTCATGCTGGTCCAGCGCCCGCCGCACCAACACCGAGGCTTCATCCTTGATGTCGGAGACGGGCATGTGTGATTTCGGGTTGGGAACGGATGGACACAGGATGAAATTAGGCCGGGCAGTTCAAATCTGAAGCCAAAATTCACATTGGAAACCGCAATTTGCGCTCACCCATGCTTTGACATGGACCGTGGAAGCGTGAACAACACGGCGGCGATGCTGGCATCAGGCGTGGAGATTGCCAAGCCGAAAGCCGCTGCTTGTGCTCATGATGATCCGAGGCCATGACGCGCATGACATAGCCGAACAAGTCGCGCCTCTGACCGCTGTGGAGGCGGATACGTCTGATTCCATTCACGCGCCATTTCATGGCAGCGTGAAAACAGCAATCATTCACTGCACCACAGCGCTTTAGCGCCTACTCATGCCGCATAATACCTAACATTTTTTCTCTTTTCACGCTGCCAATCGTAAGCCCCCAAAAGCTCAAGACCAGCACCAGCAGCCATCGTAAAGTCAGGAGTTTGACAGCTTTCTGCATCATGGAGGCACCACGAGTCCTTCGGCTTCCGCCAGCTTTTTCTGGTTCGCATCGAAGGTCAGGAACTCGCCAGCGCCCAGATGCAGCGCGGTGGCCACATGCAGGATGTCCACAGTCCGATGCCCGCCACTCCGCGTATATTGAAGGCAGAGGTGTTCCGCCCGTTGATGAACATCCGCCCAGTCAACCGCCGCCAGATGCAAAGCACCCGCCCTCACATCCGACTGGATCGCTGCCAACGCCGCCTGTGCTACGGACTGAGGATAGCCTTGAGTGCGATCTCTTGAATGACGGAAGACTTGAAACTGCACGGATTGCCGAAACTCATAAAGCAGCAGCGATGACACCTCCAGCGCCGTCGGTTGGCCGCTCATCAATGCAATCGCTCGGGCCGACGTGCTCTGCTGCACATACAGACCGCACAGGAACGAGGTATCCGGGAAAACCATCAACCTTCCTCCCCTTCAAGCTCCGCAGCACGCATGGCCGCCACTTCTTCCTCTGAAAACACCCGCTCTCCCCAGATTTTTCGCAATCGCCCGGCAAAGTCAATTTTGGGCATGGGCCGCTCCACTCCCTCTGCCGCTGGGATCAGCTTGGCAAAAGGCTTGCCACGCTTGTGAATCGCCACCGTCTCTCCATCGCCGATCCACGCGGCGATCAAGGCAAAGTTATTTCTCAAATCGGCTACGTTGGCGGTCTTCATGATAGAAGGAAATACCACATTTCAATCCATGTCAAGCAGTGCGGTCAGGGCGGACGCACTAACGCTCAGCTTGCAAAGTGCGCGAGCAGAGCGGCGAGGTAATTGGGATTGATGGTGGCGATGTAGCGCCGCCTGCATCGAGACAGACGCGGGTTTGCGCACGGGTGGCGGCACGGCGCGCAGCAGGTTCATCGCCAGCTTGCGCAGCGCCGAGAGGTTGGTGGCGGCCTTGCCAGAGCGGGCGCGGCATTGATCCTCGCCCCACTGCACGTCGAGCCGCCAGTGCCGCGAGTTCTCCACGCTCCAATGCGAGCGCACGATGCCTGCCAGCCGTGCGGCGTTGTGCTTCACGTCGCCACTGATCCGCAGGCTGCTGAGGTATACTGCCGCGCATCACAAATCTTCAAAAGTGAAAGAATGATAAACAATTGCATTAAGTAATGCGTTTATTATTCATGACGTATCTTCATCTCTCAAAACAGCAACTCGAAGACATCACCGAAGCCCTCGAAGATTCAAGTTTGCAAGCTCAGCAACGCAACAAACTACTGGCTCTGCGCATGCATCACGAAGGTGCTGCGCACGGGTTCATCGGACGCATTCTCAACATCACCCAGCCCACTTTGCGCGCCTATCTCGCCGAGTATCAAGAGGGCGGGCTGCCTGCCGTTTTAGAAGATCGCTCCTATCGTCCGCTCAGCAGCCTGGCCCCGTTCTGGAACTGCCTGCGCTGCTCGTTTGCCGCCGCGCCAGTGCCCAACGCCAAAGCCCGCCGTCGCACGCATCGAAGCGCTCACCGGCCTGCGTTTGAGCGAGAGCCAGTGCCGCCGCGCGATGAAGCAAATGGGCATGAGCCTGAAAAAAACCGCGCCGCTGCCCGGCAAGGTGGACGGCCAGCTCCAGCTCGACTTCTTTGAGCAAGAACTCTCCCCACGTCTCGCGCAAGCCGCCAAGGGCGGGCGCAAAGTTTTCTTTGTGGACGCCGCGCACTTTGTGCTGGGGGCGTTCCTGGGCATGCTCTGGTGCTTTGCCCGCGTGTTCATCAAGACCTCGCCAGGGCGGCAGCGCTACAGCGTGCTGGGCGCGGTGGACTCGCACAGCAAGGAGATCATCAGCCTGCGCACCGAGGGCAACATCCATGCGCAAAGCGTGTGTGAGCTG
>JAEUHK010000052.1 GCA_016795465.1 Verrucomicrobiaceae bacterium | reverse complement strand
CTCCTTCGGCATCGCGTCGATCGTCGGCATCTTCTTCAGCAACCAGTTCGCCGACCGCAATTTCTCCGCGGAGCGTTTCCTGGCCTTCTCGCACGTTGTTGGCGGCGTGGCATTGATCGCCACGGCCTTCCAGACATCCTTTTGGCCCTTCTTCGGCTGCTTTGTGACCTACTGCCTGCTTTACGTGCCGACGATCTCGGTCACCAACTCGCTCGCCTTTGCCAACCTGAAGGACCCGGCGAAGGACTTTGGCTTTGTGCGCATGGGCGGCACCATCGGCTGGATCATCGTGAGCTGGCCGTTCATCTTCCTCCTTAGCGAGAAGGCGGGAGCGTCCGAGACGAAGTGGGTCTTCATCGTGGCGGGCATCATTTCCTTCGTGCTGGCCGCCTTCAGCCTCACGCTGCCGCACACGCCGCCGCGCAAAGATGTGGAAGGGATGGACAAGGTGGCCTGGCTGAAAGCCGTGAAGCTGCTCGCCAATCCCTTCGTGCTGGTGCTCTTCCTGGTGACCTTCATCGACTCGACGATCCACAACGGCTACTTTGTGGTAATCGACGGCTTCCTGCAAAAAGTGGGCATCTCCGCGAACATGAGCATGGTGGTGAGCAGCATCGGACAGGTGGCGGAGATCGTGACGATGCTGATTCTCGGCGCGGTGCTCAAGAAGCTCGGCTGGAAGATCACGCTCATCCTCGGCATCGTGGGCCATGCAGCACGCTTTGGCATCTTTGCCTTCTTCGGCACGCCGGACAACCAGTGGCTCATCATCGCGGTGCAGGTGCTGCATGGCATCTGCTACGCCTTCTTCTTCGTCACGGTGTACATCTTCGTGGATGCGGTCTTCCCGAAGGACGTGCGCA
The DNA here is from genome assembly GCA_016795465.1 of Verrucomicrobiaceae bacterium. GTDB lineage: Bacteria > Verrucomicrobiota > Verrucomicrobiia > Verrucomicrobiales > Verrucomicrobiaceae > Prosthecobacter. The sequence goes on along the minus strand of JAEUHK010000052.1, from coordinate 13,071 downwards.
CCAGCGCCCAAGGCCTTTTCAACCTGCTGATCCTCGGCGTGGGCATGGTGGTGGCCAGCAAGCTCTTCCCGCAACTGCTTGCCAGCTACACGAAAGATGGCGTGGTGGACTACAAGCAGCTCTTCCTCGTGCCATCCGGCATGGCGCTGGCCGGCATCGTGCTCCTCGCCCTCTTCTTCCGCCCGCCGACACACGGCCCGGAAGGCGAGGTGAAGCATTGATCTGGGCGGGAACAATGGAGTGATGGAGTTCGGGAGTGATGCTGGATGAGAAACAGCGTCACTCCTTTTTTCATGTCTCCATCAATCCACTACTCCATCACTCCATTGTTCCACTGCACCGTCGGCGTAAAACCTCACGACGGTCCGATGAGCGATTTCCGGCAGAGGTCGGCATAAAGACCGCCAGCGGCGATGAGTTCGTCGTGGGTGCCTTGCTCGGTGATGCGGCCGTGTTCGAGGACGTAGATGCGGTCGGCGTTGCGCACGGTGCTGAGGCGGTGGGCGATGACGAAGCTGGTGCGCTGCTTCATGAGCCGTTCGAGAGCTTCTTGAATCTGCCGCTCCGTTTCGGTGTCCACACTGGCGGTGGCTTCATCGAGGAGAAGAATGGGAGGATTGCGCAGCAAGGCGCGGGCGATGCTGATGCGCTGTTTTTCGCCGACGGAAAGCTTGATGCCGCGCTCGCCGACATGCGTGTCGAGCTGGTTGGGCAGGCGTTTGACGAACTCGGCGGCGTTGGCGCTCTCCAGCACGCTCCACAGCTCCGCCTCGGTGGCCTCGCGTTTGCCGATGAGGAGGTTGTCACGCACGGTGCCATTGAAGAGGAAGCTCTCCTGCGTGACGTAGCCGATCTGGCGGCGCAGGCTGGCTTTGCTGATGCTCTTCACCGGGGTGCCGTCGATGGTGAGCGTGCCTTCGTCGTGCTCGTAAAAGCGGGTGAGGAGGTTGATGAGCGTCGATTTCCCTGCCCCGGTAGGGCCGACAAGGGCAATCGTCTGGCCGGGCTGCGCATCGATGGTGATGCCGTGCACCGTGGGCAGTTTCCCGGTGTAGCTGAAGCCGACGTTGTCGTAGCGGATGTGGCCTTTGACATTCGAGAGCGTGAGCCCGTCGTCGATGCCGTGCTCCTCCTCGGCATCCATGATGCCAAAAACACGCTCGCCGGCTGCGCGACCGGCCTGGATCATTTGGTTGAGGCTGTGAAGCTGCTCGACGGGATCGTAGAAAAGGCGGGCGAGCAGCAGGAAGGCGGTGAGGTCACCGGGCTTCATGTTGCCATGCATGATGGCACGGGCACCGAACCACAAGACGATGAGCGTGCCGAGGTCTTTCATCAGCGCCATGCTGGGGCGATAAATCGACCACACATGCATGAGATGCAGCGTGGCATCTTTTAAGGCACCAGAGCTTTCGTTGAAGCGGGCATGCTCCTCCTTCTCCATGGCGTAGGCCTTGATCTGGCGCATGCCGCTGACGTTGTCATGGAGCAGCGAGTTCATGCCGCTGGAGGCGGTGCGCACCTTGCGGTGACGGTCGCGGGCGCTTTTGGTGTATAAAACCGCCCCAAGAGCCAGGAAAGGCATCGGCAGCATGGCGGTCCACGCGAGCGTGGCATCGGCATAGAACATGAAACCGGCCACGATGACGATTTGCAGCACGGCCACGAGGCCCTGCTCGATGCCGTCGATGAGCACCCGCTCCACAGCGGGGATGTCCTCGGACACGGTGGTCATGATGTCGCCGGTGGGGCGGTTGTCGAACCAGCGCAGCGGCAGGCGCTGGAGGCGCTCGTAGAGGTCGCTGCGGAGGTCGTAGATGACTTTTTGCTCGAAGCTGTTGTTCAGCCGGATGCGCAGGGAGTTGAAGAGGTTCTGCAGCACGAACGCTCCGAGCACGAGCATGGCCGATGGCGCGAGGCGGTCCCAAGCCTGGGCGGGAATGGTCACGTCGATGATCTCGCGGGTCACGGAGGGCAGCACGAGGACCATGAGCGTGCCGCCGACAGCGCAGCCGATCTGCGCCACGGCCATGCCGGGGTAGCGTTTGAGGTAGGAAAAGACGCGGAGAATGGTGCGCACGCCCTGTGCTTTGGCGAGCCAGGCCGGAGAGGCAAGGCCCGGCAGGCTTCAGTCTGGTAATTATAAATTATACATTGAAGTTAAAATTTGGGGCCGTATTTTATCGAATTACCCGTCTCAATGTAATTTTCATACTTTTACCCCGACCTCTTCTGTAGGCCGCTCCTCCCAGCTGTCCTGATCTCATGAAAGCCACCCTCTCTCCCAGCTCCCGGCAGAAGTTCAAAGCTGCCGCCCTCATCGGCTCTGGCATCTCGAGCTTGGCGAAACGCCGATCAGGACAAGAGGCCAGCATCATGACCTTCCATGGCCTTTGCGATGGGATGGGCGATGAAAAGGTGCTCGACTGGTCGCTGCATCTGCCGGTGGAGATCTTCCGACGCGTGTGCGCCTTCCTGGCCTCCAATTATCACGTCATTTCGATGCACAACCTCGTTTCTGCGATCGAGAAGGGCGATGGACTGGAGCCCAATTCAGTGCTGTTGACCTTTGATGATGGTTACGCCTCGAATTACCACCTGGCCTTTCCGATCCTGAAGGAGTTCAACCTGCCCGCAACGGTGTTTGCGACCACGGGCTTCCTTGATGGCACCGAACGGTTGTGGTTCCAGCGCATGGATCTCGCCTTTGGGACGACCGCCCTGCCGCATCTGGACTGGGACTTCGAGCATGGAAAAGAACGCCTGCAGCTCACCACGAGAGCTCAGCGACAGGAGGCACTGCTAAAACTCCTGCCCGACCTCAAACGGATGCCCGACGAGGATTTCCTGAGCGAGATCGGGCGCATCGAGCGACTCCTCGATGTCTCACCGCTGCCGCCCGATCAGCTTCCTGCGCCGATGCGTGCCCTCACCTGGGACCAGGCTCGCGAAATGAAAACCTCCGGCCTCGTGGAAATCGGCGCTCACACGCACACGCACCCCATTCTGGCCCGCTGCTCCGCCACGGCCATCGAAGCGGAGATCATCACCTGCCGCGATCGCATCACCGCGGAGCTTGGCGAGGCTCCGTTCGTGTTTGCCTACCCAAATGGCGGCCCGGGTGATTACACGAAAGAATGCGTCACAGGCCTCAAAGACGCAGGCTTCACCGCCGCCTGCTCGATGATCAATTCTCGCGTGACTTTGGAGTCCTCTCTTCTCGAACTGCCACGCTACGGCACGCCCGAATCCGTGTGGGAGGCGGAGGCTACTGTTTCCGGGGCTTTCGAGGCCGTCAAAGCCTGGCGCCGGTCCGCCAGCAACACCTTCATGAGCTTCCTGTCATGAGCACCCTCGCCTCTCCATCTCGTGAAGCCGCCGTGCTTCCCCTGCCCTTCTCACCCGTGCGCCCGCACGCACCGGCGATCCCTGCACCGACCTCCGGCTTCGCCAAGGACAAGCGGCCCACGATCCTGCACTTCACCTACAGCATCGGCGGTGGCGGCGCGGAGGCGATGCTCGTCAATCTCGTCGAGTCGCTCGATCCATCACGCTTTCGCAGCGTTGTCGTCGCCGTGAATGCCAGCCCGTGGCCGCATGCTGCGAAGCGCTTGCGCGATGCCGGCGCGACACTGCATGACCTCGAAGGCGAGGCCTACCTGCAACGCAGCACGCTCGCCCGCCTGCGCATGGCCCTGCATGCCGAGCGGCCGGACGTGATGCAAACCTGGATGCATCATGCGGACCTCGTTGGCGGCTGGATGGCTCGCATCGCCGGCGTGAAAAAGGTGCTGTGGAGCATTCACTGCCGTGAGATCCATCGGAATCCGGGCGAGAGCGATACCCGCATGGCCTTCTTCCGCCGCGCCCTCGGTCTCAGTTCGAAATTCATTCCTTCGCGCATCGTTTCGTGCTCCGCCACGGCCATCGAAGACCACGCGAAGATGGGCTACCCGCGGAAAAAGATGCTCTGGATACCCAATGGCATCGACGCGGGCCGTTTCCGCCCTTCCGAGCAGGCTCGCTCGGCCACGCGTGCCGATCTTGGGATTCCCGATGGCGCACCGCTCATCGGCTATGTGGGCCGTTTTCATGAGATGAAGGACCTGCCGACCTTTTTCCGTGCTGCGGCTCTTTTGCAGCAAAAGATGCCGGAGGCGCATTTCGTGCTCTGCGGCGGCCTTGAGGTCGAACTGAGTGAAAGCGAGCGCGAAGCCTTTGCCACGATTCCGAACCGCTCGCAGGTGCGCTTTGTGCCCTTCCGTGCTGATCCTTGGAACCTGTATCCAGCTTTCGATGTCTTCACGCTTTCCTCCCGCACCGAGGCCTGCCCGATGACCGTGATCGAGGCCATGGCCTGCGGCGTGCCGTGCATCACCACCGATGCCGGTGACTGCGCCCGCCTGCTCGATGGCGTGGGCCACACGGTGCCGCTGCATGATGCACAGGGCCTTGCCGATGCCTGGAAAATCACCGCCTCGCTCGATGCGGCCACGCTGCACCAGATCGGCGAACTCTCACGCCAGCGTGTGATCGAGCAATTCACCATCGCCGGTGCCACCGCGCACTACGCCGAGACTTACGCCCGCCTTTTGAAGCTTCCTCAATGACCCGCCTGCCGCTGACCATCCTCATGCTGACGCTCAGCACCGCCGCACACGCGGCGGTGAAGCCCGTCATCTGGCTGGCGGATGGCATGACACGCGTCTCACGCGAGGAAAAGCCCCGCCCGGCGAAAAACCTCGTGCTGCATGCCGCCCGCGGTGAGTGGGAACCTCTTCAAGCCGTCATCCACGCCTCGCCGGAGCAGCTCAAGCAAGTCGATGTGGATGCCGCCACGATCCTGCATGCCTCCGGTGCCGAGCTGCCTCCGCCGGAGATCTTCCACGAGCATTATGTGCGAGTCTCCAAAAGCACGATGAATGCTCCGCTGCCGCCCGGCGAGTATCCAGACGCGCTTTTACCCCTCGACATGCCCGCGGAGCCTCATCCCGCGGTCGAGGCCACGAATCAGCCTTTCTGGATCGATGTCTTCGTTCCGTATGCCGCCGCCGCTGGCGATTACAAGGGCACGCTACGCTTCCGCCTTGCCGATGGCACCAGCCTCACCGCCAGCTTCACGCTGCATGTGTGGAGCTTTGATCTGCCGGTCGTTCCGCGTCTTCGCACCTCCATTTTGACCACGCCGCGGAGTGTTTCGCGTGCCCACGGCATAGCCTTTGATGGCTCGCACTACTCGCTGGAGCTCGCCCAGGTGCTGAACCAGTATCACGACCTCCTCGCGCGGCATCGGCTGGCCATTGATCAGATTTACAGCGCCCTGCCGGAGCCTGACGGCACCATCAACGAGGAAAAAGTCGAGCGTGCGCTGCGCAAGCATCTGCTGCACCGCCACGCCAGCACGATCAGCATTCCCATCTGGCCGGACTGGCCTTTCAAAGACCCGCTCGGCAAAGATCGCGCCGCTGCGATGAAGCACATCGCCACCTATGCGCATCTCTTGGAAAAGATCCGCTGCGCGAATCGTGGCTATGTGATCATGGGTGATCTCGATGAACCGAATGACGGCGATGCCTACGCCACCGTGCGGCGCTGGGGCGAGTTCTTCAACGAGGTCGAAAAGAAGCATGGCGTCCGCGTGCCGCTGATGATCACCGAGCAGCCCACGCCTGAAAAAGCCGCCTGGGGCAGCCTCGTGGGCGCGGTGGACATCTGGTGCCCGCATTTCAGCGATGTGTGGAATGACATGGAATGGGCCGGAGGCTCTCACGACATCGCCATCCGCCGTCAGGCAGGCGATGAGGTCTGGGCCTATGCCGCGCTCGTGCAAAACTCCGAGGCCTGGGCTAATGCACACCAGCGGCCGAAGGTCTTCAAGAGCAGTCACTCGCCCGTTTGGTGCACCGACTATCCGCCGATCAATCACCGCATCCACGCGTGGCTGTTTCCGAAGCATGGCATAACCGGCTTCAGCTACTGGGACACGCTCCACCAGCCTGCCGGAGCCGATCCTTGGAAAGACGCCGGCTCCTTTCACAGCGAGTCCGGCGAGGATGTGTACAATGGCGATGGCTTCTTCATCTACCCGGCCACGCAGGAGCGGCACGGCCGCAACGCACCGGTGGCCTCGATGCGGCTCAAATGGCTGCGTGAGTCCGCGGACGACTACGATTACCTCATGCTCGCCCGTGAGCTGGGGCTCGATGAAAAGGCCCGCCAGCTCACGGAGACCTTTGCGCGTGGTTTTGGCGACTGGGATGACAACGTCCCAGCCCTGCTCGAAGCCCGCACCACACTCGGCCGCCTCATCGAGCAAGCCTCCGAGCGCCGTCACTCCGCACAGGCCGCCCCTTCCCCTTCCTTCTGATTCATGGCCATACCTTACAGCGTCCCAGGATACCCGCAGCAGACCGGCTTTGGTGCCGCTCTGGCGCTCGTCCCGACGCGTCCGCTGGTGCCCATGGCCCCCAGCGGAGCCATGCAGGCCCCGGCCCATTATCATCCCGGCATCTCGCCGGTCTTTGATCCGCATGCCTTCCTGCCGCCGGTGAAACCCGGCGATTTCGAGGTGCAGTCGCTCATCAGCATTCCGGACCTCATCCGCTATGTGAAGCAGCGCTGGCGCATCGCCGCCTTCCTCGGCCTGATCTTCGCTGCGGGCGTCTTTTACATCCTCGGCATGGGGGCGAAGATTTATCAATCGGAGTCGCAACTGCTGCTCAACATCAAAGGAGACAATCCCTTCGACTTTGAGGGCTTCAAAGGAAGCGTCGTGTCCGATTTGAGCGCTCCGCAGCTCGTGAATAACCACCGCTCGGAGCTCAGCTCCCGGCGTTACATGGAATACTTCGCCACGCACTACGACCAAGGCATGGTTAAACGGCTCGCCGAGCGTCAGGCGTCCACTCTGGGCCGCAAAGACCAGCTTTTGAAGCTCATCGGCCTCTACAAGCCCGGCACCATGGGTGACCCGAAGGAGATCTTCATCGATTTCCTCTCCGCCGCGGTCTCCGTCGAGCCGCTGAAGGAGTCGCACATCCTTCGTGTGCAGGTCCGCGACCTCGAACCGGAAACGGCAGCGCACATCGCCAACCGCTTTGTCGAAACCTACATCACCTACGTCGCTGACAACGAGGCCGATGCGATCCGCAGCCAGTCCGAGTATCTCGAAGCCGAGTCCAGCGAGGCGCTCAAACGCCTGCGTGAATCCGAGCAAAAGTTCGCCGCCTATCGCACCGAGCATCACATCATCGACGACGCGGACAGCCAGAATGTTTCCACCGAACGCGTGCGCCAGATCAATGCAGCCCTCACCGATGCCCGCGTGCGTCTCAGTCGCTCCGAAACCGATGCGCAGACGCTCAGCGCCGCCCTGCAATCCGGTCACAGCCTGCTCGACGTGAAGCTCGTGGCCGAAAACGCCACCGTGTCGGAACATCGCAAGCAGCTCGATGCCCGCCGCTCGCACCGCGCCTCGCTCACACAGCTCGGCCGCCGTCATCCCACCATTGTCGCGCTCGAGAGCGAGATCGCCTCATTGCAGGCCTCGCTCGACAAAGCGGTCAAATCCGTCGTCTTCATGATCCAGGAGGATGTGCAGACTCAGAAACGCCAGGTGGCTGATCTCAGCGCCCAGCTCGCCTCCGCGCAAGGCAGCGCCGCGGACCTCGGTGGACGGAATGTGGAGTATTCCCAACTGCGCGAGGAGGTGCGCACGCATCGCGAGTGGTATGACAAGATCGAAACGCGCCGTGCCGCGGCCGCTTTGACGAGCAAATTCCGCGATAGCGGCCTGCTCCGCGTGGCAGACCGCGCTGTGCCTGCTGGCAAGCCGGTGAAGCCAAGCAAGCCTCTCGCCGCCGTGGCTGCTGCGATGATCTTCGGCCTCACGCTCATCGTGTTGCCGATCGGCTGGGGATTCTATGACGATCACGTGAAGAAACTGCTCAGCGGCAAAGCTGCCTTCAATCCCGCCGAAGAGGAGGAAATGATGGCTGCGCGAGTTTCTCCCTTCAGCTACGGCACGGCACCTCAGCACGCTGTCCGGTCCTTTGTGGCACCAGAGCCCCAAGCGCCTCCGCCCACGGGTTACCTGCCCTCTCCATTCTCGACCGTGCAGGCCACTCAACCGATGCAATCCGCCACGCGGCCCATGACCGAGGCGAGCCCGTTTACCGCGGTGCCTCCGCAGCAGGCCAAGCCGCAACCGGCCACCACCTCGCTGCGTCCGGCCGAGCGTGACCTCACCACCATCGCCCGCCTGCCGTATGTGCATGCGAATGCGCCGGAGGCCATCCTCGCGCAGTTGCTCAAACCGGAGCCGCTGGGAGCCAGCGGTGCTTTGCACAACCTCACCGGCACCATCGAGCGCCAGGCGGCGAACCGTGCCAGCAGCGGCGGCATCATCCTCATCACAAGCGCCGAGGCACGCGAGGGCAAGACACTCGTCGCCTCCACGCTCGCCGCTGCCCTTTGCCATCAAGGCCGCAGCGTCTTTATGATGGAGTGCAATCCGTCATCACCGACCCTTCACCAGTGGTTCCCGCGTTCGCGAGGCTTCGAAGCCTGGGCCAACGATCTCGAATCCCTGCGCTACAGCCACACCAACCTCTTCCTGCTGCCCGGTCGCGATCTTCCTGCCCACGCCACGAACGAACTGCTCGATGGCTACCGCACCTGGATCGACCGCGCCAAGCCGCATGTGGACTGGATCATTCTCGATGCCTCGCCGTTGCTGAAATCCTTTGCCAACGTGGCCCCGCTCGCGCCGCTGGCCACCGATGTCATCCTCGTGAGCAATCCCTCGATCAGCGCCCCGGCCAAGATCCGTGCCGCCATCGCTTTGCTGCAGCCAATGATGTCCTCCAGCGCCCTCCGCGGCATGGTTCTCAACGGCGTGTGAAGCACCGGTGAATTGGGTGTGAAGCAGTGCTTTGTCGTGGGAGCATCGCTCGTCGGCGCTATCATGCCGCGCATGAACCGCTTCCTGCCTCTCCTCGTGGTGCTCAGCTTCATCACCAGCATCGTTTATGTGGCTGACATGCGTCTGTGCCCTCGCTTTTTCTCGTGGGTGGCCGCCATGCCTCATCTCGACAAAGTCATGCACTGCCTGCTGATGGGCTGCCTCGCCTGGGTGGCCAACATCGCCCTCAAGCACCACCGTCTCTCGCTCGGCTCCATCCGCCTCCTCACCGGCTCGTGCCTCATTTGGGTCATCGTCGCCGCCGAGGAATATAGCCAGCAATGGTTCCCGGCGCGATCCTGCGACCCGTGGGACCTCCTCGCTGACAGCATCGGCATCACGTTGGCCGGCTTGCTGTCACCTTCGGCGATCCAAACAGCCGCCTGACTTTCCGACACGTTCGTTGGAGTATAGGCTTTAGCCAATCTGCACGACTCCCGGATCGGCTAAAGCCTACACTCCAACGCTGTTTTCGGCTCTTCGGGCGAAAAAGGACGTTTGAGGTCAAAAAGCCCCCCAAACGGTCCAAGTCCGGTTTGAGGCCCACAGGCCTTCGAATGCCATAAAACCGCGATAAAACGCTTGCACTCAATCCATTTGGTATAGAAATTATCAAATTGAATTAAATTTTAGCCTCCCATGACCTCTCAGCCCTCTCCCGCCACGTCCGTGAAAGCCACCCAGGCCGCTCTCGCGGCCATTTTGCTGCTCTCGGGCTTTTGTTCGCTGGTTTACCAGACCGTGTGGCTTCGAGAATTCCGGCTCGTCTTCGGCGGAGCGGCTCCGGCGGCAGCGGCGGTCGTGGCGGTCTTCATGGCGGGGCTGGGCTTCGGCGGGAAGCTCTTCGGCGGCTGGGTGGAAAAGGTCGGCCGCCCCTTCCGCTTCTACGCGAGGCTCGAAATCGGCATCGCCTTGGCCGCGATGGCCTCACCAGGCATGTTGGCCTTGGCTCGAAACCTCTACCTGAAGACCGGCGGCACGGCGGGGATGGGCCTCGGAGCCGCCACCTGCCTGCAACTGCTCATGACCGCCCTCGTCCTCGGCCTGCCCTGCTTCCTCATGGGCGGCACGCTGCCTGCCGCGATGAAGTTTGCGCAGCGTGACGACGATCCGCGCCGCTCGATCACGGCCTTCTTTTACGGTATCAACATCGCTGGAGCCGTCAGCGGGGCGTTGCTGAGCACCTTCTGGCTGCTGCCGAGCGTCGGAAACCGCAGCACGCTCATGATTGCCGTGCTGGCAAACCTGCTCATCGCCGTGGTCGCCGGTGTGATTTCGATGAAGCAGGAAAAAGAGCCGCGTGAGATCAAACCGGCTGTCGAGGTCGAGGAAGACGTCGTCGCCGCGAAGGCTCCCGCTCCGTTCGTGCTCGCCGCGGCCTTCATGAGCGGCTTCACGTTCTTTGTGGTCGAACTCGTGTGGTATCGCATGTCCACCCCGCTGCTCGGCGGCTCGGTATATGGCTTCGGGCTGGTGCTTTGCGTTGTGCTCGCGGGCATGGGACTCGGTGGTTTGCTCTACTCGCTCATCTTGAAGAAGGCAGAACCGAGCATCGCGGGCTTCACGCTGGTCTCCGCCTTGCAAGCCTTTGCCGTGCTACTGCCGTGGGCGCTGGGAGATCGCATCGCGCACCTCGCTCTCGTGCTGAACAACAGCCTCCGCGGCCTCGGCCTCGTCGAGATGGCGGGCGGATGGGCCGTCGTGATGGGCTCGCTCGCCTTCCTGCCCTCGCTGCTCAGCGGCATTCAGTTTCCGTTGCTCGTGTCGCTGCTTGGCCGTGGCAATGCAGGCGTCGGCCGCCAGCTCGGTCGTGCCTACCTTTGGAACACCTTTGGCTCGATCTCCGGCTCCTTGCTCGGCGGCTTCCTCATTGTGCCGATGATGGGCCTCGTGAATTGCTGGCTCGTCATCGGATTGCTCATCGCGATGATGTCCGCGGCTTCGCTGTGGATTCAAAGCGGTGGCTTCAAAGCCTCGTCGCAGCCGCTTTGGACCGTGCTCGGCCAAAGCAAGCTCGCCATCGCCGGTCTCGCGGCCTGCGTGGCCTTTGCGTTGATTGCTCAAGGTCCCACGGCCGTGTGGCAGCATTCGCCGATTGGCTATGGACGCGTGAAAGACGATGTCACCACGGCTCTCGGCCTCGAAACGTGGAAGCGTGACGCACGCCGCAACATCGTCGCCGCCTACGACGGCCGCGAAACGACCGTCGCCGTGCTCGGCGGCACGCAGTATTCCTTTTTGACCAACGGCAAGAGCGACGGCTCCGCCGTGAGCGACGCTGGCACGCAGGTCATGCTCGGCATCGTCGGTGCCATTCTGCATCCGAACCCACGCAATGCCTGCGTCGTCGGTCTCGGCACCGGCACCACCTCCGGCTGGCTCGCCGATGTGCCCGGCATGGAGCGAGTGGACACTTTGGAACTCGAAGAAGAGATCCGCAAAGTGGCCGAGTTCTTCGAACCAGTCACTCGCAACGCGATGAAGCATCCTCGCGTAAACAACATCACCGGCGATGCCCGCGAGTTCCTCCTCACGAAGGGCGAAAACTACGACCTCATCGTCTCCGAGCCCTCCAATCCCTGCCGAGCTGGCGTCGCGAATCTTTACACCCGCGAGTTCTACGAAAACGCCAGCCAGCGTCTCAGCAAAGACGGCATCTTTTGCCAGTGGCTGCAAGGTTACGAGGTCGAGCCGGAGACCATCAGCACCGTCATCGCCACGCTGCACTCCGTTTTCCCGAAGGTGGAAGTTTGGGCCACGCAGTCCGTCGATATGCTGCTCGTCTGCTCGAAGGAATACAAGCCCTGGCCGCTCGCCTCCATCCGCCAGCGCATCCAGATGAATCCGATGAAGGAGGCGCTCAATCGCTTCTGGCAGACCGACAGCGCCGAAGGCTTCCTCGCCGGCTGTTTGGCCAATGCCGACTACTGCGCCGCCCTCGCCCTCTACAACGACCTGCCGGTGAACACCGACGACATGAACCGCCTCGAGTTCAGCTTTGCGCAAAGCGTGGCGAAGAAGGCCAACTGCTCCTTTGATCTCACGAAAGCCGCCACCGGCGTCGGCTGCCAGATGCCGAAGGTCGATGGCGAGATCGACATACTCCGCTACGCCGCCGAACGTGTGCATGTCCCCGGCCGCCTGTGGAAATCCGCCACCGAGGACGTGCTCCCCGGCAATGCCCCCGCCGAGATCAAAGACCGCGTGAAGGTCCTCAAAGCCTACTGGAAGAACGATCTCGCCAGCTATTTGAAGGCTCCTGCGTCTCAAACGCCCGTTTGGGCCGATCAATGGCTCAACGCCCTCGCCAAAGCCCGCGCCGGCGCTGCCGATGCCGAAGGCGCCATCGCTCAAATCGAGCCCGTCATGCCTCTCGATGCCGAATTCCTCCGCGCCATCACTGCCGATGCCAAACGCCAGCCCGTGGAACTCGTGAAGCATGTCCAAAAAGGCCTCGAAATGCTCCAAAAATCCCCCTGGTGCCGCGTCGAGCTCATCAGCGAAGCGATGATGTCGCTGCCCTCCATCGCCAAAGGCCGCTTCGGCGTCACCGAGCAGGATCTCGCGAAACTTTTCGTCACCCTCGCTGCCGAGTATCCGGTGGACATCGCCCGCGGTTCACGCCTGGGCGCTCGTGTTGAGATGGCCATGCACCTTCCTGTGCAGGCCCAACTCGCCGCAGTGAAGAGCCTCGGCACACCGTATCCCTGGAATGCTCGCGCCCTCGTCCTGCGTGCGAATGCCTTCCTACAATCCAATGACACCCGTGCCGAGGAAGCCGTGACCGATTTGCATCGCTTCGTCGCTCAAGGTGGCAAACTCGGCGGTGAAACCGCCCCCTTCGTCATCCCCGCCATTCAAAACATGCTCCAAAAGAAGCCCGCCCAAGCCGAGCCGATGGTGCTCAGCACGCAGCCCAAGTAGGTCGGGAATGTTTGGCGCGAAAAATGCCGCCATCTCCCCGACCCTCTTCGCCAAACTGCTATGAGGGTGTTGGTCAAGGTGGGAGTTTTGATTTTGTTTCTGGGTGCTTGAGGGGTGTCTGGTTTGGGGGGGATCTCTACGATTCTGGTGACGGCTTCCTCCAGCTCTTGGGGGGCTTTCTCAGC
>JAEUHK010000096.1 GCA_016795465.1 Verrucomicrobiaceae bacterium | reverse complement strand
TGCCGGACTCGATCGTGGGCGATGCGAAGTTTGCGTTTTTGCAGAAGGAATCGGCCACGGTGATGGGCACGAGCCGCGTCTTCAAAAAGCACGGGCAGTGCGGCATGGACATCAGCGATCTGCTGCCGCACATCGCCACCTGCGCGGACGACATCGCGCTGGTGCGGTCGATGCACACAAACCAGTTCAACCACCTGCCCGGCCAGCTCATGCTGAACTGCGGCGCGGCCTTGCTCGGGCGTCCGAGCGTCGGATCGTGGGTCACCTATGGCCTCGGAAATGCCTCGCAGGAGCTACCGTCGTATGTCGTGATGGTCAGCAAAGGCCGCGGCCTGCCCGGCGGTAGTTCCACATGGTCGAGCGGCTTTTTGCCGTCTTCGTATGCGGGCGTGATGTTTCGCAATGGAGCCGCGCCGGTGTTGAACTTAAACAATCCGGACGGCATCACGCCGGAGATGCAATCCGCCAGCATCCGGGCGCTAAACGACCTGAACAAACTCCAGCACAAACACATCGGCGATCCCGAGATCGCCGCGCGCATCAACAGCTACGAGCTCGCCTTTCGCATGCAAAGCGCCGCGCCGGAGCTGGTCGATCTCAAAGGCGAATCACAGACCACGCTCGATGCCTACGGCGTGAATCGCATCGAGCCGCCCATCAAGAGCAACCTCGGCGGCATCGGCAATTTCCAAACGTTCTCGCGCCACTGCCTGCAGGCGCGGCGCATGGTCGAGCGCGGCGTGCGCTTCGTGAACATCATCCACGCCTCGTGGGATCATCACAGCTCGCTCGATCCGCAGCTCGCGCACAATTGCCAGATGGTCGATCAACCCATCGCCGCGCTGCTGAAGGACCTCAAACAGCGCGGCCTGCTCGACACCACGCTCGTCGTGTGGGGTAGCGAGTTTGGCCGCACCGCGCTCGGCGAAAACCGCAAGGGCTTCAAGAAAGTCACCGGCCGCGATCATCATCCCTATGCCTTCAGCCTGTGGATGGCCGGCGGCGGCATCAAAGGCGGCCAGGTCTATGGCGAGACCGACGACTTTGCCTGGCACGTCGCCCGCGATCCCGTGTCCATCCACGACTTCCACGCCACCATTCTGCACCTCTTCGGCCTCGACCACCAGAAGCTCAGCTACCGCTTCCAAGGCCTCGACTTCCGCCTCACCGGCGTGAACCCGGCGAAGGTGGTGAAGGGGTTGATTGCGTAGCTGAAAGCAGAATCCGAAATCGTGGTCGGTGAGCCGATGGTCAGATCGTCACCACCGTGCAGCGATGCGTGAAGAGCAATTTGCAGGCAATTTGGTCGTGCCGCAGGCCTGTCATGCGTGCCAAGACCTCGCGATACGTTTCAAGCTGCGGGCGATAGCCGTCCACGCGAGCCGCCAATGCCTCATCGGAGTCGGTTTTGTCCGTTTTGAAGTCCAGGATGGTCGCGCGGTCGGTTTCGAGCATTACGCGGTCGAAGGTGCCGCTGAGCCATTCGCCGTTGAGGAGGATCTCGAAGCGCTTTTCGCGCCAGCAGTTGGCTTCGGGCGTTGGACGGCTCAAAATGGTGCGAATGTCGGGGGATTGAAGGCTGCGGCGCACTTCGTCCTCGGCTCGCACGCGGGCGTTTTCGTCGCCGCAGGGCACGGCGGCCCATTTTTGGGCGAGTTGATCGTCATCGGCCTCATCGAGCCATTCGATCTGCTCAAACAGCGCATGCACCAAAGTGCCGTAAGCACGCGCAAAACGGCCGCCGCGTGAGAAAAGCGTCTTTCCGGTGACCACGCTCGTTTCGCTGCCGCTCGGTGTGCGGCGCACGGGGCGCTGACGGCCTTCAGCGGCCACGGGCTGCGGTTTCGCGACTTCGACAGGTGGCTCGACTTGGCGTGGAATCTCAAACCAGCGCGGATTCGTGGCTTTGGTGCTCGTTTCGAAGACGACCTCGGCTTTCACGCCGGCGAACTCGCGCTGCGCAGGCTCGCGATCACTGCCGAGCGTGAGTTGGAGCAGTTTAACGAAGTTCTCCGACCTCGAGGTCTTTCCCGGCTTGGCGATGAGGTAGTTCGCGTGCTTCGCGCGGGTGAGCGCGACGTAGAACTTGCACAGCTCCTCGTAGGCGGCGTCGGCCTCCTGCTCGGCACGGAATTCGGCAAGTTGATCGTCGGCGCGGACGAGTTCGGAGGGCGGCAGGTCGAAAACCCACTCGACATGCCGGTCGCGGGCGCGCTTGACGCCGATGCCGCGTCGCACCTCGGTGAGCTTGTTGCCTTCGACATCCGGCAGGATCACACAGTCGAAGGTCAGGCCCTTCGATTTGTGAATCGTCATCACCTGCACCGCGTGCTGCGTGTCAGGCTCGCTCACGGTGTAACTCGACGCGTAAGCGAGGAACTCATCGACATCGCGGCTGCCGCCGTCGTCGAACAAGCGGGCGGCGAGCGCGAAATCCTCCGCGCGGCGTTTGCTGAAGGCATCGAGCGTCACCCCGCTCGCTTCGAGCGACTGCACCCAGTGGCGCAGCACGGCCTCGAAGCCTTCGTTGAAGATCAATTGCAGCACTTCGCGAACGATGTGGCCGGGCGTTTTGCCTTCCAGCAGGCTGCGGAAGGGCGTCATAAGCAGATGCTCCCACGCGAAGCTGTCTCCCGGATGCGCGGCGACCTTGAGGAGACTCAGCAGTGCCACGGTGAGCGCGTTGTCGGTCGCGATGGCGATCTCGGACTCGCACATCACGGGGATGCGGCTCGGTGAATGCGCGCGGATGTAATCGACGAGTGCGCGGCCGGTTTTGTTGCTCTGCACGAGGATCGCGCAGCTCAGGTGGCGCTTCACAGGCTGGATCTCCTCCAAAAGAGCGAGCGTGAGTGCGAAGCGGTCTTCTTCCGTCACTTTGTCACCATCGGCAGGCAGCGGATGCAGCAGCATGGCATGCCCGGGCATCGCGTCGTGCACGCCAGCGACTTGATGCGGCTGCCAGAGCCAGCGTTCGATGGTGTCGCGTGGCAGTTTGAGTTCGTTGAGCGCGATCTCGTCGCCAAACACGCGGTTCACGAGGTCGATCACGTCATGCCCGCTGCGCCAGGAGACGTTCAGCGGCCGCTTGTGAATGCGTTGCACGGTTTCTGAGCTGTAGCGGGCGTAGATGTCGTCAAACAAGCGCGTGTCACCGCCGCGCCAGGCGTAGATGGCCTGCTTCACATCGCCGACCTGGAAGAGCGTGCGCTCATCGCTCGTGTCCTGCACGGCTTCGTCGATGAGGTTTTGAATGACGGACCACTGGATGTGGTTCGTGTCCTGAAACTCATCGAGCAGCCAGTGATCGTAACGCGCATCAAGGCGGTAGTCGATGCGCAGACGCTCGTCTTCGCCAGGCACCTGCGAGAGCATCGGCTTCGGCAAGCCAGCGGCGAATTCATGACCCGCGAGGATGAGTTCCATGTCCTGAAACGTCAGCCTGCCCCGACGGCGCACCTGGCGCGACCAAGTATGCTCATACTGGTTCAGCACGGCCCACACGCCCTGCGTGCGCTCCAAGCGTGCGCGCAGCTCGCCGCCGACGATGTGGCGTATGATCGCCGCAAAAGCATCGCACAGACGGCCTTCGAGCTTTTGCTTCTGGCGGTTCACGGTGAGCGTGCAGTTCTTCGTCTCGATCTCGCTCCACTGTTCCAGCGCCTTCTTCACGAAGAACTCGACGCGACTGGTGAGTTTCGCGCCGGGTTGATAGTCGGGCAGCTCGTCGAAGAGCTCGTTCCAAAACTCCCACGCCTTGTCATTCGTGTCCGCAGCCTCCAAAAGCTGCCGCAAGCGCTGCGAGGCCTCTTTGAGGTCAATTTGCGCTTCCAGCCAATGGCAGCCGCTGGGCCACACGGCACCCGGATTGCCCCAAAGTTCACCATTCGCGGCATGCAGCAGGATTTCGTGCTGGTTCTCGATGAACTGGTCGAGCACATCACGAATGCGCGACTCTTCTTTACCGAAAGTAGCGCGACGAAACGCCTCCAGAAACTCCTGCTGCGCAGCGAGGCCATCGCCACGCGATTTGAGACCCGGAAGTGTGCGCTGGAAGACGAGCCGATAAACACGCTCGCGCTCCACGGCGCTGAGATGCTCGTTCAGAATCTCGAAATCGCCCACGAGGCCAAACTCGGCCGGAAAACTGCGCAGGATGGCCGAGAAGAAGCTGTCGAGCGTGCCGAGAAACAGTCGCGGCATGCGGGCGATGAAGATGCGCAGGAGTTGCTGGTAATGCTCCGGCTTCAACACACGCAGAATGGGCCGCAGAGGATCATCCTTGGCCTCGGGATCGAGTTTTTCATCGCCAGCGAGCTTCGCGGCGAAATCGGCATCGGCGGCTGCTTTGGCCAGTTTGACGAGAATGGAGTCGAAGAACTCGCCCGCGGCCTTCCGCGTGAAGGTGACGGCTACGATGCGCTCCGGCGTGACGTCCTTGCCCGCGAGCAACTGCTGCCCCATGATCGCGATGAAGCGATTCGTGAGCTGCCAGGTCTTCCCGGAGCCCGCGGAGGCGAGGATCATTTCGTTCGGGATCGTCATGCGGCCTCCTTTCGCGTGAGCAGGCTCGCATCAATCGCCTCCAGCGGCTCGCCGAGGAAAAGCGCCTCGAAATCATCGCCATAGGGCAGTTTCTCCGCGGGCGGCCAGAACTGACGCTCGCGGATCGCCGCGATCACGCCTTCCGCGCAAACGCGTGCGCTTTCGAGCAGCGCACCATCGAGCGTGCTCCATTCATCGAGGCCGATCTCGGGCTTCGTCTTGCTCAGCGTGACATGCGCGGTGGAGATTTTTTCACCGGGAAAACGCCGCTCCATCGCGAGGCGGTAAAGCGGCAGTTGCAGGTCGATCCAGCGAGACGCGGCGCCCTCGCTGCTGGTGACGAGCGACCATTCCGCGAAGCTCTCCGGCTCCTCGCCGCGCTTCAACGGAGCGAGGTGGTAGTTCTCGACCGTTTTGCGCGTCTTCTTCACCGGATCGAAGGCCGAGCGCGTTTTGAAGTCGATCAAACGCACGCCGAGCTGCGCGTGGCGCTCGATGCGGTCGATGCGGCCGCTGATCGTCATGCCGGCGAGCTGCCACGGATCATCCTTCGGGCTCAGTCGCGTCTCCGCGGCGATGATCTGCCAGCCTTGGCTGCGCTGCTCCGCCTCGATCTCCGCCCACCAGCCGAGACGCTGCCGCGCGGACTCGCGCTGGATCGTCACCGGCACGGTGAGGCGCGAGCCGTAGATGCCGTGCAGACGGCGATCGAGAATGTTGTGGAAGACTTCGCGAATCTTCTCCGCGTCCGTCAGCGTGATCGCCTGCTCATCCTCCGCAAAGCTTTCCAGCACACCGTGCAGCAGGCTGCCAAACTCCATCGCATCCATCTCCGTGCGCGTGGCGTCGATCTCCGACATGCCGAGGCCGTGCCGCAGATAAAAACGGAAAGGACATTGCAGGTAGCTGCTGAACTGGGTGACACTGAGCCGATGGAAAACGGAGGCATCGTCCGGCAGCGGACGCGGCTGAAGCTGCCACGCGAGCTGCCACGGCACCGGATCGACACGCGGCGCATGCTTTTGGAAAAAGTGCAGCGTGCGCGCGGGCAGCTCCGTGTCGGCGCATTGAAAAAGCAGACGTGAAGGACGCAGCGGAGCGCCATCGGCATCCGTGCGGCCGAAGATGAAATCGACGCGACCGCCGTTGTGACGACGCGATTCGATCAATGCCGTCATGAGGCAGGCATCACGGGCGAAACGCGTGTCGTTGTTGCGCAGGCCGAGCACGCGACGCGCGGAGTCCGGCAGGAAGGTGTGGCCGAGAATGGCCTCCGGTGCCTTGCCGTCATTCATGCCGGTGATGACGAGATGCGGCGCGTCTTCCCAAAGCAATTCGAGCCAGCCTTGCAGGTCGATGTCACGCGCTTTGCGGTCGGGGTAGAAGATTTGATCGCCCAGCGTTTGCAGCAGCAGCTCGAGGCGCTGCGCGGCATCGAGACCGCCCGCGAAGAGCGCGGCGAGCTCATCCAAGGCATCGAGCACTTGAAGAATCTGGTCTGCGATGGCGGAGAAGACCGCGTCCTGCGGATTGTCACTGCGGAAGCGGCGCGTGGCGAAGACCTCGCCAAGGAAATCCGTGAGCGCGATGCCGAAGTCGCGGCCATCGAGTGCTTTCACAATGCGATCCATCCACGCGAGCGCGGCAGGCACGGCACTGGGCCTTTGCGGATCGCTGAACACACGCGGCGCGAGTTCCAGCGCGTCATCGAGCGTGTCCGGCAATGATGTGACCGCGAGCGTGTCGAAATCATCGAGCAGGCGGCTCAGCGATGGTTTCTCGCCATTCGGACCTGCCAGTGCCGCGCGAATCGCCTCCGCGACATCGGGGCAGCGCACGAGTTCGGCGACGGATTGAAACGAACGTGTCGCCACGAGCTGTGCGACGATGCGCAGCAGGTGAAACACGCCATGCGTGCCCATTTTGCGACCCGCCGGATCGAAGGCACTGATCTCGCGTGCAGCGAGCGCCTTCTCCAGCGGCGCGACGACTTCCGTGTCCGCCACGCCGATGGCTGCGACCTCGCCAGGCTCTTTATAGAGAGTGATCATCTCCACCACCGCCTCCGCCTGCTCCGATGGCGAGCCGCCTTGATGAATGGTCGTCTTCGCATCCGGGATGTCGATGCGTTGCGTGAGCCATGCATCGGCTCGCGGACGGCCCCAGAGGTCAAAACAATCCCGATGCGTCGCCTCCGGCGCATACACGAGCACCTCCACCGGCAGATGACGCGACCACGTCTCCAGCGCCTCGATGGCGAGCGACGATGGATCGAGCACGCCTGCCATCACGACCCGCGTGATGCCTGCGGGCGGTTTTCCATTGTGCGCGGCATGGCGTCGCGTGGCCTGCCAGTCGGCGAAACCGCGTTCAGTCGTCGCCTTCACGCAGTGCCGCTCAATGCTGGCGAGGTCACGCCAGCGCTCCGGCTCCATCTCCGTATTTTCGACGATGCGGGCCACATCCGCGCAGCTCAGGCCCTTTTCATTCAGCGTCTCGCGGAGTTCGAGCAGATCGCCCGCCGTTTTCAGCGCCCAAGTGAAGTTTCGCTCCACCGGATCGACCGGAAAGAGTTCGCGATGCGCGTTCAAATCGATGCGCAGCAGCTCTGCGGCCCAGATCAGCTTCGTTTCGAGCGCACCGGCCGGATGCAGCTCCGGCGCATGCTCCGGCGAGGTGAGAAAATCCGGCGTCACCACCCGCGGCGGCAGCACGGCAGCATTCTGCTCCGCCGCATGCACCGCCAGCGCCTCACGCAGGCGACGGCTCGCATTGCGAGTCGGCACGATGATCAGCACTCCGCTCAGATCGAGCGCACCACGCCCATCCCAACCCGCCGCCACATGCTCGACAACCGTCTTCACCAACGACCGGTCCCAGCCGAGAAAATGCCGCGACGCCAACGACAACGACGCCGCGAACAAATCGGGCGCGATCTCGCTGTCGGAATGGGCGGTGGAAGAACGGCGGGGCATTGGAGAGACGTTCTGACGATGAACAAGGCGAGTGAAATGTCGAAGGCCGAATGCTCAGCGCTGCCTCAGTTTGGAAAAAATGATCAAATTGACGGTTTGGGTGCTTTTGATGCATCGACCATGAAATTCATCCTTTTTGCTCTTTTCGCCGCTGGCACTGTTTTCGCGCAAAACGACCTCAAACCGCTCCGTGCGGGCATTGTGGGCCTCGATACCTCGCATGTTCCGGCCTTCACGAAGCTCTTCAACAAAGGCGAGACCACCGGCGAGCTCGCAGGCATCAAGGTGACCACCGGCTACACGGGCGGCACGGACATGCCGGCCAGCAAGGACCGCAAAGAGAAGTTCACGCAGCAACTGCGCGACATGGGCGTCGAGATCGTGCCGACGATCCCGGAATTGCTCGCGAAGGTCGATGTGGTGCTGCTGGAGAGCGTGGATGGCCGCATCCACCTCCAAGAGGCGCGGGAAATCTTCAAAGCAGGCAAGCCGGTCTTCATCGACAAACCCGTCGCTGGCACGCTCGCCGAGGCCATCGCGATCTTTGAACTCGCGAAAAAGAGCAACGTGAAGGTCTGGTCGAGCTCGTCTTCGCGCTTCGGTGCCGATTTGATCGCGATGAAGAATAATGACGAGATCGGCGACATCCTCAGCGTGACGACGTGGGGGCCGTGCTCATATCAAGACGGCACACCAGACCTCTTCTTCTACGCCATCCACGGCATCGAGTCGCTCTTCGCGCTCATGGGCACCGGCTGCGAGACCGTTTCCCGCACCAAAGGCCCTGTCACGGATCAAGTCACCGGTGTGTGGAAAGACGGCCGCATGGGCACCTATCGCGGCATCGTGAAGGGCAAGTCGGAGTTCGGCGCACTCGTGTTTGGATCCAAGAATGTCCGCCAGGGAGCCAAAACCATCAGCTACGAAGCCCTCTGCCGCCAGATCGGCACCTTTTTCCGCACCGGCACACCGCCCGTGAGCGAAGCCGAGACGATCGAGATCTTCACCTTCATGGAAGCCGCCGACGAAAGCCTCCGCCAAGGCGGCAAACCCGTCGCACTGGCCGATGTGCTCGCCAAGGCGAAGGCAGAAGCGGCGAAGCTGATCGAGTAACCTCATTTTCTCCAACACCATGCTCACACCCACACGCCGACGCTTTTTTGAAGACTCGCTCATGGCCGCTGCGGCGGTCGCTTTGCCGAAAACGATGCTCGGAGTTGATCCGGCACCGGTTTCGGCGAATGAGAAAATCACAGCGGCGATCATTGGCTGCGGCATTCGCGGAAAGGCGCATGCGCGGGAGCTGGCAAGGCTCGCCGAATGCGATGTGGCGTATGTTTGCGATCCGGACCTCGATCGCGCGGATGAGGTGGGCGCGTTGTTGGTCGAACTGAAGCGGCCGATGCCGAAGAAGGTGCAGGACTTGCGGAAGGTGCTCGAAGACAAAGCCGTCGATGTTGTTTTTATCGCCACGCCGAACCACTGGCATGCGCTGGCGGCGATCTGGGCGATGCAGGCGGGCAAGGACGTGTATGTCGAGAAGCCAGTGAGCCAGAATGTGGTGGAAGGCCGCCGCATTGTGCAGGTGGCGCGGAAGCTCGGGCGCATCGCGCAGACGGGCACGCAGAATCGCTCGCGCGGTGCTTTGGCGGAGGCGGTGAAATTCATGCGTGAGGGCAAACTGGGCGAGGTGAAGCTGGCGAAGAGCATCATCTACAGCGGACGCGGCAGCATCGGCGGCCAGGCGGAGTGTGCGATGCCGCCGAGGTGCGACTACGATCTGTGGGCGGGTCCCGCGCCGATGACGAAGCTCACGCGGCCGAAGTTCCACTACGACTGGCATTGGTTCTGGGACACCGGCAACGGCGAGATCGGCAACAACAACGTCCACTCGCTCGACATCTGCCGCTGGGGCCTCGGTGTGACCGGCCTGGGCCGCAGCGTGCTCAGCTACGGCGGTCGTCTTGGCTACACGGATGTCGCCGAGACGCCGAACTCGCAGGTCGGCATCTTCGACTTCGGCGACAAGACCATCGTCTCCGAGACACGCGGCCTCAAAACCGCGCCGTTTCATCCCACGATCAAATCCATGTGGTTCTTCTACGGCAGCGAAGGCATCATCGCCGATACGAGTCTTTTTGATCCGAAAGGCAATCTCGTCCGCGCCTTTGAAGGAGGCAAATCTGAGAACCACTTCGCGAACTTCCTCCGCGCCGTGCGCAGTCGCAAACACACCGACCTCGCCGCCGATATCGAAGAAGGCCACCAAAGCACCGCGCTCTGCCATATCGCGAACATTTCGTATCGCCTCGGCCAGCCAGCTTTTGTGGGTGAAATCTCCAAGCGCCTGAGCGCCATCCGTGCGCACGAAGATGTGCAGGACACGCTGGAGCGCACGCGGCACTATCTCGCTGAGGCTGGGGTTGATCTCAGTAAGACACAGCTCACGCTCGGACAGTATCTCCGCGTCGATGGCGATAGGGAGTCCTTCTTCGAAAACGCTGCCGCGAACGCGCTGCTTAGTCGCGAGTATAGGGCACCGTTCATAGTGCCGAAGGAGAGTGAGATCTAGGTCTAGACTTCCATCCGACCGATGCAGCCGTCCAGATGAGCGATGAGTTCAGGAAGACCGGTGCCTTCGTTGGCGCTGATGGGGAAGATGGGCACGCGGCTGAAGCGGTCCTTCAACTGGGCTAGGAACTCCTCGGCTTCTTCAAGGTCCATTTTGTTGGCTACGATGAGCCAGGGGCGTTCGGCTAGTTCGTCAGAGTAAAGCTTGAGTTCC
>JAEUHK010000064.1 GCA_016795465.1 Verrucomicrobiaceae bacterium | reverse complement strand
GATCGGCCGCCAAACTCCTCCCGCTCATCAAAGCCGCGCAGGGGCGCCGGACGGCAGATCTGCGCTGAGCCGTCACCCTGCCGCTGAACCACCGAGACACGGAGCACACAGAGGTCTCAATGGTGAAGAGTAACTTCACCGCAAGGTGAACAGCTCAAAATCAACTCTCTGCGCACAGGGTGCTCTGGTGCCCTGTGGTTGATTCCTACCGCATGATCACGGCTTGATCGGTCATGCCATCACTCCAAAACTCAACCACTCCAACAGCACGATCTCATCAAGGGCTGACGCCAGGAATCACGTCATCACATCATCTGGAGAAGCGGCGCGCGGAGAGGGAGGGATTCGAACCCTCGGTTGCCTTTCGACAACGTCTGATTTCGAGTCAGGTGCCTTCAACCACTCAGCCACCTCTCCTTCGAATCGCGAGCGGCGGCGAGACTAGCGTCCCGCGCCCGGAATGCAAGGCGTGCTTCTACTCTTTTGGCTGGCGGATCGCCTTCGGCGGCAGCGCAGGTACCTTCACCTTGCCGTGCGGCACGCTGACGTGCGGATTCCCGCGGACAAGGAAGCGCCAAGGAAAGTCCACCGCCTGGCTGATGCCCACGCGGATGTCGCTGACGATTTCGTGAGCAGGCAAAACGGATGATTTGAGGCCACAACCTGCCTTCCGGCCTTTTCCGACCATGGGCAGGCCATGATGAGTGCCATCGATTGCCAGGGCTTGCGCGAGCTTTCCGGGCCCGGAGCAAAGATCGCGGGCTTTTTCGCGGTTTCGGCGGCTCTGCATGCTTTCGAGGCCTTTTCGCGGTTCGAGTGCCCGGATGAGAATGAGCCCATCACGCTCTCCATCCTTCACGAGGAGGTTAAAGAGCCAGTACATGCCGTAGTTGAAATAGACGTAGGCCGCTCCGGGTGGCTTGGAGCGCACGAATTCGCGGGCGCTGGGACGTGAGGCCGTGTGACACGCGGGATCATGCTCCACTGCGTAGGCTTCTGTCTCTACAATGATGCCCGAGCAGCCATTCCACACCAATTCGACGCCAACTAGCTCGCGAGCGACGGTGAGCACATCACGCTGGAAGAAGTCGGTTTCGAGAAAGGGCATGGAAGCACTCAAGCATCATCAAACGCCATTTGCACTCGCCAGCGGATCACCGGCGGGCAGTTCGATCCAGAATTCCGCGCCGCCTTCATCGCGATTCCGGCAGCCGGCATTGCCATGATGCGCATGGGCAAGGGCACGCACGAGCGCGAGACCGAGTCCCATGCCCGGTGTGTTCGCGGTGGCGGCGCTGCCGCGGGTGTGGCGCTGCCAGATCTTGGTCAAATCAGTGGGCGAGAGGCCCGGGCCGCTGTCGAACACCACGATGCGGACTTTGTCATCCAGCACTCGCAATGCGAGCGTGACGCTGCCGCCGCGGGGTGTGTAGGCGAGGGCGTTGTCGAGCAGGTTCGCGATGGCTTGGTTGATGCGCTGGCGGTCGAGCAGCACCCAGCGGATCTGCGGCACATCGAGGTCGAGACGCAGGCCGCGTTCCTCGGCGGCGGGTTTGTAGAGTTCGTGCAAATCCGTGAGAAGGGTGCGCAACTCGGTGATTTCGAGGTGCAGCTTCAAGGCGCGATGCTCGCCGGCTCGCGTGGTGAGGATGGTCTGCACGAGATCAGTGGCGCGGTCGATCTCTTCTAGGCCGCGTGCGGCGGATTCGCGGGCGGCGGTGTTGTCCGTGTGATCGTGAAAGGTCTCCAGATTCCCGCGGATGCGGGCAAGCGGCGTGCGCAGCTCGTGCGCGAGGATGTCATTGGCGCTTTGCAACTCGCGGGTGAGGCCGTCGATGCGGTCGAGGCCATCGTTGAAGGCTTTTGCAAAAGCTTGCAGCTCCGGCACGGCACCGGGAGCGACGAGTCGTGCATCGGTGCTGCCTTCGGCGAGCTGCCTCGTGCTTTGCATCATCGCCCGCACAGGCGTGAGCACATGCCGCACGAACCACCACAACGGCATCAGCATCAAAACGCTGGAAACGAGGCCCGCGAGCCAGAGATCACCGCGGATGTGCTCCACATAGGCGCGGTCCTCCGCGTCCGTGCGGCCAAACCAAAGCACGTTGCCATCCTTCAGCACTTGGCAGCCGGCGAGGAGCTCCTGCGGCTTCGTGGGATGCAAAAGCGTCGTGAGCATCGACGCGGAGGGTTTGAGGCCTTCGGGGGCTTTTTGAGGCCATTCGTAGCCTGCGACTGCGGGCGGGATCATCTCGAAAAGCACGCGGCCGCCTTCGCCAGTGATGCGGATGGCCTGATCGTTCTCGTGTCCGCCGGCGGCGAAGACATCTTCGATCTCTTTGAGGCCGTTGCGATTGTAGAGCACCGCGTATTCGCCGAGGTCATCGAGCACCACGGCGCGGGCGATGCTGCTCAAGTCGCGCTTCATGGCCCATCCGGCCACAGTGATGCACAGCGTGGTGCTTCCGAGGATCAAAACGGCCAGCATGATCCCCAGCCGCCAGGTGGACGGCACGCGGTCAGGAGACAGCTTGGAGAGCATAGCCTTTGCCTCGGACGGTTTGCAGGTGGGACGGCCGCCCCGGCGTGTCGATCTTCCGGCGCAGGCGGCAGATCATCGCATCGACGACATTCGTTCCCGGATCAAACTGGATGTCCCAGACCTTTTCGAGCAAAAACTTCTTCGTGAGGATGTGCCCCTCGTTTGCCAGCATGACCTCCAGCAGTGTCCATTCGCGCGGCTGCAGCTCGATGAACTCGTCTCCGCAGCGGAGGCGGCGCTTCAGCGGATCGAGCATCCAGCGCCCCAGCATGCGCTGCGCCGGCTGCGGAGGTGCCTGATTGCTGCGGCGATGCAGCGCCTCCAGCCGTGCGAGCAGCTCCTCCATCGCAAAAGGCTTCGTCAAGTAGTCATCACCACCCGCACGTAGGCCGCGCACGCGATCTGTCACATTGTCACGAGCCGTGAGGAACAGCACCGGGATGCCGAAACCACGAGCCCGCATCTGCTCGACCACCGTGTAGCCATCCATGTCCGGCAGGCCGACATCCAGGATCACCGCGTCGAAAGGTTCCTGGGCCAGCAAGCGCAGCGCCACCGCACCGCAATCACTGTGAGTGCTCGTGTGACCTGCATCATGCAGCCAGCGTCCGGTTTGCCGGGCGAGTTCGGTGTCATCTTCAACGAGAAGGAGGTTCATGGCGCGTTGAATGGCATTGGAACACGGACACGCCACCACGCCAACAGCTTCGTGATCCATTACCAAATGGTAACGTCGGCCTGCCTTCGTAACCATCCGGTTACTTCATTACCAATCGCTAACGTGCCTCCTACCGGGGCTTTTGATGATATGGCGGCATGAAAACAAAAATGCTGCGTGCCTGGGTCGTCGCGAGCTTGCTCGTGGGGTTGTCCTGCCAGTCGTTTGCGGGTGGCGGGCAGTGGACGGTGGTGGCCTGGAACAATCTGGGCATGCACTGCATGGATGATGATTACAGCGTCTTTTCCATCCTGCCGCCGTTCAACACGATCAATGCGCAGGTCATGGATGCGGCTGGTCATCTCATCACCGATCCTGCGGCCGCGGGCATCACGGTGACGTATCAAGCCATCGCGAATCCCGATGGCTCGATCAACACCACGTCACTCGGGAAGACGAATTTCTACGACTACGCCGCTGTGCTCTACGGCGCGAATGTGCCTGTCGATGCCGGTTTGGCCGGAAAGTCGATGCCAGGGGCCGCAAACACGCCGCAGGCGATGAACTGGGTCGCGGGCATGAACTGGTTTGAGGCTGCTGGCATCCCGATTTGTCCCACGGACGATGCGGGGCACAAGAATGCGTATCCTCTGATGCGTGTGTCCGTCAAAAACGCCTCGAATGCTGTGCTCGCCAGCGCGGATGTTGTCGTGCCGGTGTCGGACGAAATGGATTGCCGCGCTTGCCACAAATCCGGCACCGGTTCCGCTGCGGCCATGCCTGCCGCAGGCTGGGTGAATGACGCGAACGACAAGCGTGACTTCCGCCTGAACATCCTGCGCCTCCACGACGAGAAAAACGCCGCGAAACCCACCTACGCCGCGGCGTTGGCGTCGATGGGTTATCCTTCGCAGGGTCTGTATCACAGCGTGGTGAATGCGAACAAGCAGGTGCTGTGTGCGCATTGCCACGCGTCGGAGGCGCTTGGCACCGGCGGCGCGGCGGGAGTGCCGCCGTTGACGGCTGCGATGCACTCCAAGCACGCCACGGTCATCAATCCGACCAACGGCCTCCAGCTTGATAACATCGCCAGCCGCAACTCCTGCTACATGTGCCATCCCGGCAGTGAAACGCGCTGCCTGCGCGGCGCGATGGGCAGCGCGGTGAATCCCGCCGATGGATCGCTGGTGATGCAATGCCAGAGCTGCCATGGCAACATGGCCGCCGTCGGGGCCTCCACACGCACCGGCTGGCTGCATGAGCCGAATTGCCAGGCCTGTCACAGCGGCGATGCGCTCGCGAACGAAGGTCAGATTCGCTTCACAAGCGTCTTCACGTCCGGCACCACGATGCGCGTGCCGGCGAATCAACGCTTTGCCACGAATACGAACACGCCCGCCGCGGGCATCTCGCTGTTTCGATTCTCCAAAGGCCATGGCGGGCTCGTTTGCAGCGCCTGTCATGGCTCGACACATGCCGAGTATCCGTCGCTGCATCGCGATGACAATTTGTATGCCTGGAACAAGCAAGGGCATCGCGGCAAGCTCGCGGATTGCACCGTTTGCCACGCCAGCATGGCATCCATCCCATCGGCAGCACGAATTGGGTGCGTGATCATGCCGACATCGCGCGGACGGTGGGCATCAATGAATGCCGCGAATGCCACGGCAGCGATTATCGCGGCACACCGCTCTCACGGGCGCAGGCAGATCGCTCGCTTACGACGAAGTTTGGCCTGCTCACGCTGAAGCGCGGCATGGAGGTGAGCTGCTACTACTGCCACGACGGCCCCAGCAGCAGCAACGCGAGCACGCACGCCGGTCCCACCGTCGCGAGCGGCCAGCTCAGCGTGCCGCTGAACACATCCACCAGCATCACGCTCACCGCCAGCGGCACGAACCCGCAGCTCCGCGTCATCCAGCAGCCGATGCACGGCACGGTCGGCATCGCGGCCAAAGTGGCGACGTATTTCCCGGACACCGGCTACAGCGGCCCGGATGTCTTCACCTACATCGCGAGCGACAGCGGCAGCTTCATCGACTCGAAGCCCGCCACCATCTCCGTGACCGTCGGCGGCACCGATTACACGCTCGATAGCGATGGCGACGGCATTCGTGACTGGATCGAATACGCGCTCGGCCTTGATCCCGCGCTGCCGAGCCCCGCGAAGCCCGTGAACGCCATCGAGAACGTCGGCGGCACGAATTACCTCACGCTGCGTGCCTTCCGCGGCCCCATGCTGCCGCCCGACATGCCTGTGACGATCAAAACCTCCGGCGATCTCCTCAACTGGATCGCGGGCACCATCCTCACCAACACCACCGGCGAGCTCAAAGTGCGCGACACCGTGCCCGCGAACAATTCGCCCGGCCGCTTCATCCGCATCGAGGCCACGCGGCAGACGCCGAATCCGTGACCCTCACCGCCACACGCTCGCGAAGTGATGTGCGAGGCGCAGTTTGTCCGCGACGGCGGGTGAGATGACATACGGATACAAGACCGGAGCGCCGAAGCTGCGGCTGATTTCATTCAGCATGGTGGCGAGGCTGATCCAGCGTTGCAGCAAGGCGCGGAAGCTGGCGTCTTCGGCATTGGAACGCGCTTCGAGGCCGGCGGGCAGCGGCGCGAGACTGGCCTGAATGCCGAGTTCCTCGCAGGTCTCGATGCCATCGACCATTTGCAGGTAGTGCGCCCAGGTTTCGGCCCAGTCTTCCCATGGATGCGAGGCGGCGTAGGCGGAGATGTAGTGCTGCTGCCAGTTGGCGGGCGGGCCTTGCTGATAGTAGCGGGCGAGGGCGCTGCCGTAGTCGAAGGAGTCGTTACCGAAGAGCGTGCGAAAGGCGGTGCGCGAAGGATGATCCCAATCGAGCCGCGAGAGGTAGCGATACCAAAGATAGTGACCACTTTCGTGCCTGAAATGACCGAGGAGCGTGCGCGAGGCCTCCCCGAGTTGCTGACGGTTGATTTGACGCCAGGTGTCGTCGGCTTCTTCGAGGCTCACGGTGATGACGCCGCTGAGATGGCCGGTGGTGGCGGCGGGATCGAGTGTGGTGCTGACGATGTCGAAGGCGAGGCCGTTGAGCGGGTCTTCCGCGAGCGTGGGCAGCGAAATTTGAAAACCGATCAAGGTGTGGAGCAGGCGTCGCTTCGCGGCCTCCATGAGGCTCCAATGATGGCGGTTCAAGGCGTTGCCGAGATCGGGAATCGTGCGGTTGAGCCGACACGAGGCGCAAAAGGCCTCGCCGGAGCCTGCGGGCACGAGCCAGTTGCACGCAGCATGACGCTGGCCGTTGGCGCAGAGGCGGAATTTTTTGTCGAGGCGTCGGATCACGCCAAGCCCCGGCTCGTAACCAACATCGAGCCCGCAGGCGAGGCAGCGCGAGCTTTCAAAGAAGAGCGTGTTGCCGCAGGTGCATTGGAAGGACTTCAAGCAGCCTCCTCCGTTTTCCAGCCGGATGGCAAAACAGGTTTCACAAGGCAGATCTCCAGTGAAGTCGCATGCGTGAGCAGACAGCGTGCGTGCCTCGAAAGCAAGACCTCATTCGGATGAGGGCTCTGTAACCATCCGGTTACTTCATTACCATTCGCTAACGTGCCAGTGGAGGACATTGAGGTGAGTTGGGGCATGAAAACACCTCGTTCACAAGCGCTCCTCCGCGCTGTCCTGCTGCTAGCCCTCTGTTTTCATGCCTGGACGGCGTTCGCGGTGACTTACACGAATGTCTTCTTCAATGCCTCGCAGACACGGACGGTGCTGGCTTCGAGCATCAATGAAGTCACGATCCGCAGTGGTGACTACACTTTTGCCTATTCGGTGGATGGTTACTGGGCACCCTATGCGGGCGGCCAGCCCACCGGGCGTTTTTTCAGTGTGAACTGGCCCACGGGCGTGCAGGCGCAGGCGATCACGGCCGGGCCGCTGCTCGGCAGGGGGGGCAACATCATCCTCAAACGCGTGGACGGACAAAAGTTCGACCTGAAGGCCTTCACGGGCAAAATCCTGATGAACACAGCAGGCGCGGGCGGTGCCTTCGAGATCATGCCGCTGGTGGATGGTGAGGATGCCTTCAACGACCCGCTGATGTATGACTGCACGGGTTATTCCGGTGCGTCATTCTCGCATACGCCGTCGCTGGTGAATTACGACACCTACAAGATTCACATGTGGGGTGATTTTGCGCTCACGGCGCTGACCTTGATCGACACAAACGCGCCGCTGACCTTCAACATCGCCGCAAGCGTCTCATCTGCGGCGATGGGCAGCGTCAGCGGAGCCGGCTCCTATGATAGCGGCACGTCCTGCACGCTGAGCGCCACCGCGAACGCAGGCTACTACTTTGTGAACTGGACGGAGGGTGGCGTCGAAACCAGCACGCTGGCGGACTACACCTTCACCGCGGGCGCGAATCGCACTCTGGTGGCGAATTTTGCGGCGCTTCCCGTCATCAACACGGCTGCGCCTGCTGTTCCTGGTGCGGGCTTTACCTTTGCCTGGCCTGCCACCTTCACTGGCTGGGTTCTTGAGGAAAGCGCTGATCTCACCTCCGGCAACTGGGTGCCCAGCACGGAAACCATCACCACCAACGCGGGGCAAAAGAGCATCACCATTCCCGCGCCGACCGGCCACCGCTTCTTCCGGCTCACAAGGCCTTGAACCATCGTATGAAAACACTCCGCTTGCTTTTCCTCTTCTCCTTGGTGGCGATCCATGCCGAAGCCAACATCCTGACGAACGGCGATTTTTCCCAAACCTACGATCCCGTGGGCCCGGCCACCAGCCTTCCCACGGGCTGGACAGGCCTGAACGGCAGCACGGATAACGCGGGCGTTTATGGTGGAAATCTGCTGTTTAGCACGGCGGGACTTCACAATGCCACCCTGCACAAATACTATGTCTATCAAAGCTTCGATGCGGGCAGCGGTGGTGTTTTCACACTGAGCTTTGATTACTACCTCGAAAACGCGAGCACAGGCACGCTGATCAACGGGGCAAAGGTCGCCATCGACAACTGGTATGTCCCCGCTGCGGAGGCGCTCTTCTCCAAAACCTACATGAGCGAAGGATTCACGAGCGCGTGGCACATCAATCAAACCGTGACAGTGACGCTCACACCGGGCGTTCATGTGCTCTATCTGGGCACGATCGGTGCGTCCCAGCAAAACGATCAGGCGCTGGTCCACTATGACAATGTCTCTCTGGAAGCGGTGCCTCCGGCCACGTTCAGCGTGACCGCGAGTGCATCATCGCCCACCGGTGGCAGTGTTGCTGGAGGTGGCTCCTTCGTATCCGGCGGCAATGTCGCGCTAAGGGCCACCGCAAACCCGGGCTACTACCTCGTGAACTGGACGGAAGGCGGCGTCGAAACGAGCACGCTGGCGGACTACACCTTCACCGTGGGTGCGAATCGAACTCTGGTGGCGAATTTTGCGCCGCTGCCGGTGATGAATCTCGCGCCGCCTGCCACGGTGGCGGGCGATTTCCAGTTTGCCTGGCCTGCGACGCTGAACTGGACGCTCGAAGAAAGCAGCGATCTGCTGAACTGGACGCCGTCCACGAGGGTCGTCACATCCAGCGGCGGCCAGAATCAGGTCAGCGTGCCGTCCTCCATCGGCGGGCGTTTTTTCCGGCTGGTGAAGCCGTGAGCAAATCAGGCTCCGTAACCATCCGGTTACTTCATTACCAATCGCTAACGTGTGATGGAGCCCCGGCTGTGGTGAGGTGACGGTGTCGGGGAGGATGCGTGCTTCTCCGGTGCCACGAAATCCTGCCAAACAGTTACGGAGCCCCAGTTCCTTGTTGGTGAGAGACGTGGTTTGATCCTCACGCGATCCACTCATGAATACCACGGCCTCCAACTCGAACGAAACGACCCGCGATGATCGCGGCGCGTGGTTCATGCAGGCGCTGCGTGGCGATTCGGATGCGGCGACGCGGCTTTACGAGGCCTGTGTGCCGCTGGTGCGTGGGTGGCTGCGCGGCCGGGTGGGCGAAAGCATCGCCGAGGAGTGTGCGCATGAGGCCATGGTGATGGCGTTTCGCCGTGCGGAGCAGTTCCGGCCGGGCACATGCTTCGAGAGCTGGGTGCGCACGATGGCGTGGAGAATGGCGCTGAATGCCCTGCGGACCGATTCACGCCGGAAAACACGCGAAACGGCCTTTTTCGAGCAAAACGACGCGGAGACCGATTTTCACGATGAGGCCGTTTTCGCGGCTTTGGAGCGCTGCGTGGCCGAATTGCCCGGCGAGCAGCGCCAGCTCATCCACCTGCGCTTTCAGCTCGACCAATCGGCAGGCGAAATCGCCGCCAGCCTCGGCCGCAGCCGCGTGGCGGTGGCTGTGAGCCTCACACGCATCTGCAAACGCCTGCGCTCCGGCCTGGAGCAGCACGCACGACTTTGAAACAACCAACACACACCACCATGAAACACATCCTGCTCATCCTGATCAGCCTCGTGGCCTTGCTCGCCGGTCAAACAGCCCGCGCGAGCATCGCCTACGGCAGCATCAACAACTTCGACACGGTGAACGACACCGGGCACGTCTGCCACGGCTTCGAAATCGAGATCGAGGACTGCCGCACGACGGACATCACCTACACCTACAATTACAACCACTACGGCGTGCCACGCTTTGAGCAGGATGACACGGACCCGCTGCATCCGAAGTGCCGCATCCGCTGGGAGAGCAAAAAGAACCCGGACGGCTCCTGGGCTTCCTACACGGCGATCCCGAGCGGTCCCATCGCGCCGACGAACGGCCACATGTTCACGAATCCGAGTGTGAACTTCGGCGGCGAGCACTTTGGCGTCGGTTACAGCAAGGCGGTCGGGCTCATCAAATACAACTGGCTCATCGACAATGGCAGCGGCGCTTTGATTCACGGTGGCGCAGTGCAGGTTTCCACGCCGGTCTTCACTTACTTTCCGCCGGCCGTCGGCGTGCCAGCGCAGGTGCAGGCGGTGATCGTCCCGCCGGTGCCGCCCGTGCCTCCGGTCAAAGAATTCGGCAAAGCCGTGTGGGTAAAGGAAATCAAGACGACGACGCACAACAACAAGGAGATCAAACTCCGCGAGCTGGTGAGCGATGATCCGGCCGATCTGGATGACAAAAACTGGGCGAATGGCGAGCCCGACGAAGTGGAGATCGAGTGGCGCATTTTGCAGAAGCGT
This sequence comes from Verrucomicrobiaceae bacterium, assembly GCA_016795465.1. Lineage (GTDB taxonomy): Bacteria > Verrucomicrobiota > Verrucomicrobiia > Verrucomicrobiales > Verrucomicrobiaceae > Prosthecobacter. Next base: position 46,478 of record JAEUHK010000064.1, on the reverse strand, counting down.
AATATCGCCGGTGGCGGTGCGAATGACGAGCTCGCCGCCGCGCCGGAGGATCTGCCAAATGGCGACGAGGTGGTGACGCGCCGCTACGAGTTCTACAAGTACACTGGCCCGCTCGACGGCGAGAGCGGTGAGGCGATGGCGGACACGGTCGATCCCGATGGCGTGCATGGCGAAGGCATGCGCACCTACAATCATCACATGGTCGGCGGCGAGTGGGTGACTGTGACCGAGGATATGGCGACTTATGAGGTCGTGGGAGCCTTCACCGGCTCGCAGATGGCCGCGGTGGATGTCGATGCACCGGTGGGACTCATCGACCACGTCAGCGAGGGCAAGATCAACACTGCGTATGCCGCGCGCACGGTGGTGGTGGAGGGCGCTCTGCCTTTCACGGCCACGCAGGATGGCGCGTTGCCTCCTGGCATGACTTTCGACGAGGTCACCGGCGTGCTCGATGGCACACCGACGGCGAGCGGCAGCTTCCAGTTCAAAGTGACCGCGAGTGATGGCGTGAATCCCGAAGTGTCGAAGAACTACACGCTCACTGTGGCCGCCGCCGGTGCTCCAGCACCTCCAGCGAGCCTTCTCGACACCACGGTCTCGCCTGTGGGTGCTGGCACGACGACCGGCGATGGCTCGTATGCCATCGGCGCGAACGCCACGGCCACCGCGACGCCGAATGCGGGCTTTGCCTTCCTCAACTGGACGGACAACGGCACCATCGTGAGCACGAACAGCAGCTACACGCTGGCGATGGATGTGAATCACTCGCTCGTGGCAAACTTCGTGCCCGTTTTCACCGTGACGACGAGCTCTGCGCCAGTCGCTGGCGGCACAACGACCGGAGATGGAAATTACAACGGCGGTGCGAATGTCACCGTGATCGCCACACCGAATGCGGGCTACGTTTTCACGAACTGGACCGAAGGCGGCCTCGTCGTGAGCAGCAATGCCACCTTCACCTTCGCCGCCGCATCGGACCGCGATCTCGTGGCAAACTTTGCCCTGGGCACGAGCTACACGATCACCACCGCCTCCGCACCGCTCGTAGGCGGCAGCACCACTGGCGGTGCCAGCTATGCCAGCGGCGCGAGCGTGACCGTCACCGCCACGCCGAATGCGGGCTATTACTTTGTGAACTGGACGCAAAACGCCACGCAGGTGAGCGCCACCGCGAGCTACACCTTCAATGCGACCGCGAACCGCGATCTCGTAGCGAACTTCGCCGTCATCGGCGGTGTCACGCGCACGATTTCCACCGTCGCATCGCCACTCCTGGGTGGCACGACGAGCGGCGGCGGCGTGGTGGCGGATGGATCGAGTGTCACCGTCGTGGCGACGGCGAATCCAGGCTACAAGTTCGACAAGTGGAAGCAGAACGGCACGACGGTGAGCACCACGGCGAGCTACACCTTCACCGCCACGGCGGATCGCACGCTGACGGCCACGTTCATCAAGGTGTATTACATCAACGCCACCTCCGCACCGGTCGCGGGCGGCAGCACGGAGATGGACAGCCTCAGCTACAAGCTGAATGAAAACGCCAAGGCGGATGCTTTCCCGAATGCAGGCTGGCAATTCGTGAACTGGACGGAAAACGGCACCGTGGTGAGCACCGCGAATCCGTATGTCTTCAATGTGACCGGTGATCGCGAGCTCGTGGCAAACTTCTCCGTCATCGGCGGCGTCACCATCACGGCGAGCGCGGCTCCTGTGGCGGGCGGCAGTGTCACGGGCGGCGGCAGCGTGGCGAATGGCACCAGCGCCACCGTCACCGCGACAGCGAATGCAGGCTACAGCTTCATCAACTGGACCGAAGGCGGTGCACCGGTGAGCAACAACGCGTCCTACACCTTCAACGCGACCGCGAATCGCACGCTGGTGGCGAACTTCGCGGCTGGAAACACGATCACAGCCACCGCGCTGCCTTCCATCGGTGGCAGCGTGAGCGGCGATGGCTTTGTCGCCACCGGCGCGAGCGTCACGCTCATCGCCACACCGGCGCTCGGCTACAATTTCATCAACTGGACCGACGCGCTCGGCACGGAGGTCAGCACCGCCGCGAGCTACACCTTCACCCCGACCTCGAACGGCATCTTCACGGCCAACTTCGAAGCGCCGCCGCTCGGTGTGCATTTCGACTTCGACACCTCCACGCCGGTGCCCACCGCGAATGCGCCGCTGCCGCTCGCTCAACTCAGCGTCGGCTACACCGCCACCTTCAGTTCGCCCGTGGCGGATAGTTTCAAAGTGACCACCGAAACCGCCAGCGGCCGCGTGTTGTCCAAATTCAGCGGGAACTACCTCGAACCGCTGCTCGATGGCTCCACGCTCGTCATTCAGCTCGATCAAGCTGTCACCGGCGTGAGCCTCGACTTCGCCACCGTGGAGTCGATCACCGTGCCCGTGGCCTCGAACGTGCAGATCACCGCCATCGACACCTCCAGCGGCGTGCCCGTCCAGGTCGGCACCGGCATCGCGCATGGCACTGTCACGGCTGGTGACACGCTGCCCGTCGGCACGATCAGCTTCAACAACGCGACACCATTTGATCAAATCACGCTGCAACTGCCCGACGCGCCCGTCGGAGCCGTGCGCTTCCTCGTTGATAACATCACTGTCAGCCCCGCCTCCAGCACTGGCGGCTCGATGCAGCTCGCGAATCCGAACTGGAACATCACGCTCACCGATTTCGGCTACTCCGACTTCCTGCTCGACAACACACCCGGCTTTGAAGGCCGCGAATACCTCAGCGGCGAATGGGGCAGCGCGGTGGCTTACACTCGTGGAAACGGCAACCACGTCGCGCCGAAGTGGCTGGAGCCGAATTTCATGTTCCCCGATTGGAAGACGAACTCCGACTTCACCGTCGTGCAGGGCATCCACATCGTCGGCAGCAATCTCGATGGCCTGCCCATCGCGCAATCCGTCATCTCGAATGGCGATTTGGAGGTCACGCTGCGCTTTGAAATGGTCGATACCGTCACTGGCACGCCGATGGGTGTGAAACCGGCCAGTGATGGCAGCGCAGGCCTCTCGGTGAACAGCAACCGCTACGTCATGAACCAGACCTTCACGGTCAAAAACGTCAGCGGGGCTCAAATCACGAATGTGCAGCTCTTCCACCTCCTGCACGGCTTCATCTCGCAGCGCGGTCAATACGACAACCGCAGCTATCCCGGCAAACTGCCGCAGTATCAGTATGACATGACCATGAGCGGCGTCGATGCGGGTGCCGCGGGCGCGCAGAGCTCCAGCATCGGTCTGGAGGACCTCATCGGCTTCCATTCGAAGGTCGCGCCGAGTGCCTTTGAGATCGGTCACTACGGCATCGAGGGCAATGGCATCGACGACCACTCCACCGGCAAGCCCAGCGATGGCGTTCATCTCTCCATCGAGGACAACTGGCAAAACGCGCCCTACCTCGCCCGCAAAAACCGCGACAGCTTCGCGCCCGCCAACCGCTGGATCTCTGGAGCGCAGCGCTGGGAGCTCGGCAGCATCGCCGCAGGCCAAAGCGTGAGCTTTGACATCGTGCTGAGCCTCCTCACTGGCACCAAAGTCGTCATCGAAGGCGGTGGTGGCAACACCAGCGGCGGCGGAAGCTGCAACGGCGGCTCCACGCACAGCGGCGGTGTCGATTTCGAATTCGAGGACATCGACCAGGAAGGCACCTTCTTCGGCGAATACAGCGAAGCCGACGACGACGAGATGCTCGAGCGCGAAGTCGAAGGCGAATTCAGCCTGCCGAGCTTCGAAACGCCGAACGGCACCCGCAAACAACGCTGGAACCTCAAATACAGCGGCGCGCACACCGGCAACATCAAGCTCAAGTTCGCCTACAACCCCGCGCTGCTCCCCGCCGGCTACGATGAGAACCAGCTCGTCATCTACCACTTCCGCAACGGCCAGTGGGAAAAGCTCGTCTGCAAAGTCGATCCCACCACCAACACCATCGAAGCCATCACCCCGAGCCTCAGTCCCTTCATGCTCGGCGTGAACGACGTCGTGGTGAAACCGGATGTGCAACTGTCCGCATCCACCCCGGGCACGCTGAACGTCTCCTGGCCGGACACCTTCCTTGGTTGGCAGCTTCAGGAAAGCACCAACCTGAGCACCTGGACCAATTCAACTCGCCCCATCATCAACGAAGCCGGCACAAACAAGGTCAGCATCCCCGCCAGCTCCGGCGTGAAGTTCTTCCGCCTGCTGCGGCCTTGATCGACGGACCTATCTCGCCGCTGCCTGCACCTTGGCTTGTCCATGGGCAGGCAGTTTGGCGATCTCGGCGTCGAGGGCGGCGAAGCGGCTGCCGTCGTTTTGGGCGGCGAATTCAGCTGCGAGGCGCTGGATCTCCTTTGCGGTGGTGGTGAGGTCTTCGGCGTGGCCGGTGGTGAGCGGGGTGCTGGCGCAGAGGGCCAGCGCCTGGGCGTATTGAGGGATGGAGAGCTTTCCCTGCAGCTCCCGCATCTCTTTGAGGAGCTGCTGGACCACGAGCGCATGCTGCACGGCATAGGTGGGGCGGCCGTTGGGCAGGCGCACGAGCTTGCCGGCCTTGTCCACGGGCGCATCGGTGCTGCGGGCGATGGCGTCGAGGCTGTGGGCGAGGTGCAAAAGCTTGCCGGTGAGGAAGAGCAGGCGTTTCCGAGCGGCGGGCAGGCCCTGCGGCTCCTCGACGTTGGTTTTGACGGCCTTGCCCGGCTTGCTGACGAGGTAGTTGTGCTTCACCTCGCCGGAATACCACGAGACGAGCTCAAAGCCGTCGCTCAGGGCGGGGTGGCCGGTTTGGTTCACGAGCTGTTCATCGTCGATGACGTGGCACTCGTAGCAGCTCTGCGCGGCGGCGAGCACGGAGGAGGGATGATGCATGCCGTGGGCGGCGGCCTGGGCGATGCGCTCCGGCCACGGGCGTGATTTGCTGTTGTGGAGGTCGATCCAGTCGCTGGCGCCGCCGTGGCAGGATTCGCAACTCACGGCGGTGGTCGTTTGCAGGGCTCCGGAGAGCGTTTCCTGGGTGAAATGGCACCGCGCACAGCTCACGCTGGAGGTCACGGCCTCGGGTTTGAGGCCCGCGAGGCTGGCGATGGCCTTGGCGGCCTCGGATTTCGTCATCGTGCCAAAGGAGGTCGCATGCCGGGTGCGCTCCCAGCTTTCCACGATGCTGTCGTGGCACTCGCGGCAGGATTCGATGCCGAGAGTGTGCGTGGGGTCCATCGGCGCACGCTGGGCGGGGCAAAGGGTGGCCGCCAGCAGCAGGGCGAGGGCGCCGAGGAGGCGGATGGGGCGCAAAATCGGAGGGGTCATGACCAAGAGCGGTGAACGGGAAAACTTAGGGCTTGTTGATTTCAAACTCAATATCCAATATAATAACCATAACAGCAACCCGCCGATCTTTGCCTCCCCCGGCTCTCTTTTGCCCATGAACGCCCCATTTTCCGCCTTTCCCCGCTTGGCCGCTTTCGGGTGGCTGGCGTTCTGGGGTGCTCCGGTGTGCGAAATTCACGCTCAGGAGCCTGCGCCGCCTCCAGCGGCTCTCGACGCGGCGGTCGCTGCCGAGGCCAGCCCGGGCGACACCGCGGAAAAAGCCCATCGCACCTACCTTCAGGTGCTCCGCTCCGAGAAGCGCTTCCCCACCGCTGCGAGCTGCTCGCAGTGCCACCCGGAGCACTACGCGGAGTGGTCCGTCTCCCCGCATGCCTACGCCATGATGGACCCGGTCTTCAATTCGCTGCACACCTTCATCACCGAGCGCACCTCCGGCACGAACGGTGACTTTTGCATCCGCTGCCACAGTGCGGTGGGCATGCAGCGGGAGGAGAAAATGTTCTCCAGCGCCATGCTGCGCACGCCGATCATGGTTGAGGGCATCAGTTGCGTGGTTTGCCACCGCGTGGACCGGGATTTTGGCAACAGCAGCGGCCGCATCAGCATGACGCACGGCACTGTTACCGCGCCCGTCTATGGCCCCACGGGCAATGAGAACCTCCAAAAGGCCATCGAGGACAAGAAATTCGGCCTCGTGACCAAGGACGACGAGATCGGCAAGCAAGTCCACGCCGACGCCATCAAGTTCCCCGTCATCCAAACCTCCGCCGCCTGCGCCGCCTGCCATGACGTGAATGTGCCGCACGGCTTCCGCATCGAGTCCACCTTCACCGAGTGGAAAAACTCCCCTGCGAGCAAAAACGGCACCTCCTGCCAGGACTGCCACATGAACCAAACCCAGGGCGCCGTGCCACCGCCAGACCGCCGGCTCGCCGCTGATGGGCGGGACACGAATTTCGCCTTTGGCCCCGCCGCCCGCGTGCGCAACAGCCCGCGTGACCGCCGCGAGGGCATCCCCACGCCCGCCCGCAAGCACACGAACCACATGATGCTCGGCCCGGACTACAGCGTCGTGCATCCCGGCCTCTACCCGCACTCGCTGGAGGCCCGCGAGTTCACCTACGGCAACCGCTTTCGCAAGGCGATGGCCGAGACGCGGCAGGTGACCGATTTCATCAAAGACGCCGCAGCAGCCGGTGACGACCCCGCTTTGAAACAAGCCGCCAGCGAGGCGAAAAAGCATGCGCTCTCCGACTGGATCACCTTCCGCTGGTGGGACGGATGGGGCACGCCCGCGTTTGAGGAAAAGCTCTCCGAGACCGAGCGCGGCCGCCGCCTCGCCGGAGTCGGCTTTCCCTGGGCCGATCCGCAGGACCCCGCCGGCTCGAAAATGCGCCGCGAAGGTGCCCGCCTCATCCTCAGCAGGCAGTTCAATCTCCTGAACCAGTCTTTCGTCGAGCGCACCCGCCTGCTGCGCCGCGCCCTCCAGTGGCGTGAGTTCAAAATCACCCGCGATGATGAGAGAGCGCTGCGCTTCGCCGTCGATGTCCACAACGTCACCGATGGCCACTCCGTGCCTAGCGGAGCGGACGCAGACCGCCCCATGTTCATGGAGGTCACCGTCACCGACGCTACCGGCCGCGTGCTCTTCCGCAGTGGCGACCGCGACCCGAACGGCGACCTCCGCGACCTCGAGTCGACCTTTGTCCATGCCCATGCCCCGAAAAGCGGCCAGTGGCTCGAAGCCAGCTCATGGAAGCTCCAGGCCGGACTCCCGCTGCGCAAAGACGACCAGCACTGGGTGCTCGATCCCTACCTCTTCAACCTCCAGTCCAAATTCATCACCCCGAACCTCGTCGGTGGCGAGCGTGAGCAGGCCCTGCCGGTGAATGTGTCTTTGGACCCCATGCCCTTCATCCGCCCCTCGCCGAAGGCGGAGTCCCACACCGCCCGCGCCGCCTCCGTGCGCAAGCAAAGCCGCGTCCTCCCGCCGCTCGGCCATCGCTGGGCCGAGTATGAGCTCGACCGCGACCAGCTCAGCGGCGCACGGCCCTACCGCATCGACATGCGCCTCATCTCGCAGTCCGTGCCCATCCACTTCGTCAAAGCCATGTCCTCCGTGGGCTTTGATTACAACCTCTCGCCCAAAGAAGTCGCCACCCGTGTCGTCCACGGCCAGCAGGTCAGCAGCTCCACCGATCCCGCCAAGCGCCGCGGCGGAGCCACCGTCATCTGGCAGCAAAGCATCACCGTCAGCGAGCCAAACTACCGCCTCGACCTCACGCCCACGCCGCAGCAGATCCTCGATGTGCCTCGCAGCGAATATCCCTTCCCCCACACCAGCGAGGCCGAGCTAAAGGCCCGCGAAGCCGCTCTCGCAGGCACTTTGGAAGGCGCGGAATACCTCCTGAAAAACCTCGGGCCGCTGCATCCCGAATTCTGGCCCGGTGGCGTGCCGGAAGGCCTGCCCTTCCTCCCGCCCGGAGCCGCCATGGAACCCTTCCCGGAGGACAAAGCACGATGAAAAAGCCCTTCATCATCGCTTTGACGCTCGCGTGCCCGTTTTTCGCCCTCGCCGAGTCACCGCCGAAAGAAGAGGTTCGCCGCGCCATCGTGCCGCAGGCCGATTCGACGCCCGAAACCGTCAAAAGGCCCGAAATCCTCGCCGACCTCGTTTTGCCCGAAAACGCCGAAAACGGCTCCGCCGGGCCGGTGAACATCAGCAACGCCGGCGCCTTGGAGATGAGCGACGAGGTCGTGCCCTTCGAGCAGTTCGCCCGTGGCAGGCCCGAGCAATACCGCACCGTCACCGAACAGATCGATGACCTCATTTTCGCCAGCAACCGCGAGCGCCGCGAGCTCATCGAGCAACGCGCCACCGACGACAGCGACACCGAGATCCCCGACCGCAAAAGTCTTTTCGGCGGCGACCGCTTCCTCAGCCCCGGTCCCATCCATCCCGGCTTCAAAATGCCCACCGGAGCCACGTGGCGGCCCACCTTCATGGCCTTCGGCACGCTCCGCAGCGCCTTGCAGACCTTTCAACGCGGCACCACCGACATCAGCGAGTGGGCTAACCGCCTCGATCTCTTCGGAAACGTCTATCTCACCGGCACCGAGCGCATCCTCATCGGCTTCCGCCCCTTTGACCGGAATGCCAGCTTCAGCGGTTACACCCTTGCGGGCGGTTCACGTCGCGAAGGCTGGGACCACCGCTTCAACATGGTCCCGCAGACGCTCTTCTTTGAAGGCGACTTCGGCGAGCTCTTCCCCTTTCTCGATCCACAGGACAAGCACCGCCTCGACTACCAGTTCAGCATCGGCCGCCAGCCCGTCATCATGCAGGACGGCATGATGATGAACGACACCATCGACGCCCTCGCCGTCACCCGGCACAACATCTACATGCTCGGTGCCTCCAACACCCGCGTCACCGGCTGGTTCGGCGTCAACCAGATCAACCGCGGCAACAACGTCGAAGACCAGGGCGCGAAGCTCTTCGCCGTCTCCACCACGCTCGACTACGCCGGCTTCACCCTCGAAACCGATGCCGCCTACGTCAAAGGCAGCCGCAGCACCGGCGGCGATGGCGCTTATCTCGGCATCGGCCACATTCGCCGCATCGGTCACTGGGGCTCCACCCTTCGTGCCAATGCCTCCTGGTCTCTCGACGATCACACCCCCGCCGTGAACAACGGCTACATCTTCACCCACGAGCTCTCCCGCACCCTCCCCGGCAGCTCCGATATCGTCTATCTCAACACCTTCATCGGCGTGGACAACTACACCTCCGCCGCACGTGATCCCGCCACCGGCGGCCCGCTTGGCCGCATGGGCCTCATGAACCGCGCCGTCGGCCTCGGCGGCTATGGTGCGCCGCTCGCGAACCGCTCGGGAGACAGCATCGGTGCCTCCATCGGCTTCCAGCACTTCTTTGACGCCGCTGCCTACCATCAGCTCCTCGTCGAAATCGGTGCCCGCAAAGGCTACGACAGCAATCCCGAGCCCCTCACCGGAGCCATCGGCGCCCAATACCAATGGGGCATCTCCCGCGGTCTCATCTGGATCCTCGGCGGCTTCGCCAGCCTCGACGAGAAAGGCACCACCGGCTACGGCGGCCGCAGCGAGATGATGGTGAAGTTTTGAAAGTCAGAATCGGATGTTCAAGGCGAAGCGGGCGTTGATGCCGGGGAGTGTGTAGCGATCGAGGTCCGTGGTGGCGGTGGAGAGGCCGCGGATGTCTTGATAGCGCCAGGCTTTTTCGTTGGTGAGGTTGTAGAGGCCGGCGGTGAAGGTGACTTTTTCGGCAACCTGCCAGCGGGCGACGAGGTCGAGCATCACGAAGGCGGAGGGAACGAACTGGTTCGGCGTGGCGACACCGGAGGTGAGGCCCTGGCGGGCGGTGTAGGTCGTCATGAACTCCAACTGGAAATCCTCCCACGCATAGCGCAGGCCGGCGACGGCCTTGAAGGGATCGATCGAGGCGAGCGGCTGGTCGTTCTGCCCGTCCCAGCCTTGTGAGTAGGCCGCGTTGCCGAAGAGCGTGACGTTTCGCAGTGCCGGGCTGATGAAATCGAGGCAGGCGTCGCCTTTGATTTCGACGCCGTAGATGGTGGCCTGGCTGAGGTTCTGGCTTTGGAAGATGGTGGGGCTGGCGGGTGTGCCTGCTCCGCCCGCGTTGGCGAAGAGCTGGATGAAGTTTTGATAGTGGTTGTAGTAGGCGGCGAGCGACCACGCGGCCTTGTCATACTGCCCGCGCAGGCCGAGCTCGAAGCTCTGGCTCGTCTCGTTCTTCAAATCCGGGTTTGGGATGGTCATGTAGTTGAAGGGGATGTTCGTGACGGTGCCGTTGAGGTCTTCCGGCGTGGGATTGCGGAAGCCCATGGCATAGCGGAAGTAGGCGCTGTGCTGCTCGTCGAGCTTCGCGAGGAAGGAGAGCTTCGGGGCGATGGAGAATTTCTCATAGTCTGTGCCTGGATTGCCGCCGCTGGCACGCAAGTAGAGGGTGTCGTTATCGACATGGATCTGGTAGTATTCGATGCGCAGGCCGGGTGTGAGGATGTAGCGACGGTCCGGCCCCCAACTGATCTCATCCTGGATGTAGGCTCCATAGCGCAGCGTCTCGCTATCCGGCATGTCTTTGAGCGGGAAGGTGTCCGGCGTGAAGACCTTCGTCGTGGTGTTGGTGGTGAAGTTATACTCCGTTCCGTCGCGGGTGCGGCGGGAGAAGGACGTGATGAACTCCGCGCCATAAGCCAGCGAGTGCTGGAGCGAGCCCGTTGAGAAATTGCTCACGAAGTTGGCCTGCGCTCCGACGTGGCTCTGCCAATAGACGTTGTTCCGGTCGCGGAAGCGGTCGTTAAAGCTGGGCGTGATACGATCGCGATCCTCCAGGATGTGCTCCTCGGTGCGGGATTCCTGGAAGTAGATTTGCCAGTTGAAACGGTCCACGAGGCCGGTGTCGCTGCCTCTATCATATTCATGCCCGAGGCTGATGCGGTAGCGCGAGACCTCGTCGTCGAGCAGCATGGAGTTCGTGCGAAAGATGAAGCCGGAGGAAAGGAACTGGCGGCGGGCGTTGAGCAGGTCGTTCGAGCTTTCACGCTGGAGATACTCGCCGGTGAGTTTGAAGGTGTGATGCTCATCCGGCTTCCACACGAGCTTGGCGAGCCAGTTCCGCACTTCGTAGTCGCTGAGATCGGGGATGATGGTGCCGCGATTGTCCATCTCGTGGCCCTGACGCCAGGTGTGGAGCACGAGCCATTCGAGCTGGCCGGTTTTCATGGCGGAGGCGAGCGTCTGCGAGAAGCTGTCGTCCGCGGTGTCGAAACGTGTGGTGGATTCGACGCCCCAGTTTTTGCCGTTGAGGATGTCCGCGGGGTCTTTGGTGACAAACGACACCACGCCGCCGAGCGCATCACTGCCATAAAGCGAGGACGCGGCGTTTTTGAGGATCTCCACCTGCTTCAAAGCATCCACGTCGAGGTAATCACGACCGATGTTCGTCGTGCCGCCAAAGTTAAACTGGTCCGCCTGGCGGATGCCGTCGGTCTGCATGAGCACGCGGTTGCCATCGAGACCTCGGATGTTGATGCTGCCGGTGCCGCTGCGTCCGCTGCGGCTCGGTCCGCCGCCGCTGAAGCCGAAGGGCACGCTCACACCCGGCTCGTAGCGCTGGTAGTCACGCATGCTGGTGGCCAGCGAGAAGACGCTGGCATCCTGATCCAGCACCGTGGTGGACGCGGCCACCTCGGAGCCCTTTTTCGCCGTGCGCGAGTCCACGATGACCACCTCCGGCAGCACCGCCCCGGTGGCGTTTGTAATGTCGCCCTGCGTGAGCGGCACGGGAATGGGTTCGCCAAACGGAGGCTGCGTGGTGTCAGGAGCCTGCCCGAGCGCGGTGAGCGGCCAAAGACAGAGAAGAAGTCGGTTGCGGTGAGGGAGTTTCATGCGGGCCGCTGCTCTAGCCACCTGCCGAAACCCACGCTTTGGCCCGCTTGATGAAGAATGACGCTCGTTTGCGCGGAAAGACGTGCGAAGTCATTTCACCGCCAGCTTTGCGCAAACCGGCGCAAGCGCGGCCGCGTAGGCGGAGTATCGCAGAAGTCCCCCATGAAAGCTTTTTCCCTTCTCTCCCTGCTGCTGGCCGTCTCATTGGCCTCCGCGGCATCTGACACGCCACCGGAGCTTCCACTGCCCGTCGCCAGCTTTGGCGCGGCGGGCACGCCGGATGGCTCGCTGTATTTTTACGGCGGTCACAGCGGCAAACGGCACAAGTACAACCGCGAGGAGGTGCATGGCGATCTCTTCCGCTGGAAACCTGGAGCGGAGCAATGGGAGGCGCTGCTCAAAGACGAGCCCGCACAAGGTGCCTCGCTCGTGGTGGCGAAGGATGGCGTCATCCGCATCGGCGGCATGGCGGCGCGGAATGAAAAGGGCAAAGAGCAGGATCTGTGGTCGAGCGAGACCGCGGCGCTGTATCGCGTGAGTGATGGAAAGTGGCATCCGCTGCCGAAACTGCCACAGCGACGCTCCAGTCACGATAGCATCGTGTGCGGCGAGAAGCTCTTCGTGATCGGTGGATGGCGTTTGGAAGGTGAGAGCGATGCCGTGTGGCATGAAACCTACCTCACGCTCGATTTGAGCAAGGCGGACGCGGCTTGGGAAAGTCATCCGCAGCCATTTAAGCGTCGTGCGCTCGCGGTGCAGGCCATCGGCGCGAAGGTGTATGCCATCGGCGGCATGACCGATGAAGATGAAACAACCACCGCGGTGTCCGTGCTCGATTCGACGAGTGGCACTTGGAGCGAAGGCCCAAAGCTGCCCGCGGACAAGATCGGCGGCTTTGGGTTCGCGGCGGTGGCGCATGAAGGCCGGCTTTTCGCGAGTGGTGTGAGCGGTGAGCTGCTGGAGCTGCGCGGCGAGGCTTGGGTGAGTGTCGCGAGGCTAGCGCATCCGCGTTATTTCCATCGCTTGCTGAGTGGTGGAGCCGGAAAAATCATCGCCATCGGTGGTGAGAGCCGTGAAGGCCAAAAGGCACCGCCGGAGGTCATTGCATTGCCTGCGAAGGATTCGGCTACATTGCCCGAAGAAGCCAAAAAGTCCGTCAGCACGCGAAAAGCCTCTCCAGCGCCGGTTTTCGCCGAAACGACGAAAAAGTCCGAAAGCGATTGGTCGCGCTATCAAGGCCCCCGCGGCGATGGAACGACGCCGGAGACCGGTTGGAACACCAAATGGCCTGCGGATGGCCCGCCCGTGCTGTGGAAGGCGGAGCTGGGCAAAGGGCTCGCGAGCTTCGCGGTGATTGGTGATCGCGTTTTCACGAGTGGAAACGACGGAGCGGATCACGACACGGTCTTCTGCCTCGATCTCGAAACGGGCAAACCGGTGTGGAGGCACATCCTTGATGTCCCGACCAAGGCGCACGAGATGAGCATCGTGCCCTACGGCCCCGCCACTACGCCCACGGTGAGCGATGGACGTGTTTACTTCATCAGCCGCGAGGGCGATCTGCTCTGTCTCAATGCGCAGAACGGTGCGGTGAAGTGGCAGAAGAGCTTTTTGAAGGACTTCGACGGCAAGCGGCCCGTGTATGGATGGTCCACGAGTCCCGCGTTGCATGATGGCCGGCTCTATCTCGATGTCGGCGGCGCGGAGGGCTCGAACGTGTGCCTCGATGCCGTCACGGGCGAAACGATCTGGCAGACTGGCAGCGGCGAGGCCGGTTACGCGACACCGTTTGTCTCCGGCAAGCAGCTCGTGCTCTTCAAAGGCGAAGCGCTGGAGCTGCGTGCCATCGCCGATGGCAAACTGCTCGCCCGCCACGCCACGGAGACGCGGGATTTTTGCAACTGCGCCACGCCGGTGCGTCACAACGATTTGTTTTTCATCTCGCACACCGGCACGATGGGCAGTCGCGTGCTCGCCTGGGATGAAACGGCTCTCACCGAGCTGTGGAGCGAGCGTGAGGTGGGCCTGCTCTTCCAAAGCGGCGTGCCCGTGCAGGGCCACATCTTCGCCTTCAACGACGCGAAACGCGGCGTGAACGATCTGCGTCTCATCGACCTCGCCACCGGCATCTCTCGTTGGCAGACCGCTGAGATCGACAAAGGCAGCGCGATGGTCTGCGATGACGGTCACACGCTCATTTTGACGAGCAAGGGCGAGCTCGTGCTCGCGAAGCTCCTCGCGGACAAAATCGACATCCTCAGCCGCGTCCAGGTGCTCGGTGGGAAAAGCTATGTGCAGCCCGTTTTGGCCCACGGCCGCATTTTGTGCCGCAACAACGACGGCAGCGTGGTGTGCCTGGATGTGCGGTGAGGCCTCGGAGCGACGGCGAATTGGCTTCACCCTTTTTTTGCACCCAAATTGAGACTGAGTATCAACTAAACAATGCCCGCCGACCTCATCCCGCCACCTCAACGACTCTGGCATACCGCGCCAGACCGCGTCGAGAGTGACTGGCCTGGCGCGGTGTTGCCGGATGCCCTCGTGGCGCATTTCAATCTCCGCGGCGAGGCCGAGCTGCACTGGCAGGATGGCACGCAGACGCTCATCCCGCCGCGCACGATTTGCTGGCTGCGGGCCGGCGAGCATGAGCTGCGTCTCGCACGACGCCTCGCCTCCCGTGAGCGTCACGAGTGCCTCACGCTCGTCTTTCCGGATGCCTGGCTGCGGCAGACGCTCGGCGGGCTCGACAGCGAACTGAACGAGTCCTTTCGACCGCTGGTGAATGGTCTGGATCGTGCCCTGCTGCGCCTGCCTTTGACCGAGGAAGATGAAGGCTGGGCACGCGGACCGATGCAGCCGCAGCTCTGCGTGCAGGCGCGGCAGCTCCTCGAAACCGCACGACTCACCGAGTATCTCATCCACGCGCTGTTTCGACCGGCAAACGAGGCCGAGACCGCCGTTAGCCGCACGCTGCGCACCTCGCAGGAACGTGTGAGAAAGGTGAAGGAAGCGCTGCTGGAGCAGCTCGATGCACCACCGAGCCTCGACGAGCTCGCGGTCATCGCCGGTTGTGCCGCCAGCCATCTCAGCCGCACCTTCACGCAGGTCGAGGGCTTCACCTTGTCGAACTGGCTGCGCCGTGCCCGCATCGAAAAAGCCGCCTCACTCATTGCAACTGGCCGCTGCAACGTCTCCGAAGCCGCGCTCGAGGTCGGCTACCAAAGCTTCTCCCATTTCAGCCGCGCCTTCGCCGAGGAAAAAGGCGTCCCGCCGAGCCAGTGGGTCCGGCGTTTGAGCGAGCCGAGATGACCGTTTGGTAATCTTGGATCAAAAACATGGCGAAGGAGCTGCTGCATGGTTTGTTGGCTGCACGCGCCATGAAAATTCTCCTCTTCCTGCTCCTCGCCACGCTCGTTCACGCGGAAACGTGGAACGGCAAAGCCTCCATCGCCTTTGACGGCACCTCCACGCTGCATGACTGGGGTGGCAAGGTCACCGCGCAGCCTTTCAAGGCGGATGTGACGATGAATGGCGACAAGCCGCAGCGCATCGTTTCGACCGTGACGGTCAAGGCGGCTGAAATGGACACCGAGGAGGCCAAACGCGATGAAAACATGCGCAAGGCCATGAAAGTGACCGAGCACCCGCTCATCGTCGGAAAAATCGACGCGAAGTTCTCCGAAGTCGCCGCCGCGGGCACGCCGACGAAGCTGCCCATCGAACTCAACCTGCTCGGCAAGCCGCAAAACGTCACCGGCACGATCTCGAACTGGAAGCTCAGCGGCAACAAAGCCACCTTTGACCTCGAGTTTCCGGTTTCGATGAAGGCCAGCGGCATTAGCGTCCCCACGGTGCTCTTATTCATCAAAGTAGGGGATGGTATCAAAGTGCGTGCCTCGGTAACGTTGACCAAGAATTGAGTTCATGCCCGCTTACATCCATCACATCGCCACCGAGACGCCGCCGCATCTGTATAGCAACGAGTTCGCCTGCTCGCGCATGAAGGGCTGGGTGCAGGACCCGCGGGCGAAGCGCATGGTGGAGCTCATTTACGAGCGCACTGGCATCGATACGCGTTACAGCGTCAGCGACGACTTCATGAAGGACGACGAAGGTCTCTTCCGCACGCTGCCGGATGGCACGATCAACTCGCCCTCCACCGGCCAGCGCAATGATGTGTATGGCAAAGCCGCACGGGAACTCGCGGTGAAGCTCGCTCGCAAGACGCTGGCCGAGTGTCCGCAGTTCGCGAAGGAGCAGATCACGCATCTCGTTTTTGCCTCGTGCACCGGCTTCACCAATCCGGGGCCGGACTACCACATCATCCGCGAGCTCGGTTTGAATGAAAACGTTGAGCGCTACACCGTCGGCTTCATGGGCTGCTACGCGGCCTTTCCGGCGCTGCGCATGGCGGCGCAGTTTTGCGAGGCAAATCCGGACGCGGTGGTGCTCGTGATGTGCTTGGAGCTTTGCACGCTGCATCTTCAGGTGAGCGACAAGACCGAAAGCATCGTCGCGAATGCTCTTTTCGCCGATGGGGCTGCCGCAGCCATCCTGAGTGCTCGCAAGCCCACCGATGACCGGCCTTACTACCGCGTGCAGGGTTTTCACTCGGCGCTCGTGCCGTCGAGCGAGGCGGACATGGCCTGGGAGATCGGCGATCATGGCTTCAACATGGTCCTTTCCGCCTACGTGCCCGGTCTGATCGGCAGCAACATCCGCGAGATGCTCAGCGGCGTGCTCGCGAAGCGTGATCTCAAACTCAGCGACATCGACGAATGGGCCGTGCATCCCGGCGGACGTGCCATTCTCGAACAAGTCGAGCAGCATCTGCAACTCCCGCCCGAGGCGCTGGAGATATCCCGCGGTGTGCTGCGTGATTACGGCAACATGAGCAGCCCCACGGTCATGTTTGTGCTCAAAGGCATGCTCGAAGAGGCGGAAACAGATCGCGCCACCACCTGCGCCATCGCGTTTGGTCCTGGATTGACGGTGGAAACGGCCGTGCTGGAGCGCTGCGGTGCCGCCATCACCTCGCCGACGAAAACGAAAGCCGCCTCGCACGCATGAAACCGGATTTGGATGCCATCATCGTCGGCGGCGGCCCTGTGGGCCTGCTGCTGGCGTGTTTGCTCCAGAAGCGTGGTTTGAGCTTCCGCTTGCTCGAAAAGCGCACGCAGCCTCTCGCTCACTCCGCCGCCATCGGCATCACACCGCCCTCGCTGCACATTTTGGACCAGCTCGGGCTCGCTCGTGAGTTCATCGACGCCGGTGTGAAGGTGTATGATTGCTTCGTGCACGGCCGCAAAAGCAAACTCGGCCGCGTGACCTTCCGCGACATCCCGGACGAGCATCGCTTCATCCTCTCGCTGCCGCAGGCGACGACGATTTCGATCCTTCAAAGCCATCTCGGCACCGATTGCATGCAAACCGGCTACGAGGTCACCGGTATCACGCAGCACGCGGATCATTGCGTGGTGCAAACGAATGCCGGTGAGTTCACCACGCGCTTCGTCATCGCCTGCGATGGCGCTCGCGGCCGTGTGCGCGAGTTCATCGGCATGCAGGCGCCGGTGAAGCCCTATGACTGCCATTTCGTCATGGGCGACTTCATCGACCGCACCGACTTCGGCGATGCCGCGCACCTTTTTTTCACGCCGACTGGCTCCGTGGAGTCCTTTCCGCTGCCCGGCGGCCAGCGTCGCTGGATCGTGCAGACCGATCAACGTCTCGATGCACCGCCGAAAGGCCTCGTCAGCTACCTCACGCATCTGCGCACCGGCATCAACGTCCCCTCCGCCGATCAGGTGAACGAGAGCGTCTTCACGCCGCGCCGCTTCAACTGCGACCGCTACTACTCGCACCGCGTCATCCTTTGCGGCGATGCCGCGCACGGCATGAGCCCCATCGGCGGCCAGGGGATGAATACCGGCTTCGCCGATGCCGAATTCCTCGCTGAGGTGCTCGCCAAAGCAGATCCGCTCGCGCTGTTGCCCGCCTACAATCGCTTCCGCCGCAAGGCCGCCAAGACCGCCATCTTCCGCGCGGAGTGGGGCATGTGGCTCGGCACCTGGCGTGGCAATGCACGCTCCGCGCTGCGTGATGTCATTTTGAAGTTCCTGCTCTGCCAGGGACCGGTCGCACGACGCATGGGACCGTTTTACGCCATGCTCACCATTCCCTTCAACACGCTCGCCCGCGTCCCCCAGGCCAGTTTGAGGCCGCACACTGCTTGATTCATGTCCACCGACTACGTTCCCACCATCGACGGCGCCGCCTCGCACTATGATGACCTCGATCAGTTCTACCGCGAAATCTGGGGCGAGCACGTCCATCACGGCGTGTGGTTTACCGGCAAAGAAAGCGACACCGAAGCTGCCGAGAACCTCGTCAAGATCGTCGCCGATCTCGGCCACACCGGTGAAGGCACCGACGTGTGCGACATCGGCTGCGGCTACGGTGCCACCGCCAAAATTCTCGCGCAGCGCTACGGTGCCAATGTCACCGGCATGACCATCTCGAGCGTGCAGCTCGCGTATGCGCAGGCAAACAATCACGTGCCCGGCAAGACGACCTTCATGGTGCGTGACTGGTATGACAACCAACTGCCTGCGAACCGTTTCGATGTCGTGCAGACCGTCGAAAGCCTCGAGCACATGCCGGATCTGCCCACCTTCTTCCGCGAGTGCTACCGCGTCATGAAGCCCGGTGGCCGCCTCGTCGCCACCGCGTGGATGTCCTGCGAAAATCCCGATCCCGTGGCCAAACGCCACTTCATCGACGCCATCACCCGCGAGGCGCAGATCGCCGGCGTGCGCCCCGAAAGCGAATTCCGCGCCGCCACCGAGGCCGCGGGCTTTGTGAACTATCAGTTCAAAGACTACGCGCCGCTCGTGAAGCACACCTGGCCGCTCTGCGCCCTGCGCACCGTCAAAGGCCTGCTCACGAAGCCGCACTACCGCAGCTTCCTGTTCAGCTCGCGGAACCCGAACCGCATCTTCGCCCTCACCCTCTTCCGCATCTGGCTCGCCTACGAACTCGGCATCCAGCGCTACGGCATCTTCAGTGCGGAGAAGCATTGAATCCGCCTTTCATCGGACTAAAACAACGCCATGCCCGTCACCGAAGAACGCCAGCAGCAGATCACGAAGTCGCTCAAACGATGCAGCGAGGCCACCGTGGCCGCCGCGCTGCGTTTTGAAGACACACGCGATCTCGACGAACTGCCCGCCATCATCCTCGGCGTGCTCGAGCGCGATGCCGCGAACCCGAAACCGGAAGGCGTGCATGCCGCCACCGATGACTCGCGCCTCATCGAGGACATCGGCATGGACTCCTTTGGCATGATCGAGGTCGTCATGACCGCGGAGGAGGTGCTCGGCATCACCGTCGCCACGCAGGAGATGAACGGCATCCGCACGCTCGGCGACTTGAAGACCTTCCTTCGCTCCAAGCTCGCCGCATGAACCGCGTCGTCGTCACCGGCCTCGGCTTCATCTCCAGCATCGGCAACAGCCGTGCGGAGGTGATGCAAAGCCTCCGTGAAGGCCGCTGCGGCATCGAAGTCATGCCCGAGCTCGCCGCCGCGAACGACCGCGTGAAGCTCGCCGGCACCGTGAAGGGCTTTTCCTTTCCCACCGCCGATCCGCTCGACTGGACCTTCCCCGCGCACGTGCAGTTCAGCCGCTCGCAGCTCCGCACGCTCGTGCCGAATGCCGTCTTCGCCTCCGTCGCCATGGACGAGGCCATCCGCGATGCGCAGCTCGATCCCGCGCTCGTTTCCTCGCCGCAAACCGGCCTCTACTGCGCCTCCGCAGGCTCGTCGTGGATGACGCACGTCGCGCTCGACTCCGTTCTCACTCGCGGTCCCGCCCGCACCTCGGCCCCGACCGTCGTCACCGGCATGCCGAACTCGCTTCATCTCAATCTTACCGCGAAATTTGCCATCAAAGGTGCCTCCGTCGGCTTCAGCAGCGCCTGCGCCTCCTCCGCGCACGCCTTGGGCAGCGCCTGCGATCTGATCCGCCTAGGCCGTCAGAAGATCATGTTCGTCGTCGGTGCGGAAGATTGCCATCCGTGCAACATCCTGCCCTTCGCTTCGCTGCGTGCTCTGAGTGCTCAAAGCGACCCCGCGCTCGCTCCAAGGCCCTTTGATGTGAATCGCGACGGCTTCATCATCACTGGCGGCGGTGCCGCGCTCGTCCTCGAAGACGCCGAACACGCCGCCGCACGCGGCGCGACCGTTTACGCCGAAGTCAAAGGCTGGGGCCAGGCCTCCGACGGCTACGACGTCGTCGCCCCCGACCCCAGCGGCAATGGTCTCGCCCGCGCGATGACCAACGCGCTCCAAGACGCGCATCTCGAACCCAGCGCCATCGACTACCTCAACGCCCACGCCACCGCCACGGCTGCTGGCGACCTCGCCGAGCTCAACGCCCTCAAAGCCATCTTCACCGGTGCCAAACGCCCCAAAGTCAGCAGCACCAAAGCCCTCACCGGCCACGGCTTGAGCCTCGCCGGCGCTATAGAAGCCGGCATCTGCTGCCTCGCGATCCGCGAAGGCTTCATGCCCGCCTCCGCGAAGATCCAAAACCTCGATCCCGCCTGCGCAGGCATCTCCATTCTCACGCAACGTTGCGATGACGCACCACGAGTGGTCATGAGCAACAGCAGCGGCTTCGGCGGCGCAAATGTGGCGCTTATTTTCGGTCAGGCGTGACGCAGGCGCGACAGCGTCCTGGAGTGCGCTGGCCCTCCAGCGCTTTCGTGAGTCTCCGCCACCCAAGAAGTCCAAAACACTCTCTCCGAAAGCCCAAGGCTGCCGAAGTGGCTTTTCGGTGATTTACGAGTCAGTGATCGCACAAAAGCGGCGGAGGGCCGCCGCACTCCAAAACGCTTCGCGACTTGCGCCAACCATCGAACCTTGCACACTTCCCCCATGCCCAAGACCATCGACTGGCCGCATGCGCCGCCGCATCGACTGACGGAGCGTGGCACCTACTTCGTCACCGCGGCGACCTATCTCAAGGCCCATCATTTCCGTGGTCCCAAGCGCCTCGAAGTCCTCCAGCGCGGCCTGCTGACCGTCACCGCCAAATACGGCTGGTCTCTCGAAGCCTGGGCCGTCTTTTCCAACCACTACCACTTCGTCGCCAAGTCACCGGAAGACCCCGCCACGCTGGAGCCGATGCTCGGCATGCTGCACGTCAAACTCAGCGGCTGGGTCAACAAGCTCGACGGCACGCCTGGCCGTAAAGTTTGGCACAACTACCGCGAGACGCAGCTCACGCACACAAACTCGTACTTCGCCCGCCTCAACTACACGCACGGGAATGCCGTGCATCACGGCCTCGTGCGAGTCGCCAAAGACTATCCGTGGTGCTCCGCCGCCTGGTTCGAGCAAACCACCAGCTCTGCCCTCGTGAAGTCCATCCAACGCTTCAAGACCGACAAGATCAACGTCCCGGACGACTACGACATCGATCCCGACTGGTGACCTCCGAATGTCGCGACAGCGTCCCGGAGTGCGCTGGCCCTCCAGCGCTTTCGAGAGTCCAAGTCGCTCGCGAAGTCCAAATACCCCACTCCGAAAGCCCCAGACCGCCGAAGTAAGCTTTCCGGTGACTCGCAAACCGTCCAGCGCTCCAAAGCGGCGGAGGGCAGCCGCACTCCAAAACGCTGTCGCGCCTATCGACGCTCTCACTTGATCCACTTCCACCGCGCGAAGAGGAAATACAGCACGGGCAGCACCAGCAGCGTCAGCACCGTTGCAAACAGTAGGCCGAAGATATGTACGGCGGTCAGTGGACGCCACAACTCGCCGCCGGTGAGGGCCAGCGGGATCAAACCACACACCGTGGCAAAAACGGTGGCCAGCACAGCACGC
The DNA here is from genome assembly GCA_016795465.1 of Verrucomicrobiaceae bacterium. Taxonomy (GTDB): domain Bacteria; phylum Verrucomicrobiota; class Verrucomicrobiia; order Verrucomicrobiales; family Verrucomicrobiaceae; genus Prosthecobacter. The sequence continues at coordinate 24,817 of JAEUHK010000064.1, read as the reverse complement.
AGACGCACCAGCGCGGCATGCATGAGCGCCTTTTCGAGTTCCACGCCCGCGGCACGCTCTTCCTCGATGAAGTCCGACAACACGATGATGTGGCTCACGATGACTCCGGCGAGGCTCACGATGCCGATCAGCGCCATGAAGCCGAAGGACGCATGCGTCGTCGCCAGGCCGGTGAAGGCTCCGATGAGCCCCAGCGGCACCGTGAGCATCACGACGAGCGATTTCATGATCGAGCGGAACTGGATCACCATTGCCAAGGCGATCAGCGCGAGTGAAATCTTCAGCACGTGCTCCATCTCACGCTGGCTGTTCGTCAGTTCACGCTCTTCGCCGCCGAAAGCGATGCCTTCCTTCGGGAAATGCTCGCGAGCCTTCGCTAAGATGCGCGAAGCCAGCTCGCCGAACGGCGCGAGCGCTTTCACGGTGATCGTGGGGCGCTGGTTGAGAGACGAGAGGATGCCGGAGTCGTCGTGAACCTTGTACGCGCCGGCTTTTCGCAGTTCCTCGGCCACTTGAGCGGCTTTCGCTTTCAAATCGCCCTCGCCGCTGACTTCGATCTGGATCGGTGTTTCGAGTGCGGGGCCTTGTTCGATCTGTTTCACGAGGCAAAGTGCGTCCGTGATCTCGCGGTCGAAGACTTCGCGCAGATGCACGATCAGCGTGGGCACGTCCTCGGCCTTGCGAGTGTTCACCAGCACCTGCGCCACATTCGCGGCGCTCTGGCGAGGCAGCACATTGTAGTAAAACATCGGTGTGCCGCCGCCGCTGACGATCACCGCGCTTTGGATGGCGTCTTCTTTTTGGAGGGAATCGCCCACGCGAGCTGTGACGGCCATCGTTTGCTCAATCGGGCTGCCTTCGGGCAATTGGATGTCCACGAGCAGTTGATTGCGCTCCGCGGCCGGGAAGAACTGTTTTCCGAAAAACGGGATCAAGGCCGTGCTGGCCGCCAAAAGGGCAAAAGCGCCCAAAACCGTCGCCAGCGGCCTGCGCAGCCCAAATTGCAACGCGGCGCGATACAATGGCACGAGCCGATAAAGCGGATGCGAGCCGCTCACGGCATCAAAGCCCTTCTGTCCCTTCAACAGGTAGTAACCGAGCAGCGGAATGAAGGTCATCGACACGATGCGCGACGACACGAGCGCCAGCGTGATGACAATCGGCAGCGAGATGATGAACGCGCCCATGTCTCCCGGCAGCAGTGCCAGCGGCAGGAAGGCCACAATGTTGATCACCGTGCCAAAAAAGATCGCACGCCGCAGTTTGAACGGCCCCAGCCAGGCCGCGATGCCGCGCGGCTGCCCTTCGGCGAGTTCACGATTGATGCCATCCGATGCCACCACCGGATCATCCACGAGCATGCCGAGCGAGATGATGAGTGCGGCGATGGAAATCTGCTGAAGCGGCACCTCCAGCGCAGCCATGCCTCCAATCGTCATCGCAATCGTCAGCGGAATGGCCACCGCCACCACCAGCGCCGTGCGCCAGTCCATCAGCAGCAGCGCCACCAGCACGACGACGACCACCGCCTCGATGAAGCAGCGCAAAAACTCCTCGATGCGATGCGCCGTGGCCGCGGGCTGATCCGACACTGTGATGACACGCACGCCCTCCGGCAGCTTCGTCTTCTCGATTTGCGCCAGCACATCCGTTTTGAAGTCACGGATGATGTTCCCCGCCTTCATCTCCACCGCCACCAGCACACTCGCCGAGGGCTTCAACGGCCCTTCGCCCTCGCGATGCAGCGTCCGCGTGCTGTAACTCGCCGCCACCATGTCCTCAAAGCTCAAAATCTCCGCCGGTGGATGCCCAAACTGCCGGATGCGCCCCGTGCTCGACACCTTCCGCAGCTCCTTCTCCACAACATCCGCTGCCTCGCCCGCCTTCACGCCATGCTCGGCCAGCACCGCAAACAGCAACGTCGCCGGAAGCTGAAAATCCGTCTCCAGCCGCGGCTTCTCGCATCCTTCCGGCAGTTTCACCTCCCTGATGAGTTCCCGCGCCCGCTTCCAATGCGACTCGATGACCTCCTTCCGGTCCGTCTTCAACGTCACCACGATGATCGATACGTTGTCCTTCGACTGCGACTGCAGCTTCTCCAACGTTGGCAGCTTCGTCAGAGCTTCCTCCAGTTTCACTGTGATCTCCTTCTCGATCTCTGCCGCCGGCACCTCAGGCATCACCGTGATCAACACCGCATCATGCGTCGGAAACGTCGGGTCCTCCTGCTGCGGCAGCTTGGTGAACGAAACCCATCCCCAGGCCAGCACTGCGATCATGCTCAGCCATCCCAGCAGCCGATGTTCGACACAGAAACGAGTGAGAAGGCTGCTGGCGGACGCGGATGGCATGGCGGAGTGCGGAATGATAGTGAGCAGAGCCGCTTTGAACAGTCTGGATCACTCACTCCGATTGCTTCAGCCGCCGGTACTCGCTCGGCGAATGCCCTGTGACGGCACGAAAGGCCCGCGTAAAGGCGCTGTGATCCGCGAAGCCGCAGTTCAGTGCGATCTCGGCGATGCTGGAGTCGGTTTCGCGGAGAAGACGCGAGCCGGCGGTGATGCGTGTTTTGGTGATGAGCTGCATCGGGCTGATGCCATGGATGCGCTTGATGACACGGGCGAAGCGGGCGGCACTCATGCCAGCCTTTCTTGCGAGCGATGAAGGACTCACCGCCTCGTCAAAGGAGGCCTCGAGATGTTGCAAAGCCTGCGCGACGCCGGGCGGCACCTCTTCGCGGCTGACCAGTGCCGTGAGATCCTTTGAGATGCCGATGAGGCCGGTGACCTGACCCTTTTCATCCCGCACGGGGATCTTGCTCGTCAGACCCCACACGGGCACATGCGGCTTCCGCCAAAACATCTCCAGGCGCTCGATGATCGGCTTGCCGGTGCGCAAAACGTGCGCGTCCTGCTCGGTGGGAATGCGGCCGAAGTCACCGGGGCAGACGTCGCAGGGTCGTTTGCCGATCATCTGCGACTTGTCGCTCAAACCATGCCGCTCCACGAGCGACTGATTCACGACCAAATAACGCCCCGAGGCGTCTTTGATGAAAAAAGCCGTGTCGTGCATCAAATCGGCCACCTGCTCGACGAATCGAGCATCCATAATCAAAGCCCCTTTTGGCGAAAGGAGGCCCGGAAGCGCTGAGAAGGCCGGTTTCATGAAAAAGTCGCGCTTCATCATTGAGCAACAAGGTCCGGCCTTCCAGCACGTTTCGCGTTTGTGCGGCTTTTCACGTCGCGGCGCGCTGTCGCGGTCAAGACAGCGCGTGTTCCCATCCTCACACTTGGCTTATGTCCCGTCTTCTCCTTGTTTGCCTGTTTCTTCTGACGCCGCTGCACGCCGCGCTGGACCGGCCGAAGCTCCAGATCATCAACGGCAGCACGCAGGTCGTGGACGTGTTTTGGATCAATGACAAAGCCGAGCGCGTGCCGAGTGGCAGCGTGCCGCCGGGCAAGGACACCATCGTGAGCACCTCGCTCGGGCATCGCTTTGCCGTGGTGGGTCGCGACGACAAAAAAGAGAGTCTCGTGACGGCCGAGGTGCGCGTGCAGGCCTTTCGCGTGGGCGGCGTGCCAGCGTTTTACACGCAGCAGGCCAGCGCGGGCGGCTTTCCGGTCGTTGCGTCGGCCAAAGTGAGTCCGTATGCGCTGAAGGAGGCCGTTTACATCATCGACATGATGCTCTCGAAGCGACCCGACGTGCGCGAGGCGATGGTGAAAAGCGGTGCGCGGCTCAGCATCCTCGCGCACAACGAGTTCACCTGCGATCAACCCGAGTGGGCCTGGCTCGCGGAGGAAAAGGAGAAAGGATTTGAGGACATCAGCGCTCGTGATTTTCGCGATGCCCGCGCCCGTGGCATGGGCGGCAGCCTCACCGATCCGTATTGCTCCTGCGCGGAGGAAAACCTGCTCGCTTACGATGGCGATCCCTACAGCACGGAAAACATCCTCATTCATGAGCTCGCGCACAACATCCACCTGCGCGGCATGATCAATGTGGACGCCACTTTTGATTCACGCGTGAAGGCCAGCTACGACGCGGCGATGAAGGCGGGCCTTTGGAAAGGCAAGTATGCCAGCGTGAACCATCACGAATACTTCGCCGAGGGCGTGCAGAGCTGGTTCGACAACAACCGCGAGCCTGATCACGACCACAACCACGTCAACACCCGTGCCGAACTGCTCGACTACGATCCCGGTCTCGCCGCGCTGTGTCGCGAGGTCTTCGGCGACACCGTTCTCAAATACACGAAGCCTCAAACCCGCCTCACCGGCCATCTCGAAGGCTACGATCCGAAACAAGCGCCCAAGTTCACCTGGCCACCACGCCTGGAAAAAGCCCGCGAACTCATCCGCGCCAAAGCCCGCGCGAGATCCGATGCCGCCAACAAAGCGCACGAAACGAAAAAACTCGTCGGCTGGACGCTGCACATCAGCCCGAAGATCGACGCTGCCGCGCTGAACAAGGCCCTGCCGCTGCTTCAGGCCCAGCTTGAGGAGATCGTTCGCGTCGTGCCTGCCAAAGCCGTCGTCGAACTGCAAAAAGTGCCGCTGTGGATCAATCCCGAATATCCGAAGGTGCCGCCTCGCGCCGAATACCATCCCGGTGCCGGCTGGTTGAAGGACAACGGCCGCAATCCGGCGATGGCGAGGGGCATCGAGTTCACCAACGTGCGCATCTTTGAGGCCGAAACTCGCCGCATGCCCAACTTCGCCCTCCACGAGTTGGCGCACGCGTTTCACGATCGCGTCCTCGGCTTCGAGCATCCGCAGATCGAAGCCGCGTATCAAAAAGCGAAAGCAGCGGGCCTCTACGACCGCGTGCAGCGTCAAGACAGCGAAGGCCGCAAGCGCCTCGACCGCGCCTACGCGATGACGAACGCCAAAGAATACTTCGCCGAGTGCTCCGAAGCCTTCTTCACGAAGAACGACTTCTACCCTTTCACCAAAGACGAACTCCAAAAGCACGACCCCGAGATGTTTGCGCTGCTCACAAAGCTCTGGGGAACATCGAAAGCCAAAGTGGTTTCGGCTTCAGCCGAAAAGAATGCGGCTAAAGCCGCAGCCACTTTACCGAACATCCTCGTGATCCTCGCCGATGACCTCGGCTACGGCGATGTGCGTTGCTACAACGCCGATGCAAAGATCCCGACACCGAACATCGACAAGCTCGCGAGCGAAGGCATGCGCTTCACCGATGCGCACAGTCCGGCCACTGTTTGCACACCGTCGCGCTACAGCCTCATGACCGGACAGATGGCGTTCCGTGTGCCGAATGGCGGCACGGTGTTTCAGGGCACGGGCGGGCCGTCGTTGATCGCGCCGGGAAAGCTCACGCTGCCGGGGATGTTGAAGAAACAGGGCTACGCCACCGCGGCGGTCGGCAAATGGCACATCGGGCTCACGTTTCGCGATCAGGCGGGCGAGGCGATCCACTCGGGCGAACGCGCCGCCGTGCAGCGCATCGATTACTCGCGCCGCATCGAGGGCGGGCCGCTCGATCATGGCTTTGACCAGTTTTTCGGCACCGCGTGCTGCCCCACCACCGAGTGGCTTTACGCCTTCATCGACGGCGATCGCATCCCCGTGCCGCCCATCGGTCCCATCGACAAATCGAAGCTCCCGAAGCATCCGTATGCCAACGATTGCCGCGCCGGATTCATCGCGCCCGACTTTCCGATGGAGGAGGTCGATCTCGTCTTCTTGAAGAAGAGCCGCGAGTTCATCGCGCAGCATGCACGCACCTCACCGAAGCAGCCTTTCTTCCTCTACCATGCCACGCAGGCCGTGCATTTGCCGTCCTTCGCCGCGCCGGAGTTCCAAGGAAAATCCAACGCCGGGCCGCATGGCGACTTCATCGCCGAGTTCGACCACATCGTCGGCGAGTTGATGCGCGAACTCGAAACGCACGGCCTCGCCGACAACACGCTCATCATCCTCAGCAGCGACAACGGCCCCGAAGTGGCAAGCATCGTCCACATGCGTGCCGATCACGCTCACGATGGCGCCAAACCGTGGCGCGGCATCAAACGTGACTCCTGGGAGGGCGGCCACCGCGTGCCCTTCATCGTGCGCTGGCCCGGAAAAGTCAAAGCGGGCACCACCAGCGATCAAACCCTCTGCCTCACCGACATTCTCGCCACCGTCGCGGCCATCACCGGCACCGAGTTGCCGCACGATGCCGCCGAAGACAGCTTCAACCTACTCCCCGCCCTCGAAGGCACCGCCACCGCTCCCATCCGGCCTTATCTTCTCACTCAAGCCTTTGCCGGCCAGCGCACCCTCTCGATTCGTCGCGGCCAGTGGAAATACATCGCCCACCGCGGCTCCGGCGGAAACAACTACGACAAAGGCGAACTCAAGCCCTTCGCCCTTCCCGACACCGATCCCGAAGCCCCCGCCCAACTCTACGACCTCGCCACCGATCCCGGCGAGACGACGAATCTTTACTCGAAGAGGCCCGAGATCGTGAAGGAGCTTCAGGCGCTCCTCGAACAATCGAAAACCACCGGTCGCAGTCGGCCTTAGTCGCCGATTGAGCAATGTGGTGCAGCCGTCCCGGCTGCCTCCGCCCGCTCGGAATCGGCTCTAATCGGCCATAAATGGCCTGAATTGGATATAAATGGACTGAATTGGACTGGAAAATGGACTTTGGAGGCCGAAACTCCGCTATGCTTCCGGCTCTTCCCGACTCCATCCCCATCTCCGCCGAGATGCTCCGCCTCGTCAGTGAGATCGACGAGTTCAAGGGCCACTGGCGCACTTGGCAGTCGCTCACACCCGACCGGCTACAAGGCCTGCGCCGTGTCGCCACCATCGAGAGCATTGGTTCCTCCACCCGCATCGAGGGCTCGCGCCTGAGCGACCGCGAGGTCGAGGCGCTGCTCGGTCGTTTGGAGACAAAGTCCTTCGTCACTCGCGATGAGCAGGAGGTCGCCGGCTACGCCTTCGTCATGGAGCAGGTCTTCGCGCACTTCAGCGAGATCCCGCTCACTGCGAACATGCTGCGGCAGCTTCATCGCGATCTCCTTCAATACAGCACCAAGGACGAGCGCCATCGTGGCGAATGGAAGTCGCTGCCGAACCACGTCGCCGCCTTCGATGCCGATGGCCGCGAGCTTGGCATCGTGTTCGAGACGTCCAGCCCTTTCGACACGCCCGCCCACATGGATGTTCTGCTCGACTGGCATCGCCGTGCCGAGGCTGACACTGGCCTGCACCCGCTGCTACGCATTGGCATCTTCGTCGTCGCCTTCCTCGCCATTCATCCCTTTCAGGACGGCAATGGCCGCCTCTCACGCATCCTCACCACCTTGCTGCTGCTCCGCGCCGGTTACGGCCATGTGCCCTACAGCTCGCTGGAGAGCATCATCGAGCAAAACAAAGAGGCCTACTACCTCGCCCTCCGCCGCACGCAGACGACCTGGCGCGAAAACACCGCCGACTGGCCCTCATGGTTGCTGTTCTTCCTTCGCAGCATCCGTCAGCAAATCACCCGCCTCCAGCAGCGCCTCGACGCCAGCCGTCCGCAACTCTCCCCGCTCGCCCGCCAGCTCGCCGCTCTCTTCGAGACAAGAGAAACCCTCACCAACGCTGAAGCCGTCACTCTCACCGGGGCCAACCGCTCCACCCTCAAAGCCAAGTTCGCCGAACTCATTGCGGCTGGGCTTGTGGAGGCGCACGGAAAAGGGCGCGGGGTGTTTTATGTGAGGAAGCGGTAGAGACTCAATTTGGCCACAGCTTGTGGCCAAAATCACGGTGTGCGAAAAGCCTCAGCAATTCTGCGACAGGCCGTCGCAGAATTTGGCGACAAGCTGCCGCCAAATTGACCTCGCTCGACTTTCTGCCACAAGTTGTGGCAGGAAGCTTTCGGGCACAAACCATTGCCGCAAACCTCCAAAGGCATCACTATCCGAAAATCAAATTCTATGCCTCTCACCGAACTTTGGAACTCAGCTCAACAAGAACTGCAAGAAAAGCAGGTTCAGCAGATCATTGCGTTTGCAGGGGATGGAAAACTTCGTGACGGCAGCATAGCGTCATTCGAGTTCCGCTCTTTTCTCGCGTTGGTTCCGTCCAAACTTTTGGCTCGCTACGCTAACGAATGCCTGACAGACAAATTCGACGGCAGTGGTCTGGCGCTACAAGATGTGATCAACGAAGTAGGCAAACGCCTTGGCTTCAAAGTCGAACAAGGACGATACCGAGGCATTCAAGGCGAAATCGGTTTTGACGGGTTATAGGCTTCACCTGACGGCTTTTCCATCGTTGTTGAGGTCAAGACCAGTGATGCCTACCGCATCGATCTGGAAACTGTGGCCGGATACCGAAGGAACTTGGTCAAGGATGACCGGGCCAAAGAAGAAAGCTGTTCGATTCTGCTGATCGTGGGAAGAACCGATACTGGCGACTTGGAGGCGCAAGTGCGCGGCTCCAGACACGCTTGGGACATTCGTCTTATCAGCATCGACGGCCTCTTGCGACTCATGCATCTGAAAGAGGGGCTCGATGATCCGAGAATCATGGAGAAGATTCGCCGAGTTTTGACTCCACAGGAGTTCACGAAGGTGGACGGCATTATCGACTTGGTTTTCTCAGCGGCAGAAGAGGCGAAGAAAGAAGACCCATTGGCTGAGGAAGCCACGGATGATGAAGACGAGCCCAGGAAGCCCAAGTTCATTCCGAGCAATTTCCGCGAGGCTTGTGCCGCCAAGGTTCAAAAGTATCTTGGACAACCTCTCGTGAAGCGCTCATTCGCGAGCTACTCATCGCCTGATGACAGCACCAAGGTCATTTGCATCAACTCAAGGGAATACAAGAAGGCCAAGGCTTCAGGATACTGGTTTGCCTTTCACCCGCATCAGCGGGACCTTTTGAGTGAAAGCTCGAAATCCTATTTAGCGCTTGGCTGTGGTTCACCAGACGCGGTTTTGCTTATTCCAGGAGAGCTATTTGTGACGTGGCTAGAGCGCTTTCACATCACCGAATTGGAAGATAGGTTCTATTGGCACATTCGGGTCGATAAAGACAAAGAAGGCTTCATCCTTCGAGTCAGAAAGGGCGAGAAGTCGATGAGGCTCGATGAATACTTGATCAAGTAAGCGTCTGTAATGGAAGACTAATCCATCCCCAATTCAGAATGACTTTCAGGCCAACAATGAGCACTGGTGATAAAGACAAGAATACGGAAATTCCGGATTGTTCGAACTGAGGGAATCAGACAGATCTCTCGCAAGGTTAAGCATGATAGCCCCGAAGCCATTGTGACGGTTGATTACCCGGTCCGCAGCCGGGACGGCTGCACCAAATTGGCTCCCTGTGCCCGTTTGCTCGCCTTGCACTGACAATCTTGCCAAGACGTGGCGGGCTGGACGCGGCAGAATGAGGCTGGTGAAATCGGTTCTGACACTCTTTGCGATCTCTGCGCTCTTTGGCGGCCATGCTTTGGCGGCGGAGAGCAGGCCCAACGTGCTCTTCATCGCGCTGGATGATCTCAATGACTGGATCGGCTGCCTGGGCGGGCATCCGCAGACGAAGACGCCGAATCTGGATCGGCTGGCGGCGAGCGGGGTGTTGTTTCGGAATGCCTACACGGCGGCGGCTTCGTGCAATCCGTCGCGCACAGCGATCTTCAGCGGGTTGCCGCCGCATTGCTCGGGGCTTTATCATAACCTGCAAAAGATGCGCGAGGTGATGCCGGAGACGGAGCTGTTGCCGCGGTATTTCTCAAAGCAGGGCTACTGGAGCGCGGGGTCGGGGAAGATGCTGCATTACATCATCGATCCGCCGTCTTGGGATGATTACTTCCCGGACAAGGCGAAGGACAATCCCTTTCCGCACACGTTTTACCCCGAGAAACGGCCCGTGAACCTGCCGCGTGCCGGCGACTGGCAATACGTCGAAACCGACTGGGCCGCGCTGGATGTCACGGATGAGCAGTTTGGCGGCGATTGGGCCGTGACGAAGTGGATTGGCGAGCAACTCCAGCGCAAACACGACAAGCCGTTCTTCCTCGCCTGCGGCATCTACCGGCCGCATGAGCCGTGGTTTGTGCCGAAGAAGTATTTCGAGCCGTTTCCGCTCGAAAGCATCCAGCTTCCGCCTGGCTACAAAGCGGATGATGTCGATGATCTGCCGCCTGCGGGCCAGCGACTCGCGCGGAATCGCTACTTCGCGCACATTCAGAAGCACGAGCAGTGGAAGAAGGGCATCCAGGCCTATCTCGCGTCGATTCACTTCGCGGATGCGATGCTCGGTCGCGTGCTCGATGCGCTCGAAAAGAGCCCGCAACGCGACAACACGATCGTCGTGCTCTGGAGCGATCACGGCTGGCATCTCGGCGAGAAGGAGCATTGGCAAAAGTTCACCGGCTGGCGCGTCTGCGCTCATGTGCCGCTCATGATCCGCGTGCCGAAAGGCGCCCCCGGTTTGCCCGAAGGCACCACGCCCGGCAGCGTGTGTGATCGCCCCGTGAGCCTCGTCGATCTGTTCGGCACGCTCACCGATCTGTGCGGCCTGCCGCGGAAAGCGGACATCGAAAGCCGCAGCCTCGCGCCGCTCCTGCGCAACCCGCAGGCCGAATGGCCGCACACCGCCCTGACGCATCTCGACAAGCCGGAGAACTACGCCATCAGCACCCAACGCTGGCGCTACATCCACTACGCGGGCGACGAAGAGGAACTCTACGACCTCGAAACCGATCCCCACGAATGGACCAACCTCGCCACGAAGCCCGAGCATGCTAACAAGCTCACTGAGATGCGTTTGCTTGCTCCGAAGAACATCGCGCCTGTCCACAAATCGAAACCATGAAATACATCCTCGCCTCACTCCTCATCGCGGCATCACTCCAAGCCGCGCCGCTGAAGGTCTTCATCCTCGCCGGTCAGTCGAACATGGAGGGTCATGCGAAGATCGAGACGTTTGATTACATCGGCGATGATCCGGCCACCGCACCGCTTTTGAGAATGATGCGCGATGAGAAGGGCGAGCCGCGTGTGTGCGATCACACCTGGATCTCCTACTTCACCGGCAAATACGACGGCAGCGCGAATGGCGAAGGCACTGGGAAGCTCACGGCGGGTTATGGCGCACGCGACGACGCTACCAAGTCGAACGGCAAAATTGGTCCGGAGTTCACTTTTGGCCTCATGATGGACGGCGCGCTCCAAGAGCCCGTTTTGATCATCAAGACCGCGTGGGGCGGTCGCAGCCTGAACACGGGGTTTCGTCCACCGAGCGCCGGGCCGTATGAACTCAATGACTACCAAAAGAAGCTCTACTACGGCCCGCCCGGCCATGGCGTGCCGAAGGACATGAAGCAGTGGCTTGAAGAGAAGAGGCGCGAAACGGGCCGCTTCTACCGCTACATGGTCGAGCATGTGAAGCACGTGCTCGCGGACCCAACGCGCGTTTGCCCGGCCTACGATGCGAAGGACGGTTACGAGATCGCTGGCTTCGTGTGGTTCCAAGGCTTCAACGACATGGTGGACGGCCACACCTATCCGGATCGCGGCAAGCCGGGACGCTTTGCGGTTTACAGTGACCTGCTTGCGCACTTCATCCGCGATGTGCGCAAAGATTTGGGTGCACCGAAGATGCCGTTCGTCATCGGCGTGATGGGTGTCGATGGCATGAAGGCCGGGCCCGACAATCTCGCCTTCCGCGAGGCTATGACTGCGCCCGCCTTGATGCCGGAGTTCAAAGGCAATGTCTTCGCCGTGCCCACCGCGCCGTTTTGGTCGGAGGAACTGGGTGCCATCGACGAAAAGCGCGCCCAGGTCCGCCAAATGGGCCATTACCTCAACTCAAAACACAAAGACCACGCGAACGCCGACGGTCACATGACCGAGGCCGACAAGCGCGAGTATTTGAAGGACTACGAAGCCAAGCTCATCTCACCCGACGAGGAAGCGCTGTGGAAACGCGGTGCCTCGAATGCCGGCTACCACTACCTCGGCTGCGCAAAGACCTTCGCGCTCATGGGCAAAGCCTTCGCGGAGGCTCTGCTGCAAAACTCAAAGCCGTGAAAACTGAAGGATGGCAAAAAGATGTGTGGCTAAATATGGGGACACCTTTGGTATTCATCTTTAGCCGCGCATCTTTTTGCCATTCAATCCCATGCCGATCATTCAAACAGCTCCCACGACTCGCATCTCCCAGGACGAGTTCTCCAGCCTCGCTTTTGAGGTGAAGTCACATGTGATCGACATCCACAATGAGTTTGGGCGATTTTTTGATGAGCGTGTTTATAAGCGTGAGCTGGCGGATCGGATGACAGACTTGGAACTTGAGCTTCCAGTGACAGTCACCCATAAGACCTTCTCCAAAACCTATCAGCTTGATGTTCTGGCCCGTCGTTCTGGCTTGTTTGAGTTCAAGGCGGCTGAGACCATTGTGTCCAAGCACCGGAGTCAGGCATTCAACTATCTCCTGCTGTTTGGCTTGTCGCACGGCATGATCTTCAACATGCGTCCTGAACGCATGGGTTCTGAGTTTGTGAACTGCCACCAGCGGCTCGAAGATTTGCGTGATCCACGAGTTCTAGATGCTGCTTTTGACTCCAGCATCCCTGGCGGGGAGTTTTTTCGCGATGCGTTGATGGCTTTGATTCACGACTGGGGTGCTGGCCTTGAAATAAGCCTTTATGATGAGGCGCTGACACACTTTCTCGGAGGCGAAGAGCAGGTGATCCTGCCAGTGCCGGTCATCGGAAACAAAGGGCATCTGCATGACCAGAAAATGCGGCTTCTCGCGCCTGGGGTGGCGTTTCGCCTGACTGCTTTCACCGAAAGACTGGACGCCTTCGAGACGCACGCGCGTCGATTGCTGGAGCATACGAACCTGAAAGCCATTCAATGGGCCAACATCACCCACCGTCAGGTCATATTCACCACCATTCGATGAGCTGAAGGATGGCAAAAAGATGGGGAGCATTTGGTTTTCATATTTAGCCGCCCATATTTTTGCCATTTTCAGGGCTTGATGACTTTGAAGGGGAAATTAGCCGTCGCGGCGCGTTGATGCGTGTCGGTGACGCGGAGGTGGACGCGGTAGTCGCCGGGCTTTTTCGGGGCGCGGAAGGTGGCGTGGGGGCCTTCGGTTTTGATGAGGCTGTCGGGCAGTGGCTTGGTGGGGCGTTCTCGGCCTTGCTCGTTGCGGCCGGCGCTTTCGACGGTGACGGTCCAGTGCCAGGTGAGCGCGTCGCCATCGGGATCGGTGGCCTCGGCTTGGGCTTGGAACTCACTTCCCGCGGCGATTTCCTTCTTCGCGGCCTCGCTGGTGAGCGTGGCGATGTCCGGCGCTCGCTCGGGAGGTGGCGTGCCTTTCCAAAGCTCGTGCATCACATCGCACACGGCGGTGGACTCGCCTTGCTCGGTGAAGATGCCGAACCACGTCGAGGTGGCCTCTTGTTTCTGGCCCCAGAGAAAGACATAGCCGCCCCAGCAATCGCCGCCGGGCTGGATCGCGGCTTCGTAGCCTTTGCGGATCGTTTTGGTCTTGTTGCCGCTCGTTTGCTCGATCGGCGCCCCCCACGGCGCACGCGGGCTTTCCCAAAAACCCTGCGCACCAAACTCGGTGACCACCCACGGGCGCTTCCACTCGACCTTCTCCAGATGCTTCCGCAATGACGGCAGCGCGGCGTAGGTGTTGATGCCGACGAAGTCGAGGCTCGGCGTGTGCTCGTTGAGCCCTTTCGCTTTGTCGGGAGAAAGGCCGGCCACCGCGGTGAAGGTCGGATGCGCCGGATCGAGCTGCTTCACGATCTGCGCGAGCACTTCGAGCTGCTTCCAATAAGCGGCGTTGTTGCCATCGCCCTCGACTTCGTTGCCCAGGCCCCAAAACAGCAGCGCGGGATGATCGCGATGCTTCACGACCTCGTTCACGACTCGCGCGATCTGCTTCGCGCAGTGCTTCGTGTTGGCATACGAGAACCAATTGCACTCCGGCTCCAGCCAGATGCCCGCGCACACGGTGAGGCCGCGTTTCTGCGCGGTGTCGAGGATCTCATCGAGGCCGTTCGTGGTCCAGGTGCGGATGCTGTTGCCGCCCGCGGCCACGAGCTCATCGAGATACTTCTCACCGCCCGCGCCTTTGACGAAGTAGGGCTCGCCACCGCGCGTGATGCCTGTTCCGGGCACGATCTTCACGGGAACGGCCTCCGCCAGAGCCTGCGCGGCGATGAAAGGGACAACGAAAAGGCAAATGAGAGAGCGAATCATGCGCACCATCATTCCCGGCTGGGCTTCATGCGCAAAAAGAAACGGATAGGGACGAAAAATCGACTTCTCGGCTGATGCGTGATCCGTGATGCGTGATCCGTGAGCCTGACGCGGAGCTTTGGAGAGAAACGACCGAACGTGTTTCACGCATCACGAATCACGCATCAGCGACGCCCCCATTGTGCGGCTTTTACGCGGCTCTGCGGCCATTCTGCACAAGACGCTGCCGATGGAGCGCTTTAGCATCCTCCTCCTGTGAAACGCCATCTTCCCCTGCTCCTCTTCGCGGCTGCGTGCCTGCTCGCTCCCAGTGCTTTCGCGGCTCCCGCCACGCCAGCACCTCCTGACTTCACGAAAGGCGATCAGCCCGGCAAAGAGCACGATTGGACGCTCGGGCCCACCGGAGCCCGTGGATGGATTTTCACCGCGAACGGCCATTCGCATGACTCGCGGCAGATTCTCATCACCGAGGTCGCGAGCGGCTCGCCGGCCGACGGCGTGCTCGCGGTGGGTGATGTCATTCTAGGAGTGAATGCGGCCCGCTTTGCCGACGATGCGCGCGTGCAATTCGCGAAGGCCATCGCGGCCGCTGAAGGCAGCGACGGCGCTTTGAAACTGCATCGCTGGCGCAGCGGGCAAAGCGGCGATGTCGTGGTGAAGCTGGCCGTGCTCGGCAGCTACAGCGCCACCGCGCCTTACGATTGCCCGAAGACGAAACGCATCCTCGAGCTCGGCTGCGCATCGCTCGCCAAACGCATGAGCGATGAGCCAAACTACGTGCGCCGGCTCGATGGCATCTCGCGGGCACTCAATGGCCTCGCTTTGCTCGCCAGCGGCAACAAGGACTACCTGCCGCTCGTGAAGCGCGAGGCGATGTGGGCCGCGGACTTCACCACCGACGGCTATCTCTCGTGGTATTACGGCTTCATGATGACCTTCGTGGCCGAATACGTCATGGCCACTGGCGACACCTCCGTCATGCCCGGTCTCACGCGGCTGGCGCTGGAAACGGCACGCGGTCAGAGCGGCGTGGGCACCTGGGGACATCGCTTCACGCAGAATGGCGGCAACCTCAGCGGCTACGGCGCGATGAATGCCCCCGGCCTGCCGCTCACCATCGGCATGGTGCTCGCCCGCGAGGCTGGTGTGAAGCATGCCGACCTCGACAAGGCCATCACGAAAGCTTCTTCGTTCCTCCGCTGGTGGGTTCATAAAGGCGCAGTGCCGTATGGCGATCATCGCCCCTTCTTTGCGCATGAGGACAATGGCAAGTGTGCAGCTGCTGCCGTGCTCTTTGACCTGCTCGGTGATCGTGAGGCGACGGAGTTCTTCGCGAAGATGGCCACCGCGGCCTACAGCGAGCGCGAGCGCGGCCACACGGGCAATTTCTTCAACATGCTCTGGGCCATGCAAGGCGTCGCACGCTGCGGTCCGGTGGCCTGCGGTGCCTATTTAAAGGAGCAGTCGTGGTATTATGACCTCGCTCGCGGCTGGGACACGCGTTTCATTTATCAGGGCTCGCCCGTCGGCGCGGAGGAGCACGGTGCCTACAAAAACTGGGACTGCAGCGGCAGCTACCTGCTCGATTGCGCCCTGCCGCTGAAAAGCCTGCGCATCACGGGTCGCAAAGGTTTCAGCGTGCCGCCGCTGGATGCCGCGCAAGCCGCCGAAGTCATCGCCGCCGGTCGCGACTTTGCCTACACCCGCGATGAGAACCTCTACGAGAAACGCAGCACCGATCAGCTCCTCGCCGGGCTCGCGAGCTGGTCGCCCTTTGTGCGTGGACGCTCCGCCGCTGCGCTCGGAAAACGCGACGGCGATCATCTTCCCGCACTGCTGAAACTGCTCGCCAGCACGAATCGCGATGCACGCTACGGCGCGGTCGAGGCGCTGGGCGAGCTGGGACCTCGTGCGGATGCTGCCGCGGCGCAGTTGCGGGCTTGTTTGAGCGATTCCGATCCGTGGCTGCAATCGCTCGCCGCCGAGGCGGTGCCCCATTTGAGCCCCACCGTGCGCAAAGCCTGCGTGAGCGATCTCCTCGCGATGACGCTGCGCTCGAATCCCGCCGATCCGCGCCGCATGAGCCAGCGCTCCGCTGCGGTAGCGTTGTTCGCGCCGTTTCCAGGCACGCGAGGCCCTCGCAGCATCCTCGCCGATTCGCTGGAAGGCGTGGACCGCAAACAACTCTATCCAGCGATTGCTTCCATGCTCCAAAACGAGGACTCCGTGGTGCGCTCGGCCGTCGGCCGCGTGTATGCGAAGCTCAGCGATGAAGATGTCGTGCGTTTGCTTCCCGTCATCCTGCCAGCCATCGAGCGCCTCGCGCCGAGCAACGAAATGTTCGCCGATGGTGTGCGCACCGCCGGGCTCGATCTGCTCTCTCGCCTCCACATCCGCGAGGGCATGGACCTTTGCATCCGCGTGATCGAACCCGAACGCTGGGGCGAAAAGAACCGCTCCCACGCCTGCCTCACCGCGCTGCAACGCTACGGCACACATGCCAAAACGATGCTGCCCAAGCTGCAAGCCGTGCGCGAGCAACTCGTCGCCGCCCGCAAATCGAAAGAGCATCTCGCCGAGTTCGACAAAGCCGTCGCCGCCATTCAATCGAGCACCGAAACGCCCACGCTGGTGGACTTGCGTGCCTTCCAGGCTCGTGCGGTGAACTGAATCCATCATGACACCCGTCTCCATCTTCAACGACGTGATCGGCCCCGTAATGCGTGGCCCGTCCAGCTCGCACTGCGCCGCTGCGCTGCGCATCGGCCGGCTGGCGCGTGATCTGATGGATGGCGAAATCAGCGAGGTGCTCGTCGAGTTTGACCGCGCCGGCTCATTGCCAACCACACACGAGAGCCAAGGCAGCGACATGGGCCTCTTTGGCGGCCTGCTCGGCTGGGACGCCGATGACGAGCGTCTGCCAAACTCCGCGCAGGCGCTCGCCGATGCCGGAATCAAGCTCCGCATCGAAACCGTCGATGTCGGTGATCCGCATCCGAACACCTATCGCCTCACGCTGAAGAACACGCGCGAAACGCACACCCTCATCGCCATCTCCACCGGCGGCGGCATGATCGAAGTCATCGAGATCGACGGCGTGCCGCTCCACATGGACGGCGGGTATCACGAGACGCTGATTTGGAAAAGTGGCTGCGACTTTAGTCGCATTCAGGATGATTCGGCTAAAGCCGAAACCACTTTCTCAGAGGATGAAGTCATCATCAACAACCTCGCTGACAAACAGCTCATCCAAGTCAAAGCCGCCACTTTTGTCCCTTCCGTCCTTTTGGTCCCTTTAAGCCCCCTTTCCGTCAAAAAGCTCTCTCCCGTTCTCCCCGTCCCTTCCCGCAAAGACCTCCACGTGCCCTTCACGAGCTGCGCAACCATGCTCGCCCACGACGGAGTCCAAAACACGCCTCTTTGGCAACTCGCCATCGAGTATGAGCGGGCTCGCGGCAGCTTCACCGAGCGCGAAGTCATCGACAAGATGACCGACATCGTCCGCATCCTGCGCAAATCGATCGCCAGCGGCATTGCGGGCACGAGTTACGAGGATCGCGTGCTGCATCATCAGAGCGGACGCTTTGCCGAGATGATGAACGCGGGCCGCTTGCTCGATGGCGGCGCGTTGAACCGCATCATTCTCTATGTCACCGCCTTGATGGAGGTGAAGAGCAGCATGGGCGTCATCGTCGCCGCACCGACCGCGGGCGCGTGCGCTGCCTTGCCCGGAGCCGTCATCGCCATGGCGGAGTCAATGAATCAAAGCGAGGAAGACATGGCCAGCGCCATGCTCGCCGCTGGATTGATCGGCGTCTTCATCGCCACACGCTGGACCTTCGCGGCGGAAGTCGGCGGCTGTCAGGCCGAAGGCGGTGCCGCAGCCTGCATGGCCGCCGCCGCGCTCGTCACGCTCGCCGGCGGCACACGCGATCAAGCCATCGCCGCCTCCTCGATGGCCTTCCAGAGCATGCTCGGCCTCATTTGCGATCCCATCGCGAATCGCGTCGAGGCCCCATGCCTCGGCAAAAACGTCATGGCCGCCAGCAACGCCCTCTCCTGCGCGAACATGGCCCTCGCCGGCTACGATCCGCTCATCCCGCTCGATGAAGTCATCGACGCCGCCAAGGCCGTCGCCGAGCGCATGCCACGCGAGCACCGCTGCACCTCCCTCGGCGGCCTCGCCGTCACCCCGACCTCCCTCGAAATCGAAAAACGCCTCGCAAGCCTCAAGAAGGGCTGCGGGAGCTGCTCATGCTCATGAAATCCCGGAGCTTCATGAGGCCGCAGGCTTGACCAAGTATGGCCTCTCGCGTGAGCGCAGCATCCTCCGGCCAGTTCCACCCCCTGAAAAATTTTTCCGGCAAATGAGGCGGTGACGGGCGACGACTAGGTTGTAAGCCACCCATGTCCCCGCCATCCGAACACAAGCGCCACGCCCAGTTTCTCCGCCACTACGCGGAGAGCGAGGTGGCGTTGCACACATTTGTGCGGTCGCTGGTGCCCACGCGGCAGGTGGCTTCAGAGGTGATGCAGGATGTCATTCTCGTGCTGTGGGAGAAGTTTGATGCAGCGGCGGATTTCTAGGGCTGGGCCTTTGGCGTGACAAAGAATGTCGCCTTGCGCCGCCTCGCGCGTCGCGCTGGAAGAATGCGTGGCCTCGCTCACGGAGCGGTCACGTTGCTCTTGCTCAAACACACACGACTAGTCGGCTAGAGCCGAACATGGAAGCCGATCCGGTTCAGCCCCACCGTCGTAGCCAGCAGCAACACTGCGCAACACGCGGAGCGCGCAATTGCGCACGTCAGATTGTGTTGCGCCAGGCCGTGATACCAGCCGCCAAGTTGCATGACTTCCAACACCGAGGGCAGCGCCTCTGAGAGCAGATATGCGAGGAGCACGTTTCGCCCTGCAAGAGCCAAGGGTTTGTTGACGGATGGCAATGGGCGCAGGTCACTGATCAGATGAAGCAACAGCCACAGCGATGCGGTGACGGCACAGGCCCAGAGACCGTAGCTCGGTGTGGCGGCGTTCTTGTTGATGCCATACGCTCCTTGCAGCAGCAGGGCACCTGCCGATGTGCCAACGATGAACAGCAGCGTAAAACGGACTCGCGCAGTGATGCTGCTCAGTTCCGGGGCTCTTAGGATGGAGGCAAGCAGCACGCCGCCGACGGTGATTGCGCCTTGTGTTCCCAGGGTGTCACCGATGCCGACGACGTTCGTTAGCCAGAGGCCGTCGAAGACACCCTCGCGATCCGCGACAAACAATCCTAGAAGCAACATCATGCACCCGAGCAGCGCGGTGCGATGACCGCGAAACAGGAGGAACACGATGCATCCCACGAAGTAATCCCAACCGATGAGACCGAGGATGCCCCACCATTGCGATCGCAGATGAAAGGGCGCGAGCGTGAGGAGTCGCTCGTCGTGCGGACCAATCCAAACGTAGCCGAGCCATAGCAGCGCTCCGAGTCCGGCGATGCGCAGCCACTTGATAGAGCCAAATGCAAAGATGACGGAGACGAACATCAGCACAGCCCACAGTGCAGGCGACCAGCCGAGCTTCGTGGCATCAGGTTCACCATTCACCATCAGCACGCCGATGAACAAGAGCGATGCCGTTCGTTGCAGCACATGCAGCATGGTTTCCCAAGTGCGCTCGCCTTTGTCGAGTCGCGAGCCAAGCGCGAACGGGATAGACATGCCGACGATGAACAAGAACGCGGGCAGCACGAGGTCCACAAACGTCATGCCATTCGCGTCCTTGTGCCGTAGCTCGTAGTGCATCATCCAGTCCGGCACGATGGCACCTGCGGAGACGAGGTCATTGACGAAAATCATGGTGAACATCACCAGTCCCCGCAGGGCGTCGATGCTGGTGATGCGTTGGTTCATCATGATGACTGGCGTTTTGCTACTGGTGATAGAGCATTTCCAGCACCTCGCGATTCGTCGTGATGATGCTCTTCAGCAGCAGCGGGTAGGGTTCGCCCGCAGGATCGAGGATGCCTTGCTTCCACCCTGCGGGCGGGCCGTCCTGAAAGATGCGGGAGGCGAGCTGGCAGCGGTTGTAGCCGATGAAATACGGTTCCGTGAAGGCGGCGCGGAGATAGCGGGCGTAGAGCGCAGCGGCCTCGGCTTCGTCTTTCAAAGCACCGCCCAGCACCCGCTGGGTGGTGGGCGTGAGGAAGTTGGCGACATGATCCGCATTGATGATGGGCCTGCCTGTGCGCTGATGGATGTCGCGATAAGTCGCTGCATCGAAATCACCCTCAAGCTGGATGGCGACGATGGGGAAGTATTTCGCCGATCTCTCCACCACGGGCAGGAAGAGGCGTGATCCTGCGAACCGCTCGCCGAGCACAAGATGGTTCGGATCATGACGCCGGAAGGCCTCGGCGGTGAGGCGGTAGGACTGGTCCGCGATCTCAGCTGTGAAGGCGAGTTCGGCGGCTTTGAGATCCGCAGCACCTTGGGTGGCCTTGTCATACGCCAGCTTGCCGGGCGAGCCGGGTGGCAGACCTCGGAAAAAGGAAAGCCAGCTCACGCCCTGCTTCTTTTCCTCGTTGTCCAGATAAGACCAGTCTCCCCAGCGCGGCAGGTCGATGAGGTAGTAGCCGAGGAGAAAGCGGTTCTCCCTCAGCTTCCCGCAGGACTCCGCCACGCGTTTGTCCAAGTCCGCCGCGAACTCCGGGGCAAACACATCCACATATTGCGGCGGGCCGAAGACCGTCACACCCGAGGTCTGCGTCTGCTTGAATGCAACGGAGAAAGGCATGGTCTCCTGCAACTGAGGCGGTGCATCATAGCCCGCGTAGTTAAAGCCCCAGTCACGCACTAGCTTCTCCACATGCGCAGCAGCCGCCTTCAGGCTGCCAGCGTGCCGTTCTTTGACAAAGTTATGCTCCGTGGGTCGCAGCTTCTGCGCTCCACCGCTGAAGTAGGTGCCGACGTGATTCACGCCGATGGGGATGTAGCCATGCCCCTCTGGCGTGATGAAAAACCAGCGCCCCTTCACCTCCTCAATGTGAAACCAGCCCGTGGCTCTTCCTTTGATCGCCTTGGAGCCGCCGTAGCGGTCAAACTCCTGCGCGTGGAGATGCGTGATGCTGAGACAAAGGAGAGCGAGGAGTGATTTCATGAGGGTGTCTCGGTTTGTTTGTAGCGTGCATAGCGCTCGCGTTGCTCAGGAGTCAGATTGGCGGGATCAAAGCGGGGATCGGGCACTTGGTTGATCTTGCTGTAGATGACGTTGGCCATGTCCTCGGCACTGCGGAGGATGACGGCGGCATTGGCTCCCTGGAAGAGATCATGGACCGTGGCGGTGAAAAGCTCCAGCCAGTGATCAAAGCTGGCTTTGCTCATATCTGCCGTGCTGACTAGCTTGGCGTGTGCGGCGAGAGGGTTCCCTCGGAAGGTGCCAGCGCCGAAGAGCACCGTGTCCCAAAAGTCATACATCTTTGGCAGGTGCGTCTCCCAGTTCACCTGAGCGATGTCGTTGAAAATGGGGCCGAGCTTTTCATCACGGCGGATGCGTTCATAAAAGGCGTCCACGAGGCGGATGATGTCGGTGCGGGAGGTGAGGTCTTGTAAAGTATCGTCTGTGTTCATGGTGTTTTTTCTTTGGCGAGCGGCGCAGCCTGACGTGGATCGTGGGAGTGAAGAAGCCTGACGAGGTGGAGCAGGTCCGCCTCGCTGATGTCCACGAACGAATCCAGAGATCGTAGCGCCTTGACGACCTCATCGTGTGTGGGGGCAGGAAGAGTGTGCGATAGATCAGCGAGTGGTAGCCCGGCTGGACGGTTGAAGACGGCAGGATAGCGCCGCCAGGGGAAGAAGAAATTGATAGCCGCCGCGAGCAGCACCATGGCGAGCGCATTGACCATGACCGGCATCAGCATGTAGTGAAAACCAAGATCCCGTATCGCGCTGCCACCCAATACAGCCGTGAGCGCCGTGGCACCACCAGGCGGATGGATGTGTCATAAAGCGCGTCAAATAATTCCTTGCGCTCAAAAGAGATTTGCTTGAGCGAGGCAATTTGCCCTTCGCTTAGATTTATTTGCAAATCATCTTCTACTTTAAGGCACTCGGCCATAGCGCTATTGGCGAAGCCAAAAATGGCCAATAAAGCAAATAAGACAATCCGCATTTTAAACTCCTAATATTATGAAGACATTATCACTTCGGTGGCCACACGTCCAACTTTTGCAAGAACCTCAAGATCAATATCGCGCATATCGTCAAAATAGCCTGGGCCTTCATAAAATGCGGCGATGATATATGGCGCTTTGTTTGGCGGCCAAACAACGGCAATATCATTGTAGCGATTGGGCATTTCCGCATCAATACCAGTGCCAGTTTTATCGCCCGCTTGCCAATCTTTTGGTAGGCCCGCGCGAATACGTTTGCTTCCGGTCTTGGTTTCAATCATCCAATCCGCCAAAGTTTGAATTGAAACCGGTTTTAAAAAGCCACCAAAAAGTATTTTTTGCACCGTATGGGCAATTGCATTTGGGCTTGTCGTGTCGCGGGTTTCACCAGGCAGAACAAGGTTCATTTTTGGCTCAATGCGTTCAATATTGGTCACATTATCGCCCATTTCGCGCATTATTTGGGTGAATTTTTGCGGCCCACCGATCAATTCGAGCAGAGCATTGGCTGCGATATTATCGCTTGTAGTTTGAATTTCGTGCGCCAAATCAATAATTCGCATTTTGCCGCCAGCGAGCTTTTCGCGAACCATTGGCGAAATGATTCTAAGGCCATTTTGCACAATCGGAATTTCCTTTTCAGCATCAAGACGGCCATTTTCAATTTCGCGCAAAATTATTGCCGCCAATGGTAGTTTGAATGTTGAGCAAAGCGCAAAAAGCGAATCGCCGCGATAGTTTATAGTCTCACTGGTCTTTGTATTAAGCACACAAACCCCAAGCCGCCCGCCATGGGTCTTTTCGATTTCGGCAAAAAGGGCCGCGAAATCGCGAATGTTGCGATTGGCGCAGCCACTTAGGTTTGGCGCAATCAATAGCGCACCGAGGCTTGCGGCAATAAAATTTCGTTTGCTTAGGTTTTGCACAATTGTCATCTTTCACTCCAATTTATATTGGCAAATCTAGCTTGTGTTTCTCCTGTTGTAAAAGTATGATATATTTTGCTAAACAATACTTTTTCTATTGGGTTAACCATCGCAATATGTCGCTCTCTCATATTTCCCTTAATTTATTACGCGCGTTTGACGCTTCGGCGCGGCATTTAAGTTTTACAAGTGCCGCCAAAGAATTGGGATAGCGCCCCATGCGGAACGGCAAAGAGCAGCACCGCAGAGGCCCCCATGGAGGCGACCACCGCTGTTCCCCCTGCGCCAGGGAGCGCATAGGTCGTGATGCCGACCAGGGCCAGCAAAGCAAGCCCCCCGCCAAGGGTGGCAACCAGCTTCTCCGCGAGACTGACTTCGATCAGCTCAATGCCGAGCCAGCGGTGCAGATATGGAAATGAACGCATAAGTGGAGGACGAACGGAGGGCGCTCTCACTGGGGGATTGGACCAAGGACCTGGATACTGAGAGAACTAAAGAAATGCCGCCGTGCGCACTCCCAGCACACACGACGGCATGTCACCAACAAGACGATGGACTTTACTTGCTGGCCTTCTTCGGTCTGCCGAGGACGTCATCCTTCGTGGCCGCCACGACAGCGATCACCTGGTCGATGAGTTCCTGACTGACTTTCAGATCTTTGAGCGTGGCGATGAGGTTTTCCGCGATGGCGTTGAAATGCTCTTCGGTGAGTCCCATGCCATCGTGGGCTTTTCGCATGTCCTTCCCGGTCCATGGGAGAGGGCCGCCCAGTGCTGCGGAGAGAAACTCTTTCTGCTTCCGGTGCTGCTTCGACATGTTGATGTCTTCAAAGAAGTGGTTCACCCGCTTGTCCGCGAGCACCTTCACATAAAACGCATCTACAGCAGCGTCGATAGCCTTCCATCCTCCGAGCTTGTGGTAGAGGCTGCTCTCCCGGGCCGCCACCCATTTCGTTTTGCAGGCATCCTTGGCGAAAGACCACTTACGGCCCTCATACTCAGTGGTGATGGCAGGATCGACTGCTTTGCCGCTGATCGGGCAGACGGTGTTGGTGGCGGACTCGCTGGCGACGGCTGCCGCATCTGCGGCAAAGGACGTGTTCACGAGCAGTGTCATCACGACGGCGGTGGTGGCGAGGGAGGCAAATATCGATCTCATGGCTGGCTGTTTTGGTTTTGGGTTTGTATAGTTCGGTCGTTTTTAGACCGGCATCATTAAAAGAAGCATAAACTATACTTCTTTCGAGTCAGCTACGATCTTGTCGCTTTTAGACTTCCGATGGCGCATCAAGGGCACTGAGTGCATCTTGTATCTCTGCCCAGCGCGCCACCTCTTCACCGCCATGAAACTAAGCCTTTACAGTGACTACTCACTTCGCGTCCTCATGTTCGCCGCAGTGAAGGGGGAGGCATTCCAACTCGAAGAAGTCGCCACTGCCTTTGACATCTCAAAGCATCATGTCGCAAAGATCGTCCAGGATCTCTCCAAGCTCGGCTACCTCGACACCCG